>PLNW01000150.1 GCA_003142855.1 Myxococcales bacterium
TTTTGAATCAGTAGTGCTAGCCACGAGCCGCACCGACGGAGGAGCCGTATGGTGGAAATCTCCTAGTACGGATCTGGCGAGGGCCAGGAGCGGGCGACCGCTCCTGGCTACTCTACAGCGCCATTTAGCCTTTACCGAATCGAAGCTACAGCCACGAGATAGGCGGCGGCGCCAATGGGGGAACGCTCGGGTACGCCGCGCTCGTCTTCATGCGGTAGCAGGCTCAATCAAGATGAAGGACCGGCAGGGCACTTGCGCTCCGGATTGTGGCGCACGGACGGCATTATAGGCCGTGGCCGCGGGAGCGGCACGGTTCGTGCAGACTCTTGACAGTATTCACTGAAACCAAGTCCTCTGACGGTTGGACAATTGCGGACTGAGACCTGGATCTTCAGGGGATCGACTTCACTCACACGGAGGCAATCATGTTCTTGATGTTAGCGGCGATTCTCATGGTCGGCATTGGGCTCTGCAATTTCGTACCTCGCGGGCGCGTCTCACCACATCCCGTTGGTAGACGGCGCCAAGGGCTGCGATCGCTTGCCCTGGCCATCGCACTTGGGTTGGTTTCCATTCCGACGAGCGCCTGGGCCAACGCGCCCGGCGAGAATAGCGCGCAGATTCTGCGGGGCCGCCCCGCGGCGACGGCCCCGATTGCGACCGAGGCGAGCGCGCCGCAAGGCCAGGACTACGCCTCCCGTGAGGCGAGCGCCAAGGGTCTGGAGAAGTTCGAGGGTGGCAGCACCACCGTCATCTGGGTGGCCGGTGGCAGCACGCTGGTGGTCATCCTGATCGTGGTGCTCATCATCGTGATAATCTGATTAGGTGGGGACGCGCCGATACGACAACCGACCGCGGACGCTACTTGCCCTGGCGGCCGCTGTCGCCGTGGCTGGCTGCTACCACGGAACGGCACGGGCGATCTTACCCAGCGATCTTACCCGCGACCGCGGTTGGGTGCTGGTGGACGGCGTTCACTTGATTCGGCAGACCGGCGAGCGCGATTGCGGGGCTGCGGCTCTCGTGATGATGTTGCAACGCTGGTCGGTGCCATCGTCGGTGGACGAGATATTGCGCAGCATTCCCGTCGAATCCGGTCACGGCATCGGCCTCGGTGTGTTGCGCGATTTTGTCCGAGAAAAGGGCCTGCGCGCATTCGTGATCAAGGGCGAGTTGGCCGATCTGGTCAACGAGGTGGGGCTGAATCGTCCGGTCCTGGTCGGTTTGGTGCAGCGCTATGGCGATCGGGCGCTGTCCCACTACGAGGTGGTAGCGGGCGTCAACCAGAGCACCCATCGCGTGTTGCTGCTGGATCCAGCGCACGGGCTGCGCGAGGACGGCTTTGACGGCTTTGCCGCCGAGTGGGACGCGGCCGGCAGACCAATGCTGGTCATCGTTCCGTCGTGAGCAAGCAAGCGGTGACGGGGCGAAGGGATCGTGTCGGAGTGGCCGTTGCTCTGACAGTGGCTCTGTTGCAAGCAGCGTGCAGCACCACCTACCAGCCGCGAGCGAGCGGTCGGGTGGGAGTGGTCATCCACCATGCCGCGCCCATGTATGTGAAGGACGGCCGTGAAGTGCCGATCGGCCCATTCGGTGGAGACCTGGCGAGTCTGGTTGCGGATACGCCAGCCGCTGCCATGCACGCACGCAAGGCAAATACTCAACTCTTCATTGGTGTTCCGACCTACCTGACTGGCGTGGCCGGGGTGATCGTCGGGATCGCGGTGCTGTCCGGTCCCGTCGGCTGGGTCGTGATCGGTATCGGGGCTGTGACGGCGGGGACGGGGTTGGGTTTCATGGGATCGGGGGTCACGCACGCCGTCGACGCGGTGAACATCCACAACGACGGCGCCCCAGACAAGTCGCCCGGCGCCGGTGCCTTAATTCCGCCGGCCCGCCCCGGCGCGCATTAGCTGTCCCCTTCGAATTGAAGGAGGCTGTGCTTCATTTCGATTGAACCGGCCGGTCCGCCGAGGCTATCCGCCACGCAAGTACGGGGACTTACATGCCTCTGACATGTGGCTCGGAAGAGCATAGTCGGAACAGTGCGACCAGGAAAGCCTGGTCCGAAGGGAGCGAATGGAGCGCGTGTTCTCCGTCAGCACCGGCCCTTCGCTGAGTACTCGCGACACGAACCTTGCGGCCGCCGCCAGAGTAACCGATGGCGGAATCTGGACCAGCGCGTGATGCGGAGTCACGAGCAGCGTCGCAATGTCCCCATCCCGTCTCGCCCGAGTGGTAGAGATTACGAATTCGCAACGCCAGCTCGCATCCGTGCAACGAAACTCGCGCGTTCCGACACCCTTCTGGTGGCACGGGTCTTGTGTTGACCGCAGCCGGTTGGAGAATCGGTGGCGAACTTGGTGAAAAGGAGAGGACCATGCAAATCCGGCCCAGCCAGCGACTACTGCCCCTGATCCGCACCTCCCTTCGCTTCCCTCGCGCCGTCGGCTGGATTGCCGGCTGTGTTGTTCTGGCGGTGCTGCTCGCCTGGTCACCGCCGGCGGCCGCCGTCCCGGTGTTCGCGCGCAAGTACGGCACAAGCTGCCTGACCTGCCACACGATCTATCCGAAACTGACCCCCTTCGGCGAGGCGTTCAGGCGCAACGGCTTCCGGTTCCCAGGCAGCGATAGCGACTTCGTCAAGCAGGACCCCGTGCCGCTCGGCCAGGAGGCGTACAAGCAGATGTTCCCGGCCGTGGCATGGCCGGGCACGGTGCCCTCGTCGGTGCCCATCGCGGTGGGGTTCAACGGCCAGGCGGTCGTCCATCCCGACAAGACGTCGGGCGCGGCCGTGGCCGACAACGGCGCCCGCTTCTCTTTGGACAGCTTGATTGCGGAAGCGCACGTCTGGGCGGCTGGCAGCTTCGACGAAAAGATCACTTTCTTCGGCGAGGTCACGATCTCCGCTGACGGTGTGGAGATCGAGCACGCGCGGGTTCATTTCAACGATCTACTGGGCCCCAAGCACCTGCTCAACCTGTCGGTGGGAAAGCAGTTCGCCACGCTTGCGAGCTTCGGCCCCCATTCCTCGTACGTCGCGGATGTGCTCATCCCACCGCTCTCGGTGAGCGCGCTGTACGGGAGCACGGACCCGTCGTGGAACCTGGCCGGCACGTACAACGGCATCGAACTCACGAGCATTGTCGCCGGCCGATTCAACCTGGCGGTCGGGGTCAACGCCGGTGCGAACACGGGGGTCGCACTCAGCAACAATGTTTACGCCCACGCCGGCTACAAGCTGGGCGGTATGCGCCTGGACGGCGAAGGCGCGGCAGCCCCAGCCAATCCCATGAAGCCGTGGGCCGAGCGTGCTCTCACGCTCGACATCTTCGCCTACCACGCCGAGTCGAGGTTCGGGACGCCGAACGCAGCAGTGCCTCCCGTTTCGGTCACGCTCAACGACAAGATCTGGACGTTCGGCGCTGGCCTGCGGGCGCAATGGGACTCGCTGGAGATCGACGCCGGGGTCTACCAGGAGCGGCACGACCACGCGCTCGCCGACGGCACGGGCGTCCACGCGCTCTCGCAGTACGAGGAGATCTCGTACGTCATCTTCCCGTGGCTGGTGCCCGCCATCCGCGTCGAAGTCTCGCAGGTGCAGCCCGCCGGCGGATCTTCGATACATGACGTGCGCATCACCCCGGGCATCGCCTTCCTGGTGCGGCCCAACCTGAAGCTGGCGCTCATCGGGCTCATCGAGCAGGCAAACGGGGCGCCGGGTGCCGGGTGGGGGCAGGCAGGCGGCTTCGCGGCGCCGACCCCCGGCACCTCGACGACGGAAATCGAGTCGATCATCGGAAATCTCGCCTTCGCGTTCTGACGTGATGCCGCCGCAGAGAACAGCGATCGGGCCGCGACCTACATGTTTGCTGCTATGATGCCTCACGTTCCGACACCGACAGCGAAACACGCCCTCAAGGAGAAAAACATGGAGCGGTTCGTGACTTCGACAATGCTTGCGCTCGTTGCATCCACGCTGATCGCACCCGCCGTTGCGTGGGCCGAGGCCGGGACGATTGAGGGGACGGTTGCGCACGCACGCGGGAACGCCAACCTCGTCGTCTACATCGTGTCGGCACCGGGGCAATTTCCGCCGCCCTCGGCGCACGCCCAAATAGACCAAAAGAAGATGACGTTCATCCCGCACGTGCTGCCGATCGTGGCAGGAACGACGGTTGATTTCACGAACAGCGACGCCGTCACCCACAACGTCTTTTCTCCTGACAACGAAGGCTACAACCTCGGCGCCTGGCCAAAGGGCGAGAAGCGCTCGTACACGTTCAAGAAGCCCGGGGTGTACACGCAGCTCTGCTCGATACACCCGGAGATGCTTGGCTTCGTCATCGTGCTACAGAATTTCTACCAGGCGGTCACCACGGCGGACGGACATTTCACCATCCCCAACGTGCCAGCAGGCCAGTACCAACTGAAGGTCTGGGGCGAGAAGCTGAAGAAACCCGAAAAGGAGCGTACCTTCCCGGTGAAAGTGGCGGGCGCCAAAACCTCGGTCAACTTGTCCTTCTGATCCTTGAGGCGCGGTGGTGGCGGGGCTGTTCATGTCTCGGCGGCGCGCTTTGGGCCTGGCTGCCTTTTTCGCTGCCGTTGCCGGCATCGTGGGCGGAAACCGCGTGCCCACCCACAGCGTGGCGCAGGAGAGCGGAACCAAGGTCCCGTTCGACCACGCGATCCACGCCGGGCAGTACGACATGCCGTGCCTCGGGTGCCATGTCTACGCCGCCAGTTCTCCCAGCGCCGGCCTGCCCTCGGTGCGCAAGTGCATGGGCTGTCACAAGTTCATCGCCAAGGACAAGCCGGGCGTGCAAGCCCTGGCTGCGCTGTTCGAACAAGGCCAGCCGCCGCGCTGGGTGCGCGTGACCCGCCTGCCCGACTTCATCTACTTCAGCCACCGCATGCACGTGCGCAGCAAGGTCGCCTGCAGCGACTGCCACGGCGAGGTGAAGGCGATGCATATGGTCGTGCCGGCGGCGCAGTTGACGATGGGCCGCTGCCTGGGCTGTCACGGCGAGCGCAATGCCACCGTCGACTGTATCGTGTGCCACAAATGAGGCCCCGGTGGACGAGCTGAAGAAGAACCTCTCGCGCCGGACTTTTTTTTGGCACGGTGCTTGGCACTGGGGCGGCCGTCTCCCTCGCCGGGTGCAGCAAGCGCCTGCCGAGATTCCTCGTGCCGGACGTCGTCCCCTCCGACGACGCCGTGCCCGGAATCGCCCGCACGTACCGCACCATCTGCCGCGAGTGTCCCGCTAATTGCGGCGTGACAGCCCGGGTTCGCGAAGGTCGCGCGATCAAGCTTGAGGGCAACCCGGAGCATCCGATCAGCGGCGGCGCCCTCTGTCTGCGCGGCCAGGCGGCGATCGAGGACCTCTATTCGCCCGACCGGCTGGGGCTGCCACTCGTCGCCTCGTCGGCCGGCCTCGCGGGCGCGTCGTGGGATCATGCAGAGCAGGCGTTCGCGGCGGGGCTGCGCGCGGCCATGGATGCGCACCGCCGTATCGTGGTGCTCACGCGGCCCGAGCGCGGCGCACTGGGCTCATTGTTTCGCAGCTGGCTGGGCTCGCTCAGCCAAGATGCTGGCCAGGTCGTCACGTTCGATCCGATGGAGCCCCTCTGGATCCGCGAGGGCGCGCGGCGAGCGTTCGGCATCGAGCAGCACCCGGTGTGGGACATCGCTCGGGCGCGAGTCTTGCTGTCGATCGGCGCCGATTTTCTCGAGGACTGGGGCTCGCCGGTCGAGCACGCATGCGCGCTGGCGGAGTTGCGTGCGGGTGGCGGGCGGTTCGTGTACGTGGGGCCGCGCCTGTCGCGGACAGCGGCGGCCGCCGACGAGTGGATCTCCGTCAGGCCCGGCAGCGAGGCGGAGTTGGTGCTGGGGTTGGTGCGGGCGAGGCTCGACATCGGGAACGCCAGCGTCGAAGCGCTTGCCCGGCCTCTTCGCGAGCGGCTGGCCAATGGGCTTGCGCCCTACGATCTCGCCCGAGTCGCGTCGCGCACGCAGGTCGCGGAGGAAAGGATCAGACGCCTGGTCGCCAGCTTCTTCGGCGGGCACCCGAGCCTTTGCGTCGGGCCGGGCCGCGCCGCCATCGGCCCGGACGCGGCTGCGTTGGCCGAGGCCGTCCACCTGCTCAACTGGCTTTCGGGAAATGTCGGCGAGACAGTACGCTTCTTCGCCCCCCCGAACGAGCCGTGGGCGGCCCCCGCGCTGACCGTCGACGAACTCGCGTCCCGGGCCGCCGCCGGTGAGGTCGGCGCGCTCATCGTCCACCACGCGAACCCGCTCGGCTTCGGCCCCGTGTTCGGTGGTCTGGCCAAGGCGCTCGGCCGCATTCCCATGGTCGCGGTCTTCACGAATCGCCTGGACGAAACCGCACGGCACGCGCACGTCGTGATGCCCGATCATCACTTTCTCGAGGCCTGGGGCGACGCCACGCCACGGGCCGGAATCCGGTGCATCCAGCAGCCGGTCATGACCCCGCTGCGCCCGACGCGCGCGGCGGGCACAGTCTTTCTCGATGTCGCGCGCAAGCTCGATGCCACAGGTCTTCCCGACGGTCCGTTCGATGCAATCGTTCGCCAGTCCGCGACGGCGGCCGACCTCGAGCGTGGAGGTGTGTTCACCGATCCGACGCCCCAGCCCGTTGCGCTCGACGATGGCGTGCTTGCCAACCTGCCAGCCGAAGCACGCGCCGAAGACGGTCTGTCCGCGCTGGCTATCATTGTCGCGCCATCAGTGCGCTACCTCGACGGGCTGGTGCCACAGGGGTTGTTGCTGCAGGAGATGCCAGATCCGTTGACGACGATCACGTGGGGCGGCTGGGTGGAGGTCAACCCTGCGACGGCCGCACGACTTGGCGTCGTCACGGGATCTCTCGTGCGCCTTACGACGGGTGCGGGCCGAGCCGAGTTGCCCGCCTTTCTCTACGCGGGGGTACGCGAGGACGCGGTCGCCGTGCCGGTGCCGTACGCGACGGACCTGCTCGGCGCCGGCCCGATCGGCCTGCTCGCGTCGGGGCGGATCGAAGCGACCGGACGTAAGGTCGCCCTGGCCCTGGCCGCCAGCGACTCTGGCCAGCGCGGCCGAGGCCTCGCCCTGGAGGTCATCGGCGCGGCGACGCTTCCGCCAAGGCAGGAACTGGTCTCGATGTACGCCGCGCCCGCTCACCCGATCCACCGCTGGGGCATGGCCATCGATCTGGATCGCTGCACGGGCTGCGGCGCATGCGTCGGCGCTTGCTACGTCGAGAACAACTCGCCGATCGTCGGCGCGGCGGAGATCGCCCGGGGCCGCGACATGGCTTGGCTGCACGTCCACAGATTCATCGAGGGACCGGCGACGCACCCGCGCGCGTTGTTCCTTCCCTGGTTGTGCCAGCACTGCACGAACGCGCCCTGCGAGGCGGTCTGTCCCGTGTACGCGACCTATCACTCGTCGGAAGGGCTGAACACGCAGGTGTACGCCCGCTGTGTCGGCACACGATACTGCGAAAACAACTGTCCCTACGGTGTGCGGCGCTTTAACTGGTTCGACTGGCCGAGGCCGGAGCCGTCGAACCTGGGACTCAACCCCGACGTGTCCGTGCGCGAGCGCGGGGTCGTGGAGAAGTGCACGCTCTGCATCCAGCGCATTCGCGGCGCCAAGGAACAGGCGCGCGTGGACGGCCACGAGCTGAAGGACGGCGACATCACGCCCGCCTGCGCGCAGACCTGCCCCAGCCAGGCGATCATCTTCGGCGATCTCAAGGATCCGGCCTCACGCGTCTCGCAGGCGGCAGCAAGCGGTCGTTCCTACCTCCTACTCGAAGATCTCAACACGCGCCCTGGCATCGTCTACCTGGCTCGGCGTCGAGAGGAGATCCCGACGTGAGCGCCTCATCACAAACGCTATCTGGCCCGGGGACGCCATCCGACGGCGGCGCGCCCGGCTCAGCGCCGCCCATCGAGCGCGACATGCTGGCCACGCGGCGGATCACCTGGCGGTACGCGGTGGGGCTCTTCATCGCCGTCGCGGTCATGGTGCTTGGCGGATGGGCCTGGGGCGTGATGACCCGCGAGGGGCTCGGTGTCACCGGCCTGAACTCGCCGGTCATGTGGGGCAGCATCATCACGACGTTCGTCTTCTTCATCGGCGTCAGCCACTCGGGCACGCTGGTCTCCGCGATCCTCTTTTTCGCGCGCTCGCCGCTGCGCGCCTCCATCGGCCGATCGGCGGAAGCCATGACGGTTATCGCCATCATGACGGGCGGACTCTTTCCCATCGTTCACCTCGGTCGTCCTTGGCTGTTCTTCTGGCTGCTGCCTTTGCCGAATCAGCGGCATCTCTGGATAAACTTTCGCTCGCCGCTTGGTTGGGACGTCTTCGCGATCTGCTCGTACGTGACGATCAGTGCCCTGTTTCTCTACATGGGCATGCTGCCCGATCTGGCGATCCTTGCCCGCCGCATTTCCGGCTGGCGCCGGGTGCTCTACCGGGTGCTGTCCCTCGGGTTTGCGGGCACCGAAAGCGAGTGGGCACACTACGAGCGCGCGTACCCGATCTTCGCCGCCGTCGCCATTCCGCTGGCGGTGTCGGTCCACAGTGTCGTGTCGTGGGATTTTGCCATGACGCTCGTTCCCGGCTGGCACTCGACCATCTTCGCGCCCTACTTCGTGGCGGGCGCGATCTTCTCGGGGATCGCGATGGCGATCATCCTGCTGGCGGGAATCCGCAGCGGCTTTGGGCTGCAGGCTCACATCCGGCGGGAGCACTTTTCGATGCTGGGCCGGCTGCTAGTCGCGATGTCGCTGGTCATGACGCTGGTCTATGCCACCGAGTTCTTCATGGCCTTCTACCGTGGTGGCGCCGCTGAGCGAGAGGTTTTCATCTGGCGCATAAGCGGGCCGTACGCGCCGATCTTCTGGGGGGTCGTGGCGTGCAACAGTATTGTCCCGCTCCCCTGTTTCTGGCCGCGCGTGCGCTGCAACCTGCCCGCGATCATTTCCATCGCCGTGCTAGTCACCGTCGGGATGTGGTTCGAGCGCTTCATGTTCGTGGTAACCAGCCTCGCCCGTGGTTTCAGCCCAGTCACCTGGCACAACTATCGCCCGACGTCGATCGAAGTCGCCATCTGTCTCGGCGGCTTTGGCGTCTTCACTACGCTGTTCCTGTTGTTCATCAAGCTCTTCCCGTGCGTGTCGGTTGCGGAGACATTGCAGGGGCAAGCGGCGACGGTCGCTGGGGACGGTGACAAGGAGGTGCGGCATGCGCAGTGAGCTGGTCGCGCTTTTCGCCGATCCACGGCGGGCGGAGCAGGCCATTCGCGACCTGGAAGCGCTTGGCGTCGAAGGCCTCCGCCTGGCGAGCCCGGCGCCATTTCCTGTCGTCCACCGGGTCCACCGTCCCGGGACGGAACGACTGCTTGGCTGGCTTGCGCTCGCTGGCGCCGTTGCTGGCCTTGCAACCGCCGTCGCGCTGCAGGTCTACGCCTCGCTGGTTCATCCCTTCGTTGTAGGTGGCAAGCCAGTGCTGGCCTGGCCGGCATTCGCAATCGTGTGCTTCGAACTCACCATGCTCGGCGCGGGCGCGACCAACTTTGTGGCGCTGGCCGTACTGGGCGTGCTCGCGCGCAGGGGCGTCCCCCGCAAGGCGAAAGAGGCGGTCGTGTCCGATCGCCTCGCGCTCGTCGTGCCGATTCAAGGCCGCACTTCCGACGCGACCCAAGCGATTCGGCAGGCCCTCGCGGGAGCCGAGGAGTTGCTGCCGTGAGGCGCGTGCTCTCGACGCTAACCATCGGCGCACTGCTGGTGAGCGCGTGCGACCGGAAGTGGCCGGCGAGCATGGAGGAGCAGCCTGCGGTTCGCCCGCTGACGGCGCCGCGCCCGGCCCCCGAGGGCTCGGTGCCCGTCGGAGGCGTCGAAACGCTCGATGATCGGGAGGACGCGCAGGATCTGCAGAACCCGTACGCCGCTGACCCCGGCGCAGCCGCGACGGGAGAGCGCCTGTTCAACACCCACTGCGCGATTTGCCACGGAGCCAAAGGGCACGGCGACGGCAAGGTCTCGGCGAAATTCCCCCCAGCGCCGGACTTGCGCTACGTCACGATCTGCCGCCGCAGCGACGGCTTCATCTACGGGACGATAACCGCGGGAGGGCGGGCAATGCCGACGTTGCGCGAGGGGCTGACCTCGCGCGAGCGCTGGGCCCTCGTCGCTCACGTCCGCCGCATCGAGAAAGACGGTTGCCTTGCGGCCTCACCCACGACACCGGGTGGGCCAGCGGGGACAGGAGGCGCGCCCTGAGTCGCCGGGTTCATAACGTGGAGATTGTGCTAGGGCATAGTCTGACCCGCGCTTGCCTGCTTGCCGTCGTTGCGGGCACGGTCGCCTTCGCCTGGGGCGCCTTGGGCGGCCAGGCCCCGCGTGCCTTCGCCGCGCTGATCGCGAGCTGGCTTTTCTTCTCGGGCGCTGCGATGGGAACGCTCGCCTTCGGTGCCGTGCTCGAGCTGTCCGGCGCACGGTGGGCCGATGGGCTCAACTCTCTGGCGTCGGCCGTGACGAGCTTCGTCCCGGTCGCCATGTTGTTGCTGGTCGTCGTCGTTGCCGGTGTCCCGAGCTGGGCGCCATGGTTCGACCGGCCGCCGCCCGGACAGGCGTTCTGGTTGAATCTGCCGTTCTTTTCTGTCCGTGAGCTGCTGTCCACAGCCGTCCTCTTCGGCTTCGCATACCTCGGCATGCGGCGGGGCGGCGGCGCGGTCACCGCCGCACGCGAGCCTCGCTCGTCGCAGCTCTTGGTCGCGTTCTGCTTGATCTTTGCGGTCGTGCTTTCCTTCTGGGCTTTCGACTTTGTCCTCGGGCCAGACCCGGAGTGGTCGAGCACGCTCATTGGGCCGCACGTCTTCGTCGGTGCAGCCGCCTCTGGCGCATCGTTGGTCGCCCTGCTGGGACTTGCCGCCGGTCGCCTTGACCAGAAGATGCGCCGGGATATGAGCGTTCTCATTTTCACGATGTCCGTGCTGTGGGGATATTTCTTTTGGTCGCAATACCTGCCGATCTGGTACGGCAATCTGCCGACGGAGATCGCGTTTGTCATCAGGCGCGCGACGGGCGGTTGGCGAACCGAAGCCGCAACCGTCGTGTTCCTCTGCTTCGTCGTCCCATTCGCGCTGCTGCTCGGGTCTCGGGCCAAGGCGAGCGCTCGCGTTCTCGGGACTGCGGCGGCGGCTCAGTTCGTGGGCATTTGGCTGGAGCGGCACCTGCTCGTGGTTCCGTCGCTGAGCCCGCCCGGCGCGTCCCCGTTCGACCTTTGCGGCGTACTGGTCGCCCTTGGAATTCTCGGTGCCTTCGTACTCGCGACTGGGACATCCCTCCCTGTGGCAGAAGTGGATCGGCGGAGACGCCCATAGTTCCGTCTTCTTCACGACGACGTTCGATGCGGCGCCGCCTGCGGTGGCGCTGAGCCCAACAGAGGCGCCGCGCCCGGGCGCGTGGCTCGCCTATCTCACCGATGTCGCCGCCCGCGCGGGCTACCACAGCTCGAACGTTTCTGGCCTCCGGCCCGGGGAGCGGGAGACTCTCGCCTGGATGGGCGTGGGTCGAGGCTTCGCCGATCGGCTGCGCACGCTCGCCGCCACACTGCCTGCGCAAGCGGTTCCAGAGCTGAGTCGCATCATGGGCGGCGTGGCGGCCCGGCTGGAAACGGAACGGCGTAACGCCGAGCAGTTCACCGGAGTTCACGCCTGGCTTGGCCCCTGACCCCAGGGCGCAAGCGCCTCCCTTTTCCGCTGGGATACGTGCGCGGTTTAAGGTTTTGCGGTACGGACAAGCCGGCGGCACTAGGATGGACGCGCGTTCACCGGGCTGCCTTCGACGAGCAAGGTCCTTATGCGGTTCGCGAGTTCGTCCACGTCGAGCGGTTTGACCACATGCCCGGCAAAACCCGCCTCGCGCGTGCGCTTCAAGTCCTCGGGAGCTCCAAGAGCGGTCACCGCAAGCGCAGGAATCGAGGCACAGCCTGCCACCAGCCGCGCCCCCCGCAGGAACTGGTAGCCATCGATGCCGGGCAGGCCAATGTCGACAAGGATCACGCCCGGCCGCTCGCGGCTAAGCCAGTCCAAAGCGGCCTCGCCGGTCGCACATCCAGCCACAGAGTAGCCCCGCATGCCCAAGCAGGTGGCGACCATCTCGCGGGCGTCGTCATTGTCTTCGACCACCAAGACGCGTGGGCCGGTCGGTGGCATGGCAGGTGCCTCCATTTGCGGCGGAGCGATGGTGGGCAGCTCGACAATGAAACGCGCACCCCGCCCCGGGCCTTCGCTCTCCGCCCGAGCAACGCCGCCGTGCAATTCAACCAGCGACCGCACGATCGACAATCCAATACCCATGCCACCCCGTCGCGACGCTCCGGCAGATCCCTGCACGAAGGGCGCAAACAAGCGTGGCAGAAGTTCGGGCTCGATGCCGACACCAGTATCCTCGACGCTGAATTGTGCGCTTTCGCCCTGACGTTGCAGGCGCACTGTGACGCACCCTCCGGTCGGAGTGAACTTGAGCGCATTCGCCAGTAGATTGATAGCGATCTGACCGATGCGCGTGGCATCTGCGTTCACCCACAGGCCAGGCTCGAACGCGCCCTCAATGTGGAGCCCCAAGCGCCGGGCATCCTCGCGCATCGTCCCCATTGCCTCCACCAGCACACGTCCCAGGTCCAGGGGCTTGCGCTCGACGTTCAGGGCACCCCGCGCGACGCGCGAGAGATCGAGCAGGTCGTCCACCAGTCGGGCTTCGTGGCGTGCGTTTCTCTCGATGATGCGCAACGCGTTCTGCACGCGCTCATCGGCTGGAGCGAGGGCCTGGAGCATTCCCACCGCCATAGTGATGGGCGACAGTGGGTTACGCAACTCGTGCGACACCACCGCCAGGAAGCGATCCTTGGCCCGGTTCGCTTCCTGAGCCTCGGCCAGGGCCGCGTGCTCACGCTCCAGCACCTCTTGTCGCTCGCGCTCAGCCCGACGGTGCTCCGTCTGATCGAGGACGAACGCTACGACGCACCCACTGCTTGCATCCAGCAGCGCGCCGCCCATCACGACGCTTACGCGGGTCCCGTCTTTGCGTACCCATTCCACTTCCCATGCCTTGGACGAGTCCTGCGCCAGCAGTCGCTCCACTGTCGTTGCCTCGTCTGCGGCCCGTTCCGGTGGTGCCATGTCGGGCCAGCGGATCCGCCCGGAAACCATGTCTGCACGATCGAAGCCGATCATAGACAGGTACGCATCGTTGGCATCGAGGATGCGACCTTCCAGGTCGGCTATCACGAACCCGACCATGTTCGAGTCCATCAGACGGTGCAAGGCCTCGTCGCGCTGGCGCAGAACGCATTCCGATCGCGCCTGTTGTATCTCCAGAGCCACGCGAGGCGCGAAGAACAGCAACACTGACTCGGCCAACTCCGCGTCGTCCAAGTCGCGACGAAATAGGCCCACCAGGATTCCGATGCTCCTACCGTCGGCGTCGCGCAAGGGCACGCCCACGTAGGCGTGAATCCCCATTTCGGCCAGCAGCGTATCTTCCGGGAAGAGCCGCACTACGTCCTTGCTGTGTGCGTGCACTCGGTTCGCGATGACCTGCGCGCATGGGGTTCCGGCCAGGCAATACGAGAACGGCTTGGCGCGTTTGCCGTCGCCGAAGACCGAGACAATGTCGATGCTGGTACCGTCGAGGCCCAGTTGGCCCACAAAGGCGACGTCGGCGCCCAACACCGAGGCGAGACGCGCGGTCAACGTGTCGAAGAACGCTGCGCCCCGCTGACTTAAACTCTCATCGTTGACCACGCGGATTGCATCAAAGAGCCGCTGTTGCCGGGCCTGCCTTTGCGGCACCTGGCCAACGCCATCTGTCCTCGCGTTCGCAGAATCGCGGGGATCATCTGGCCGGACGCACGTTTGCAGAGTGTCCATATCCGGGCCCAGTCCAAGCATACTTCCGAAAGCAGACCGCGCAAGTCCTGTTTGAGAGCAGGCGTCGGTCGAAATCGACCCAGTCATGTAGGGCGACACGGGTAGAAATCCACTCCGCTTGCGGCCAGTCGGTGCGCCAGATTGAAACACTTAGGCACCGATCGTCATCGTACCAGTGGGGTTGCTTTGCGGCAGACGAGGACGATTTCCGAGGCCACAGCGATACCCAAAGCCCAAGAAATCGAGAGGTCAGCATGAAACGCGAATCTGGAATCGTTGTGCGCAAGGGGTTGCTGGCGGCCGCGCTGGGGCTGTCGCTGGGACCGATCCACGCCATCACCTTTTCGCCCGCGTTTGCGGCGGACCCCGGCGCGCAAGCGAAGGCCCACGCCGCCATGGCTGTCCTGCCCCTGAATTTCGAGGAAAACCTGGGCCAGGCCGGCTCGACCGACGTGCAATACCTTGCTCACGGCGCCGCCTACAGCATCGCGCTTGGGCAGCGAGGAGCCGTGCTGTCGCTCGCCGCCAGCCAAGATCCGGGCCGAAAGGGCCAAAGTGCCGATCCGGACCGGGTCCGCATCCTGATCGAGGGCGCCCAGGCCAGTCCAGCGCCGTACGCCGAACAGGGGCTGCCGGGCCGAATCAACTACCTGATCGGCAACGACCCGAGCAAATGGCGCACAGACCTGGCCACCTATGGCAAGGTCCGCTACGTCGGCGTTTACCCGGGCGTGGACCTCATCTACTACGGCAACCAGGGGCACCTGGAATACGACTTCGTCCTCGCCCCCGGCGCCAAACCGGCGGCCATCGGCGTGCGCTTCGAGGGTGCGCAAAAGCTGCAGCTCGATGCCCAGGGCACGCTGCAGATCCAGTCGCAGGGCCGGCAACTGGCCTTCGAACACCCGGTGGCGTATCAAATGGATGGTGCGCGGCGCACGCTGGTGCCGGCGAGCTACCGCCTGGCCGGCAAGACGGTGCGCTTCAAGCTGGGGAGTTACGACCACAGCAAGCCCCTGATCATCGATCCGGTGTTGAGCTACCTGAGCTACCTGGGCGGCAGCGGCGCGGACATCGTCGGCGACGGCAATATCGGCAGCAACGTGAGCCCGGGGCAGGCAGCGGCACTGGACAGCGCCGGCAATCTCTATGTCACCGGCTCGACAAGTTCGGCCAATTTTCCCCAAACGGGCGGCCTGGCTGCGCCTCCCGCCAAGTACTCGGCCGGCACCGTGTTCTGGGCCTTCGTCACCAAGGTCGCCCCCGATGCCACGTCGCTGGTGTACTCGACTTATATCGGCGGCTCCTTCACCGACACCTCCAACGCGATCGCGGTCGATTCGAGCGGCAGCGCCTACATCACCGGCAACACGAGCTCGTCCGACTTTCCGGTGACCGCTGGGGCCTACCAGACCGTATGCAATCCGGCCGGCAATACCTCGAGCGGGGAGTACGCCGATTGCGAAGGCTCCCCGAGCGACACTGGCGGCAACTGGGGGAGCAGCGCCTTCGTCGCCAAGCTCAATCCCTCGGGCAACGCACTCGCCTATGCGACGTTTCTGGGACGCGGTACCATCGGCTATGCGATCGCGGTGGACGGTTCGGGGCTCGCCTATGTCGCCGGCAATTCGCTGGGGACCCTCTGCGCCGGCGCCCCCACATGGAATTGCTTTCCCACGACCGCCGGAGCGCTGCTGGCCGATCAGCGCAGCGGCGATGACAACACCTGCGCATTCCTCAGCGTATTCAATCCCACCGGCTCGGCGCTGGTGTACTCGACGCTCTACGGGGACCAGAAGCAAAACGGCTTGAGCGGCAATACGCACTCGGTAAATCCAGCCAACGGCACGGCCGTTGCCGTCGACCCCGCTGGCAATTTCTATCTCGGCGGGTTTTCAAACAGCGGTTTTCTGCCGACGACCACCAGCGCCTACCAGTCGGTGAGCGCGCCGCTCGATGCGAACGGCAACCTAGTGGCGAACCGCGGTTTCCTCGTCAAGTTCTCGCCGGTCCCGGCCGGCGGCACGACGACGACGCCGACCCCGATCTACGCAACCTATGTGGGCGGGCTCAGTGTCACCAATGGCGGCGCGCAGAACGTCTCGGATTTCGTCACGGGAATCGCCGTCGACGGGGTCGGCGATGCCTATGTCTACGGCTCCACGAACGACAACGGCTTTCCGGTCACCAGCGGCGCCTACCAGACCACCTGCGGACTGGGCGGCTCCCTCAACTGCGCCAATGCGGCGTTTGTCGCCAAATTGAATCCGAGTGGCTCCAGCCTCCTGGCAGCGACCTACTTCGGCGATTCGACCGGAAGCGGTGACGGCATTGCGGCCGCCGGTCCGATCGTGCTCGATTCCACGGGCAACGTGTACATCGCCGGACAGGCGAGTCCCTTTGTGGCGCAGGTCAATCCCATCCAGACCACGCCCAATGGCCCCGCGCTCGCGTTCGTTGCGAAGTTCGATTCGGGCCTGAGCAAGCTGCTGTTCTCCACGCTGCTCGGCAACAACGCGGCGGGCTCGACGTCAGCGGTCGGACTTGCCGTAGATTCGAGCGCAAACATCTACCTGGCCGGCAATGTCGGCGGGGCCGGAGCGTTGTCGACGACCCCGGGCGTATTTCAAGCGGCCTTCGGCGGCACCAGCGGGGGATATGGCGGCACCTATGGCGACGGCTTCGTGGCCAAGATCTCGGCCGTAGGCGCCGGTCCCGCACCGTCGATGGATGGTGGAACGGATGGCGCCGGAGGAGCCACTGACGTGTCCGTGGATGTCCCCGCATCAGGCGCGGACGCAGGCATCACGACCGTGGCGGACGCCGGTGGGCCGGGATCGGGCACTGGTGGAGCGACCGGATCGTCGCCTGACAGCGGAAGCCCAGCCGTAAAGCCAGCGAGTCACAGCGGATGCGCATTCGCCGCGGGATCGAGAGAAATGCCAGCGACGGCGAGCTTCCGCTCGTGGTTGCTCGTGCTCGCGGCGCTGGCAATGATGCGTCGCCGGTCGTCGCCAAAGACGGATAAGAAGCAACAGGGAATTGCCTCGACAAGCCGGGGAAGTCAGCTCGACTTAGCCCACGGCGGTGTTGAAGGCAGAGGGCTGGTGACGCCTTGTGGGTAGGCGCAGTGGATAGCTCAAGAACACAGGCCGCAGTGAGAAGGCTCCAAGAGTCGGGGCGAACGCGCAAAACCCGCGGCAGCATCCCCGTGGCCAGCCGCCGTCGCAACGATGGCGGCCCATTTCCCACCGTCGGCGTAGGCGTTGGCCGATGAAGAAGAGGGAAAGCACACCGGCGGACGCGGCGGAGCTGCGCAGGCGGGCGGAACACCGGCTAAAGGAGAAGTCGGCGAGGTCGGAGCCCAACAGCCAGGTGGAGGAGTCGCAGCGGCTCATACACGAGCTGCAAGTTCACCAGATCGAGCTGGAACTGCAGAACGAGGAGCTGCAGGAGGCGCGGGCAGAGTTGGAAGCAGGGTTGCAGCGCTACTCCAACCTCTACGACTTTGCGCCCTTGGGCTACCTGACGCTCGATAGGGGCGGGACGATTCGTAAGATCAATCTCGCAGGGGCGCGCTTGCTGGGGCTGGAGCGCGCCCGGCTGGTCGGAGCGCGTTTCGGCCTATTCGTCGCCAGTGAGTGTCGTCCTACCTTCGAAGCGGCAACGCTTGGACCTCAACGAGTTGGTGCGGGGTACGATGGATGACCATCGCCCCCAGTTTGAAAGGAACGAGGTGCGCCTCGAGAGCCATTTCGCCGCTGAGCCTGTGTTTGTTCACGGAGACTGGCACCGGCTGACCCAGATGGTTGGCAATCTCCTGCAAAACACCGCCAAGTTCACCGGGCCGGGTGGCTGCACGCGCGTGTCCGTCTCCACGGACACCGACACGAAGTGGGCGGTTGTTCGGGTTGCAGAATCTATCTCGTGGCTTTGACCGGCTACGCCTTGCCTGAAGACTTGCAGCGGGCGTTGGAGGCCGGGTTCGACCAGCATCTCGCGAAGCCGCCCGACCTGGATAGGCTTGAACAGATCCTCGCGCGAGTCCCTTCAGCAGACGCTGGGCCGGTGACCGGACGTGAGTCACGCATCCAGTGATTCGGCAAGCGCGGCAAGCAGCCGACCGCCATCCCCATTCCATGCACGGTGGCGCAGGGATTCCGACCGTTGCGCCTCAAGCCTGGAGTCTACAAATACGCCTCCTGGGATGCCGCCTTGGCGGCCCGCGCGGCCCGGATGGCGGGACAGCAACGGCCTGCTGGCCCAGGTTGAACGCGCGCAAGTCTTCCGCAGGAGCCTGTCCTCGCGCTTGCTTCGCCGCCGGGTTTGCGCTCCCATGACGACGTGCGCGTGCTGTTTGTCGAAAACCATGATTCGTTCAGCTTGAACGTGGTGGATGCTCTGCCCGTCGACCGCCAGGACGTTGTGCTGCGTCCGGGTCGCGAGGTAGCCCGCGATCTGGGATCTCTCGACGGGGTCGACCTGGTGGTGGTCGGTCCGGGGCCCACGGACCCGGCGCGGGCGGGGATCGTCGGCGTGGTGCAGAGCGCGGTACTCCGCCGCCTGCCCTTGTTGGGGATCTGCCTCGGGCACCAGGCGTTGGGGCTGGCTTTCGGTGCGAAACTCATTCGGGTGGCGCCGGTCCACGGCAAGCAGTCGGCGATCACTTTCTCCCGTTCGCGCTTGTTTCCCAGCTTCGTCGGTCGCCAGACCATGATGCGCTACCATTCGCTCGCCCTGACCGGGATTGCCGCTCCCCTCCACATCATCGCCCAGACCGACGACGGGATTGCCATGGCCGTCGAGCACGAAAGCCTGCCTATGGCCGGGCTGCAGTTTCATCCCGATTCCTTCGCCAGCCCGCGAGGCAAAGAATTAATCGCCAATTTCTTCGAGTGTCTGAAATGAAGCTGGCCGAGCTCGAAGACCAGCCGTCATTTGCCCTGCTGGGACCCGGTTTCGGGGGCTCGCCATTCCTGTTGCTTCGCGATCTTCGTCCCGCCTCCGGCGCCGACCCGTTGCTGGTGTTCGCACGCTTCGAAGATGCTGGCGCCGGCGCGCTCAAGCTGGCGGCAGCAACGGTCAGGCCCTGCGCCATCGATCTCGACGACAATCCCCAGCCGCTCGACTTGGTGCTGGCGGCTCCTGACTACGCCAGCCAGGTGGGGCAGATCCGCGAAGCCATAGCCTGCGGCGACGTCTATCAGGTGTGTCTCACCGTGCGCGCGCTGGTTGAGCAGGCCCGCGGTGCGGAGCTCCTGTCGTTGATGTGCCGGCGCGGAGTGCCTCGCTTCGCCGCATGGGTGCGCCTGCCCGATGGCAGCGAATTTGTGTCTGCCTCGCCTGAGCTGCTCTTCGAAACCGACGGCAGGCAGGTGCACGCCGAGCCCATGAAGGGCACGGCTTCCCCCAGTTCCAGCGGCGTGCTCGAGGCCAGCGAGAAAGATCGGGCCGAACTTGCCATGATCACCGACCTGGTACGCAACGACCTGGCACAGGTCTGTCGCCAGAAAACCATCCGGGTTGCAAACCAGCGTCGCGTGTTGAAGCTTCCCTACGCGCTCCAGACGGTCAGCGACATCGTCGGAGTTCTCGACGATGGGAAGACAGCCCTCGACGTATTGGCCGCGCTACACCCCGGCGGCTCGGTGACCGGCGCACCCAAGCAGGCCGCGCTGGCCATGATTGGCCAGCTGGAGCCAGACCTCCGCGGCGCCTACTGTGGTGCGCTTGGGCTGCTGACCGGGGAGCGTGCGGTTTTCAGCCTGCTGATTCGCACGGCGTCCCGATCAGCCCAGGGTTGGGTCTACGGCGTGGGCAGCGGCATTGTCTACGACTCGGATCCCCAGGCCGAGCTGGAGGAACTGCGGGTGAAACTGGGGGCACTGATTGCTTCGTCGGCCGAATAGGCGGGCATGCCTGGGCAGTTTTGCGCAACGCTGGCACTCCAATCGCGCTCGTGCCCGTGTCAACGTACCCCCGAACGTGGCAAAATGGGTGCCATGACAACGATTGAGATTCGTGCCGGTGCATTGAACTTGCCCGCCCCGGAGCGTGCGTCTCTGGCGCACGACCTCATTGCCAGCCTGGACGCCGAGAACACGGACCCGCGTGCCGATGCCCTCTGGGCCACCGAGATTGAACGCAGGGCGCGCGAGGTGGTCGACGGCAAGGTCGACTTGGTCGATGCTGACGAAGTCCACGCCGAGATCGCCCGGAGTCTTCGCGCGCGGACGGGCCGGTGAAGGTACGCTACCACCCCGACGCGCGCGCCGAACTGTCGGCCGCGGTAGCTTGGTACGAGGAGCGCCGTCCGATGCTTGGCCAGGATTTCCATACCGAAGTCCGTCGGGCCGAGGCGTTGATCGCGGATCGGCCAGCCACGTGGCCGCGCTGGCCCAGGGTGGGCGTCGATGTGCGCCGGTTCAAGCTGGCCCGTTTCCCGTACTGCCTGGCGTTTCAAGTGACCGGCGATGACATCGCTATGATCGCCGTTGCTCATCAGAGCCGAGCACCGTTCTATTGGCAGTCCAGGGCGAAGTAGTCGCCATCCCTGACGAGATTCTGGCGGCACTCCCCAGCGATCCCAAGCACAACCCCGTCGTCGCGGCAGCGTTGGAGATGCAAGCCATCTGGTGGGCCTTCCGGCGAAGTGGTATCTTGAGAATCATGACCTTCACGGTCGACGTGCCGGATACGATGCTGAGGGCTCTCGACGTTTCGCCTGCCCAGGCCTCCGCCAAACTGCGCCTGGCTGCGGCCATGAAGTTCTACGAATTGGGTGAACTGTCATCCGGCGCCGCTGCCGAGTTGGCCGGGATCCCGAAGCCAGTATTCTTGACCAGGCTGGCCGACTTCGGCATCGACGCGTTTCGCATGAAGCCAGAGGAATTGGACCAGGACATCGAGTCTCTCCGGCGTCATGAAGGCGGCTGAGTACATCTCGAATACCTGATCGACGGTATGCTGGTCGGCGTCGCCGGTGGCGCCCTGCAGTTCGCGTGCTCTGGGGGCGACCGCAGGTCGCCCAGGGTCGGCCAGGGTTGGGCTTCCGTTCGCGCCCATCTTCCTCCATGATGGGGCTCGTCTGCCATGAAAGTCGAGCAAATCACCATCTTCCTGGAAAACCAGTCGGGCCGATTGGCCGACGTGGCCAGCATCCTGGCCAGCGCGGGCGTGAACATCCGCGCGCTGTCGCTGGCCGACTCCGCCGATTTCGGCATCCTTCGTCTCATCGTCCATGACACTGAGAAGGCCAGCCAGGTGCTCAAGGCCGAAGGCTTCACCGTGGCCAAGACCGAAGTCGTGGGCGTTCAGGTTCCTGACCGGCCGGGTGGGCTGGCCGAGATTCTCAACGCCATGAAGGCGAACCAGGTCAACGTCGAGTACATGTACGCCTTCGTGTACAAGTCAGCCGTCAACGCCACCATCATCTTCCGCTTCAACGATCTGGAGAAGGGCATCGCTTGCCTGCAGCAGGCCGGAATCAAGATTCTGCAGGGCGAGGACGTCTATTCGATCTGAGCAGCAACTGACTAGCAGGGAGCCAAGCGCATGAAGACATCAGGAATCGTTGCAGCCTTTGTCTTGACGACACTCCTAGGCGCAGGCGCGTCGCAGGCCAAGGGATCCACCATCAAGATCGGCGCCATCTTCAGCAAGACCGGCCCGGCGGCCAATCTGGGCGGCCCGGAAGCCCGGACCCTGGAGATGCTGGTTCAGGAGACCAACAAGAAGGGCGGGCTGGCCGGCTATCAGATCGAGCTGATTGTCAAAGACTCGGGCAGCAGCCCCGAAAAAGCGATCTCGTTTGCCAAGCAGCTCATCGAGGAAGACAAGGTTTTCGCCATCATCGGTCCTTCCACCAGCGGCGAAACCCTGAAAATCAAGGCCATCGCCGAGGAGGGCAAGACCATCCTCTTGTCCTGTGCCGCGGCTGAGGCCATCGTGAATCCGGTGGCCAGCTACGTGTTCAAGGTGGCGCCCAACGACAGCCACGCTGCCCGCCGCATCTTCGAGCAGATGAAAAAGATGGGCATTTCCAAGATTGGTTTGCTTTCCAGCAACACCGGTTTTGGCAAGGCGGGCAAGGAACAGGTGGAGAAGCTGGCCCCTGGCTTCGGCATCCAGATCGTGGCCAACGAAGTGTACGAGAAGGAAGCCACTGACTTGACCGCTGTGGTGACCAAGCTGAAGGCGGCCAACGTGCAGGCGTTCATCAACTGGTCCATCGAGCCGGCGCAAGCCATCGTGATCAAGAACGCGCGCCAGGTCGGCCTTTCCGTGCCCATCTTCCAGAGCCACGGCTTTGGCAACATCCAGTACGCCAAGGCTGCCGGGCCGGCCGCCGAGGGTGTGATTTTTCCTGCCAGCCGTCTGTTGGTGGCCGACAGTCTGCCGGCCAGCGACAAGCAGAAGCCCGTGCTGCTCAAGTACAAGCAGAGCTACGAGGCCCTCTACAAGGAGGATGCCAGCACCTTTGGTGGCCACGCCCACGATGCCCTGTTGCTCCTGGGCAAGGCGCTGGAAAAGGCCGGCGCTCTCGACAAGGAGAAAGTGCGTGCCGCGCTGGAAAGTCTGCAGGGCGTGGTGGGCACGGCCGGAGTCTTCAATTTCTCTGCCCGCGATCACGGCGGCCTGGGCATGGACGCCTTCGAGATGCAGACGGTGAAGAACGGCAAGTTCGTCGTGTACAGCGACACGGCCGCCAAGAAGTAGCGACGGCCAGGCCGGCCGGCACAGGCGCATGAGTCTCGCTCTTCTCTTTCAGTACCTGGTGGCCGGCATCACCTACGGCACGATCTACGCGATCGTCGCCATCGGTTTCAACATCATCTACAACACCACCGGCATCATCAACTTCGCCCAAGGCGAATTCGTCATGCTGGGCGGAATGATCGGGGTGACCTTGCACGCCTTCGTGCCGGTCCCGCTGGCCATCGCGGGCGCCGTGCTGGCCACCATGCTGGCCGGGGCGCTGATCGAGATGGTGTTCATTCGCTGGCTGCGCCGGCCGTCGGTGTTACGCCTCATCATCATCACCATTGGCCTGTCCATCGCGATTCGCGAGCTGGCGCTCTTGCTGTGGGGCGAAGGCGTGCGCGCCTTGCCCTATTTCACCGGCACGGCCGTGACCTCGTTTTCCGTGGGCGATGTCCACATCTCGCCCCAGGTCCTGTGGGTGCTCGGCATCTCGGCCGTGATGGTGGCGGCGCTCAACTTCTTCTTCTCACGCACGCTGCTGGGCCGGCAGATGCGCGCCTGTGCCTGCAACCGCGAAGCCGCGCAGCTGTGCGGGATCAGCGCCAAGAACATGGTGACCCTGTCCTTCGTGCTGAGCGCGGGGATCGGCGCCCTGGCCGGCTGTGTGATCTCGCCCATCACCTACGTGCAGTACGACAGCGGCACCAGCCTGGCTATCAAAGGATTCACCGTGGCCATCCTGGGCGGCCTGGGCAACAGCATGGCCGCCATCGCTGCCGGACTTCTGCTCGGTACCCTGGAATCGTTCTCTATCTGGGTCATGCCCGCTGCCTACAAGGACGTCATCGCCATCACCATCCTCTTGCTCATTCTATTCGTGCGGCCGTCCGGGTTGTTCGGCAATGCCGAGGCCGCACGCCTCAAGGAATACTGATGGCACGTCGGCGCAACCTGCCTCTGTTGGTCATGGCCTTGGCGGTGATCGCGGTGCACGTGCTGGCCGCGGCTGCGGGCAAGCCGCAGTACCTCACCCAGCTCACCATGGCAGGGTACTACTCGCTGGTCATCGTGGGCCTCACCTTGTTGATGGGCTACACCGGCCAGATCTCGCTGGGCCACGCCGGATTCTTTGCCATCGGCGGCTACACCTCGGGGCTGCTCACCACGTACAACTTGCACTCGCGAAGCAGCGAAACTTTCGTTTCACTGTTGCGGGCGACCGGTCTTCTCGTCGCGGGCCAGGATCTGTACGGTGGCGATCTTCTGGTGGTGCGCCCGGGGGCGGCCTGCCTGATCGCGCTGCTGGTGACCGTGGCCATCGCCTATCTTGTGGGCAAACCGGTCTTGAAACTGAGAGGCCACTATCTGGCCATGGCGACGCTGGGTTTTGGCACCATCGTATACAAGGTGGTGCTGGGCAGCAGCTTGGTGGGCGCGGCCGACGGCATCTCGGACATTCCCGCATTTCCGCTCTTCGCGGGCCTGGCCGTGACGGGAAAGTCCGCCCTACGCACGCAGAACTACTATCTAGCCTGGGGCCTGGTGCTGGGCGCAATGGCGTTGCTCACCAATCTCATCCATTCGCGCGTGGGCCGCGCCCTGCGCGCGATTCACGGCGCCGAGGATGCGGCCAATGCCATGGGCGTGGACACCGCCCGCTACAAGCTGCAGATGTTCGTGCTGAGCGCTGCGCTGGCGGCCCTGGGCGGCGTGTTCCTCACCCACTACAACGGCGGCATTGGCCCTTCCGAGGCCTCCATCATGAAGTCCGTGCGCTATGTGGCCATCGTGGCCGTCGGCGGCATGGCCAATTTGTGGGGTGCCCTGATCATGGGTGTGCTGCTCAATTTTCTTTCCCTGCGCGGTTCCTTCGGATCCTACGACGATGCGGTTTTTGGCCTGATTCTCCTGGCCATCATGCTGTTCGCGCCCGACGGATTGCTACGCGTGGAACTGGTGCGGCGTTTGCCGGGGCTGCGCCGTCTGTGGGGGCGGGCGCCATGAGCCTGCTCGTGGTTAAGGATCTGTGCAAGCGCTTCGGCGGCTTGCAGGCCGTGGGCAACGTCAGTTTCACGGTCGCTGCCGGCAGCATCAAGGCGCTCATCGGTCCCAACGGCGCAGGTAAGACGACCCTGTTCAACCTGATCTTCGGCGAACTGTCGCCCGACTCAGGGCAGGTGTGGTTCGACGGCAAGAAGACGGACGGGTGCAAACCGCATGAGCTGGCGGCCGCGGGCATGGCGCGGACGTTTCAGCACATTCGCTTGTTTCCCAAGATGAGCGCCCTGGAGAACATCGCAGTCGGGCGCCACGTGCACAGCCGGGCCGGGTTTCTCAGCAGCATGCTCGGTCTGCCCTGGACGCGGCGTGAACAGCGGGGGGTGCGCGAAAAGGCGCTGGCGACTATGCGCTTTCTCGGAGTGGAAGAGCTGGCTGATGCCGAGGCGACCAGCTTGGCCTACGGCCAACAGCGCATCATCGAGCTGGGCCGCGCGCTGGCCTGCGAACCCAAGCTGCTCTTGCTCGACGAACCGGCCGCCGGGCTCAACATGCGCGAGACCAGCGAGATGGCCAAGCTGATTGCGCGCATCCGCGACAGCGGGGTCACCGTGCTGCTGGTCGAGCATGACATGACCCTGGTGATGAACATTTCGGACGAAATCTTGGTGCTGAGCTACGGCGAGAAGATCGCCGACGACAAGCCTCTCGCCATTCAGAAGCACCCCGAGGTGATCAAGGTCTATCTGGGAGCTGACGATGCTTAGGATCCGCAGCCTGGAAGCCGGCTACGGCAACCTCAGGGTCTTGCACCGGGTGTCGATCCACGTGTCGCCCGGGGAGATCGTGACCATCATCGGGGCCAACGGCGCCGGCAAGACCACCCTGCTGCAGACCATTGCCGGCCTGCTGCGCGCGCAGGCCGGCGAGATCCTGTTCGACAGGCAGGATATCGGCCGGCACGCCCCCGAGGCCATCGCGGCCTTGGGCTGCGCTCTCGTGCCCGAGGGCCGCCAGGTGTTTGCACCCATGACCGTGAGCGAGAACCTGCAGATCGGCGCCTACGTGCAGATCCGCCGCGGTCGTGCCCATGAGGTACAACATGATCTGGGCCGGGTTTTCCAGCTGTTCCCCCGCCTGAAAGAGCGCGCCTCGCAATTGGCCGGCACGCTTTCGGGCGGCGAGCAGCAGATGTTGGCCATCGGCCGTGCCCTGATGGCGCGGCCCCAGTTGATCATGATGGACGAACCGTCCATGGGGCTGGCGCCGCTGGTGGTGAAGGACATCTTCGGCATCATTCGGCGCCTGGGCAGCGAGGGCCACACCGTGCTCCTGGTCGAGCAGAACGCCAAGGCCGCTCTGCGCATCGCCAGCCGCGGTTACGTGCTGGAGAACGGACGCATCCTACTGGAAGAGAACGCAGAAGACTTGCTGGCCAACCGAGACGTGCAACGCGCCTATCTGGGGCGCGATTTGGACTCGGAAACCGAACTCGATGGCATGAGGAGATAATCATGGTCTGGGAGCCTGAAAAGGAATGCATGCAAAGGGACGAGCTGCGCCAGTTGCAGCTCGAACAGCTCCAGGCGGTGCTGGCGCGCGTCTACATGCACGTGCCCTTCTACCGAAAGCAGTTCGACGCGTGCCAAGTCGACCCGGACGAGTTTCGCAGCCTCGACGATGTGCCCCGCTTGCCCTTCACCAGCAAGGCCGATTTGCAGGAAAACTATCCCTATGGCCTGTTCGCCGTTCCCCTGCGCGATGTGGTGCGCATCCACGCCTCGGCCTGCATGTCCACAGTGGTGGGGTACACGCGCAACGACATCAAGACCTGGTCGAATCTGGTGGCGCGTGTGTTGTGCGCCGGGGGCGTGAGCAAGGACGACGTGGTGCAGATCGCCTACGGCTACGACCTGTCGACCGGCGGCTTCGGTATCCACTATGGCGCCGAGCGCATCGGGGCTTCAGTCATTCCCACATCCACGGGCAACACCGCCCGCCAAATCAAGATCATGCGCGATTTCAAGACCACCGCACTGGTGTGCACGCCCAGCTATGCCTTGCTGATTGGCGACACCATCCACAAGCAAGGTATCAATCCGGGCGTCCTGTCACTGAAGTACGGCTTGTTTGGTGGCGAGCCCTGGTCCGAAGCCATGCGACAGGAAATTCAAGACAAGCTGCACATTGTGGCCACGGACAATTACGGTGTGTCCGAGGTGATTGGGCCGGGCGTGGCCAGTGAGTGCATGGAGCGCAAGGGGCTGCACATCAATGAGGACCATTTCCTGGTCGAGGTGGTCGACCCGCAGACGCTGAAACCCTTGCCCATCGGTGAAACCGGAGAGTTGGTCATTACGACTTTGACCAAAGAAGCCTTCCCAGTCATTCGTTTCCGCACCCGCGACTTGACCAGCCTGCTGGCCGAGCCGTGCCCCTGCGGCCGCAAGACCATGCGCATGGCGCGCGTCGCGGGTCGCAGCGACGACGTGTTGATCATTCGCGGGACCAAGGTGTCGCCTTCGCAGATCGCGACCCTGTTGGGCGAGATCGAGGGTCAGGTGCCGCCGCACCAGGTGGTGGTGGAACGACCGGGCGCCCTGGATGAAGTGAGTGTGCTCATCGCGCCCAGCGAATCAGGCGCCTTTGACGAGCTTCGCAAACAGCACGAGCGGCTGGCTGCCATCGCGCACCGGCTTTCCTCCGAGCTGGGCTTGTCGATCAATGTAAAGCTGGTGGAACGCAAGTCGGTCGAATCCGGCCCACGCGTTCTGGACAAACGAAAGGCCTGAACCCGCGCGCGGCAGATTCAGGCCTTGCTTGCGAAAGTTGGTGCTACTTCTTGTCCTCGTACATCTTGGCGACGTAGGTGGCGATAATGAAGAGGTTGTGGGACACGTCCGAGACGTCGCTTGAACTCGTAGCGCTAGCGTCGACCTCGAGCATGTACATGGGCGTGACAGTCAGGGCAGGCGTGACCTTGAAGTCAATGCCCGCGTAGACGCGATTCTGGCGGAACCCGTCCTTCCAGTAGCCGGGGGCCTTGTAGCCAGCTCCGCCGGGGATCTTGCTGGTGTCGCTGTCCTCGGCGATGCCGAAGAACACTTCGTCGGCCAGCAGGATGCCGAGTCTGTCGGTGAGCGCGTAGCGGGCCTGGAGCATTTCGCGCAGCACTGTGCCCCAGCCCCAACGCTGCGAGCCGACGTCCAGGTTGAGAGTCGAGGTCGCGATATCGGCGTTGTAGGTGTCGGCGTAGAAGGTGTTGTGGAAAATGATGCGGTCATAGAATGACCAGCGGCCCAACCGGTACTCAACCGCGGGAATGATCTCGAGATTGTGCGAGAAGCTGTAGGTCGACAGGCAGTTCGTGGGCGCGGGCCCATTCGGCGCAACAGACGGGCTGGCGGTGCAGCCTAGGGTCGTGTAGTTTGTTGACGCCTGCAATGCTTGGCGGCCGCGCGTCGGGTAGCCCATGTAGTAGTACCAGAGCGATCCCTTGAGGGTCAGGTTGCCCAGCTTGTAGGTGAAGTTCGGGCCGATGAAGAGCTCGAGGAACTGGACACCCGCCACGTCTTCACGCGAACGCGCGAACTCGGTGCGGAAACCGGGCATGACGGTGAAGCTCCACTCGGGCGTAAACGCCAATGTGAGATTTTGGTCGTACCAGACTCGGCCCTCCTGCTTGGCTGGAACATCGGCCCGCGCGACTCCGCTCAGTGCAATCAAGGAAAACAGACTGATGGCAACAACTGACAACCGTTTCATGTGCTCTCCCTTGTTTAAGGCCGCGAAATTGGACATTTGTTGTTAACACGAGTCCCAAAAAAGCGGAAGGATTCGAGGGAAGAGCCATGGACGTCTCGACGCCGCAGTGCGAGAAGGATTATTTGGCGGTTGCGAATAGCGCCTCTAGCATCCGAGCATGCTGCTTGAGCGTCGACATGTCGAACGGGATCGCCGCCATGACGGCCGCGTCCGGGCCGTGTTCGCAGTTCGCAACCTGATCGGCTCTTGCCTTCAGCTTGGCCAAGCCGAGGACATCGCGCCCTCTGGGATCACGTTGCGACGTCCGCGCGACGTGCCGGTGTTGCCGCACACGCCGCTGACTCTCATCTTCGACTTGCCAGGCGCCGGCGCACGCATCAGCGTCGGCGGCCTGGTGATCACGGATCGGCCCTCCGGGCCTTTCCGTCGCACCGGCGTGCGCTTCACCGAAATGTCATCGGAGAACGCCGCGCTGCTAGCCGATTTCTGTATCCACCGGGGGTTGAGCCCGAGGGAGACGCCTATGAATCCTCGATGAGAATCTCACGTCGCTGCGCCCCTGGCCGGTGACCAGGCTGCGCGATCAGCCGGGCCGCACCCCAGGCTGAAACGAAGTCGCCTTCGCGGCCGAGCCCGGGAAGATTCTCGGCGCTCGCCAGGTGGATGTTGCTGATCCCCGTGGCCAGCGGTGCGCCTCCGACGCCCAGCATGCGAGGCAGATCACAACTCAGCGCCGGCGCCATGGGCGTGGGTGGCACCGGGTCGAGCGCCGCCGGCTTCTCTCCCGTCGCCTCGGCGCCCAGCTCGGGCGGCAGCCCATCGTGGGGCGAAGCCAGCACCCACAGGTGGCGGTCATAGAAGGGCAGCAGGCGCGCCAGCTCCTCGCGCACGCGGGCGCGGATCACGGCCAGGTAGCCCAGGCTTTCGGCGGCGCTGGCTGGAACCAGGCATTCGACCCAGACCGGGACGCGGTTGGGCTGGCGGGGCAGGGGGGCTCCCACGGTGATGTGAAGGGCGTTGTCTTCCAGGATGGGTTTTTCCGGATCGCGCACCGACAAGACCCGCGGGCCCATGCCTTCGGGCAAGCCCTCGGGACGAAGCAGCAGGCACAGAGTGTATCGATAACAGGCCGGGCGGATGGCCGCCGCGGTCTCGCGCAGGCGTCGCGGAGCCGCGTCTCCGCACAGGGCCAGCAGCGAGGCGGCTGAGTCGGCCCACACCAGCCGGCCCAGCCCGATGGTCTCGCCGCGCGGCCGCGCGCGCAGGCCCGCGACATTGCCGCGTTTCCACACCAGCTCATGGGGCACCAGTCGCTCGCGCACTTCGCCCGAGAAGCTTTCCAGCTTGTCAGTGAAGAGAGCGCGCAGATCTCCGCCTCCGCCGCCCAGCCGAAAGACCCCGCGCCGAGCTCCATCAAAGGCGCGTGCTTGAGTCATGGCGGTGATGTCTCCCGGCGAGAACCCGCTGGTCAAGGCGGCCAGCGCGGCCAGTCCGGCGCGCATGGGATGATAGGGCGGCAGCGCGGCCAGCCAGTCGGCATCAAGAGGTGGAAGCTGGCCCTGGATGCGGCCCACGTCACGTCTTTCCCAGAAACCCTCGGGAGGCAGCGTGATGTCGGAACCCAGCAGAGGATCCAGCGCCGCGCTGCTGTTGCGTAGGCGCGCCAGGGTCTCTTCCAGCACGGCGCACTCGGAGGGGAATTCGCGGCGCAGCTCGGCGGAATTGGCCTCGGGATCGCTGCCAAAGGCGATGCGGTGCTGAGGGAAGATGATCTGCAGCCCGGGCTGCAAGGCGGGTGCACGCCGACGAATCACCTGCGCGTGGCCAAGCTCGCGCATCACGCGCGCCACCGGTTCTCCGTCGGGCGGCGGCAGAAGGCCGGGCTCGCGCACCAGCGTGTAGGGGCCAGCCTGGAAGGTGGCGGGCTGGCGGTCGTGCCCGCACAAGAGCACGCGCTGCCCGCGGCGGCTGAGCAAGGCCGCCGCGATCAGCCCGGCCAGGTCCGGGCCGCACACCACGACTTCGAAGTAGTTGGTGTCCAAGGCGGGAAACAGTCTACTAACAGAAGTCGCTCGTGGTTGACAGATCCCTGCCCGCAGTCGAAATTGTGGGTCGTGTCCGAAAAACAACCCATCGTTTGGTATAGGCGCAGCAAGAAACAGGACGAGCCCGCGTTCGAGAAGCGCAGCATTCCCGCGGGCGTTTTCACCAAGTGTCCCGCGTGCCGGGCGGCGCTGCTCACCAGCGACGTGCACAAGAACCTGGATGTGTGCACGAACTGCGGCCACCACTTCGCCATGGCCACGCGCGATCGCATCGCCTCCATCATGGACAACGGCAGCCTTATCGAGCACGACGCGCACGTCGAGAGCATCGACCCCCTGGGCTTTCGCGATTCCAAGAAGTACAGCGATCGCTTGAAATCCACGCGCAAGGCATCCGGCGAGGTCGAGGCCCTGATTTCGGTCGCCGGACGCATCGAGAACATCGCGGTCGAGACAGGCTTCTTCGTCTTCGAGTTTATGGGCGGTTCCATGGGGTCGGTGGTGGGCGAGAAGATCGCGCGGGTTTTCGAGCGTGCCTTGGAACGCCGCGTGCCGGCTCTCATCTTTTCCGCCTCGGGCGGGGCGCGCATGCAGGAAGGAATTCTTTCGCTCATGCAGATGGCCAAGACCAGCGCCGCCATCGCGCGTTTGCGCGAGGCGCATGTGCCGATGCTGTCCATCCTGTTGCACCCCACCACCGGAGGTGTGGCGGCCAGCTTCTCCATGCTGGGCGATCTGCACATTGCCGAGCCCAAAGCGCTCATTGGCTTCGCCGGCCCGCGCGTGATCCAGAACACCATGCGACAGAGCCTGCCGCCGGGTTTCCAGCGCTCGGAGTTCCTGATGAGTCACGGCTTCGTCGACGTCATCGTGCCCCGCAAGGAGCTGAAAGCGACCATCGCCTTGGCCTTGCGTTGGTTGGGAACGCCGGCCGTGACGACCCGCAACTAGAGAAACGCACTCCCCGCCAGTTTTCGGGTGGAAACGTGAACACGGCGTACGGGAAGTTGCTGGCGCGCTTGCAGTCGGTGCGCACGCTGGGCGTGTCTTTTGGCCTGGACCGCGTGCAATTGGCGCTGGAGCGCTTGGGTTGGCCGGAACGTCGTTTTCGAGCGGTGCAGATCGCAGGCACCAACGGCAAGGGTTCCACCGCGGCCTTTCTTGAATCGATTCTGCGCGCCGCGGGCCTGCACACCGGGCTCTTCACATCGCCGCATCTGTGCCGGTTTTCTGAGCGCATTCGCATCGACGGTCGCGAGGTCGAGGGCGAACGCCTGGGCCAGCTTGATGAGGTTGTGGCGGCAACCGGCGTGCCTCTGACCTACTTCGAGATTTCGGCGGTGCTGGCTTTCCTGGCCTTTGCCGAGGCTGGCGTCGATGTGGCGGTGCTGGAGACGGGCCTGGGCGGTCGGCTGGACGCCACCACGGCATCGCACCCTCTGGCTTGCGCGATCACCAGCATCGCGATTGACCACCAGGACTTGCTGGGCCACACCATCCGCGAGATCGCCCATGAAAAGGCGCGCATCGCGCGGCCCGGGGTGCCACTGTTGTTGGGGCCGCTTGCACCAGAGGCCCTGGCCGAGGTGGAGCGGGTCGCGGGTGAGACCGGGTCGCCGTTGCGGCGGTTGGGCGTGGATTTTGCTGGGCCGGACTTCCCGTTGGCGTTGCTCGGGGCTCATCAAGCCTCGAACGCAGCCCTGGCCGTGGCACTGGCCGACGAGGTGGCGGCCAGCATGGGCCGCGCGTTGCCACCCGAGGTGGTCAAGCGTGGCCTTGGCGAAACCCGCTGGCCGGGGCGACTTGAGCGTGTGGCGGCTGATGTGCTGCTCGACTGCGCCCACAATGCTGAGGGTGCGACGGCGCTGGCCGCTGCGCTGCCAGCCGCATCCCGCCGCGCCCTGGTGGTTTCGATCGTGCAGGGCAAAGATGCGGCGACCATGCTGGCGGCGCTTGGTCCACACTTCGATCTCGTGGTGGCGACGCGTTCGCCCAGCGAACGTTCACTGGCGCCCGAGACGCTGGCCGCGCTGGTCCCGCGCGACGGAAAACGACTGGTCGAAGTGATGGCTGACCCGGGCCTTGCGCTTGCGCGTGCGCGCCAGTTTGTGGCGGGAGCGCCCGATGGCCTTGCTGTGGTCGCAGGCTCGATTTTCCTGGTCGGCGCCGTGCGAGCCCGGCTGCTCAACGAGCCGGTGGATCCAATGGCAGGGTCCGACCCGATGCCATGAGTGCGATTCCGTCGGCTTGCACGAGATAGTGAGGGCTCTCTCCCCACCGCAGCCCAGCATTGTTGGCCATTTTGACGCGCTCCGTATTTGCCAGATCGTCGGACCCACGCTTATGATGACAAGGGATGACTTTGAATCTGCGCGTGAAATTGAGTGTTCTGTGTCCGGTGCTGCTTGCCTGCGCAGGTGTGGTGGCGGCTGGGCCTGCCTGGGCCGACCAGCTCCTCGTACCCAAGGACATGAACGTGCCCCTGGACCAGATCGCGCCTCCGGACCATGGCACCAGCGCTCCGTCGGGTCAGGCGGGCGCGAAGTATGGGGGCGTCACCCCGGGGAGCAACGTCAGCAATCCATTGCCCCAGTCCCCGCAGAGCCCGCCCCATCTGATCTGGACAGGTTTCCAGCCCACGGCCACGGGGTCGCGTGTTTTTTTCCAGACTACGGGGCCAGTGGAGTTCGAGGTGAAAGAAGGCCATCTGTCCAAGGGAGGCCATTCCACGCTGACGGTTCTGCTGCGCGGCTGCCGCATCAATTTGGCGAACAACCGGCGCAAGCTCGACACGCGTGCCTTTCCCACGCCCGTGCAAAGCATTTCGGCCAAGCAGCGCGGCAAGGACGTCGAGCTTCTCATCACCCTTCGCGAACCCGCGAGTTCCACGCCGGGGACCGAGTCGGGGCCCAACGGCACACGATTCCTCGTTTTCGACTTTCCGCCGGGCAAGCCGGCTCCCATCGAGGAGAAGGCGCCAGCCGGAGTGGAGGCGCCCCCACGCGGGGCCACATCGGGTGACGGCTGGTCGCTTTCCGGCGACGGTGACTCAGTAAAGGCCGAACCGAGGGGCAGGGCGAAGTCGAAGGGCCGGGCGGCTGCTGCGTCTGATCAGGCGGCGCCCGGGGACAGCCCGCCGCTCGAACCCACTCCCACAGCGACACCCCCAGCCGGGGCTAAATAGTTGTCTTGCCTCGTCCGAACCTAGGAAGGAAGAGGGCGGTCCATGAGAGCATCACTGGTTTCGCGATCGATAGTATTGGGCGCACTGGTTCTTGTCGGCTGCGGAAAGAGCACTGGCACAGAGCCACCCCCACCTGTGCAGGACGACGGCGGTGTCATTCGGACGGTACTGGACGCCCTTGCCGATAGGGGCGCAGGTGATGGCAATATCAAAAGGGGAGACGGGGTGGTGAACGGTAGCGACTCGCTGACCGTACCACCGTCGATCACCGTGACCATCGATCCGACGTCGTTGGTCCCGCCCGCGGACGGCGGCGTCCCCGACATGTTGATCGTTCCCGCCAGCTACGGGCCCAAGCCCGTGGTCACCGTGACGGTCGTCTCGAATTCGGGTGACATGCGGGCCGACGACGTGTCGTCGCTCACGGTCGAGCTGAAGGATCCGGTCACGGGCGCGGTGGTGGCGTCTGTGAAGCTGGCCCGATCCGAGACGGATTCGGCTCCCGAGTCGAACACCATATTCGTCATCTTCTCCGGTGTTCCCCTCGACCTGTCGAAGGTCGACACTGGCTCTTATGATCTGGTCTGCACGGCCACGACGGTTGGCGGAACCTCGGCGGACGCCAAGGTCACGTTGTCGGTGGATACCGGGCCCACGGTCGTGGTGAATTCTCCGGTTGAAGGCGGATACTACAAGGGGTCGGCGCCGGTCGAGGTCGATGTGACCCAGCCGAGGTTCGCCATCACATCGGTCACCATGACGGTAGGGCAAGGGAGTGCAGTCCCGTTGACCCAGACAACCAGCGGCGTCTATGCGGGCACCATCGATTTCAACAGCTTTGTCCCGCCCCTAGTGGGCGATGAGCTGGTCACCTTCCGCGCCTTCGACGAGAATGGAACTCAGACAGTGGTCGCGCGCCACTTCGTCAGCGACAGCACGGGGCCTTCCATTGGCGCGACGGTGCCTGCCAACGGAGCGATGATCGGGTCCGTGATCACCATCAAAGCCACGGTGGACGATCCGGCTGGCGTGGACCCGTCCTCGGTGGTGGCGGTGGTGGGCAACGGCAACCAGAATTTCCAGATCACGCTGGCCCCGCCGGCGACCGGGGGTGGCGATGTGTACTCGAACCTCTTTGACACAACCAAACTTCCCTCCTACGCCCTTTTCCCCACCATCTCCTTTCGGGCACGGGATGTCCTGGGAAACGAGTCCACCATCAGCTATGAGCTTTCCCTCGACAACACGCCGCCCACCATCGATCTGGATCCCCCGAACATGCGCCGAGTGAAAGTCTTCGGGGAGACGGCGAGTTGCAGCTGGGCCTTCGATCCGGTGGGCCCTGACGCTGTGGATGACGGGGATCTGGTTACCCAGCTCTTCGATGTGCGCGTTCGAGCCGAGGACAACGGCAACACGCCGCTCACCGGCAGTGCTGACTTCGTTCCCATCGGGGGCGTGGATCAAAGCCAAGTCCAGTTGCTCATTTTGAGCAATACTGCGCGGCCTCTGGTGGTGGATACCAGCAATCCGCCCGACGGTTTTTGCGATGCCATCAATCCCGACCTGGTGCCCACGACCAAGCCACAGACAGACGTAGACGCGCAGCTCATCAGCATGGTGCCGATTCCGCCGGTTCAGGGCGCGGACTTCAGCCCGGAGCCGGGCGTGGCTTGCTCGACGACGGACGCCACCGTCGGGCCGCCGGACCCATATTCCTTTTGTGAAACGACGGAGAACGACAGCAAAACCCAAGTGGCCGCCGGCGACCCGACCCACACACCCCACTGTTACACGATGACAGAGGTTCTTTCCTATTCGGCGAATCTGCCATCCATTTACACAGTTGGGCCGATTGTAGCCGACGGTGTCCAATGCGCCGGTCGCCAGTTTGATGCCTCCAACAATCTCAAGGACGGCTGGGCGTGCCTGGCTGCCGTGGCCAGAGACACGCTAGGAAACAAGCAGGTTTCGCGCCCCATCCGCATCTGTGTGATGGCCACTCTGGCCAGCACGGCGTGTTCGGATTTCAAGACCGTGACCGCGGTGGTGCTGTCGAATCCCGTCGAGATCGACACTTCCGTCGCGCTGGTCGGTCCAGGCGGCGTGGCCCTGCAGGCGAACGATGAAGTGATTGTTTCGGCCGTATCTGGTGTCTCTGGGATTAACGGCCGCTGGAAGGTGACTCCACTCGACGCTTCGGGCATGCGTTTTTCACTCCAGGGCGCCAAGGGTACAGGCGGTGGAGCTTCCATCTTGGTGAAGGGTCGCGTTGTGCCGGTTGCGGCCATTCCCGACTGCACAGGCACGGTCATCCAGGGCGGGACTGACGCCGGCCTTCCGGTGGTTGACTACACCAAGCCGTGCAAGCCGTGGTCGAGCTTCATCGAGGGCGAACTGCGAGGGTACTGACCAATCGTTGGTCGGGTACAACGGGAACGCGATGGTGCTGGCGAAATTGCCCGCTTCACGCCGCCTTCACCGCGACGGTTAGCCTCAGACCGGCCGAGCGGATTTGGTCCTGCAGTGCCAGCCTTACGAATTGGGCTTCGCTCTGCTCGAGCGCTTGGGCAAAACGAGCCGCCCTCTCAGGACTGACCGCTCGCCGGCCCTGCTCGATGTCGCAAAGGTGCGACCTCGAAACACCAATCAACTTGGCAAATTCCGCAAGGCTTCGCGCCTCCGCCTCTCGCAGACCGGCAAGTGCAGCACCGAGGGTCAGTGGCCCACCCATGAGAGATTCGAGATACTTCGACGCTTCTCGCCGGCCTATTCCCTTCATTCTTCTAGTAGTCATGCTTGTTGACCTCCTCAACGTAGACTGCGTGAAGCATGCCTGCCTCACGCTCTTGGTAGATAGCTCTGTATGCGTCGCTCAAGCGAATTGCCCGATACCCTTTCCACTCTCCCTTCAAGCCGTGGTCTCGGTATCCCGGGATGGCCCGTGCGGCGGCAAGTCCCTCCACGGTTACAAGGTCAACCCAAAGCGCGAACTTCTTGACGATGTGCCCCGGTACCTTCGCGAGTTGTTTCTCGGCTGTGTCCGACAATTCGACACGCACTCACCCAGCGTACCCCATCCCGGGGAACAGTCAAGACCCATCTACGACTCGAGGCCACATCTGGCCACCGAGGGTCAGTGGTGGGCTTGATCAGCCGCAAGACCTACGGCAGCCCGCGTGTCGATGCCGAGTTGGCCGGCAAGGGCGAGCACGTCAGCCGCAAGCGGGATGGGGGTATTTATGGGAGAACCCCGTCCTCCCCGCGTCGACCGGGCGCTCGTCGGGGCCAGGAACTTTCGAGTGGCGGTACCAGGAGCTATCCGGATCACCAGGCTTGCGTGCTGAGGCCGCGCGCTGTGTGAGTGCCCGCGCGTTTGGGCGTGCGGCCGTACCAGGAGGTCTGCGCGGCGGTCACTGGCTCCAGCTCGAATGGGATGAACAACACCTTGAGGTACCGGTTGCGGCCAATGCGTTCCCACCCCAGTACGCCCAAGAGAGCCTCCCACATATAGTCGCCCGGCCGCTTGATCTGCGACTCCCAGAACGGCACGAACCAGAAGTGGGAGGTTCCGGCCTCGGGGCCCAGGCCGCGGCTCCACCAGATGCTGGGGAAGATGAAGGTTCCTTCCCAGGTCGGGCGACGAACACCGAAGTAGAACGGAAAGACCACCGTGGTGCTGCGCTCTTGACTCCAGAAACGCCAGTACAGCGGAAACGCGATGGTGCTGGAGTCGGTGGCGCCACTGCGTCGGTAGAAGAGCGGCGCCACGGTGTAGCTTTGGTTGACGCGTAAGCGAAACAAGCGCGGGCCTGGGGAACCGGAGCGCCTTTGGCGCAACTCGCGCGAGGCGTGTCGAGCCTTCGTGCAGGTGAACGCCTGTCTGCCTGATGACCCACTTCCGCCCTCTACCCAAGGCCATGCGTTCGTGAATGGAATGGCGAAGCCACGCCAGGTGCAAGACGCAGACAGTTGCTAGGCATCCAGGTAGGTCATCTGGCATGACGTCGGGAGAGCGACGTTGGCTAGTGTGGTTTACGGAATCTCTGTTGTCGGCGTTTTTGCGGATGCGATTCGGTGAAGGCAAAATGGCGCTTCTTCGGACTATGCTCACGAGACAAGGGCGCTGAAACAAAGGGGAGGGCGGCGGCCCGCGAGGGGGCGTCCGATGGAAGTCTAAAGGTGCAGCACCGAACCGAGCGAAAGCGAAGCGCCGCAAAGGCGTCCCAAACCGCGGGTGAGCTGGCCTTCGGCAGCAAAGCCCATATCCGTCGGGCGGATGGACGTAGAGGCGACGTCGAGGACGAGGTGAACTACGCCGCCCTGGGCCTGGACCGGCTCGCGGCGCAACTGGAGAAGGTTTTGGGACAGGACGGGAGAGAACGTGATACGTTCTCCGCATCGTCTCTTGAAACATGGAGTCAAACAAATGGCGCATCGAGGGTTTTCTGAAGGTGTCCGCGGTTCATTTATTCTGGTGGCTTGGTTGATCCTGGAAGGCTGCAGCAGTTCCAGCAAGGTGCCGGCGACTCCCAAGTGCTTCCTGGCTAGCGACTGCCAGAATCTGCTTCAATGCGTGCAGGGGTACTGTGTCAAGGCGTGCGCACAATCGCGCGACTGCCCCAATGGTGAGCGGTGTATCACCGCCGCTGAGGGAAATACCTGTCAGCCACTGGAGACGGCCACTTGCCAGTACAACAGCCAGTGCACGAAACCCTTGGTGTGTGCTTTCGACCAGAAGTGTCGCGATCAATGTCAGCAAAACATCGACTGCCCCACTGGCCAGATGTGCACGTCGATAACCCATTTGTGCGCGGATCCCACCATCGACAAGAATTACAATCCCGTGACCAACGAGTTCGTCGCCACGAATGATGGCGGCCTGGCGAGCGGCGGCGCGGGCGGCGGCACCGGCGGGGTGGGCGGCGCCGTCACGGGCACCGGAGGCGCAGGCGCCGGCGGTGGCTCGGGCGCCAGCGACGCTGGCGTCGACGCCGCTGTGCCGAATCCCGGGGACGACTCTGGGGCCGGCGGTGGCAGCTCAGGAGGCGGCGACGCTGGCGTTGACGCTCCCGTCACGAATCCCGGAGACGCTGCCGCCGGCAGCGGCGGCTCAGGCGGAAGCGCGGGCGGCGCGACCAGCTCGGGCGGCGCGACCAGCTTGGGCGGCACAACCGGCTCAGGTGGCGCGACTGGCTCGGGCGGACGCGATGCGGGCACCGCCGGGGCTACTGGAAACACTTGCGCGACGGGGCAGACCCCCAGCAACTTCGGTCTGGTTGCCACCAGCGACTCCGACCCCAACTACACATCCGGCGTCGGTGTGCTAACCGCCACGGAGTTCCTTGTGTTCAATGCCTATTATGGTCCTGCCTCAACCGACGGCGGCACGGGCGCCAACGTCAATCGCATCGACGTGCAACACTTCGACCCGATCAAACGTACGAACAAGGGGAATGCCACACCCCTGCTGATGGCGGCTGGCGATTCGGGGATCTACATCAACGGCGCCGCCCTCGCGCCCACGGGAGAAATCGCCATTATCTACAGCGCCGCGACATCAGGAGGCGGCTGGGGCGTGTACCTCGCGTTCCTCGACAAGAACCTGGGCCTGACTCTGACCACGCTATTCGTGTCCGTGGGTTCCGACTACAACCACAATCAGTCGTACGTGCAATGGCTCAACGGTCAATTCGTTGCATCCTCCATAGTTCTAAATGGCAACCAGACTATCAAGCTCGGAAAGTTCGGAGCTGACGGATCCAATCCCCAGATCACCCGCGTCATACCCACAGACGATCCATCCGGCTACGTGATGGGTTACGACCCTGCCGAGGGCCAAGTTGCATTCTCGGGGGGCACGTTCGCCATTGCCTATTTTAGCCTTTTAGGGCAGCTCCCCCACTTGACCTTCGTCGATGCGTCTGATCCGTTCAGTGCGGAGGTTGCCAGTCCAGTGACCCTCCCGTCGGCCGACAAGTCCGGTTTCCGGGGGCTTTTTGCCGTGGCAGGCACGTCGCAGGGGTTTGTCACAGTCTACAATGGGACTTCGTCCTTGAACGCGGCCTCACTGCTGGCAACATTTGTGTCGAACTCAGCTTCAGGCGACGCTGGCGTACCCGTCGGCGCGACGCATTCCTTCCTAGGCGGTCCCGGCTACGCAGGATACTGGAGTGCAGACGGCAGAAGTGACGGCACTGGAGCTGGCTTTGCCGTGCTCTACCCTGACGGCTCCGTCAGTTTCCTGTATTTCAACCCGGATGGCTCGACGCATTCGAGCCCGCAAATTGCCATGGAGCAACCGAACCTGGCCAGTCTTGGAGACGAAGTGAAACTCACGAATTTCGGAGGCACCTTCGCTGTGTCTCTCTACAGCAGCGCCGAGCACCTGACCCGCATGGTAGCGTCGATCTGCCAGTAGACGCCGACACCGGCGCGCCAAGTTCTTGGCTGCGCCGGTTGCCGGTCCCACAGAGCCGGCAACCGGACGGAGCCGCTGGGCCGGACGCTGATCAACCTGGCCACCGCCGGATCACCCAACTCGGGGCGACGTGCGTGTACCTCAACAGCGACTGCTGGATCTGATAGATCGGCAGACAGAAGAGAAGCAGCGGCTGCTGGACGCGTAAGCGACGCGTAAGCGAAACAAGCGCGGGCCTGGGGAACCGGAGCGCCTTTGGCGCAACTCGCGCGAAACGTGTCAAGCCTGGCGTCGGGTGGGCGAATCGGTGGAGTTAGGGAAGTGGCCACTTGAAGGCAGTAATCTACCGCACAATTGGGACGTCTGGGCAGACGGGTGCCTACCTGCCGGCTGATGCGGCATGAGGCTGGGGCGGCTTACGCGTCGAACAGTTCGGTCTGCGCCTGGGGCCTGTGGCGCAGCTCGCGGGCCTGCCAGTACGGGGGAGCACGTGCGGCGGCCAGGGGCGGCGGCTCGGTGGGCTCGCCCAGATGCTTGAGGAAGCGAGCGATGTTCTCTGGCTTCTGAACCAGCGCCTTCAGTTTCATGCGCCCGCCACATTTGGCGCATTTCTCGACGTCTTGGGCGAAGGCCCTTTTCAGAAGCTCGCACCAGGGGCGATAGATTGACCTGTGCGTGGGTGGCCTACCACCGCTCGGTGACCCGCCTGTCGCCAACACGCCAGCAAGAGCTCTTCCCCGACTCATGACCGCTCGGCCCGGCCGGCACGAGAAGCCGCCCCACAGCCACCGGCCACCGGGCGTAGCCTGCCCTGCCGACGCGAAAGGCAAGATGGCTTACACGCATTTCGCCCAAATCCACCCTGCCGCCTTTCCCTGGCCCCCGATGCACCGCCAGTTCGCGACCGCCGAACCCGCCCGCCAGACCCTCCTTGGCGCCATGCGCTACGGCTCAAATCGATTACGGACTTCAGGCGAGAAGCATGGAGGACCCGGCCCGGAACCCGGCCCGGCGATTTTCGGGAAAATGCAGCAGGAGACTTGACGAACAGTGTTCGTGACGAATACTGTTCGTTCATGGGAACCAGAGACCCATTCAAAGCTTCTGAAGTGGTCAGCCGTCGTGGTGGTGCAGCGAAGCAACCACTCAGTCGGGACATTATCGTCGCGGCAGCGCTGGATTTGCTGACGCAGGAAGGGCTGGATGGATTGAGCCTGCGCAAAGTCGCTGCGGCCCTCGACACCGGAGCCGCTTCCCTTTACGCGTATGTGGAAGACTTGCAAGAGCTGCACGCACTCTTGCTGGATCGCGCTCTGGCAGGCGTTGACACGAGCAGAAACCCGCAGCAAGGCTGGAGGGCTCGACTCGAGACTTTGCTCGAATCGTATTACCGTGCTCTGTCTCGGAGCCCGGGGTTGGCTCAATTGGCAATGAGCACCATTGCAGCCGGCCCGAACGCCCTGCGAATCATTGAGGCCTTACTTGGCCTGCTCGGGGAGGCAGGCGTGGAGCAAGCCACAGCTGCCTGGGCAGTAGATTTGATCACACTCTACGTAACGGCCATTGCCGCTGAGCAAAGTCAGCGCCGGCGGCAGCCTGACCCTTTGGGAACCATCACTCAGGTGGTTGGCGCCGTGTCGGCAGAGGAATATCCACGAATCCACGCGTTGCGACACCACCTGCTTTCAGGAAGCCCCGTGGATCGTTTCACCTGGTCGCTCGAAGTTCTCGTCAAAGGCATCGTGCAGACGCCGCGACCGGATGCTCCGGCAGGTAAAGCAGTCGCATCACGGAAGCGCATGACGCCCGCTCGCAACCGAAGTAGCTCGAAGAAGCTCTGAGCTAGCAAACCGGATCGTCACTCGGTTAACCATCTTCCGCGTGGTTGGCAGTTGTGCGCAACGTCCGACGGTCCAAACACGCTCATCAACAAGGAGAATCGTCTATGAAAACTGAATCAGGAACCCCCATTGAAAATCAACCTTCAGCGCTTGCGGGCTTCACCGACATTTACGCAGCTGGCAACCCTCCCTGGGACATCGACAAGCCGCAGCCTCCTTTCATCGCAATCGCCGATCAAGTGATCAGCCCTCTGCTCGATTCGGGATGTGGCAAGGGCACTACGTCGCTCTTCTTCGCAGCCAAGGGCTACCAAGTTACCGGCATCGACTTTGTGGAACTCGCCATTCAGCAGGCCCGCGCCAGGGCCACGGAGCGTAATCTCTCGGTGAGCTTTCTCGTGAAGGACGCCATGACACTGACCGAATGGGACGCGCAATTCGCCAGCGTCATCGACAGTGGCCTGTTCCATATCTATCCTGCCGGTAAAGAACGGCAGCAGTACGTCCAAGGGCTCAAGCACGTCCTTGTGCCAGGGGGTCGTCTGTTCTTGTTCAGTTTCCGCGACCATCCCTCAGCGCCCGGTGGAGGTGTGTCGAATCAGGAATTGCGTGAGGCCTTCGCCGACGGCTGGGAGGTTGAGTCGGTGGAATTGTCCGATGGCGAGATGAACCCCGTGTTCGCGGCGGAGTTTCCCAACGCATTTCCAAAGGACGAGCCGATAATGTGGTTCGCAATCATCCGTCGAACCGAGTGAGTTGTGGAACGCTTGTCCCAAGCGGCCATGTTCCCGAGCCCTGAGACGGAAGTCCGGTGAACACTTCTCGTGCTGGTTGAAGTCCGTCCAACGACTTTGGTGCCGTCGCTGGGTATAGGGATAGTTTGCTGGGGAAGTGGCGTGTAGGTCTCTGTAGTTGACGTAATGTTCTTAATATCAGCCATTTTGCGGATGCGATTTGGTGAAGGCAAAATGGCGCTTAAAATGACTCTCCACGATGATGAGCGTGGCCGCCATGTGCGTGGCCGCCGCCTGGTACCGGAGGACCAATGAAGTTGATAGTGCGACGGCCGTTCCTGGTTCTGGCCCTGGGCCTAGCGTTTCTCGGCGGAAACGTCCCCGGCGCGGCTATGGCCAAGGAACGGCGCGCACCCAAGAGCAGCCACGTGCTGTTCGTGTGTACCGGCAACTTCTACCGGAGCCGATTCGCCGAGGCGATCTTCAAGGCCCATGCTACCGCTGGCTCGCTGAGCGCTAGCTCCCGTGGCCTCGACACGTCCAAGCCGCGCGCCACGGGGCTCTCGCCTCTGGTGGTAGATGAGCTGAAACGGCTGAAGGTTTCCCCGGACCTGGTCGCAGGCTACCCGCGCCAGCTCAAGCGCGAGGATTTGGACGCTGCCGATGTGGTGGTGTTGCTCGATGGTCGCGAACACGCACCCATGTTGAAGAAGCAGTTCCCGCAGGTGGACATGACGAAGGTCCGCCAATGGTCGGTGCCGGATGTGCCGGCCATGGCGGCCAGCGACGCCTTCGCCGAGATCACGCGCCAGGTGGACCTTCTCGTCGTCGAGTTGGGCGCGCGCCGGCCTCCCCGGTAAGCAGGCCGGGACCCGAAGGACCGGCCACGATCCACGCCAGCCGCGCCGTGCATGTAAGTAGCTATGGCACGCTGGCCACCCATGTGTTGATGGTCAGACCCGATGTATCTGGTGCTCCCAGGAAGTCGAGCAGGTTGACGCCTGCGCCATAGTTCGCGGCCAGGGTGTTCAGGACGTTGGCCTCGAATGTGTTGGCCGCCACGGCTTGGGTATAGCGATAGTTTGGGCGTGTAGCACGAATCTTGATCTTTTCGCCGCGACTCATTGACTGCTCCATGCAATCGAAGACCACATCGACCAGCAGCTCCGCACGCGCCCAGGGGAACTTGAGCTTGTCGGCAATGCTGGTGATGAGGTCGGCCTTTGTCACGCTTGGCTTCTACACTTTTCCGCGGTCTTCACAAGGTCACCAACCAACCGGCTTCAATTCTTGTTCCCAAAATTTCCCAGACGCCGATATTCCCACCCCTGGTACTCACGACCCAGGATCATGAGGCCGGTGCCATTTCGTTTGACGATAGCTAACTCGGTTCGCGGCCCTCAATTTCTTGCACCAAATCGGTTTCTCCTACACACCACCGCGCCGGTCCCCGACCCGACTCCACATCTACTTCGTTCGATTGCCGTGCCATGCTACGCTGGTCAACCAGAGGAACTTCCCGCATGTCAATGAAGATGAACCGCTTTCTTATTCCCGCTCTTACCACGGTCGCTGCTTGCGGCGGGTTATCGCCGAGCTCAAGCAACCGCACAAGTATCGAGCTCGCCTCCGGTAGCCCCAACGGCATCGCAGTCGATTCGACCAGCGTCTATTGGACGAACATGGGCGGCGGCCCGGCTGGGACCATCATCGATGCGGTGATGAAGGTTCCACTGAGCGGTGGCCCGACCGTGGCTCTCGCTTCCGCGGATAGTAGTTGCTTCGGTATTGCGGTCGATGCGACCAGCGTCTATTGGACGACATTGGACACCGTGATGCAACTTCCACTTGACGGAGGCACGCCTGTGACGCTTGCGTCCGGGCTGAACGGGGCCGGTGAAATCGTGGTCGATGCGACCAATGCCTATTGGATTGATCAAGGCGATTACATGCTGATGAAGGTTCCAATTGGTGGAGGCGGAAACGCACCCACGACACTCGCATCCGACCTGGAATCCCCAAATGGCATTGCCGTTGACTCGACCAGCGTCTATTGGACGAACGGCGGAAACACCGATAGCTCCGGCACGGTGATGAAACTTCCACTTGACGGAGGCGCACCCGTGACCCTGGCGGCTGGCCAGAACAATCCTTCTGGTATTGTGGTCGATTCTACCAACGTCTATTGGACGAATCTGGGCACCTATTGGACGAATCTGGGCAACGGCACCGTTCTGGGCAACGGCACCGTAATGAAGGTTGCGCTTGATGGAGGAACCGCCGTAACCCTCGCTTCCGGCCAGGATGGCCCCAGCCGCATTGCGGTGGACTCGACCAGCGTCTATTGGATAAATAGTGGGGACGGTGCCGCTAATGGGGACGCCGCCGTGATGAAGGTTCCACTGGGCGGAGGGACGCCTGTTATGCTCGCTTCTACACCGTACTCCGCTTTGGGACCAAGAGAAGCTTATGGCATTGCGGTCGATGCGTCCAGTGTCTATTGGGCGAGTGACATTCAACAGGGTGAGGTCGCAACCGGCGCGGTGATGAAGGTGACGCCCAAGTAGGGCCGTTTGCAAACGTTTACTGCATGCCCCACCGGACGTACCGTTTGCAGCGAAAGCAGAATTGGGAGACCATGGTCCGCATGGTTGCCAGATTGCGGAATGTGCTCTTCGGCCTTTTGGTGGCGGGTTCGTGCGAAGCCCACGGACTGCGGATCTCGACCGCTCACGACGCTGGGGGTACAGGCGGCGCCACAATGCTCGCCACTGGGGGGTGCACCGGTCCATCGACAATCGCCAGTGGAAGACGGCTACTTTGCCCACGCGATTCCAGGGGAGATCGACTCGCCGAGAACGCGTCCGGCCATCGCTTCGGAGGTCCCAGTGACCTGAAGTACGCTATTCGACGCTCCTTTGGGGAGGTCAGGCAGACGTCACTCTGTGCGAAGACTGTGTCGCTGGGGCGCCAGGCAGTCGCCCCGTCGGATCTCGATCCGCGCCAAGTGCCGCGCGCCTCGGAACGGCGTGGCCACGAGGTCCAGTCGTGCTCCAATCTTGGCTGGGTGTAGGGATAGTTTGGGCGTGTAGGTGGGTGTGGTTTACGGAATCTCCGTTGTCGGCGTTTTTGCAGATTCGATTCGGTGAAGGCAAATGGCGCTTGAAATGACTAGGCTCATGATACGCTCGATGCGCATGGTGTTCGAGCCACCATAAATGAAATCCCAGTAAGTGCGCCCGCAGCCGTTGTAACCCCAGTGGGGGATCGCGGGCATGAAGCCGGTGATTGCGCTGATACAGACCTCCGCCTTCTGCGTGTAGCCGAAATAGCGCGTCCACGCATACCGTGGAGCTGGGTAAGCCGCATTGCGACGGCTGCGCTCATGGACGTTTCANNCACGTAGAGCACGACGGCTGTCTCTCTTCCCATCCTTCCTTTCTACTACGGCAGGTGCCCTATGGGAGGTGGATAGTCATTTGACACTTGTCATTCGCCAAGACATCCGGTTCCACACGTCATCAAGTTGAGACGCAAGACCCTGGTGTGAATCTCTATCTTGCCACAGCCGTCTTGGCCACTCGAGTTCGCTGCCGGCTCACCAACGTCGACAAACGTGGCTCTATCCTGCCGTGGTCTTGAGCCCGCGTGTTCGCTTCGTGGCCGGCGTGGCCCATCCTGTCGTCTTCCTCACAGCCTGAGCAACTTCCGCAAGGGCTCGCTCGGGATCGTGTAGTACCCCGCTCCGGTGCCTCGCTCGGTCTCTCGCTCGCGGGACACCTCGACGGTGACGCCGACGCAGCGGAGAGCATCAATCAGGCGATAGGCGGTTCTCTGGTTCATGCCAAGTTCGGCGGCGAGTTCCGCGACCGTCCAGCGTCCTCTCCGAAGGATGAGCATCATGGATAGCACGTGGCGAAGTTGCCGACCGCGCACTTGGGTTCCATCGATCTTGGCCCCGGAAAGGCGCTTGCGGTCGGCCCGGTCCGGGCAAGTGCTTCGAATGTGCCAGACTGAACCGCAGAGGGTGCACCGGTGCCCATCCCGTTTTCGTCCCCGCAGGCACCGCGAGCAGAACACACTCTCCCGCGCCACTGGCCTACCGCAGGCGCACAAGCCGGCGGCACGACGATCGACCTTCATCGTCGCTCGCTGGGCGCTGTGAATCCGCAAGCATTTCTCGCAGGTCGCTCGTCCCGGTGGGCACGGCTTGGAGCAGCGCCGGCAAAGCCCAGATTGGCGTAGCCTTTCCCGGCGTGCGGCCTGGGTTTCTGTGGCGATCTTGAGACATCGCATGCACCGGGCTTTGCCCTTGGCGGGCCGACATCGCCCGCACTGGGCACAGTGCCCAGCAGCCTTGTGGCGCTGATATTCGTTCTTGAGAGTCACCGGGAGGGCATCCTACCAAATGCTCCCGTTGGGCATCATAGCCTCGGTCGGCAAGCCCACCCGATGGCGGATTTATGAAACACAGGCTCTGTCCGATCAGTCCTTTGGGACCGTCTGGAACAAATGGATCTGGATGGCACACCCTTTTCTTGTCCACCGACATTCCCCTCCCCTGGTGCATGGACGACCGTGGGTGCGCGGGCAAGAGGGGACCCACAACCCAAAGCTAACTGGACCGGGCGAAGATCGAGCCTGCCCGAGCGATCATGTACACGACCAAGTTGTCAAAGGAATGCCGCCGCAACTGCACTGGGTTGCACCAGCATCGTACCTGCAGACGCTCGTGATATCTGCGCAAGAGCCGCCCGTATTCGGGGCCGACGCCGGACATATTGAGCACACCCAGACACCCGACGTGCACCTGCATTGGTGGCTCGGGTACACGCACGATTCGCCCTCTTCGGGACATGGTTGCCCGTACAGGGTTGGGCCACAGGCATACGATCCGGTATCGCCTGAGGCAGCATCCATCCCAGTGCTGCTGGCTACGCCGCCAGAGCCAGTGATGCCACCAGTTGCCGTTGTGCCACCGGTCGACTTCGTGCCACCTGTGCCACCTGTACCACCCCCAGTGACTCCACCGCTGCTCACCACGCCTCCGCTGCCAACGGTGCTGCCCCCTGCGAGAACAGCGCCATCCGTTCGTGCGCTGCTCGAACCACCACACCCAGCGAGTGCGGCGAAGAAAAGAACGCAGAGGATGCTACGAGCGGCAGTGCCTGGAATCGAACGAGTCATGGCTGCCTCTGGGTCAAGTGGTCAGGTCATCAGCACATGAAGCGCGTCGCTGGTCAGTTCTGGCTAGGATCTTGAACCCGGCCCATGAACAGAATGGCACCGGTGGGCTGGTCATACAGGAAATAGATGAAGGGACGGGTTGCGTCGACCAGTAGCCCGGTCGGGGCGGCAATTGCGAGAATACTAATGACCACTGCCGTGGCGGCTGCGGCCTCGGTACCGTTTTCCGCGACGTCGATGAATGCCTTGTGGATGACATCCGAGATGAACAGGTTGTGCGTGCCATCCATGCCCGAGAAGTCGGCGACGCCGGGGATGAAGGCCGATGTCATGCCCAGGGCTTGCAGAAGCGTCACCAAGCTCGTCCCTGTCTCAACCTTGAAGCGGGGAAGGGTGAGCGAAACCGTCTGGCTGACCAGACCGGCCACCAAAGTCCCCAGCGCAGTCGCGTTCAGCGAGGATTCGACTTGGCTGAACTGACCCGCATTGGGGACCACCACCACCAGCGAGAGCCGAGTATCGGCATAGGGCAGGGACGCGGCTACGAAGTTCGTCCCTTTAGTGGCCGGAAGGCTGGGGAGGTATGCGTTCATGAAACTCACAGTCACACTGCTGCCATCCAGCCGGGTGAACGGGCCATCGTGGGTGTCGGTCGGATCAAACTTGGTGTTCCATGCCGCATTGAAGTAGACCGCGTCGGTCAGGACCAGCTCTGTCGAGCTATCGACGGAGCCGGGTGGCAACAGATTTTGGATCTTGTCGTTTGTCTGGCCAGCCACCCATGCATTGATGGTCAGGCGCGATGGATCGGGAGCATTGATGAAATCGAGCAGATTCACGCCTGCGCCATAGTTCTCGGCCAAAGTGTTCAGGAAGTCGGTCTTGAACGCGTAGGTTTGCTCGGCCCAAACCGCGTTGGTGATGTTTACCTGCATGGGTCCGCCGTCACCGCCGAGGAAGCCCTGCCCACGTGAGGTCAGAGTCTGGTCCAGGGCATTGAACGCCGGGTGCAACTGTGCCGGTGGCAAGGTGAAGTGAAGAGCGCTGGCCATCTCGGTCGCTGTCGTCGTTGCCGCCCCAGCGTAGGTCATCGCAAGCGCGATAGAAATGCTGGCTGGTGAGAAGACCAGATTGGTGTTCGTTGTGATGAGCTGTTGGTAGGCTGCAAACGCGAACGCGGCGTTGTCGGAAGCCAGGGTAGTGCTGTCGGCTGCCGGCACCTGTGGATTGGCGATGCGCTGGACTGCAGACATGGCGGTGACGATGTCAGGGGAAGACGCAGCGTCTGCTATCCCGACCGGGCCAGGCGTGGTGTCGGCCACCCCAATGGCGTCCGGCAGAGCGGAGGCGTCGGGGGTGGCGGTAAGAGGCGCGGGTCCCGCGCTGCTAGAACCACAGCCCGCGAGCGCGATGGCGAAAAGCGCGGAGATAACACAACAACCGGTCCCAAGTCGAATCCAACGAGTCATGGCTGCCTCCAGATCAAGTGGGCAGGTTATCAGCAAGTTCGAGGCCAAGGGCGAGTCTGTCCGCTGGCCGGGGAACAAGCCAGATCGTGGATGGGTACCCTCAGAATTCTGATAGTTGGCGGACTCTATGGCCATGTTTTCACCTGCCACATGGGCTCTTCTCCACGTAGTTGCGAGGGAATCGGTTCTACCGTTGCGGCGCGAGACACGGCACGGAGATTGCTACTTTGGATGGAGCGGAGGATTCGATGTTCAAGATATCCATATGCGGCGTGGCACTTTTTCTGGCTGGCTTGGTGGCGTGTAGCAACCAGTCCGGTCTGAATGTCACTGGGGGCAGCACAAGCGGGGGCCAGGGCACATCCGGCACAGGCGGCAGCACGGGTGGAGGCCAAACAACCGGCCAGAACGACTGCGAGAAAGCAGGTGGCACCTGTGAGCAAGGAGCACCAGGAGCCTGTTTGGGCGGCTGGAGCCCCAACACCGGGGGGTATTCCTGCGCATCGAGCACGACGTCTTGCTGCCTACCGCTCAGCTATTCGCCGTGCGAGACCGCAGGCGGGACGTGCACTCAGGTGCAGCCGGGCTCGTGCCCCAGCGGAACAATCGACGACACGAGCCAGTATCAATGCAGCAACATGGGAGGCCCCACGACATGCTGCATGCCATCCGCAAACGGGGGTGTATCAGGAACTGGCGGGACCAGCGGAGGCGCGGGCAGCAGCGGAGCCACGGGAGGCTCGGGTGGTGTCGGTGGTGTCGGGTCTGGCGGAACCAGCGGCGCTGGTGGAACGGTTTCCTGCCTCCCGGCTTTGTGCTCTATTACTATGCCGGCCTGTGCTGGCGAGTTCCAGCCGAACCCAGACGACCCGTGCGGCTGTCCCATCTGCGTGCCGAAGCCTGACGCCGGAATTGCGAAAGACGCTGGAAGCCCGGACAGCCCGATCTGCCTAGGCTCAATGCTCCCCTGCGTTCCACCCCCCAAGACCTGTCCTGCTGGGTACCAGATGCTCTCTCAGCCCTGCGGCTGCGGCGGCTGCGTGCCGGTGGACGGTGGAACCAGCGACGCTGGGAAACCGGACACGCCGGTGATCTGTTACGTGATGTGCCCTATGATGGCCTGCACCTACGGACACCTGCCGACTCCCGCCCCCTGCGGCTGCCCCAGCTGCGCCCCGGCCCCTGACGCCGGCGTGGCGAAGGATGCTGGCCGCGCAGACACGCCACTTCCTGTGTGTCCGATGCTGGCAAATCTGAATTCCACGGACGCTGCTGCAGTTTCGTGGGGCAGCGGACGAATGTTGCTGGAGTGCAAGTTTACGGGTGGGACCACCGAGGATTGCCTCAGCAACGACGTCACAGGCTGTCCCGGGCCCGTGATGACAAGTGGGGACTTGGTCGGCTGCAGCGATCTATGCGCGGCAGACGAGTACGGCCTGAGCTACGGCGGAGTGGGTCCTTTGGCCGCGCCGCCGTCAATCGACCTTCCCACTGGATGTGGGTCAGGCCGGTACACTCCGGCTGGCGTCGCGTTCTACTGCTGTCCCTGCGGTCTGTTGACCGTCCCGCTCTAGGCAGGCTTGGCCAGCTCGTTCGCTGCTGCTCTTTCCGTCGACCGCCGCCCATCGTTCACCCGCTCGCGCAGCTCCTTGCCCACCTTGAAGAAGGCCAGACGCTTGGGCTTGATTGGAACGATTGCGCCTGTGCGCGGGTTGCGACCGTGGTAGGCGCGGTACTGGCGCACGGTGAAGCTGCCGAAACCTCGGATTTCGATCTTTTCGCCGCGACTCATTGACTGCTCCATGCAGCCGAAGACCACATCGACCAGCAGTTCTGCACGCGCCCAAGGGAACTTGAGCTTGTCGGCAATGATGGTGATGAGGTCTGCCTTGGTCACGGCTTGGCTTTTACACTTTTCCGCGATCTCGACAAGGTGAACGGCGTCGTCACCAATTGGTCACCTCGCCAAGATTCTTCATGCGTCGGCATACCCCACGCCTGGTGTATGGACGACTCGACGAGCGGCGGCTGTTCCCAAAGCCATAGGGCACGCGTGCGGATTCGCTTCTATGAATCTATCAATGCGCTGGCGGACCGGGCTGAACTTCCCGGTGGCCGGTGTGTCCTGCTCGAAACGCGGATCCTGTTGACCGCACCGGCCAGGCGATTCACCGGACCCAGCCCCTCGCGCAAGATGGTCACCCAGTCGTCGACCAAGCTCACCACGGTCGAGGGCGGGCCGTTGAGGGTTCCGCCGTCCAAGATAAGATCGAGATCGGTCCCATATTCCTGCCGAATCTCAGCAGCGGTGCTCAGGACATCGCCATCGTGCGACTTGGCCGTAGCCGTGAGGATGGGTCGGCCCAGACGCCAGGTCAGCTTTTCGCACAGAGCACTCTGCGGGATGCGGACCCCGATGGTGCGCCGGTCACCCTGTACGAGGGGCGACGGCACCCTCGGGTGGGCCAGCAGCTCGGTGCAGTAGGGTCCAGGAAAGATGCGGTTGACGTTACGATAGGCCAACTCGCCCATGCGTGTGAAGCGCGGAAGCTCGCCCAAATCGGGCAGCAAGAAGGTCAGCGGCCGGGTTGCGAGATCGAGACCGCGCATGCGTTGAATGCGTTCAATCGCCTCCGTCTGGCCAAAGGCACAACCAAGGCCATACAGGGTGTCGGTGGGAAAGGCAATCACGCCTCCTGCCGACAGCACTCCAAGCGCCTGTTCCAAAACCGCCACAACAGGCTCTGACGGGGACACCTCCACGATGGCCGCGCGGGACGAGGTCATCGGTTCGGTATAGTGACAAACGGACGGTGTGCAAGCAAAAGCTTGGTGACGATCATGCCGAACGGCGGAATCGCGCAAACGTAGCACTGCCGTGGAGCTACTCGGCCCCCGGCTTGCCACCCTTGTGCTCGTGCTTCTTCATCTCTTCCCGCGCTTGCTTGCACGCCTCGGACAGATCTTGCTCGTGCTCCTTCATGCACTTGCGCACGGCCTCGTGGTCACCCATGACCCCCTTGCAGAATTTCTCCCTGTCGGCCTTGCAAGCCTCGTGCATCTTTCCGCCGTGCTCCCCATGGCCTTCCTCAGCGCGTGCCATGTTGGAGCCGAAAGCCAGACTGCACATCATGACCGAAGTCCAGACGAGTCGACGAATCATGGTTCCCCCTTGGTGGGCAATCCTGACGATCATCCGCAACCGCACGCTGAGGGTAGCACAGATCTAAACCCCCAGATTCTTCAACCGCCGACATACCCCCCCCTGGGTATTCACGACACAGGTTCACAGGGCCGGCACCATTTCGTGTGCCGATAGCCAACTCGGTTCACGGCCCTCAATTTCTTGCACCAGGTGGCCGCTGCACACTACCATGCAAGTCCCCTGACCCGACTGGTCTCGGAGGGGCATCCGCTGCCCGCCCAGAGTCTGGGTGCCAGCCGATTGCTGCTGGCGTTGCACTTCGTGTGCAAGTGGCTTTCGAGCTTTGCACTTGAGGTGCAAAAGCAGGTGGGCGGTCACGAAGATCGTGGCGGAAATTCTCGGTCTTCTCGGCGAGCCGCGCTGGCACAAGGCTTGCTGATATGCCCGAACGGCTGAGGCTGAGCCCACAACCGCCAGTGCCCCCGCTGTGATACCTTCGTGGTGCCCATTTCCTGTGACAACGAAAACAGACTTGGAGAATCAAGATGTCAGCATCGTGGCAGCGCATTCTTGGCCTGATGATCACCTCGTTCTGGCTGTTCGTTGGCTGCAGCGGGGCGAAAAAGATAGATGTGGGTGGCACGTGCATCCTCAACAGCGACTGCAACCAGGGTCTGGTGTGCACCTGGGGTATCTGCCACGTCGCCTGCCACACATCGGCCGACTGCCAGCCGGGGCAAAGTTGCATCATCGCCAGCGCCCAATCGACAGTGTGTGAGTCGCCTACCTCTTGCATCTACAACAGCGATTGCCAAACCGGGCTCATATGCGCCGTGGATCAGCAGTGCCGCAAGCAGTGCCAGACCGATGGCGATTGCACCTCTGGGCAAACCTGCACGAGCACGCAAACCTGCGCCGAGCTGAGCCAAGTGGATTCGAACAACAACCTTTTGGTGCCCGACGGCGGAGTCAGTGGCTCCGGTGGTGCTTCAGGCGCTGGCGACAGTGGCGGTTCAATCAGTCCCAACCCTGATGGCCCCCCGGATCTTCCCGCGGACCTGTCAGGCAGTAGCGGCGGCGGCGGCGTTACTGGGACAGCCACGGGCGGTACGATTGTCACCGGTGGCACCGCGGTTGTCGGTGGCACCAAGGCAACCGGTGGCGCCCCGCCCACCGCGGGCACCACAGCAAGCGGAGGCAGCAAGCAGTCCGGCGGGACCACGCCAACCGGCGGCAGCGCGCCCAAAGGCGGGACCACGACAACGACCAGCGGGACCATGCCCACCGGCGGAGTCACGACAACCAGTGGCGGCGCTCGGCCATACGCCGGTGTCCCGTCAACCCCAGTCAACGGTGTACCAGTGCTGCGGTCCAGCTTTACTAGTATCGCCAGCGTCGTTGGTACGCCGGGAATGCGGCTTGGCGACATCAACGGCGACGGCAAGATGGAGATCGTCATGGGTCAGCCCATGCCCCAGCCGGGCGCGTATACGCCCCAGCAAGTGGTTTGTGTCACGGCCTACGACCTCAAGGGCAAACAACTGTGGCAGTACGGTACGCCCGGCACCTCGCATGGCGCCAGCTCGGACATCCCGATCCAAGTCTACGACATGGACGGGGACGGCAAGTCCGAGGTCTTCGCCAACATGAGCGATAGTGAGATGACTGTGCTCGACGGAACCACGGGGAAGTTGGTGCGCACGATTCCCTTGCCACAAGCCGGTTCCAACGACTCGATCGCGTTCGCCAATCTGCGCGGCAAGGGCTGGCCACAGGACATCCTGGTCAAGACCCGCTACTCCCAGAATTGGGCGATCGTCGGCATCGACGACACCACCACCACCCCCCCAACCAAGGCCGGCACCGTGCTGTGGCATCATGCGTTCCTTCCCAGTGATTCGTCGGGGTCCGACCGTGGCACCGGGCACTATCCGCTGGTCTACGATTGGAACGGCGATGGCAAGGATGAAGTCATGGCTGGCTACTTCTTCTTGCAGAGTGACGGCACGCAGGTATGGACCACCAACACCACGTCGAGCCCGGCCCTCACTCTGCATGCGGACGCCATCGCCTCAGCCGATCTCGACGGCAATCCAGCCAACGGATACGAGATAGTCGTGAGCGGGAGCCATGCCGCTGCGTTCGACTGGAAAACAGGCACCCAGCTTTGGCAGGACAACAACACGGTAGACAATCAGGGAGTGGGAATCGGCGACTATCGTCCGGACCTGCCTGGACTCGAAGTGGTCGTGCTTGATTGTCTTGGGCCCCTCGACGCCACCGGCCGCGATTCCAACGTGCTCTTGGGTCAACACGACAACCTCTTGTGGAAGGAGACGCGGTCAGATTACGGCTGGATCACGATGACAGAAAACATGAACAACTGGCCGGGCGATGGCACTGACCTCATCCTGTCCTATCACCGCGGCGGAACAACGCCTCCCACGCTGTACGACGGCAATGACAATGTGGTCGCCCAATTCCCCCACACCGGCGACCTCGTCGACAACGTGCAGCACGCCGATCTGTGCGGCGACGGCAAGGAAGAGGTCATCGTGTACAACGAGACCGGAGTCTGGATCTTCTCCAATGGCGACTGCGATCTGGATGCCGCGCCGGCCCAGCCCAGCATTCCCCAGCAGTTCCACCTCTACAACTGGAGCCAATACACGGGATGGATCACGCCTGACGTGAAGTTCTATACTCCAGGATCGCAGCACTGACCCACGTGCTTCCTTGACTGGCCCATTCAGCCCAATATGCCAATCCTCGAAATCCGCGAACAGAATTGGAGGCTTGAGACGTCATCATCATTGCGTGTTCTTGGCTTGCTCAGCGTCGTAGTGTGGCTAGCCGTCGGTTGCGGCGGGTCGGATAGTCGCTCGTGTAAGTTCGACAGCGACTGCACGGGATCCCGGGTGTGTACCATGGGCACGTGTGGCGACGGTTGCCACACCTCGGCGGACTGACGCGTAAGCGAAACAAGCGCGGGCCTGGGGAACCGGAGCGCCTTTGGCGCAACTCGCGCGAGGCGTGTCGAGCCTGGCGTCGGGTGGGCGAATCGGTGGAGTTAGGGAAGTGGCCACTTGAAGGCAGTAATCTAGGCCCCTGCGAAACCCTCCTGAGCGGCGGCGTAGAGAGTTCGCAGGTTCTCGCGTACCACCCGGTGCAGGGTGTCGAGTTCGGGCTGCCGGCGCGAATAGACTGGACCCGCGGACGCCGGCTGTGAGCGTGCCGCTGCCTCCACAGAGGGGAGTTGTCGGTCAGCGGGTCACGGAAGTTGCGTGTGCGCCTGCGTTCGCCTTCGGGGGCTTCGGGACGGACAGCCCACCCTACACGCCCCGCGCGTTTCGCGCGCGCCCTGGCCCAGCCAGGAACTTTCGAGTGGCGGTACCAGGAGCTATCCGGGTCACCAGGCTTGCGTGCTGAGGCCGCGTGCTGTGCGGCTGCTCGCGCGTTTGGGCGTGCGGCCGTACCAGGAGGTCTGCGCGGCCGAAACCGGCTCCAGCTCGAACGGGATGAACAACACCTTGAGGTACCGGTTGCGGCCAATGCGTTCCCACCCCAGTACGCCCAAGAGAGCCTCCCACATATAGTCGCCCGGCCGCTTGATCTGCGATTCCCAGAACGGCACGAACCAGAAGTGGGAGGTTCCCGCCTCGGGGCCCAGGCCGCGGCTCCACCAGATGCTGGGGAAGATGAACGTCCCCTCCCAGGTCGGGCGACGAACACCGAAGTAAAACGGAAAGACCACTGTGGTGCTGCGTTCTTGACTCCAGAAACGCCAGTACAGTGGGAACGCGATGGTGCTGGCGTCCGTGGCCCCGCTGCGTCGGTAAAAGAGCGGCGCCACCGTGTAGCTCTGGCCGCTGACCTCGTTGCGGTAGCGCAAGAAGAGCGGCAACAGCATGGTCAGCCGGCTCTCATGGTACGAGTGCAGATCGTAGTAAAGCGGCAGGCCCAGGGTGGTGGACGAGGTGATGTTGCTGCGATGCCAGAAGAGCAAGAGCCAGGTCGAGAGCGAGCGCTCGGGATTGGAATGCGCGTAGTGCAGCAGCGGCGGGATCACCTGTGTTGTGGTCTCGGTGACCTTGTCGCGATACGAGAACCAGAGCGGGAAGAAAGTGCAGAAGCGGGTTTTCCAGTTGTCGCGCCAGACGAAATTGCCCGTGTACCACCACAGGCTGTCGGGCGCCTTGCCAAAGCCGAAGAGCGCGGTGGCGAAGGTCTGCGATGTGCGTGAATGGCGCTCGTAGAACAGCGGCAGCACGGCCTCGCTGCCGGTTTGATTGGCACGGTCACGCGAATACCAGAAAAGCGGCAAGAGACCGCGGGTGGTTTCGCTAGCGCGGCGAGCCCACAGCAACGGCCCCGCCAGGTTGAATGACGTCTGTTCTTCGCTGTTGGCGAAGTGCCAGTACAGCGGCATGAGCATGGCGTGGCTCTTGCTGCCCTGACGGCCCTGCCACCAGAGCGGGAAGAGCACATGGGTGCTGCCCTCGGGACGGCTCGACTGGAAGTAGAGCGGCGACACCACGTGGCTGGTTTGGCTTTCGTAGTTGCGATGGTAGACGAAGAGCGGCGTCACCAGCAGGCGGCGCTGGGGATTGTCGGCCGAGACAAACAGGGGGACCAGGCCGGTTGCGTGGCTGTGCTGTTGGTCATTCTTGGTGCGGAACCAAGGCCCGACCATGAGGGTGCGGTGATCCTGGTCGTGGCTCGACCAGAACAACGGAAGGAAACTGTCCAGGCGATAGCCGCTGTCATCGCGGCGACCAAAGTAGAGCGGAAAGACATAGGTGCCGGTGTCTCTCTTTTCCCGATAGCGCGCGTAGAAAGGAAACAGGACCCGTGCCGTCACGTTGGGGCCATCGACCATGACATAGGGGCCGAACATGCGCGTGCGCTGGCCGGTGTCTCGGAAAGTGTGGTCAAGGTAGAGCAAGGGCACACCGCGGGCCTGGACCTTGTCGTCGCGGTACCAGAAATAGGGAAGGACGAAGCCGGCCTGGAAATCCGCACGGCGAATCCAGGCCGCCAGGGGCGAGGCAAACAGCGTGCTCCGGCTGTCGCGGCGATAGTGCACCAAGGGGAAGAGGGTGAAGCTGGTTTCGTTCTGGCCGCCCGGCCGTGCTCCACGGCGGTAGTGGAAGAGCGGGAACAAGGCGTCGGTGGTCTCGCCACCCCAACGGCGGTGCAGGTATGGCCCCAGCACGGTCGTGGTGCGATCCGCGGCGTCGTTGCGAAACCATCCGAAGATGGGAAAGACCACGAAGTGGTGGCGCTGGCTGCCGCTGCCCCAAAACAGGATGGGCACGATCCCGGCTGACGAGCCGCTTCGATCCACGTCGCGGAAGAAGAAGGGAGCCACGGTGGTGGACGTGCCGCGACGGGAATCGGCGAAGTGCCACAGCAGCGGGACCTGGATGTGGTAGCTGGCCTCGTGATCGTGGCCGGCGAAGAAGAGCAGGGGCCAGAGGACGGTAAGCGAGTGGCTGGTGTCTTGGGCGTGATACCAGAGTGGGAAGCCCAGCGTGGTGCTCGAGCGCCCGTCGCGAAAGTGCCAGAACAACGGGGCCACCACCACGTGACTGCGGTCAGCACGCTGGCCGAAAAAGACCAAGGGGAAGAGACCTCCGCTGCTCCCGCCGTCGGAGAAGTGGCGGTGAAAGACCCACAACGGGAAGAGGCCGGCTGCGCTGGTGCGCTCGTCAGGGGAATGGCGGTGAAAGTAGAACGGCAGGAGAGTGTGCGCCGTTGCGGCCTGCGCCCGATCGTCGAAATACCAGAAGAGCGGGAAGACCACGCGCGTGGTTCCCGTGGGATCGGTGCGCTGGTAGTAGGGCCCGACCACGGTGGTGGTGGCGTCCGCAGCGATGTCGCGATAGCGCCAGTAGAGCAGGAGGTACGACGTCGTCTCGCTCTGCCGATCCTTCCAGCGCAAGATGGGCGGGACCAGCCAGGTCAGCCCGCGCGAACCCGCGTTGTCGTCGCGGCGATAGCCGCCCAGGGGCGACAGATACAGAGCCGTCTTGTCGTGGTCGGCACGGCTGCCGAGGAAGAAGGGCAGGATGAGCTGCCAGCTTGCGCCCTTGTCCCGATCGCGGCCCCACCACGCGAGCAGGGCGGCCGACCCCATGGACGAGCCTCCCCGCCGGACGTGGAACACCGGGGGCACGATGGTGGTGTTCGCCTCGGGTGACCGAAACGACCAAAGCAAAGGGAAGCCGACATCGTAGCTGAAGCTCTTGCTGCGGCCGAACCAGTACAGCCATAGGAACGCGCCAGTCTTGTTATCGCCGTCCAGCGACGAATAGCCCAGCGGGGATGCGAAATAGCCACCTTTGGGGTCGGTGTGGCGAATTCCCACCGGTAGGATGAGCAAGTTCGCCTCGTGGCCGCTGCGCCAGTAGAAATTGAGCGGCAAGGCATAGGTGAAGGTGAATTCTTTCGAACGCGAGGAAACAAAGAGGGGAGAGACGTCAAACTTGTGGTCAGGCGATCGTGTCCAGAAGTAGAGGAAGCCGAGAAGGCCAAAGGAGTGGCCCTTGTCCGGATTGCCGATGCTGAACGAGCCCAGAAAGGGAGCGGCCCAGCCGAACTTGGTCGACGAGTAGAAGATGGGCCACAGAGCCCAGGAGCGCGCGTCCGGCTGTCGCGTTTGCGAGTAGAGCCCCACCACCGTGACCACGCGTTGCTTGAGATGGTCTTCGATTCGCCAGTAGAAAGGAGCGACGATTTGTGTGCGGGATTCCGGGCTCCAGAAGTGCCAGTAAAAGGGTACCAGCACGCTGTAGCCCGGGTTGCCTCGGCGCGACCAATAGAAGGGAATGAAGTCGAGGGTTGCGCCTTCCTTGCGGAAGAGCAGAAGATTGAAGGCCCGTTCGAAAGAGCGGCACGTCCCTTGCTCGCAAATGGTGTTCACCGGGCACTGATCGTCTCGGCTACAAGCTGGCCCCGTGGCCGCGACGGGCGGGCGCGAAGCGTCCGGGGGTTGGTGGGGTGGGCTGTCCGTCCCGAAGCCCCCGAAGGGTGTGGCCGATCCGCCTTGCGAATCCTGCTTGGGTTCCGCCGCCACCGGCTCCGCCTCGGCCTGTGCCGTGCGGAAGGGCGACAAAGTCTGGGCCCGCATGTTGCGGGCAAAGGGATCCAGATTGGTGGCCGCGCTGACGTGGCTCGATAGTCCGATCGCGATGGCCGTTGCCGCGATCGACGCTGGCGTAGAGAGACGACGTTGTTTCATGCGGCGAGCAACTGCGATCACGGCTGCGGCAGCAGCATCTTCCATTCACCGTTCTCGCGCACGAAGACCACGTCACCGGTATCCGAGTCGTCGCCCTTCTGGCGCGTGACTTTGAGGGTGGCCGTCTCTGCCTTCACCGCTGAGTTCTTGATGGTGAACTTGGCCCCCTCGATCTCCTTCTGCGTCTTCTTGAGGCTGTCGGTGGCCTGGCCCATTTGCGTGGCCAACATGCCCTGGTACCAGAGGGCGTAGCAGTCGATCACTTTCTCCATGTTGCCCTCGACCAGGGCTTTGCGCCATCGCTCGAAGGTCTTCTCGGGCGTGGAGAATTCGGCCCGCGCGGGCGGGAGCTGGAAGGAAACGCTCTTGATCTTTTCCTTGGGGATTTTGACCGTCTGTCCCTGGGCTTCCACCGTGAAGACGCCGTCGTAGTAGTGAATGAGCTTGCCGCTCATCTTGGTCTTGTCGAGCAGTTCGAAGACCTCGGCTCGCGCGACAGGTGCCCACTGGGCGGCGGCGAGCAGGGCCGCCACCAGGAGGATGGAGGAACGGATCGTGTGCGTCGACACCATGGCCGTCATCCCTTCACCGTGATTCCAGGCGCCGGGAATCGCTTGGTCAGCTCGCGCACCTCGGCTGCGACCTGGGCCGCGTTTTCGTCGCTCGGGTTGGCCATCACACGATCCATCCAGACCGCGATTTGTTTCATCTCGGCGGGGCCCATGCCACGGCTGGTGACCGAGGGCGAGCCGAGGCGGATGCCAGAGGGATCGAACGGCTTGCGTGTGTCGTAGGGCACAGAGTTGTAGTTGAGCTCGATGCCTCCCTTGTCGAGAGCCTTGGCTGCGACCTTTCCAGGGATGTTCTTGTTGGTCAGGTCGACCAGAATGAGATGGTTGTCAGTGCCGCCGGAAACCACGTGGTAGCCACGCGCCATCAACTCGGCGGCCAGAACCGCGGCGTTCTTGACTACGTTCTGGGCGTACTCACGGAAGGCCGGCTGCGAGGCTTCGTGCAGGGCAACCGCGATTCCCGCAGTGGTGTGGTCATGCGGTCCGCCCTGCAGACCTGGAAACACGGCCTTGTCCAGCGCCGGAGCATGGGTCGTACGGCAGAGAAACATGCCGCCCCGCGGACCCCGCAGGGTCTTGTGTGTCGTGGTGGTGACCACGTCGGCGTGGGGAACCGGCGAAGGATGGGCGCCGCCTGCCACGAGACCGGCAATATGGGCCATGTCCACAGCGAAGCGGGCGCCCACCTCTCGGGCAATCTCGGCCATGGCGGCGAAGTCCCACAGGCGGGAGTAGGCTGTACCCCCGGCCCACAGCAGCTGAGGCCGTTCGCGGCGAGCCAAGTCGCGCACCTCGTCGAGATCAATACGGCCGGTGTCCTTGCGCACGCCGTACTGGACCGACTGGAAATAGCGGCCGGTGATGGACACGTTCCAGCCGTGAGTCAGATGGCCGCCCATGGGCAGGGCCAGCCCCATCACCTTGTCACCGGGCTTCAAGAAGGCGAAGTAGACCGCCAGGTTGGCCGGTGACCCCGAGTAAGGCTGTACGTTGGCGTGCTCGGCGCCGAAGAGCGAGCAGGCGCGCTCCTGGGCCAGGGTCTCCAGCGGGTCTACGAATTGTTGCCCTTCGTAGTAACGCTTGCCGGCGTAGCCTTCACTATACTTGTTGGTGAAGACCGAGCCAGTGGCCTCGAGGACCGCGCGCGACACGTAGTTCTCCGACGGAATCAGCCGAATCTTGTCGGCCTGTCGGCGCTCCTCGGCGCGGATCAATTCCTGGACTTTGGGATCGGATACTGACAGCGGTTCATCGACGAACGTCATGGCCCCGCAAGCTATTCCGGCGGGGGGCGTGAGTCAACGGAACATGCCGTCGTTCTTTTCAGCGAGCGCAAGCAACTTGGCGGCCCGCCTTCCGACAACAGGAGCGTCCGTCAACATCATTCTAGGAGGCTCGAACATGAATCCATTCTCTCGCGTGGTTCTCTCAAGCGTTGTGTGGCTTGCTCTGTCGCTCTTCCCGCTCGCGGGATGCGACGACAACTCCCCCGGAGCAAAGCCCGGGTCGGTGGGGCAGGTCACGCTGAGCATCGAAGACGTGCCCGCTGATGTGGCCTGCTTGCGCATCAGCGCCACCGGCACGAGCCGGCAGGTGGTGCGCGATCTCGACGTGACCGTGGGCCAGAGTGTGAGCGAAAGCTTCTCCGGGTTGCCCATCGGCACCGTGGTGTTCCAGGCTGCGGCCTACTCGCAGATTTGCGACAAGGTGACCAGCAGCACGGTTCCCTCGTGGATAAGCGACGAAACCTCTGTCACGGTAAGCCTCACGCATTCCACCAGCGTGTCGCTGACGCTGTACCGGAACGGGCGAGCCAAGGTCACCGTCGGTTTCGATCCCGAGACAGATGCGGGGAGTGCTGACGGAGGGTAGTACTTCCACCTCAGCTCTTCGATGTCCCGCTGCTGAGAACACGGAGGGGAGAGGGAGGGCACAGAGGCAGAGGGCCAGAACGGCCGCCAACGTCCTATGATTCTTCTGGCTCGTGGTCTCGCGCCCTGTTGGCGAAGGCGTCAACTTCTTCCCCGGAAACGTCGGGGCTCGGTCGCGTTTCCTCCGGCTCTGTGAACTCCCCTCTCCCCTCTGTGTTCTCAGCGGGGGCGGCTACCTGGCCCGAACTCCCTCACCAAGCTGTCGTCCCAAAGTTGCTATGTACTGTGGTAGCGTGCCAACTGAGAAGCGGCAACTCACATGGCAAGCCCCAAAGATCTCAAAGGCACCCGACTCGGTCGCTACACTCTGATCGAACACCTGGCCACGGGTGGAATGGCAGAGATCTTCCTGGCCCGTCACGAGGCTGAGGGCGCGTTCCGCAAGGAACTCGTGCTCAAGATCCTACAGCCGCGTTGGGCGGAACATCAGGCGGTGGTGGACATGTTTCTGGGCGAGGCGCGCATCGCCGCGAAGCTCGATCATCCCAACATCGTCGACGTCTATGACGTCGCCAGCGAAGACGGAACGCACTTCATCGCCATGGAGTATATCCGTGGCAAGACGTTGACCGAGCTGGCTCGTCGGGCCATCGAGGTTTCGCAGCTCCTCTACCTGGACATTGGGGCACACATCGTGGCCGAGGTGGCATCAGCGCTGGCCTACATGGATGAGGCGCCGGACGAGAATGGCCAGCCGATGCACGTCGTACATCGTGACGTTTCGCCCACCAACGTCATCATCGGCACCTCGGGCCAGGTCAAGCTCATCGATTTTGGGATTGCGCGACAAGGGACGGCCATTGAGGACGAGGCGGGCATGCGTCCGGGCAAAGCATCCTATATGTCTCCCGAACAGGCACAGGGGGTCCCGCTCGACGGGCGCTCTGACATCTTCAGCCTGGGCACCATCCTGTACGAGATCACCGTTGGTCGTCGGCTGTGGCGCGGTTCAAAGGCGAACTCCATCCGCCGGATCGTCGAAGAGAAGCCGGCGCCGCCCACCTACGTGCGCCACGACTACCCCAGCGATCTTGAAATGATAGTGATGCGTGCGCTGGAAAAGAAGCCGGAGGACCGCTACCAGTCGGCCCGCGAATTTGCGGAGGCCTTGCAGTACTTCTTGCAGGATTCGGGTGCCAGGATGCGCAGTCACCACCAGCTGGCGCGCTACCTGCGCGAAATCTATTCACCTGAGGCCGAGGCGCATATCACTGAGGACGGCCTGCTGCAGGCGCGCATTTTTGCCGAAGGAGACGAGGACGGCCGCTGGGCTGGCGCTGAGGCTCTCGACTTTGACCAGGCTCCCTCGGACGGCCCAGGCGCGGCACTGGCCAGGGCTTTGCGTGCCGCGGGGCCAGCGCTGTGGGTCGACGGTCGCGCGCCGGCAGACTCCGCTGGCGAACGGCCGAGCGCCAAGGAGTCACCACGCCAGGACAGCGCCGCGCCTGCGGCCACGGAAGATGGGTTGATCGCGTCCGTTGCGTCGACCACGGATTTGGGTTCCGCCGATGCGGCAGCCTCGACGTCCGAGGCAGTCCCTGCGTCGCACCAGACGCCGGTCGTGGCGCGCCTCAGCCGCGCCCAGAAGGCCCTTGCCAAAGAGGACAACGTACCCAGGTCGGTGCCCATTGGTGCCGTGTTGTTCGTCGCTGTGCTGCTGGCTGCTGCTGTGGCTGGCCTGGTGTGGCTGCTGCGCGGTGGTTAGCTACCAGAGAGGCCTCGTCCCCCAAATGGGCTGTGCTACCCTCATGGGCCAAGAGGCTGCAACGCTGCCATGAAGTTCGTCTGCGATGGCTGTCAGACCCGCTACTCCATAGCGGATGAGAAGGTCAGACAGCGGATTCTTCGCATCCGCTGCAAGACCTGCGGCCACGTCATCACGGTTCAGTCCGGCGAAGTGATCCCCGGTCCCCAGGACGCGTCCGCGCGGCTGGCGTCTGGCGCTGGGGCCAGTGCCGGGGCCGGCTCTGCATCGGCTGCACGCCCCTCATCGGGACTTTCACGTCCTCCCTCTGGTCGGCGCGAGTGGTTCGTGGCCGTCGACGGTCGAGAGCAGGGCCCGCTCGGCCGCACCGATGCGGCGAAGGTCATCGTGTCGCTCAAGCCAGAACAGTCGGTCCGTGTCTGGAAGGAAGGCATGGATGGCTGGAAACGGCCCAAGGATGTTGCGATTATCGCCCAGGAAATCAGTGATCTGAGGCGATCGCCCGTCGGACCACCGGCGAATGGGCTGACCCCAGCGCCGCGCGCCGGTTCCTCGCCCGCGCTTCGCCCCGCGCATGGGCCGGCCGATTCAGGGTCCGGGAATCTGGCTCCTGGCTCAAGGCCGAAGTCCTTGCCGACTGGAGCTTCTGGCTCCGGACCGAAGTTGCCACAGGCTGGTTCGGGTCTCAAATTAGCACCGTCGGCTCCCGGCTCAGGCCCCAAGGCGGTGCCGCCGCCGATTCCCGGATCCGGTCCCAAGGCGGCTCCGCGGCCGATTCCTGGCTCAGGCCCCAAAGCGGTGCCGCCGCCGATTCCTGGATCCGAGTCCAAAGCCCGACCGTCAGGCCCTGTCGCTGGCGCCAAGCTTGCGGCGGCCGGAGGCTCTTCGTCGTCGGTGCCCTTGCACAAGGGGCCAGCTTTGCCGGGCGTGACGCCGATGAGTGCGGGGCACGCAACGCCCGCGGTGGAGACAGAATTCGACAAGGCCCCGACGACAAGACCCGAGAAACGCCCGTCTGCGGTTCGTGCAGTGGCGGCCCCGGCCACGCAGGTTCCGGAGGTCCCGCAGCCGACAGCGCCCCATGAGAGCGTCAGCGACGACGAATTCGACCAGGCGCAGAAGACCCCGCCCTCGAGCCGGCCTCTGCCGCCCATCGTGGCCTCGGCACGCGACGGCCATGACGAGAAAAGTCTGCCAGTCCGCCCTTCGGGTTCCTTGTTCGCCAATGTGGCTCTTCTGCCGCCCGAACCATGGAGGGCGCCCCACGCCGAATCGGGCTTGTCAAAGCTGGCGGCTTTGACTCGCCGGTATCGACATCTCAAGTACGTCGTCGCGGCCAGCGTCGTGGTGGTGCTGGTCATCTTAGTCATTCTATTTTCGTGGAGAGTCGACAGCGGAAAGGCTGTCCCCTCTGCCTCACAGCCAGCCACACCTGCCCCCGAAGTCCCATCCTTGGGTCACGTTGAGCCGCTACCGCAGAAGCAAACCCCAGTCGCACCGGGAGCCGAACCCAAAGGCCGAACCGGCGCGCGGGTCGCATCCAAGCGGCCGGGCGTCGTCCATTCGGCTGGCCCGGCGGTCAAGGCGGCTGCGGTGGGAGAGGATCCCTTCGAGGGACCGTCTCGGTCATCTCATCTTGCCGAGCGGCCCGCGCCTGTGGTGACGCCAGACCAAGCCCGCCGCTCGCGTTCGGGACCGTCGGGTGGCGCGGTTCGGGAAGTTACCCAGTCGCAACTCCATGAGTTCGTGAAGGGCAGGGAAAACCAGGCTGGCATCAGGATGTGCTACGAGCGTGCCCTCAAGCGCGATAGTCGATTGCGCACGGGCCGACTGGACATCACAGTCTCACTCGGTGCAACGGGCGTTGTGCAGAATGTGCAGGTCCATGGGACGTCGGACTTTTTGATCATGGAAGATTGCGTCAAAAACACCATCCGGCACTGGCACTTCCCGCCCAATGTGGAGGAGTACGCAACCAGCTTCCCGTTCATTATGCAGGGGGGGTAGCCCCGATGAGCGACGCGGGCGCGCGGCACCCCTACGCGGACTTTTTGGTCCAGGTCCAGAAGCCGTCGCGCTATGTGGGCGGTGAATACAACCAAGTCCGCAAAGATCCCAGCACGCTGAGGGCGCGGGTGTGTTTGGCTTTTCCAGATGCCTACGAGATCGGGATGTCCCATCTGGGCAGCAAGATTCTCTATTCGCTGCTCAACCAGACGCCTGGCATCGCCTGCGAGCGCGTGTTTGCGCCGTGGCTCGACATGGAGGCAGAGCTGCGCAGCCGTCGCCTGCCGCTGTTCACACTGGAGAGCGCGAGCCGGCTCGATGTCTTCGATGTCGTGGGTTTTTCCCTGCAGTACGAGCTGAACTTCACCGGGGTGCTCAACATCCTGGATCTTTCCGGTTTGGCCCTGCGCACGGCCGACCGTCCCGAGCACGCGCCTCTGGTCCTGGGCGGCGGTCCCTTGGCCACTCACCCCGAGCCGCTGGCGCCCTTTGTCGACGCCTTCTTCATCGGCGAGGCTGAGGAGCTTCTGCCGGCGCTCTGTCTGGAGGCGGCCGAGCTGCAACGGGCGCAGGTGCCGCGGTCCGAAAGGCTGGCCCGGCTGGCCACCCGATTTCCCCTGTACGTGCCCAGCCTGTACCGTACCTCCCGTGATCCAGCGACTGGCCTGGTGACCGTGGCTGAGCCGCTCGATGCGCGCGTGCCGAGGTCAGTGCGGCGCGCCTGGGTGGCCGACATCAATCGCTATCCCTTTCCCGACGACTCGCCCGTGCCACACGCTCAAGCGGTGTTCGATCGCATGGCGGTGGAGATCGCGCGTGGCTGCACGGAAGGCTGCCGTTTCTGCCAGGCCGGGGTGGTGTATCGACCGGTGCGTGAGCGCGATCCAGTGGCGGTGGTAGACGCTTTGATGGAGGGCATTCGCAAGGGCGGCTACGACGAAACCTCGCTGGCCTCGCTGTCGCCGGCTGACTACTCGTGTGTGTCGCCGCTGGTGAAGACCGCCATCGGCCGGCTGCGCGAGCACAAGGTGTCGCTCTCGGTTTCGTCACTGCGCGCCTACGGTCTGACTGACGATCTCTTGGGTGCGATGGCGAGCCTGGGCATGTCGGGGCTGACCTTCTCGCCCGAGGCCGGAACCCAGCGCATGCGCGATGTGGTGAGCAAGAACGTGTCCGAGGCCGACATCCAGGAATCCGCCCATCGCGTGTTCTCGCGCGGCCATCAGCGCATGAAGCTGTACTTCATGATCGGGTTGCCCAGCGAGACCGACGAGGACGTGCTGGGCATTGTCGAGGCCACGGCCCGCGTACAGGAGATCGGCCGTCGCTACCTGCGCGGCGCCAAGGTGACGGCGGCCGTGTCGGTTTTCGTGCCCAAGCCGCACACGCCGCTGCAGTGGGCCGCCATGGACAGCCACGAGCTGACCGCGCACAAGCAAGAGCTGCTGGCCGAGCACGGACGGCGCCTGCGCGTGGCTGTGCGTGTGCACGACAACACGCAGTCGCACCTGGAGGCCATCTTTGCCCGCGGGGATCGGGCCTGCGCGGACTTGTTGGAGAGGGCCTTTCGTCTCGGCTGTCGCTTTGACGGCTGGGACGAGGTCATGGACAAAGACCTGTGGGAGCGTGCCATCGTCGAGGAGCACGCCGCCTCGGGATTCGATTCGCAGCGCTATCTGGGCGGCTTGGCTTTGCCCAGCCGACTGCCTTGGAGCCATATCGACACCGGCGTGGACGTCGACTTCCTGCGCGTTGAATTCCGAAGGGCGCTGATGAACCGTTCGTCGCCCCCCTGTGGCAAGTCAGTGCAGCGCCTGCTGCATCCGTCGACTGTGGCCGAGGCCATGGCAGCCGCGGACGAGAAGCTGGTCTGCTACGACTGCGGCGTGGCCTGCGATCTGCACGAGATGAAGCGGCAGCGGCTCTTCTTCCTGCGACGCATGAACGCCTGGGCCGAGGGCGAGCGTCCCGCACCGGCGGCGCGGCCCTCTGCCGGCGGACATCGGACTGCGCCCCGGCCGCTGACCCGTTTTGCCCAGGCCGAGGCCCGTCGCTATCGCCTGCGCTACACCAAACTGGGTCCGGCCGCGTACCTGGCTCATCTCGATCTGGTGCGCCACCTGCCACGCGTCTTCCGGCGCGCTGGATTCGACATCGCCTATTCCCGTGGCTTCCATCCCAAGCCCGGCTTCAGCTTCGGGCCGGCGCTGGGACTGGGCATGCCGTCGCTGGGCGAGATCTTGGATGTGAAGCTGAGCGACGATGTGACTCCGGCCGAGTTGCTGCGTCGCTTGAACGCGGTGTCGCTGGATGGGATCGAGTTTCTCGCTGCGACGACGCTGCAGGAATCCCAGCCTGCGTTGGGGCGGATGCTGGCGCGCGCGCAGTATGCTGTGCTCTTGCCCGACGGGGCGAACCCAGCGACCGCTCTTGCTGCCTATGCTTCGGGCGCGCCGTTGCTGGCGGCCCGGCGCGAGCGCCAGGACAGTCGCAAGTCGGCGCCTGCCTCGCAGGTGGATGTGCGGCCCTTCATCACCGACGTGGCCGCGGCGAGCGAGGACGCCGCCCGGCTCTGGACGGGCATGCTGGGCTGGCGGGGCTCCGAGCCAACCCACGTTCTCACTTTCGGCGTGGTGGTCAGCGCCTTGGGCAGTGCCCGGCCGGTGGAGGTGGTCGAAGCGTTCTATGACCAAGCGGTCGCGCGACAGGCATCGATCGCGCGTCTGGGATTATGGGCCGCAGGAGAAGGCGAAGGTTTCGTTGACCCGCTTCACGAGACACAAGTACCGCCGCTTGGAGATTCGTGACTGGCTAGGGTTGCCCGTTCCCCTCGCCGCCGCCGTCAATCCGGCCGCTCACCCAGCTACGAACATACGAAAGGCGGCGTTAGTTCGAGCGGGCGACGCAGTGGCCGCCCCCGGGGTCCTCGCGGCAGACACCCGCACCCCCGCACTCGGCGTCGCTGCCGCACGGCTTGGGCGCGCAGTACGCGCCCCCTTGCCCTGCCAGGGGCGGTGTCTTGAGCTGGTAGCCCAGCAGCGACTGGGCAGGCGCGGCGCAGGTGAGAAGCGGATCGTCTTCGCAGGGGAAACTGGAGGAGCACGGGACCAGACAAAGCTCGCGGCCGTCGCCAAATATCGCGCAGTCGGATCCGGCAGGACACAGGGCACTGCTGCAGTCTCGCGAACAGAGTCCCAGGGCACCCAGATCAGCGCACAGACCGGTCACGCAGAGGTCGTTGCGGAGCACGCCGGTAGCACTCAGACAAGAGCCGCCCAGATCGGCCGGTACGTCGGCAAAACAGCCGTGGACCCACGATGTGCCGTTGGGCCACGCGGGCAGGGCTCGGCAGCGCAGCCCAGCGGTGCAGTCTGAATCAGACTCGCAGGCAGGAAGGCAGAGTTGGGTTTCCCACGGTTCAGCGCGGCCGGCATTCGCGGATGCGGTCGCCAGGTTCGTGCACACACTCCCGACGGGGCAGTCATCCTTTTGGCACGACGAGGTGCACATGCCGCTCAGGGGCCCGGTGGTGCAGGGGCTGGCCGTCGAGCAGAGGCAGGTGAGATTCGTGGCGCACTGCTGATCGGTCTGGCAGGGCGCACCCATTCCGTCGGGCAACACGATGATGAAGCCGGTGTGCTTTTTGCTGGCTACCGCGCCCGTCGAGCTGACAACCACCAGGGTGACGGTGAACGACCCCGGGGTGTCGAACGTGTGCAACGGGGTGGCGGAGATGTCGTCGGCTGTGTTGTCTCCAAAATTCCAGCGGTACTGACTGATGGTCGTGGTGGCGACGGGCGCGAATTGCACAGTGAAGGGAGCCGTGCCGGTGCAGGACACCTTGGTGGCATCGAGCTGCGGGCACTCGGCCACGGTGAAGTCTATGGCCAGTGGCAGCGGGCCGACATCGGCAAGCGGAGCCGTGTCTGGGGGCGCGCTGTCCGCTCCCGCGTCCGCGACGGCCGAGGAACGGCCCCCACAGGAGGCAAGCAGCAGGAGAAGCAGGACACGCGGACGCATACGTCTCTCAGGTCATGAAAACAATGTGGGGGTGGACGAGGGGTATCGAACCCCCAGCCGTCGGAGCCACAGTCCGATGCTCTACCATTGAGCTACGTCCACCGGAACCCCGTGTGCGGGGAATCGAACATATGCCGCGCGATCGGCCCGGTCGTCAAGCAGGGAGGCGCGCCAGGACGATCTTTTGCAGTTGACGAGGTGAGCCTCTACCTCCGAACATAGGGTCTTCTTCAACCCGGTGAGGCAACCTATGCATAGATACGCGACCTGTTTCGTGTTGTTGGCCACCCTGTCCGTTCCGGCGCTTGCTCGGGCCGGGGAGGCGGATGATCTGCAGCGCATCATCGAAGACAGCCGGCAGACGGCGAATGACCTTGAGCGGCTGGATGAGCGGAAGGCGGCAGCAATGGAACTGACCTTCCTGCGCACGTGGCTGGATCGAGCGTGGAATCTGCGTTCGCAGGAGAAATACGACGACGTCCGTGTGGTCACGGATCGTTGCCGGGCTCAAGCCGACATGATTCGCGAAAAGATCACCGCTTCCAAGCTGGGGGCGCAGGCCGACCAGAAGGAAGCCGAGGTGGCGCGCGCGCGGGCCACGCTCGAAAGAACCAAGAAGCAGCTGGAGAACGCCAAGGAGCAGAAGATTCGCCTGGAGGCCAGGTCGTGAGCCATTCGCACACAGGGAGTTTCGTCATGATTTCAAAAGGACTGTCGATCTTGCCGCTGGCGCTGGGCCTGTTCTTGGGCCTGCCGTCCTGTGCGGATTTGCCCAAACCGAGTGAACTAGAAGCCCTGGAGGTTCTGAGAAAGAGCCCCTCGGCCGGGTTGGCTGCCAAACGAGCCCCGGCGTTGGTCAAGGGTGCCGACGAGCGGCTCAAGAAGTCACAGGAGGAGTGGCACAGCAGCGATCTGGAGAAGTCGGTCGATGACGCTCTCATGGGGCAGGCCAAATTGAAGCATGCCATCGCGTTGGTCGACCAGGATGCGGCCAAGGCTCGCATCGCCAAGGCCGAGGATGATCTCGACGCGGTCAGCGAACAGCAGGAGAAAGTCAATAAGGATCTGACCGACATGAACGAGAAGGTCGCCCTGCTCAAGAGGCTGAATGAGAAGTCGGCGGCGCTGGCCGCCGAGACCGCCCAGGCGGAGCAGGAGCGCAAAGAGCTGGCAGCCCAGATGGAATCCGACCGGAAGCTGGCGGCGGACAAGGCCGACACGGCTGACAAGCTGAGCGCAGCCGAGCTGGCCCTGAAGACGGCTGACACCGTGCAGGCGTCCACCTATGCCAAGGCCGAATACGCGGCCGCTACCGACACCTTCCACCGCGCGCAGGCGGAACTGCAGCAGGGGAACTTCCGGGGCGCGCAGATGAGCGCGGACATCGCCAAGAAGAAGGCCGAGGAGGCCGTGGCGATCGCGCAGCCGATCTACGCGGACAAGTCCAAAGCCGACGAGAACCGGGCGCGAGCTGACGGGCTGACCAGGGAAGCCAGCGCCATCGCAGGCGTGGAGGTTCGTCGTGACGCGCGCGGCGCCCTGCAACGAATCGTGCTCATGATCCCGGCGGAGCAGCTCTTTACCAAGAAGCAGAGTGTGATTACCCCGGGCCGGGATGCCTTGCTCGAGCCGGTCGCGACCCTGATGAAGAAGAAGGAGTACCAGAACTACCCGGTGCAGATCATTGGCTTTGCCGATCCGCGCGGAAGCTCCAGCTCTCTTCTGCCACTGACCCTGGCTCGGGCCCAGTCGGTGCAGACCGCGCTGATGTCCCGTGGCGTGGATAGCAAGCGGGTCATGGCCACCGGTCAGGGCGGCTCTGAGCCGATCGCCAGCGGCAAGGACCGGAACAAAAACAACCGCATCGAGATCATCTTCCTTTACCAGTAGGGGGATGACCGGGGCGGGGCCTGACAACTCCGGCACCTTGCGCGTCCGGCTGACCGCGTGAGGTGCTCTGCCCGGTTTCAGGGTGGTCGCCGTCCTTGCAATTGGTTTCCGTGGGCGTCACGGTAGTGTCTGTGATGCCCACGATATTGCTGTTCGATGTCGACGGAACCCTGGTCACCACCGACGGGGTCGGACGTCGAGCCATTGAGAAGGCGTTCGAGCGGCGTCACGGTCGCGCCGATGTCGTGTCGTTCTCATTCGCGGGCATGACGGACAAGGCGATTGTGCGCGACGGTCTGCTGGCCCTGGGCAGGCGCTTCGTTTCTGAGACTGAACTGCAGGCCGAGATGGATGCCACGCTGGCCTTCTATCTGCGCGTGCTGGAGGAAGAGGCTGCCACCGCCAGTGGCATTCGTGTTCATGACGGCATCATGCGCGCGCTCGACCTGGCCGAGGCGCGCCCCGAGGTGGCCCTGGGCTTGGGAACCGGGAATTTGCGCGAAGGCGCCCGCATCAAGTTGGGCCACGCGGGGATCTACCATCGCTTCGCCTTCGGCGGTTTTGGCGATGATTCCATCGATCGGCCGGAAATCCTGGCGTCCGGTGCGCGGCGGGGCGCGGCGCAGTTGGGCAAACCGCTTCAGGCCTGTCGCGTGGTCGTCGTGGGTGACACGCCCAAGGACATCGCCGCTGCCCAAGCGATCGGCGCCGAGTGTGTTGCGGTGGCCACGGGCATGCACTCGGTGGCCGAGCTGGAACCCCACGCGCCCGCGCTCGCCTGTGCCACCCTGGCCGACCCCCGCGCCGACGCTGTCCTGTTCGGGGACTAATGTTCCCCGGGTGGTTCGGTGTGGACCGTCACACGTCCCAAGTTGGGGATTTGCGCGCGCAGATACTGTTCGATGCGCTCGGTGAAGGCATGCGCGTCCTTGATGGACGTCGCGGCCCCCAGGGTGCAATGAAACGAGATCGCCAATTCATGTCCGGTGCGCCGGACGCATAGATCGTGCGCCTGGATTCCCAGCTGAACCAGTTCCGGGAAGTGCAGCAAGGTGGCGCGGATACGTTCGACTTCAGCCGGCTCGGCGTTACGAGTCGCGGCTCTTTCCCCGCTGGGCTCGATGTGGGTGATGACATTGGCCAAGCCGGGCACGGCCGCCTGCAGGTCGCTCTCCAAGGCCGAAGCCCGACGGTGCGCTTCGCCCAGGGGCAAGCTCTCCGCCATCTCCAAGTGCAGTTCCATGGTCCAGCGGCCGTCTTCCTCGAACACGCGGATGTCGTGTGCCGTCGATCCATGGCGCTCGGCGCGCCGCCGCGCCGTCGCCGCCAGATCGTCCGTGGAGATAGGACCAGGCTCCGTGTGCACCACAACGTCGGCACGGGGAAACTGCGCCTTGATAGCGGCCTCGGCCCGATCGGCGATCTCGTGACTCCGCTCCAGCGACTCGTCCGAATCGAGGACCAAAGCCAAGTCTACGAAAAGTCCGGGCCCGCTACGGCGCACGCGCACCTGCTTGACCTCGCGCACGTCAGCGACCTTGGCCGCGTCCGCAATGTGCCGGCCCAGCTCCGGCGGTACGGAATCCAGCAACTCGTCGACCGCCTTGCGTCCCAGTTGCAGGCTGATCCACACCACCACGCCCGCCACACCGAGCGCGGCCACCGCATCGGCCTGGGCCAGCCACGGTATTTCAAGCTCGTGTGCCGCCAGCACACCCAACAACCCGAAAAGCACGACCAATGACGACCAGATGTCCGTGGAGAAATGCAGGGCGTCTGCTTCCAGGGCTTGGCTCTCATATTTCTTGGCCACCCTCATGAGACTGCGCGAGCGCGAGTAGTCGATGAAGATCGACACGATGACAACCAGGAACGCCCACAGGTTGGCGTGGACGTGAGCCGGGGCGCGAAAAAAGAGGCGCTCCACCGCCTCGCGGATGATCCAGGCGCATGTGCCTAGCAGCAGCAGGGTCTCAAACAGTGCCGACAGGTTTTCGATCTTGCCGTGGCCGTAGGCATGTTCGGCGTCGGCCGGCCGGCCAGAAACCCGCACCGCCCACAGCGTGACCAAGGCTGCGGCCAGGTCTAGGCCGGAGTGCATGGCCTCGGCCACGATACCCAAGCTGCCCGTCCACAGGCCCACCACGACCTTGGTCCCGGTCAGAAGCAGCGCAGCCAGCACGGAGTAGAGCGCCACCGACCGCTTTTCGCCGTCCCCCAGAGCGTGCGCGCCCCCGTGCAAATGATGGTGATGGCCGTGCATGGTTCCCGCCAACGTGGAAGCAAACAAGTGTAGCCCGGCAAGGGCGGGGAACCCCCTGAAATTCGTAGGAGCGCGTTCAAAGCACTTGCCAGCCGCGCGGCAAGGCTATACTGAGGACCGTCGCCGCGCGGCCGACGGGGAAGCCGGGGCGACTCGCTAGCCGTCACAAGAAACGCTTGCCATGCCAAAGCTTTTTTCCCTTCCGTCCATCTTGCCGTCCATCCTGCCCAAGCGGCTGGGCTTGCCTGGACGGAACGCGATGGCCAGCGGACTGGCGCAGCAGCTGGCCAGTGCGGCGACTTGTGAAGGGGACAAGCTGGTCGCCGAGCTGGGCTCGTCGACCAGCGGGCTTTCTCAGGAGGAGGCCGAGCGGAGACTGGAGCAGCTTGGGCTCAACGCCGTGGCGCAGGAGGAAGGGAACACCTACCGCGATCTCTTGGTTAAGGCGCTGCTCAACCCCTTGGTCATCCTCTTGTCGCTGCTGGCGGTGGTGTCGGCGCTGACCGGCGACCTGCGGGCGGCCGTGGTGATGGTCATGATGGTGGTCTTGGGCGTGGCGCTGCGTTTCGTCCAGGAGGCCAAGGCGGGCACGGCGGCGGCCAAGCTCAAGGCCATGATCCGGGTCACCGCTACTGTGGTCCGCGGCGGCCAGGCGCGCGAAGTTCCGCTTTCCGAGCTGGTGCCCGGCGACGTCGTGCGCTTGGCGGCCGGGGACATGATCCCGGCTGACCTACGCCTGCTTTCCAGCAAGGATCTGTTCATCATCCAGGCCAGCCTTACCGGGGAATCCCTGCCGGTCGAGAAGTTCGACGCGCGCGAGACTGTCGCGCCGGCCTCGCCGCTGGAATGGAAGAACATCTGCTTTCTGGGCACCAGCGTGGAGACCGGTACCGCGACCGGCGTGGTGGTGGGCACGGGAGGGCGCACCTACTTGGGTGGCATCGCCAAGGCCATCGTTGGCCAGCGGGTGCAGACCAGCTTCGACAAGGGCGTGGCCCAATTCACCTGGGTCATGATCCGGTTCATGCTGGTGATGGTGCCCCTGGTGTTTGTCATCAACGGGCTGACCAAGCACAATTGGCACGAGGCGTTCTTCTTCGCCATGGCCGTGGCCGTGGGCATGACGCCTGAGATGCTGCCCATGATCGTGACGGTGTGCCTTTCCAAGGGCGCGCTGGCCATGTCGAGGAAGAAGGTCATCGTCAAGCGGCTGAACTCCATCCAGAACCTGGGCGCCATGGACGTGTTGTGCACCGACAAGACTGGCACGCTGACCATGGACCGGGTGGTGTTGGAACGGCACTGTGACGTGGAACTGGAAGAGGACGACGAGGTCCTGATGCTGGCCTACCTCAATAGCCACTTCCAGACGGGCCTGCGCAACGTCATGGATCGCGCGGTGCTGGCACACAAGGAAGAGATTCACGATCAGTTTCACGTTCCTGAGCACCGAAAACTGGACGAAATCCCCTTCGACTTCGCGCGCCGGTTGATGTCGGTCGTGGTGGAAACGCCGACCGGGCAGCCGCGTCTCATCTGCAAGGGCGCACCCGAGGAGCTGTTCAAGCGCTGCACGCACTTCGAATATGAGGGCGAGATCATGCCCATGGAGCGGGTGCTCATCGAGGATCTGAAGGAAGAGTACCGGCGTTTGTCCAGCGACGGCTTTCGCGTGCTGGCGGTTGCCTACCGCGACCTGGATCGCAAACCCGCCTATTCCAAGGCTGACGAATGCGACCTGGTCCTGCGCGGCTATGTGGCCTTCTTCGATCCCCCCAAAGACACCACGGCGCCCGCGGTGGTGGCGCTGGGCCAGCACGGCGTCGCGGTCAAGGTGCTCACCGGCGACAACGAGTTGGTGAGCAAGAAAATCTGCCACGAGGTCGGCATCCCCACCGAACACGTGCTGCTGGGCTCGCAGATCGAGGCCATGAGCGACACGGAGTTGGCTGCCGTGGTGGAAGAGACCACCCTGTTTGCGCGGCTGGCCCCCACCCACAAGCAACGCATCATCGCCGCCCTGCAAAGCAAGAAGCACGTGGTGGGCTTCCTGGGCGACGGCATCAACGATGCGCCGGCGTTGCGCACCGCCGACGTCGGGATCTCGGTGGATTCCGCGGTCGACATCGCCAAGGAGTCGGCCGACCTGGTGCTCCTGGAGAAGAGCCTGCTGGTGCTGGAAGACGGCATCCTGGAAGGTCGCAAGGTCTTCGCCAACATCCTCAAGTACATCCGGATGGGCGCCAGTTCCAGCTTCGGCAACATGTTCTCCGTGGTGGGTGCCAGCGCCTTCTTGCCCTACGTGCCCATGTCACCCATCCAGATCCTGAGCAACAACCTGCTCTACGACTTCTCGCAGGTGCCCATCCCCACCGACGACGTGGACCCGGAACAGATCGCGCGGCCGCGTCCTTGGTCGATGAACGAGATTACGCGCTTCATCCTCTTCATAGGGCCGTGTAGCTCGATCTTCGACTACACCACCTACCTGGTCATGCTCTACGTCTTCAAGGCGTGGGATCCCAGCCAGGCCCACCTGTTTCAGACCGGGTGGTTCGTCGAGTCGCTCCTCACGCAAACCCTCATTATCCACGTCATCCGCACCAACAAGATCCCGTTCCTGCAAAGCCGGGCCAGTTGGCCGCTCACCGTCACCACGGTCTTGGTCATGGCTTTCGGCCTCTACCTTCCCTTCTCGCCTCTGGCCAGCGCGCTGGGCTTCGTGGCCTTGCCGCGCCTGTACTGGCTTTTTCTGCTCATGACCCTGGCCTGCTACATGGTGCTCACGCAGGTGGTTAAGGCCTGGCTGCTGAAGAAGGCCTGGGCATGACGACATTTCTTGAGGCTGGGCCTTGCGGCGGCATAGGCTAGGCGCAGGATTCTGATCGTGGCATCGCTTCCCACACTCTTTGGACGCTATCGGCTCATCCAGAACCTTGGATCAGGCGACAGCGTTTTCTTGGCCGTTGCACCTGGCCCAGGTGGGGAGTGCGTGGTCAGGCGGCCACCTTCCGATCGGCGCAACGACTCCGAGTTCATGTCCCGTTTCCGTCGTGCCGCCCATATGTCGCGGCGCCTGGCCCATGAGGGCTGGGTGGCCGTGCAAGACGTGGGCGAGGTGGACGGCGAGCCTTATCTGGCTGAAGAGTTCTTTGAGGGCCACGACCTGGCCGAGATGTCGAAACGTTGCGTGACCGAGACGCGACGAATTTCGGTCATCTCCGCGCTACACATCGCCTGCGCGATCAGCCGCGCGCTGGGTTTTCTGCACGAGTTCGAGGGACTGGGCCTGGTGCATCGCAAGTTGCAGCCAGCCCGGGTGCTGCTGGGCTACCAGGGCGGGGTGAAGTTGCTCGATCTTGCCTCTGGCTGCGCGGTCACTGCCGATGGCGCGCCTGGGCCAGCATTTCTGGCGGAGGAGCTGAGCTATCTAGCGCCCGAGCAACTGGGGAGCGGTCCCGTTGATCGGCGGGCCGACATCTATGCCCTCGGGGTGGTTCTCTGGGAGACCCTGGCCGGATGTCCCTTCCTCTCGAACATCGAAGGTGGCCAGGCCGGACTGGTGCGCGCCACACACGAACAATTGATCGATCGAATCCGTGGGCATCGACCGCCATCGCCTTCGCTCTTCAATCCCGAGGTAAAGGCCGAGCTGGACGCTGTGGTGATGCAAGCCGTGGCCAAGGCGTCCGAGCAGCGCTTCGCAACGGCGGGCGAGTTCGAGCGCGCTTTGTTGCCCATGGCCAGCGAGGCCGGTCGAGACGCCGTGGCTCGTCTGCTCAATCGCTTGTTCGACGCCAACCGGGAGCGCGAGCAGCGGGCGGCCCTGCTGGCCGCGGCTGCCGGGCACGAGTCTCCCGCGGGTCGCGCGCAGCCACCCACGGGGCTCAGCCTGCTGGAATCGTCCGTGGTAGGCGTACGCAGGCCGCCGTCGGGGCTGGGCCTGTCACCGGCACCCGTCACGGCAGGCCCCTCGGCAGATGGAACGCCGACGGCCTCGCCTCACTCGCGCACCACGGTGGTGTCGCGCAATGCTCAGTGGCTGCGCCGTTTCGTCCTGATCTTCGGCGCGGCCTTGATGGCGGCCATCGTCTTCAACATCTACATGACTCGACGCTTGGACGCCGAGGTTAAGGCCGGAAAGGTGCAGGAGCCGCTCGCTGGCGGACTGGCCTTGGCGCCCGGCCCGGCCCGGCTGCCACAGGCCTCACCCGTCCGCGCCGCCCGCTCCGCGCCGTCTGCGACCGTGGCGACGGGGCTGTCCTCCGATGAGCCACCCGCCCCACGTCCATCCCGAGGCCCTGAGCCGTTTGGAGCGACGCCGTCCCCTGTCCGGCCCTCCCGGCCAGCGGCCGCGGTCCCGGCTGCCATGGTCGCGACGCCAGAATCTGCGGCTGGCTCTGCCACCGAGTTGCCAGCCGAAAAGACGCGACCACGCGCCAGCGGCGAAGGCAAGAAAGCCCTGGCGGAAGCCCGCGCTGCCTTTGAACGAGACGATTTCTCGCGAGCGATCCTGGAGGGTCGGGCGGCGCTGGCCGCGGGCGAAGGGGGCGCTCACGCCATCTTGGGCGCCGCCTATTTCAAGGTCGGTCGTTTCGAGGACGCCGTGCGGGAGTATGGCGAGGCCTTGCGCTTGGAACCCGGCAACCCCGCCCTGGCCAGGCGCGTGGAGATCGCCCGCAGGGCGGCCAGCCGCCGTGCCGAGGGCCCTTCGCCGTAGTATGTTTTGCTCGTAGTCATGGCCCTCGTCACCTCTTCCGTCGTGGTTGTGTCAGGACCTCATCCTGATGCGGAGGCGCTTGACCGGCGGATTGCACAGCTGCGGCTGCGCTTCCCGCGCGCCATCATCGATCGCTATCTCGACCGAGTGCCATCGGCCGGGGAGGGCGCCTTCATCGCGCCCGGCGCCTCGGTGGTGGCCGATGTCCGCTTGGGCGCAGGCGTGTCGGTCTGGTACGGCGCCGTCCTGCGCGGCGATATCGCGCCCGTCATCATCGGGGATCGCAGCAACGTGCAGGATGGAACCGTCATTCACGTGGCGGACGACGGCCCCTGCCTGGTGGGTGCCGACGTGGTGGTTGGCCATCGGGCCATGCTGCACGCTTGCCGGGTGGAGGATGCGTGCCTCATCGGCATGCAGGCCACGGTTCTCGACGACGCGGTCATCGGGTTCGGTTCCATCGTGGGCGCCGGCGCGGTGGTCACCCCGCGCACCATCATTCCGCCGCACAGTCTCGTGCTCGGCATGCCAGCCAAGGTCGTGCGCCCGCTCGACGAAAAAGCGGCCGACGAGCACCGCGCGCTGGCTGGCAAGTACACCCGCATCACCGAGAACTACTTGCGCGACAGTTTGCGACGTGGCTAGCTAGCCCACCATGGAAATCGGGCCCATCCGCGACCGCGTCGACAAGTTGGCACGCCGCCTGGAAATTCTCCGGGGGCATCTTTGACATCGACGGCAAACGCTCCCGCATAGCCGAGCTTGATGGCGAGGCGTCGCAACCCAACTTCTGGAACGCGCACGAGCAGGCCCAGACGCTGCTGCGGGAACAGTCGCGCCTGAAAGCAACCGTGGATGGTTTTGAAGTGCAGGTGCGCGCCCTGGATGACGTGCGGGTTCTCGCGGACCTGGCGGACGAAGCCAAGGATGAGGCCACGGCCGTCGAGGCTGCGGGCCTGCTCACCACCATCGAAGAGGCTGTGAGCAAGATGGAGTTTGCGCGCATGCTCTCCGGTCCCTACGACCGGCAGGGAGCCATCGTGAGCATCAATGCCGGCGCGGGCGGCACCGAGTCGCAGGACTGGGCCGAGATGCTGCAGCGGATGTACACGCGCTGGGTGGCGCGCCGGGGCTACAAGTCCGAGATCCTGGACCTGCAACCGGGCGACGAGGCGGGCATCAAGAGCGTCACCCTGGGGGTCGAGGGCGACTGGGCCTACGGCTACCTGCGCGCCGAATCGGGCGTGCATCGCCTGGTGCGCATTTCGCCCTTTGACGCCCAGGCGCGCCGGCACACGTCGTTTGCTAGCGTCTTCGTGTACCCCGACATCGACGAGACAGTGAAGGTCGACATCGACGAGAAAGACCTACGTGTGGAAACCATGCGCTCGGGCGGGGCGGGCGGCCAGCACGTCAACAAGACCGAGTCCGCCATTCGCATCACGCACGTTCCCACCGGCATCGCGGTGCACTGCCAGCAGGAGCGATCCCAGCACAAGAACCGCTCCACTGCCATGCGCATCCTGCGTTCGAAGTTGATCGAGGTCGAGCAGAAGAAGATGGACGAGAAGATGGGCGGCATCCATGCGCAGAAAAAGGCGATCGAATGGGGCAGCCAGATTCGCTCGTATGTTCTGGCCCCCTATCGGCTGGCGTCCGACCACCGCACCGGCCTGAAGGTTGGCAACGTGGATGCGGTTTTAGATGGCGATCTCGATCAATTCATGGTCGCGTTGCTGCTTCAGATGGCCGGCGATCCTTCAGCGCGGCCTGTGCCCAAGCCGGACGACGATGACCTAGATGAGAAGCTTCACTAGATACGCAAGGATGAACCATGTCTGACGAACGCGAATTGATGGCCGAACGGGAGCGCAAGGTCGCCGAACTGCGCGCGGCTGGCCACAATCCCTACGCCAACGGCTTTCGTCCGACCTCGACGGCGCGTTCGATTCACGACTGGTTTGCCAGTGGGGCGGATCGTGCGCATCCTCCCCAGGGCACGGACAAGGACGGCCGGATCTCGGTGGCCGGTCGCATCGTCGCGATCCGCAGCTTTGGCAAGGCGGCCTTTGCCAAGCTTCGTGATCGCACCGGAGAAATCCAAGTCTGGGTCAAGCTGGATGTGGTGGGCGAGCCGGTGTTCGCCCTGTGGAAGCTGGTCGAGCGCGGCGATTTCGTCGGCGTGGAAGGGCCGGCGAGCCTGCTGACCAAGACCAAGGCTGGCGAGGACACCGTGGTCGTGGACCGCGTGCACATCCTCACCAAGGCGACGCGTCCCTTGCCCGAGAAGTGGCACGGCCTGCAGGACATGGAGATCCGCTACCGGCAACGCTACGTGGACTTGGTAGCCAATCCCGAGGTGTTCGAGGTATTTCGCAAGCGCACCCAGATCGTGCGCCACCTGCGGCGTTTTCTCGACGAGCGCGACTTCATCGAGGTGGAAACCCCGATGATGCACACCGTGCTGGGCGGGGCAGCGGCGCGGCCTTTTCGCACGCACCACAACGCACTCGCTCTCGACCTCACCATGCGCATCGCGCCCGAACTGCACCTCAAGCGCCTGGTTGTGGGCGGATTCGATCGGGTCTACGAAATCGGGCGCAACTTCCGCAACGAGGGGCTGTCGCGCCAGCACAATCCCGAATTCACCATGCTGGAGTTCTATCAGGCCTACGCCACCTACCAAGACTTGATGGAGTTGACCCAGCAGCTCTTGAGCGAGCTGGCCCGCGAGATCTGTGGCGGCACGCGCATCACCTATCAGGGCCAGTCGGTCGATCTAGACCAGTGGGAACGCATTCCCATGAAGGACGCCATCGTGGCGGCGGTGATCGTGGGCAGACTGCCTGCGGGGCTGGAACGTCCCATGCTCGACGATGAGGCCGCCTTGTTGCGCTGGGTGGCCAGCTCGGGCGTGCTCGATCGCAAGGATGAACTATCGGCGGTGTTGCCCAAGTGTGAGACACACGGCCACCGGGTGGGCGCGCTCTTCGACTACGCCGGCGAGCAGGCGCTGCCGCAGGATCGCCCCGTGTTCGTCATCGACTATCCCGCGGAAACCTCGCCGCTCTCGCGACGCAACGACGCGGATCCGGGCAAGGTCGATCGCTTCGAGTTGTTCATCGTGGGGCGCGAACACGCCAACGCCTTTTCCGAGCTGAACGACCCCGTCGACCAGCGCGCGCGTTTCCAACGTCAGGTCGAGGCCAAGGCGCGCGGTGCCGAGGAGACCATGGACTACGACGAGGACTACTGTCGCGCGCTCGAGTATGGGCTGCCGCCGACTGCGGGCGAAGGCATCGGGGTGGATCGCCTGGTCATGCTGCTCACCGACCAGCCCTCCATCCGCGACGTCATTCTTTTTCCCCTGATGAGGCCGGAATGAGTGAAAAGACTCGTACCGGGTTCGAGTGGTTCGTGGCCTGGCGCCACCTGCGCGATCCAGAGCGCCGTTCGCGCCGCGCCTTGTATTGCGGCCTGGCCGTCCTGCTGCTGGCCGTCCTCGACCTGGCCGCGCTCAAGCTGTTCGGCCAGCCCACGCGCGCCGCCTCGGGCTTGCTCACCTTGCAGCCGTCGGTGGTCTTCGAGCGCCTGTGGATGGGGGGCGTGATCGGCGTGATTGCGGGCGCGGTGCTCACCTTCATGGGTGTGCTGTTTGCGTCTTTCACCGTGTTCACGGCCATCTCAATCTTCGGCGTGTTTCTGGGCACAGCCGCGCCCATCCTGGCCCTGTCCGTGATGTCTGGCTTCGAGATGGATCTCAAGACCAAGATCCGCGGTGCCAAGGCCGATGTCGTGATCACCACGGCGGACGATCAGCCCTTTCTCGACTGGCGCCGGGTGCGTGAAACCGTCTTGCGTCAGCCTGGCGTGGTGGGGGCCACTCCCTATCTAGAGGCCGAGGTCATGATTCGGGCCGGGGCAGCGCCTGCGGGAATCGTGCTGCGCGGGATCGATCCGGACACCGCGCGCTCGGTGCTGGACCTGGGCCGCACCCTGCGCGAGGGCAGTGTGGACGATCTGGAGCACCCCGAGCGGGTAGCCGACGACCCGTTTGCCCGCGAGGCCGGAGAGCAGGCAGCCGGCGACGACGAGCCACCGCCTCACGGGGGCAAGCGAGCGCCCGCCGTCGCGGTGGCCGCTGGCGAGGTGCTGCCGTCGATCTTGTTGGGCGAGGAACTTTTCGCGCGCACCTTGCGCGTGTTTCGCGGCAGCCACGTCGACGTGGTCTGTCCCCTGTGCAAGATGGGTCCCTCGGGCCCCATGCCCGGCCTCAAGGTGTTTCGCGCCGCCGGACACTTCTACAGCGGGATGTACGAGTATGACTCCAAGCTGGCCTACATGGCGCTGGACGAGGCGCAGAAGTTCCTGGGCGAGCCCGGTGAGGTCACCGGCATTGATCTGCGCACGGGTAGCCCCGAGGCCGCTCCTGCGGTCGCGACCGCGGTGCAGGCCGCCCTGGGCAACCGCTACGAAGTTCGCTCGTGGGAGGATCTCAACCGGGGGCTGTTCATGGCCCTGCGCCTGGAAAAAATCGCCATGTTCGTGGTGATGACTTTCATCGCGCTCGTGGCATCCTTTTCCATCATTTCGACGCTCATCATGATGGCCACCCAGAAAGCGCGCGAGGTCGCCATTCTCAAGGCCATGGGTGCCGCTGGCGGTGCCATCCGACGCGTGTTCATCGCGGAAGGCGTGTACATCGGCTTGATCGGCCTGGCGGTCGGCGTGTCCACCGGCGTGGTCGGTTGCAAGTTGATCGAGAAGTACGGCCTGCCCCTGCCCACGGACGTCTACTACATCAGCAAACTCCCGGTGGTGATGCGGCCGAGCGAGATCCTGGTGCTGGCGGCTTCGGCCATGGCCCTGTGCTGCCTGGCCACCGTGTATCCGGCGTTGCTGGCGTCACGCATGCGTCCGGTCGACGGGTTGAGGTACGAGTGAGCGCATTGACACCGCCCCAGCCGGTCGCTACGGTGCCAGTCCCGATGGTAACCCGGAAAGCCGGCGCTGCAGAAGCTCGGTCCGATGCAACAACCGCCCCTGGCGGCGGCGCGCGCGTGCTCGTGCGCGACCTGTGGAAGGTATTCGAGCACGGCGGTCGCTCGATCGAAGTCCTGCGCGGAATCGACCTCGACCTCCAACCGGGGGCGCTGGTATCGGTGGTGGGTGCGTCAGGGGTGGGCAAGTCGACCCTGCTGCACCTGCTCGGCACCCTCGATGCGCCGACGTCGGGCCAGATTCTGTTCGACGGGGTGAATGTCACGGACATGTCCGCGGCCAAGCTGGCCTCCTTCCGCAACCGCGAGATCGGGTTCGTCTTCCAGTTTCACCATCTTTTGCCCGAGTTCACCGCGTTGGAAAACGTCATGATGCCCGGTCTCATCGCGCGCCAGCCGCGCAAAGAGTGCCACGAGCGAGCCGAGGCCATCTTGCTGCGCGTGGGCCTGCAGGATCGGCTGCGCCACCGGCCCGGGGAGCTGTCCGGCGGTGAGCAGCAGCGCGTGGCCCTGGCGCGTGCGCTCTCGCTCTCTCCGCGTCTGCTGCTCGGGGACGAGCCCACCGGCAACCTCGACAGCAAGACCGGACGTGGCATCCACGATCTGTTCTTCGAGTTGAACCGCGAGTTGGGAATGACCCTGCTTCTTGTGACCCACAACGACGAGCTCGCAGGCCGGGCGTTCCGCAAGCTGCGTATGGTCGACGGTCGCATCCAGGAGGAGGGGTGAGTCCATCGCGGTTGGCGGTGGCGGCCGGCTTGCGGCACGCGGGTCGCGGCATGCGAGGGCGTGAGCGAGTTCGTGGGAGTTTGGCGGCAGGCGGATTGTGGTTTGGGCACCGCGCACCGCTCACCCTCATAGGCGTTAAGCGGCGGAACTGCGCCGGAAAAGCTGAGGTAGACCACCCTCTCCCTCTGGGAGAGGGCTGGGGTGAGGGTACTGCATTTGCACGTCGAATCGTGCAGCGGGCGCAATCACCACAATTTGGTGACTTCAGCGTCCGGCTCACAGAAAGTCTCGCCCTCACCCCCAGGCCCCTCTCCCGAAAGGGAGAGGGGTTACCCATCGAAGGCTTGTGTCCTCGAATCACGAATGGCCATTTCATTCCGCCGTTGATCCGCTTAACGCCGATGCCGCTCACCCCTGGGGGGCTTCGGGACGGACAGCCCACCCTTCCCACCCCTCGCGCTTCGCGCTCGCCCGTCGCCCTCACGCGCACCGCTCACGCTACCGCTCACGCGCGCCGGCCCATCAGGCTGGTCGGCGTTTTCTGCGTCTGCGCGGCATTTTTGTCCAGTCCGGCCTTCGCTCAAGATGAAGAGGCGTCGTCCGCGCCGCGCCTGCGGGCGCCTTCGCTTTCGATGGAGCCTGAGGCCAAGGCGGCGGCGCCGGTCAAGGTCCCCAGTTTGAAGGTGGTGCGCGTCCAGTTCCGTGGCAACCGCAAGGTGGAAGACGATGCCATCCGTGTCAACCTGCACACGCTGCCCGGCTCGTTGCTCAACAAAGACATCCTGCAGGAGGATGTGCGCGCCATCTGGAAGATGAGCTACTTCGAGGATGTGCAGGTCGAGAGCACCGACAGCCCCGGCGGCATGGTGGTGACCTTCGTGCTCAAAGAGAAGCCCGCCATTCGCAAAATCTACGTGTCGGGCCACGACGAGGTTGGGCTCTCCAAGATCAACGAAGTACTCGACATCAAGAAGGAACAGATCCTCGACCTGGCCAAGATCAAGAAGAACGTCGAGAAGATTCGCGAACTCTACCTGCAGCGCGGCTTCTACATGGCGGATGTCGACTACGAATTGCGCCGCGACAGCCCGGGCGAGGTGGACGTGTACTTCCGCGTGCACGAGAACAGCAAGGTGGAAGTGCGCCGGGTCAACTTCACCGGCAACCAGCACGTGACGGATCAGGAACTGCGCGACGTCATGCTCACCCAGGCGGGTGATCTCTTCTCGGCCCTCACCTCGTCGGGCACCTACCGCGAGGACGTTTTCCAGCGCGACCTGACGCTGATTCAAGGTTACTACTTCGACCGCGGCTACATCAGCGTCAAGGTCGCGGAGCCGCGCCTGGAACTGTCTGCCGACAAGCGCTCGCTCTACATCAGCATCGCCATCGACGAGGGCGAGCAATACCGCATCGGCAGCATCGAGATGAAGGGCGACCTTCTCGAAAAATCCGAAGTGCTTGTGCAACGACTGCAGGTCAAGCCGGGCGAGATTTTCAACCGTTCCAAGGTGGCGCAGGATGTACAAGCCATCGCCGACTACTATAAGGACAAGGGCTACGCCTATGTGAACTCGACCCCCGAGACCACCGTCAACGAGAAGCAGCGGACCGTAAGCCTCTTCTTCGACATCCAGAAGGGCTCGGAGGTCACCTTCGAACGCATCAACATCCACGGCAACTCCAAGACGCGCGACAAGGTCATTCGACGCGAGCTGCGCATCTACGAGGGTGAGCGCTTCAGCCAGGCCGCCTTGGACCTGTCCAAGCGCCGGGTCAATGCCTTGGGCTATTTCGAGAAAGTGGAAACCAGTACCAAGCGTGGCTCGGGCGACGACACCATGGAGGTCAACGTGGAGGTGGCCGAGCGGCAGACCGGCGCTTTCCAGATCGGCGCGGGTTTCTCCTCGGTCGAGTCCTTCATCGCGCAGGCGCAGATCTCGCAGAACAATCTTCTGGGCCGGGGCCAGTCGCTGGTGCTGCAGGCCCAGATGTCGTCGCTGCGCCAGCTCTTCATGTTGCAGTTCGATGAGCCATATTTTTTGGACACCAACTGGCACTTCGGCTTCAACCTGTTCGACCAACAGCGCTACTACCTCGGGTTCACGCGCCAGTCGAAGGGCGGCAGCCTGACCTGGGGCTACCTGCTGACCGACAACGTGCGTATGTTCCTCACCTATACGTTGCAGGACATTTCGGTCACCACGGGAGGCGCGAGCAGCCTGTTTAGCGGCGGCCAGCGTAGTCCCTTGCCGCCGGGTTCGCTGGCCAACCTTTTGCACGCCGGCCTGGTCTCGTCCTGGCGAATTTCGCTGTCGCACGACACGCGCAACGACCGCATGTTTCCGCGCAGCGGCTGGTACAACACAATCTCCGCCGAGTTTGCCGAGCCGGCCTTCCTTTCGCAGGCGCAGTTCTCGCGGTTTGAAGGCACCGCACGCTACTTCTATCCGCTGTGGGGGCCGCTGGTGCTGCGCTTGAAAGGCGACCTTGGCGCGGTGGTCAGCCGCGAGCCGCAAGGGGTGCCCATCTTCGAGCGCTACTTCGTGGGCGGCATCTACGATGTGCGCGGCTTCCAGCTGGCCTCGTTGGGCCCGAAGATCAACATTGCGCAATCGCCCGATGCACCCCTGCGCTCCTTCTCGATAGGCGGCAACATGCAGGTGGTGGGCAAGGTCGAGCTCGAAATGCCCATCTTTGAGAAGCTCAACATCCGCGCTGTGGTGTTCAGCGACGTAGGCAACGCGTACAACCTGGAAAGTCAGTACTGCGGGGTGAAGCCCGCTTCCGCCGACATCTCCGTGGATCCCTGCAAGGCCGTGTTCCCGCTCAACACCCTCCGCTCAAGCTGGGGCTTCGGGCTGCGCTGGTTCTCGCCCATCGGGCCGCTGCGCTTCGAATGGGGCTTCCCGTATAAGCCGCTGCCGGGAGAGGATTCGGTGGTTTTCGAGTTCACCATTGGGAACGATTTGTAGGGGTGGCCCCGTGCTCTGGGGCGTGATATCCCTGGGCTTTCCGGTGAACCAAATGGAGATGAAGCGCATGATACGTTCTACCCTAGTCGGATTGGTGATCGCGGCCGCCCTGATTCGGCCTGCGCTGGCCGAAGAAGTGAAGCTCGGCTTCGTGGACCTGCGGCGCGCTCTCTACGAGACCGAGGATGGACGCAAGGCCCGTACCTCGCTCAAGAAGGTCTTCGATCAGAAGCAGAAGGAACTCGACGAGCAGCAGGAAGATGTCAAGAAGGCCATCGAAGACCTGAACAAGAAGCGCACCTTGCTACCGGCCGAGACCGTCCGCCAGAAAGAGGCCGAGTTGCAGGAACGCGTGGCCAAGGTCCAGCAAACCTACATGCGCCACCAGCAGGACCTGGGTGACAAGGAACAAGAGGCGACCCAGCCCATCGTCGATCGTTTGCAGCGAATCATCTCCAAAATCGCCGCGGCCGAGAACTTCACCATGATCTTCGACAAGAATCAGGGCGTGGTGTTCGCCAAGCCTCATCTGGATCTGACCAACGAGGTCATCCGGCGCTACAACTCGGGCGAGGAGAAGGGGGCTGCGCCCGCGTCCAGCAGCAGCAAGCCCGCGTCCAGCAAGAAGAAGTAGCGGGGGCCATGGAGCTCGATACGTGCGCTATCGAAGCCATCCTGCCGCACCGAGCGCCCTTTCTCATGATCGACCACGTCGAGCTGGTCGAGGCCGATCGTATCGTCGCGCGTAAGACAGTGGCTGCGGACGAACTGTTTCTTCAGGGCCATTTTCCTGGCTGCCCCATCATGCCCGGCGTGCTTATCATCGAGGCCATGGCTCAGGCAGGGGCGGTGTTGGCGGCTCGCCAGTCCACTTTTGATCCAGCCCGCCAGGTCATGGTCTTCATGGCCATCGACAAGGCGAAGTTCCGCAAACCGGTGCTCCCCGGCGACGTGTTGAAGCTGGAAGTTGTTCCCCTGCGCAGGGGAACCGCTGTGTGGAAAATGCGTGGCGAAGCGAAGGTTGGCGACGTCTTGGTCGCTGAGGCGGAGTTTCTCGCCGGCATCCGGCCCCGCAGCAACGTGGTGCCATGAACTCACGGGACATCGGGCTACGTCGCCCGTGGCTGCCCGGCAACGCGCGGCCGGTCCGTAGTCCGCCAAGAGCCGCCGGAGGCCGTGGCCGTGGCCGTGGCCGTGGCCGAATGAGCACCGTCATTGCCCTGCTGGCTGCTCTGGCTGGCCTCTCCTGTCGGCGCGCGCCGCATTTCGTACGTGGGGATGCGGCAGCCGTCGTGGTCGTACAGCGGCCGAGGGATGCAGGTGGACCGCCACTGGCCGCGGAACGTGAACCCAACAACGCGCCAGCGCAGGCCCAAGAGCTGGCATGGACCGGTACGCCTCCTGCCGCGGCGGTCAAGGGGAGCATTGATCGCACCGAGGCTGGCAAGGCCGGGGACGTGGACGTCTTCAAGGTAGTCGTTCCGGGCCAGCGGATGGCCGTCTCCTCTGACGCGGGTCCGGCCGCCGACCGGCTGGTTGCCGCCAAGCGCATGTCCGTGGTCATCAACCCCGAGGCGGGACTCGCGCTGGCCGTGGATTTTCTCGACGAGGCGCCGCGGCTCGTGAAGGCAGTGGCGGCCGGGCCGGGCGAAGTCGTGGGGTTGCCGAACATGGCCGTGCTGCCGGGGGGCACCTACTACCTGCGTGTCAAAGCGGCGCCAGTCCCGGCCAACAAGAAGGGTCAGGTCCCAGTCGATGCTGGCGTGTCGGCGGGCAGTTCGTACCAGATCACGGTGCTGCTGCTTGACTTCGAAGTCGCCGACGAGCGGGAGCCCAACGATCGGCTGGAATCAGCCGGCGATCTGTTGTGGCAGGGCCGAAGTGCGCTTGCGTCCGGGCTCTACGGCTGGCGTCGCGATGAGGACTGGTACCGGCTCTCGCTCGACGCCGTGGAACCGGGGTGGGTCCTGAACCTGGACCTTGAAGGCGTGGACGATGTGGCCGCCAGTCTGGCCGTCAACGATTCAGCAGGCAGGAAAATCGTGGCGGTGCGGGGCCGCAAGGGCGAGAAGCTGACTCTGCGCAACCTCGTGCTGCCGAGCGTGGCCCCTGACGCTGGCGCATCCGCTGTCGGAGGCCGATGCTGGTACGTGGTCGTACGCGCGGAGAATGGGCTCGATCGCGAGCATCGCTACGTTGTGCACGCGGAGGCTGTGCTGCCCGAGGCCCGGGGCGGATTCGAGACCGAGCCCAACGACGACGCGGCCCATGCATCGGCGCTGGTCGAGGGCACGACCACAGGCTATCTGTCCGTGGGCGACGTGGATGTCTTTCGCTACCTCGCGGCCGAGCCACGCGGGCTGGACATCGAAGTCACTCCGCCATCCAGGGTGCGGGTTAAGGTCGAAGTCATCAGAGAGCGCGACGGGCAAGTGCTGGCCGAAGCGGTTGCTGCCAGAGCGCGCCAGACAGTGCGCATCCTTGGGTTCTCGGCCCCGGTTGAACCGATCCTGGTGCGGCTGTCCCAGGGCAAGTATGACGGCAACGCCAGCGAGCCCTATCTGCTGAAAGTGGCCAGCCGGCTGCTACAGCGAGATGCAGGAAGACGAGACTAGAGATCTTCTTTCCGTCCTGAGCGTTCAAGAACCAAAGGAGGGACGGAGTCAACAAGACCTGAGGTCTTCGGTTCAGAACCACGACACCTGTGTCACGGATCGGCCCGGCCCATCCTTCTTGCTGCAGGCAGGCCAACACCCGGCTTGGGCACGCAACCTGTCGATCTTGCGGCGTTTGTGGCAGTCGGCATCGGCTTTCTTGACTGACAGGCGGCGATGTTGCAAGCCATAGAAGAAGGTCATCCCATGCTCGAGCCCTGGATCATCGACGAGATCCGACGCCGCGAAGAGGAGGAACGCCGGCGCGGCGAACGGCCGCAGCTTGAGTTGCCCGTCCCGGACAAGTCCGATGACAGGCCGGGAAGCGACGCGGGCGACGACGAGGGGCACGATTCCGGGACCAAGCGGGGCGTAGTCATAATCGCAATGTAGACGTGTTCCCGCGGCGATTCGCGGAACACTCGATTTTTTGCGTTCCTGGCCAGACGCTTTATCAAGGTGTGATGGACCTTGAGCAAGAGGGCAAGAAGCGGGATTTTCTGGTTCGGGGTTTCGTGGGCCGCGTGGAGGAGCGCCGTGCGCTTGATGCTGCCCTTGGGCGAGCCATACGCTTCGATGCGCCGCAGTTCGTAACGGTGATCGGCGAAAATGGGTTGGGAAAGACGAGGCTTGTCGAGGAATGGGTCAAGCAAGTGCGAGAAGCCGGGGAATTTCGCGTCTTTCTTGCCAGCGGCAACCCGTCCACAGACAGCCAGGCGACACCCTTCATGATGCTCTCTGCCTTGCTGCGCAAGCGATTTGGAATCACGGCGGAGATGGACGAGGTGACAGCTCAGGCCGCATTTCGCGCCGACTTGCAGGCTGTTTTCGGGGATCGCCGCGTGTCCGAAGTCGCTGGCCTGCTGGGCCAGTTTCTGGGTTTCGAGATGCCAGAAAGCCCACTCGCCCAGTCGCTGGCCATGCGTCCCGAGCGGCAACTCGACATGGCTCGCGCCGTTCTGGGACGATTCTTGGAAGAGGATGCGCGCAAACATCCCCTGGCCTTGGTGGTGGACGACGTCCACTTGGCCGACGATGCATCATTGGATGTGCTGCAATGTTTGTCTGCCGAGCTGGGTGAAGCGGCCATTGTCGTCGTGGCCACGGCTCGGCCCGAGCTGTTCGTGCGTAGGCCCGAATGGATGAAGCAAGAAGGCAGCCACGCGCGCGTCGACTTGAAGCCGCTGGGGCCGCTTGAGATGGACGTGTTCATCAAGGGCGCGCTCGGCGCACAGGAGCTGGCTCCCGGGTTGGCGGAGCGGGCAGCCATCGAGTCCGGCGGCAATCCCTTCCTACTCGAGCAACTCCTCGGCGTGTATCACGAGCATGGCATTCTGGTCGCGGCCACGGCGAGCTCGTGGCTGTTCGACATGGAGCGCGCCGACCAGGAGCCCCTGGCGCTCGGACCTGAAGCGGCAGCCCAGGCGCGCGTGGCCACGCTGTCGTCTGCCGAGCGAGAGCTGCTTGGGCGTGCGGTGGCCATGGGGCCGGTGTTCTGGGCCGGAGGCGTGGTGGCATTGGGACGCATCGGTGCCGATCCCTGGGATCCGACCATCGTGTTCGCTCCGGATCCGTCCATCGAACAGACCAAGCGGCTGGCGCTGTCGTTGCAGGAACGAGGCTTCCTCCACCCAGCCCTCGATAAGATCCTGGATTGCGGCGAGACCGCGTGGGCCTTGGCCGAGCCGGCGGTACGCACTTTGGTGGAAGCCACGGTCGACCCTCGGACCTTGGCCGAGCGCCGGCGCTTCGCGGCTCAGTGGATCGAAGCCAGGTTGGGCGCCTCGCCGTCGAGCGAGCAGCACGAGTACGTGGCGGCGCTCTATGCCGAGGGTGGCGATGACCGCAGGGCCGCGCTGGCCTATTTGGCAGCCGGGGATTTGGCGGGCCAGCGGCGGCGCTACGAGCGCGCGCGGGCCTTGTATCTGCAGGGCGTGCGCCTGCTGGCAGCGGACGATGCTATGCTCAAGATCGACGCCTGCCACAAACTAGGCGACGCGGCGGCGCGGCTGGGTCGCAGCCGCGAGGCGCTGGCTCACTTCGCCGAGATGCTCCGGGTGGCGTGGCGGCTGGATCTGCCGGCCAAAGGCGGGGCGGCGCATTCGCGGATCGGACGCATCCATCGCTCGCTGGGCGACTATAGGCTGGCGCTGCAGCACCTGGACATGGCGCACCTGCTTTTCGATCTGGCGGGCGACCGGCCCGGCGTGGCGGCCAGCCTGGACGACATCGGCCGGGTCAACTACCTCATTGGAAGACCGGATGAGGCCATCCGTTGCCACCAAGCTGCGCTGGCCATTCGCGAGGAACTTCACGATCAGCGCGGAAAGGCGTTGACGCTGTCGTGGATGGGGCTGGTCGAGGCGCATATCGGCGAGCTGGGCCGGGCGCAACAGAGCTTCCAGGAGGCGCTTCTCATCAGCAAGACCACGCGCGACCCCCATGGCGTCGTCTTTTCGTTGCTCAACCTGGGAAGCCTGGCGCGCGAGGCAGGGCATCCGGGGCTGGCGCAGAACCTGCTGGAGCAGGCGCGCGCCGTGGCTCGCGAAATGGGCGAGTGTTTGAATGAGTGCCATGTGGCCTTGCAAATCGGCGAGTGCCATCTGGCGTTGGGCCAGGTAGCCGAGGCCGAGGCCGAGCTGAAAGCGGCGCGGGACATCGCACGCAAGTTCGGGGCGCGGCGACTTTGCGCCGAGGCCGACCGAGGGCTCGCCGAGATCTGCCTGGTCCGCGAGGACCACGTGGGCGCGCGCGAGCACGCCAGCCGGGCCGCAGCCGAGGGTGAGAAATTGGGAGCAGGGCCGCTGGTGGGCGCAGCCCTGCGGGTGTTGGGCACCGCTCTCTCTCGTGGAGCGCCTGGCGAGTCAGAACGCGGCGGTCCGCGCGAGGTTTTCGATCGGGCCGTGGAGGTTCTCGGGGAATCACGCGCAGAGCTGGAGCTGGGCCGGGCCTTTTCTGCCTATGCCGAATACGAGGAGCGGACGGGGAGGGCGGCAAACGCGGATGATTTACGCGAACGGGCGCGAGAGATCCGCAGGCGAGCGATTCACGGGGAAACCGCCAGCCTGGCGGAAGCGTAGGGGCCTGCGGTCGCCCACCGGCGGTCAAGCCCGGCTCTGCCTCGGATGCCAGTGAAGAAAATTCTTGTGCTGATTGCGTGAGCCTGCCCACAATATGAGCCGATCCACGTTCAGACATCACTAACTTCGCTAGGAGTAGCTACTCATGATGCGCAGCCACGCGCCCCTCGCTTGGGCGGTTTTACTGGTGTGGATAGCTGCTTGCGTCAACGTGGACAAGCCCGGCAAAGTCGTCAAGTGCGAGCAGCCCGACAGTGGCTGCACGGTGGGCGGACGGGACGCGGCTGCCAGATCCGAGGTGCTGCCCACCCAAGACGCCGACGAGAATGGCGATCTAGATCAAGATGGCGTCACCGATGCGCCGGCTTCTCTTGGCTCGGAGGCCGGAACGTCGGATGGCGCACGTGACCGCGCGTTGGACGTGCCGCTAGCCGTCTTCCAGGATGCGGCCCAAGAGGTTGCTCGCGACGCTACGGGCGATCAACAAGTCGGTCCTTGCTGGGGCGCTAGCGGACCGGTCAAGGCCGGCGTTGTTTGTCGAGCTGCCGTTGGTCTGTGTGATGTGGCTGAAGTTTGCGATGGCATCCACGCGGACTGCCCGGCCGACCAGTACGCGCCAACGACGACGGTGTGTCGCCAGGCCGCAGGTGACTGCGATATCGCCGAGAGTTGCACCGGTTCCAGCCCCGATTGTCCAGTCGATGCGGTGATGACCGCGGGCACCCTCTGTCGCAAGGCCGCGGGCGCGTGTGACGTGGCCGAGAGCTGTTCGGGAAGCGACCCCGCCTGTCCGGCCGACGGCATGGTTCCGCCAGGAAGCACCTGCCGTCCGTCCACTGACGGAAACCAATGCGATCCGGCCGAGGTTTGCACGGGCACAAGCGTGTCCTGTCCAGCCGACGTCATATACGCACGCCCAGCCGCACCCACGGCCGCAAAGGCGGCGCTGGGGACCGTCGCAGGCACTGCCAGCATTTCGTGGACGGCTCCGGCTGGGGGCGCGCCCACTGGGTACAACGTCAAGCGGAGCGCCGAACCCACGGCTGGCTACACGATATTGGGCACGCCACCCACGACCACCACCTCTCCCTATACCGACACCGGGCTGACCGGCGGTTCGACCTACTACTACGTCGTGTCGTCCATCAACACCGTTGGGACCTGCGAGTCAGACAACTCTGTCCCAGCCTCTGTCACGGCAGTCAATCCTTGCACACCGCCGGCCGTGCCCGTGGTGGCCGCCGCCTCGGGCAACGCCCAGGTCGATCTGACCTGGCCACCCTCGGCTGGGGCCACCTCGTACAGTGTCGGGCGTAGCGTGACGCCCGGGACGGGCTACACGTCGGCGACCACTGTCACCACCTGCGCAACGACTTGCAGCTACGACGACATAAACGTTCCCAACGGGACGACCTACTACTACGTGGTTACTGCCAGCAATGGAAAGTGCAGTTCCCTCGATTCGGTAGAGGTTTCTGGAGCGCCGAACTGCACGCCGACAGCTGCGCCGGCCAATCTGACAGCCAAGCCCAACAACGCGTCGGTGGCGTTGTCATGGGACGCAACCACGGGTGCCGTCTCCTACCGAATCAAGCGCAGCCTGAGTTCAACCTCTGGCTTCGACACGGTGTACACGTCAAGCACCCCCAGCTTTACCGATGCCACGGTCATCAATGGGACCACCTACTACTACGTGGTCGAAGCCAACAACGGCCAGTGCCTTTCAGTCGATTCCGCAGTCGTGTCTGCCCTGCCAGCCTGTACACCACCTTCCGTGCCAGGCAAACCCACGGCCACGCCAGGTGATGGCCAGGTCACGCTGTCATGGCCTGCCTCGACGGGCGGCGCGAGTTCGTATCAGGTACTGCGCGGTACGACGAGCGGCGGTCCGTACGCGTCTGTCGGCTCGCCAACCAGCACGGGTTTCACAGACACTGGTCTGACCGACGGGACGACCTACTTCTACGTCGTGAAGTCCAACAACGCATTCTGCCTCTCCGACCCCTCGCCCGAGTCCTCTGCCACGCCGGTGTGTACGCCCCCGTCGGCCCCGACCAATCTGCTCGCAACCCCGAGCGACAGCAAGGTCACGCTTTCCTGGACCGCCCCCACGACGGGAACTGTGAAGTCGTATGTCGTCACGCGCACAACAGCCGGCGCCGATGCCCACACCGACATCCCGGTTGCCACAGGGACTACCCTGGCCGACTCGGCGCTGGTCAACGGGACGACGTACTACTACGTGGTCAGCGCCAGCAACGGCAATTGCCTTTCGGCTCCCTCGGCTACGGTTCCCGCCACACCGAACCAGGTCTGTGCCCTGACTGCGCCGACGGGCGTGCTCGCCACGGCCGGCAACCAGCAGGTGACGATTACGTGGAACATTTCGGACGCGGGCTCGCTGTCGTATGTCGTTTCACGCGGCACAGCCGCCGGCGGTCCCTATGGCACCGTCATTCCCAACCCGAACCCGGCGGGTACCATAGACACGGTCGTCAACAACGGGACAAGCTATTATTACGTGGTTACTGTCAGCAATGGCAGTTGCACCTCGCCCAATTCGGCCGAGGTTACTGCCAAGCCGGTCTGCACGCCCCCGCTGGTGCCGATCAATGTGGCGGCAGTCGCAGACAACAGCAATGGCAATATCAACGTGTCGTGGGCTCCCGCGACTACTGGTCCCACGCCCACGGGGTACACCGTCTCGCATGGGACGAATGCGACTGGACCGTTCACCGTGGTGGCCACCAATCAGACGCCCACGACCTTTGCGGACCCTGGGACAGGCCTGACTGCCGGCACGACGTACTACTATGTGGTGAGTGCCAGCAATGCGAGTGGCACCTGTGCGTCGGTCAACTCCGGTGCTGCGTCTGCTGTGTCCTGCAATTCGCCCACGGTTCCTACTGGGGTCACGGCCACGGCGGGGATATCGCGGGTGACGGTGTCGTGGACCGCTTCGACCAAGGGTCCCACGTCGTATCAGGTCAAGCGCGGGACCGCTCTCGCAGGGCCATTCACGGCACTTAACCCGCCGGCGACTGCCAGTCCCTACGTCGACTCGGCCGTGACCAACGGGACGACCTACTACTACGAGGTGGCTGCCCGGAACGCTGGCGGCGTGTGTAGTTCGGCCAATTCGGGTTCCTCGTCGACAGCGCCGCGGAGTTGTACCGTGTGGTCGGGTAATGCGGTGAACGCCGGCCACCCGCCAGCGATAGGAAACCTCAACGGAATCTGCTACGTCAGTTGCGATACCATTACGAATTGGGGTTGCGCGAATTTAGGTGGCCGGTCAATCACGATCAATGGTGGCCCCTTGGCTTGTTCGGCGGGTCCGATACCCGCGCCCAAGACAGCTGGCTACAACGTGATCGATGTGAGCGCCGGCACCGACACCCAGACCCAGATCTTTTGGGGGGGGACGTGGGTCAACACCTGTTCGATTCCTTCGGGCGGGCTCGATTTCTAGCGAGAAGCAAGGCGCCGTGAGCTGTGGCGTCGTTACCTGCGCTCCGCTGCTCTTGCCGCCTCGATCAGGGCGTTCCTTGCGACATGCCAGGGAACCAGGCTGTCGATGCGGCCCACGATCTGACCGCCAGGTGCGAGCAAACGCACCGCTGGCAAGGTGGAGACACTGTATCGAGCTTTCAGCACAGGGAGGGCATCGTCCTGGTCTTCGCGGGTCAGGTCGATCTTCACCAGGACAAAGTCCTTCAGCAGGGCAGCGACCTCGGGCCGGGCAAACACGCTGACTTCCAGTTCTCGACAAGGCAGGCACCAGTCGGCCGTGAAATCCATCACCATCGGCTTTCCGCTGACCCGAGCGTGGGCCAGGCCGGCGGCCTCCGTGGGCAACCAGGTCAGGACGATCTTGGGGGTCAGCATGTAATTGATGGTGGCGAACAAGCCGGCCACTGTCAGGGCGATCCCGAAGGCCTTGCGCAAGCGGGTGCGCCAAGCGGCGTGAAACGACAGGTGCACGGCGCCCAGCAGAATCCCCAAGCCGATCGCGACCACGGCCACAGCCAAGAAGACGGGAGACCGGCAGGTCACCTCCTGCAGCGGCGGAAACACGACCCTTAGGTAGTAGAGCCCGGCCACCGCCAGCGCGATCCCGAAGACACTCTTCACACCGTCCATCCAGGCGCCCGATTTTGGCAAGTGAAGCGAGAAGCCGGCGATGGCCCAGAAAGGAACGCCGATTCCGGCCGCGTAGGTCGCCAGCAGCAAGAAGCCCTGCAAGGCATCGCGCGTGGTTGCGACATAGGCGAGAATTCCGGCCAAGGGCGGCCCGGTGCACGGGGCTGCGATGAGTCCGCCGACCAGGCCCATGAGAAAAGCGCCCAGGAAGCCCCGGCCCCCCACGCGCGCCAAATATTGCTGCAGCCGCGACGGCAACGCCAAGTCGAAGGCGCCGAACATGGATGCCGCCATGGTGAAGAAGAAGAGCGCAAGAGGCACCACCACCCAGGGGTTGGCCAAGAAAGTGCCGAACGCCCTTCCCAGCAGCGCGAAGCTGGTTCCCAGCGTGCCGAACATGGTGGCGATTCCCGCCACGTACAGCGTGGCCAGGGCAACCGCATGCAGGCGTGGCACCCCGCCGCGGCCGCCGAAGACGCCGATGGTGATGGGAATCATCGGGTAGACGCATGGGGTGAGCGAGGTGAGGAAGCCCGCAGTGAAGGCGAAGAGAAAGGCGCTCAGCATTCCGCGTCCGGCAGCATCGGAGAATGCCTCCGCGTGGGCCGTGCCCGGGGCCAAGATAGCCGTGGCCAGCAAGACCAGTGCGATGCAGGGCACGCTGGCTGGCCAGCGGATGGGGCGGGTGGGAGGACGGCTGCTCATGAGTGAAATATACAGGCTCCGAGCCATCGATCTGATATCTTGCGCGTTGATGACTCAATCAACTGGATTTTTGAGTGTACCTCGGGTCCTGGCGTTGGTGGCCGGGATGCTTGCTGGCTGCGGCGGTAGCTCGACTGGCCCTGCCACTTCGACGCCGGACGCGGGTGGCGGGGCGGGCAGCGATGCGGCTCAGGGTGCGCAGGCAGGTGGCGACGCGGGTCCAGCAGCAGAGGCAGGTGGTGACAGCGGGGAGGGGAACCTGTGCATTGCTGGGGGCGGGGTCATACCTTCGCTCTGCACCACCAAGCCTGCGTTGCCGTCGGTGACGGATCTGTCAGGCACCTGGGTGCTCGAGACCATCGGAGCGCAAACGGTCACGGCGCCGACCTACGCGAATCCCTTCCACCTCCAGTCCATCGGCGTGATCCTGGTCCAGGTCACCCAGACCGGGAGCGACGTCACCCTTGACGGCCACTACTGCAACCGGATCCAGAACGACAACTCCAACAACCCGGCCAAGGTTGTCATTCCGGATGCTTGGCGTTTGACCGAATTCCCCATCCAGCGCAGCGGAACCTTTGCCAACAATGGTGCGGGCCAGTTGGAACTCACTCTGCCCAACGCGATCGAGGTTCCGGGTGCAAATCTGGTCGACCCGGCCTGCGACGCCCTGCCCACGGACCCCAACGATCCGCGCGTGGTCGACAGTGACAACGATGGCTACCCGGGGATCAGCGTTGGCCTGAGCGGCCTTATCACGGGCATGCTCAGGTGTGTGCAGAGACAGGCGACCGCGCTTCACGGTGTGGCGGTGGCTGCGGATCGGATCGAGGGTGGGATGACCTTCGAGTCGGACCAGTCGGTCATCGAGTCTGCCCCGTCCAGCATCAAGGCTCTCTATCAGATGTCCAGGTCCAGTGCCGATCCGGCCGTGTGCGCCAGTAGTTTCGTCATGGTCAAGGTGCCCGATGCAGACGCCGGGGCCGTGGATTGCGAATGGGTGCGCGCGAACGAGAGCGCGCTGCTGGGACTGCCGGGAACCTAGCACTACTGATTGAAATTCTCCCGTCGCCGTCGCTGCTGCGGGGCCCGTCCGCTTTCTCGCTTCTCGGTCAGATACGTCGAGTATCTTCCCTCGGCGCTCGTCGCGGCTGGGCCTCCTCGCGACGCGCCGGCTCGGTCCGAATTTCAATCAGTAGTGCTAGGAAGGCTTCAGCGCGCGATGCGCAGGGAGAACCCAGCCCCCAACATGTAGCCGTGGCTATCGAAGCCTGGGTAGCCGGGATTGTTGGTCTGCAGTCCGGCCGTGCCTGGCTCGGGCAGGCCAGTAAGATTGTTGGTGGCGGTGCTGGGGAATTCGTCGATCACTGGATGGGCTGCATTGGGGTCCTTGCTGACGGAACGCGGGACGAATACCGAGCCGAAGAGATAGAAGCCCGCCTCAATCTCGCGGTTCAGCAGTTTGACCGGCGATTCGATACTTGCGCTGGAAATCACGCGCGAGTTGTCCACATAGTTGGTGCGGCCCGTCTGATCGGGAACCGGCGAAGGCGCATAGCCGAGATCAAACGAGAGTCGGCGCTGGCGCCAGGCAAAGTTGCCCCCTGCCACCACGGTCATCGTGTTGTGCCATGGGTCCAGCGGGCTCTCACCGTGTCGATCGCGGTACTGCGACCAGCGCTCTCCCACCGCCACCAGCCCTACCTCCCATGCTGGGCGGCCACCTTCAACCTGACGCCGGCTGGTCAGACTGGCGCCGAGCCCCAAGCGTGCCGGCTCGTTGCCCTCTGTGAGCGTGTAGACTTGGGGAATATAGTTGGGGCCCGGCACCGGGTACTGGTAGCCGCGCATGCGCACCTGGTTCTGGCCGTTGGTGTCGTTGCTGGTGCCCAGGTGAAGCGTGGCCGTGAAGGCAACGCGCGGCCCGGGCCGAAAGGCAGCGCCCAGGTAGGGCTTGAACTTGCTGTTGGTGTGGATGTCCGGGTCGAGATAGACATTCGATTGGTTGCCCGCGTCGGGCATGTACACCGCCATGTTGGACTGTGTGACAACCGCGATGTCTATGCCGGCGCCGACGGCGAGCCAGTCGTTGAGTTGGCTGCCCAGCGCAAAAGCGAAACTGGACGCGCTCAAGCGGTCGCCCAGTTGCTCGAAATGAAGCTGGTTCGAGAAGTACTGTTCCCGTTCGTCTGCGAAGAACCCCTTTTCATCCAGAAAGTCGTTGACTGGCAGAAGACCATAGAAGCCGAAGACCAAGTACTTTCCGGCCAAAGGGCGGACCAACCCCACAACAGCATAGAGAATGTGATCGTTCTCGTCGGTATCGCTGCGCACATTCGGCAAGCTGGCGGTTGCCATGCTGGGCACCGACGTGTCGTAAACTGACAGCGGCACATCCGATCCAGCAGGCCGCGCTTTGAGGCGAATCTTGCCGCGCGTGACCAGGCCGAAAAAGCCGGCTTCGAGCTTGAAGGTTGCGTCGGGCAGCAGCGCCGGGTTGAAGTAGGTCGCTCCCGCATTGTGGGAGAAGAGACGCGCCGTGAGCGAGTTGCCGCCGGTGGGCGCGCCCAGCATCTCCAGCGCACTTGAGGCGCGGGCCGGCGGGGTCACAAAGAGTAGTGCCGCGAGTGCGGTCAGAACAAAGGCGAAGAAGCGATTCATGGCGCCATAATGCCACGCAACCAGCGACTCAGGTGGATTGCGTATGCTGACAGCAAACGCAAGTCTGGGTGCATTTCTTGCAGCCTGCTTACCTACGGCGTTTCTTGCTTGTTGCCCGGGACTGCCCCGCACACACCCTCGCGGGAAGGGAGCCAGATGGTGGCCTTGTCCGCGCAGGCGCGGCGGTAGCGGTCGGCGAGCCGCTTGGCCTGCTTGGACGGCCCGTCGAGCTTGGTGGGCGGACACTTGGGGCGAGTGGCATCGCAGGAATAGGCGCCCCAGCCCTCAGCACCGCCCAGGCCAATCGCAAACACCGTGACCGGGCCGATGCCGGCCATGGGAATGCCGATCACATACGACTTGCCCAGCTCGGAAAACCCGTCGAGCGCGGTGTCGGCGCACTTCTTGGTGTCTTCCGCGCTCACGTCCTTGGCCGTGGCTTCCAGACCGCCGCGGTCAAGGCACGATGGCACGCCCTGGGCCGGCCAGCTTTCCAGGCCCAAGACCCGGTTGAGCGCCACCACGGCCGCGGCCATTTCCTTGGCGACCGGAACGGGCAGTTTGGCCACTGGGCCGGCTGCTGCCTGCGCAGCGGCCCACAACATCCATGCGATCATCACCGGCATGGACGTCATCATAGATCAGGATCGGCTGCGGCTTGTCGGGGAATTCTGGGCGACGCTTGGCAGCGCCGGGTGGCTAGCCAACGAAGACCCGCGCATTTCGGAACAACTGAATCCAGGGGCCGTCTTCCTTCCAGTCGTCGGGGTGCCAGGAATGCTGGACCGCCCGGAACATGCGCTCGGGGTGCGGCATCAGGATGGTGACGCGACCGTCGGGCGTGGTTAGCGCGGTCATGCCGCCGGGTGAGCCGTTGGGGTTGTCCGGGTAGCGATTGGCGATTGCGCCGTAATGGTTCACGAAGCGCGCGGCCACCAGGCCGGCCCTCTCCAGCCTGGCCAGGTGCGCGTCGGATTCGAACTCGGCGCAGCCCTCGCCGTGGGCCACCGCGATGGGCAGGTGCGAGCCAGCCATGCCACGCAGGAGCAGCGACGGGCTCTCCTCGATGCGCAGCAGCGCCAGACGGGCTTCGAATTGCTCGGAGCGGTTGCGCACGAAGCGCGGCCAGTCTTGCGCGCCCGGGATGATCTCCTTCAGGTTGGAAACCGCCTGACATCCGTTGCACACCCCGAGGGTGAAGGTGTCGGGCCGGGCAAAGAAGCGCTCGAAGACCGCGCGTGCTCGGGCGTGGAACAAGATCGACTTGGCCCAGCCTTCGCCCGCGCCCAGTACGTCGCCGTAGGAGAAGCCACCGCAAGCCGCGAGTCCGCGGAACGAGTCCAGGTCCAGACGGCCGCTTAGGATGTCGCTCATGTGTACGTCCACGGCTTCGAAGCCCGCGCGGTGGAAAGCCGCGGCCATTTCGATCTGTCCATTCACGCCTTGCTCGCGCAGGATGGCCACGCGCGGCCGTGCGCCGCGACCGACGAAGGGCGCGGCCAAGTCTTGATTCGGATCGAAGCTCAGCCGCAGAGAAATACCCGGGTCGTTCTCGTCGCAGCGGGCCTGATGCTCCTCGCGGGCGCAAGTCGGATCGTCACGCAGGCTCTGCATGGCAAAGGTGGTCTCGGACCAGACCCGACGCAGATTCGCGCGCGTGTCTTCAAGCAGGAGCTGATCGCCACGACGAAAGACGATGCGAGAACCAGCAGTCGGGCACCCGATGCTGTGGATGTGCCCGGCCGAACCAGCGAAGGCTGCGCGCACCGCGGCCACGTCCGACTCGCGCACCTGAATCACGGCACCCAGTTCCTCAGAGAAGAGCAGGGCCGGGCTTGCGCAGGCCTGTCCCGCTAGATCCACATCCAGTCCACATCCGCCGGCAAAGGCCATTTCCAGCAAGGTAACCAGAAGGCCGCCGTCGGAGCGGTCGTGATACGCCAGCAGCAGGCCTTTGCTGTTCAGTTGCTGAATGGTGGCGAAAAAGGTTTTCAGGGCCGCGGGATCATCGAGGTCGGGCGACTCGTCGCCGAGCTGACCATAGACTTGCGCCAGCGCCGAGCCGCCCAGACGGTGGCGACTCATGCCGAGGTCAACCAGCAGCAACTCGGTTTCGCCCTGGTCCAGGCGCAGCTGCGGGGTCAAGGACCGGCGCACGTCGCTGACCGGGGCAAAAGCGCTCACGATGAGCGACAGGGGCGCGGTGACCCGCTTCTCCTGGCCGGCGTCCTGCCACACCGTGCTCATTGACATTGAGTCCTTGCCCACCGGGATGGCGATGCCCAGGGTCGGGGCCAGCTCGGCGCCCACGGCGCGCACGGCTTCGAAGAGGCGCGCGTCCTCGCCCGGATGTCCGGCCGCAGCCATCCAGTTGGCCGACAGTTTCACATCGCCGATGCTCGCGATGGCCGCGCTGGCGATGTTGGTCAGGGCTTCGCCCACGGCCATGCGCGCGGAGGCGGCTGCATCCAGCAGCGCCAGCGGTGTGCGCTCGCCCATGGCCATGGCTTCGCCGGTGTAGCCCTCGTAGCTGGTGGCGGTGACCGCCGCGTCCGCCACCGGTACCTGCCAAGGACCCACCATTTGATCGCGGCACACCAAGCCGGTGACCGTGCGGTCGCCGATGGTGATGAGAAAGGTCTTGTCGGCCACCGCGGGCAGGCGCAATACACGCAGGACCGCCTCGCGCAGGTCAAGATCGGTGGTGTGAAAGGGCGTTCTGGCTGGGCGCACGCGTTCGGCCCGACGAACCATCTTGGGTGGCTTGCCCAAGAGGAGTGCGAGAGGTATGTCGATGGGCCGGTTCTCGAAGTGGGAATCAGTCAACACCAGCCGGCCGTCGGCCGTGGCTTGGCCAAGTACAGCGAAGGGGCAGCGCTCGCGGCTGCAAAGCTCGGTGAAACGGCCGAGGCCTTCGGGCGCGATTGCCAGTACGTAGCGCTCTTGGGCCTCGTTGCACCAGATTTCCTTGGGCGACATGCCGGGCTCGTCGTTGGGGATCTTGCGCAGCTCGAACAGGGCGCCGCGGCCGCTGTCGTTCACCAGCTCGGGCAGGGCGTTGGACAGACCACCCGCGCCCACGTCGTGGATCGAGTAGATGGGATTGGCTTCGCCCAACGCCCAACAGCGATCGATGACCTCCTGACAGCGGCGCTGCATCTCGGGGTTGTCACGCTGGACCGACGCGAAGTCGAGATCCTCCTCGGACGCACCCGAGGCCATGGATGAGGCCGCGCCACCGCCCAGGCCAATGAGCATGGCCGGCCCGCCCAAGACGACGAGAGCCGCGCCTGCCGGCACCTCGGCCTTGTGAACGTCCGGCAAGCGGATGTTGCCGAACCCGCCCGCGATCATGATGGGCTTGTGGTAGCCGCGCACCTCGGGACCGGCAGGACCGGGCACTTCCATCTCAAAGGTGCGGAAATAGCCCGCCAGGTTGGGGCGGCCGAATTCGTTGTTGAAGGCTGCGCCTCCGATGGGCCCCTCCAGCATGATGTCGAGCGCGGAGGCGATGCGGCTCGGTTTGCCGAAGTCCTTCTCCCAGGGTTGCACGGCCCCGGGCAGGCGCAGGTTCGAGACGGTGAAGCCGGTGAGCCCAGCCTTGGGCTTGGACCCGCGGCCCACGGCGCCTTCGTCGCGAATCTCGCCGCCCGATCCGGTGGACGCCCCGGGGTGAGGCGAGATCGCGGTCGGGTGGTTGTGCGTCTCGACCTTCATCAGAATGCCGACCGGCTCGCGATGGAAGGCGTAGATGTTGGTTTCCGGCGCAGGGAAGAAGCGCTTCGCCTCGGGACCCTCCATGACGGCGGCATTGTCTTTGTACGCGGACAGCACGCCCCGCGGGCTGGCCTCGCTGCTGCGCCGGATCATCTGGAAGAGCGACTGGGGCTGCTTTTCGCCGTCGAGGATGAGGTCGGCGTTGAAGATCTTGTGACGGCAGTGCTCGCTGTTGGCCTGGGCGAACATCATCAGCTCGACATCCGTCGGGTTGCGGCCCAAGGCCCGGAAACTTTCCGCCAGGTAGTCGATCTCGTCGGGAGCCAACGCCAAGCCCAGCGTCGCATTGGCGGTTTCGATGGCAGCGCGGCCTTTGCCCAGCAGGTCGATGGTCTCTAGCGGCTTGGGCTGGGAGTGGGCGAACAGCCGCTCAGCCTCGGCCTCGCTCGCCAACACGGCCTCGGTCATGCGATCGTGCAGGGCCGCCCGCAGCGCGGCCTCGTCGCGCACCGGCCCGGCCACGGTGTACCAGATGCCGCGTTCGATGCGGCGCACACGCTCCAGGCCGCAGTTGTGGGCCACATCAGTCGCTTTGGACGACCAGGGCGAGATAGTGCCGATGCGTGGGACGACCAGTAGACGTCGGCCGGCAAGATCGCTGCGTTGTGTGCGCGGGCCGTAGCGAAGCATGCGCGCCAGCACGAGCTGGTCAGCCTCGGGCAGGGGCGAAGTCAGCTCGACGAAATGGACGAACTCGGCAGCAAGCGCCGTCACCTGCGGGTTGGCTGCCTGAATCCGGTCCAGCCGCTTGGCCAGTCGGGCAGGGGTAAAAGCAGAGGCACCGGGGAACGAGATGATGGGCATCGTGAACCGGGTGCAGACTGGCGCGCCTAGCGCGCGTTTGCAATGCCCGCGATTACTTAACCCACTTCAGCTTGGGCGAGATCATCACCTGGTCCTTGGGCAGCTTGTCGAGGGCGGCCTTGTAGCTCTTGGCCTTGAACTTTTCCTGCTCCTTCTCGGCCGCCTCGCTGGACTTCTTGCCCATGCCGATGACCTGGAAGGTGAAGGCGGCGTGGGACGCGATCTGTTCCTGCAGGCGCGCCAGGATGTTGTCGAATTGCTCCCGGGTCACGCGGATCTTGACGGCCGGCTCGTCTTTGTAGATGCCGTTGAAGGTCAGTTCTTTCAGCCCGTCAACCTTGCTGAACATGCTGGTCATGAACTCGGCCCAGGTGCCCATCGCTGAGTTCAGCTTCAGCTCAGCCACGTATTCGTCCTTGCCCATCTCCAGGAACGGATAGGTGAGCTCAATGGCCGCGCGGGCCTGATCGAGTGTGTAGCTGGTCTTGTGGGTGAACTTCTCGTCGTAGCGAGCGACCTTCTTCTTCACAGCGATGTGGCAGGTGTCATTGAGATCCTCTTGCAACTCTTGCTCGCCGCGGGTGCTCCAGATGTAGGCTCGCTCGGCCTGCTCGGGGAAGTCGTACTTGACCCGGTTTTCACAGCGCGGCGCCTGGTCACTCTGCAGGCGGATGACTTTGGCGATGACGTTCGCCTCGCCGCCGTCCTTGGCAGCACTTTCGTTAGCGTACAGCCAGGCTTCGACGTGAATGGGCTCCAGCGGCGAGCGCTTCATGGCGTAGGCGTAGAGCACCTTGAGCGGGCCATAAATCTGGTCGCGCTTGGCAGGCTGGGTGAGCGCCGCGCGCATCACGACCTTGAGGCCGTCGCCCGGGCCGGACACATCATCAGCCACGACCGTGAACTTCGCGACACCTGCGGGGATGTCCGGCTGATCACAGCAGGGCTTGGGCCCGGCTGCCTTCTGCTCGCAGCCGGGGAATAGAAGCATTGCGCCAAAAATGGCCGCAGAGAATGCAGACTTGCCGTACATCCCTGATTTCATGATGGGGACCTCCGATGTGGGGAGAAGCAGGGGGCAGCATACACAGAGAGGCGGGCAGGGGGAACCGGGAAAGGTCGGGGGCCGAGGGCCGGTGGCCGGTGGCCGGTGGCCGAATCCGGTTCCCCCTTCGGGGGCTTCGGGACGCCCACCCACCCATCCCGCCCCGCGCGCTGCGCGCGAGCCCTCGTCGGCCCCGGCCTTCCCGCTTGCGGCAAAACGTTTCGTACCCTCGCGGGATTCCGATTTTGGACGGGCCGAAAGAGGTATAGTCAGGGCCCGCCCAACCAGAGGCTCATTCCGGGCGCGGGACTTGGATCGCAACCATGAACAACGACCTATTGACCGCACTTGCGACGCTCAGATCGGATCCAGAAGACGGCCAGGCGCTGGCGCTGCTCGCCGGACTGCAACCCGGCGATGTGTCGGCATCCGAACGCGATTCCGTTCAGGTGGCCCTGGCTGCCGAACGGGCTTGGCATACCGACCGCGAGAACGTGGAGCCTTGCCTGCGCCTGCTCGACCTGGAGCTGGCCTGGGGGCAAGACCCGATTCGTCGCGCGACCCTGTTCGTGGAGAAGGCGCGTCTGCTCCACCGTGAGATGTGCCAGTGGGAATCGGCGCACGCGTGCGTGAACGAAGCGTTGGAGATCGCGCGCAACCACCCGGCGGCCGTCGAGTTCAGGCGGGTGCTCGAGGAGGAAGAGGCCGGCTGGCAGGAGCGGGCCGATGCGTTGGTGCGGCAGGTGGACGAGGCGGGCGATAGCCCCACCGGGGCCCCTTTGCTGGCTGCCGCCGGCGAATTGTATCTACGCTACCGTCCGCTGACCAACGAAGGCGAATCTCTCTTGCGTCGCAGCCTCGCGTTGGATGCTCACCACCACCGCGCTGACGTGTTGCTGGAACGACTGCTGCGTGGGGCCGGCCGCAGGGACGAGTTGGCCGAGCACCTTCAGCGGCGCATCGCAGCCGCGGGCAATCCCCAGGAGATGGCCGCGGCTCGAGCGGCGGCAGGACGTCTGGCTGAGCAGATGAACCGCACCGACCAGGCCCTCGAACACTACCGCGAGGCACTGGCCGCTTCTCCTGGACACGAGCGCGCGCTGCACGGCGTGGCCCGCATCCTGAGTGCACGCGAGAACTGGGCCGAGCTGGTGGCTGCTTACGAGACGGCGTTGCGCATGGGCAAGCGCGGTGTGGCCGAAGGCCCCATCCTGATCGCTCTGGGCGAGCTCTACTGGAAGCGCATGAACCAGGTCGCCCAGGCCGAGGTGTGCTTCCGTCGCGCTCGCAAGACCATGCCTGCGATGGCCCCGGTGCTCGATTTCTATCGTGAGTACCACCTGCAGCGCGATGAGATCCCCCAGTTGTTCGCTCTGCTGGGCCAGGTCCAGAAGGCCGAATCCGACCCCGAAGCCCGCGTGCGCTACGGCATCGAGATGGCCGAGCTGGCCGAGCGCCGGCCCCAGCTGCTGGAAAAGGCGGTGGATGCCTGGAAGGCCCTGCGACGCCTGAAGCCGGGGTTGCCGGAGGCGGTCAGTGCCCTGCGACGCCTGTACACCAAGACCGAGAAGTGGAACGCGCTGCTCGAGTTGCTCAAGGAGCGCTGCGAATCGCTGCCGTCCGAAGCGCTGGACGAGAAGGTCGCGCTCTACTTGGAGATGATCCCTATCTACCGCGATCACCTCAAGCTTGACGTGATGGTGGTTAACACCTACGCGGCTATTCTCGCTCTGCGCCCCGAGCATGGCGAGGCGCTCTCCGCGCTGGCCGAGCGCTACCAGGCGCAGGGGCGTTGGGGCGACCTGGCCAATATTCTGGCGCGCCAGGCGCAGACCAGTTCACAGCCTGCGGAGAAGGTGGCGCTGTACCATCGCGTGGCGCAGTTGTGGATGGAGAAGTTCAACAACCACCACAACGCCGTGGCGGCGCTCGAGAAAGTGCTCGAGCTGGCGCCCAGCGACGCGAAAGCGCGGGCCACCTTGCGCGAGATTTACGTGCGCGCACGTTCCTGGCGTGCGCTGCTGGATTTCATGCGCCGCGAGCTGCCCCTCTTGGACGCGAGTGCCCGGCGGGTCCGGCTGGCCGAGATGGCAACCTTGGCGTCTGAGCGCCTGGCCGATTTGCGCCAGGGCATCGGCTTGTGGAACGAGGTGCTGCAGCTCGCCCCGCAGGATCGCGACGCGGTCGTGGCGCTGTCAGTGCTCTACGAACGCGAGAAGCGCTGGCCCGCCTTGGCGGAGATTCTCGGGCGTCTGGCCGAGTCTGCCGGCGGGGAGACGACTCCCGAAGGGTGCGCCCTCTTGGAGAAGCGCGGCCTCATTTTGTTCGAGAAACTGGCTGCACCCGCGGCCGCGGTCGAGGGACTGGCACGCGTGCGGCGCAGCCAAAGCGAGAACCCGCGCGTTTTGCGTGCCCTGCGCGATGCCTACACCCAGCTGGGTGACTTCGATTCTCTGGAGGAGCTCTATTCGGGGCGGGGCGCGTGGGAGGAGCTGTGCGAGGTGCTCTCGCAGGTGGCGGAACGCACCACCGACATGGCCCTGCGCGCGCGCCTGTTGGGGCGCGTGGCCGACGTAGCCCGAGACAAGCTCAACCAGCCCGAGCGCGTGCTCAAGGCCTACGAAGGCATTCTGGCCACCGATCCCGATAACCGCGTGGTGGCGCGGGCTGCGGTGGATCTGTACCAGGCGACCGAGCGTTGGGGCCGCCTGGTGGCGACCTACGAGATCTTGCTCGGCGCCGAGTCAGCCCCGGCGCTGTCCGTGGGCGAGAGCCTGGCCATCCTTGAGCGGGCGCGCTTCATCTGCGAGACCAAGCTGGAAGCCAAGTCCCTGGCTTTCAAGTGGTGTGCCCGGGCCTACCGCCTGGCCCCTACCGATCCCGACGTACGCGCCGATCTGGAACGCATGGGCGAAGCAGCCGAAGAGTGGGAGGCGCTGCTCGGCCTGCTGGCGGCCCGGCTGGACCGCGAGGGCGCGGAGGGGCCGAGTCCGGAGGAGCAGATTTCGCTCTTGCGCCGGTGCCTGTTCATTGCCGGCGAGCGTGTGGATCGTCCCGAGGATCTCAAGCGATTCGCCGAGCGCATCCTGGCCTTGGTGCCTGGCGACGACGAGGCCGAGAATGCCCTGCTCAAGCTCTACACCAAGAGCGAGCGCTGGGCCGATCTGATCGCCTTGCAGCACATGCGCCAGGCGCGCATGCAGGATCCGGCCCTGCGCGCCGAGCTCCTGTTGCGTATCGCGCACATGCAGGAGGATCGTCTTGGTGACCGGAGCGCGGCTGCGGCCACGCTGCGCGAGGCGTGCGAAGTCGAGCCGCTCAACATGCGCCTTCTGCGCGAGCTGGCGCGGATTCTGGAAGCGGTGGGCGACCTGCGGGGTCTGGTCGAGGCTCTCTCGCGTCAGGTTGGCTTGTGCGTCGACACTGAGCGGGCTCCGGTTCTCTTGCGCATGGCGCGACTGCTGGAGACTTCTTTGGCCCAGCCGGCCTCTGCCACCGACGCGTACCTGCAGGTTATGGAGGTTGACTCCATCTCAGCCGAGGCGGTCGAGGGCTTGGAGCGGCTGTTCGCCGCAGGTGGGGTTCGGCAAGAAGATATTGCCAAGGTGGCGGGACGGCTGCTGCCCTACTACGAACTGACCGAGCGCTTCGACAAATGGGCGGGCATGCTGGAAGCATTGGTTTCGGTGACCGCGGATGGGAACGAGCGGCGCGGGCATCTGGAGCTGCTGGCCGATTTGTACCAGGGTCCACTGGCCGATGCGGCAGCCGCTTTTTCTGCGCTGTTGCGGGTGTTCGAGATTGACCCGGCCAATCCGTCGGTGCGCGAACGGTTGGTGCTGTTGGCCGTGGAGGCGGGCAAGCTGCCCGCTCTTGCCGAGGCTGCGCGGCGGGTGCTGGCTTCGATCGAGGAGCCATCCCTGCGGCAGGAAATCCTCATGCACATCGCCGAGGTCGAGGAGCGCCAGCCCGACCGGAAGAGCGAGGCCGAGGCCGCCCTGCGTGCGGTTCTGGAACTGGATCCGCTGCACATGGGTGCTTATCGCGCGCTGGCGCGGTTGGTGCGCGATGGTGAGCGTTGGGGGGCCTTGCGCGATTTGATCGAGGTGCGCGAGCAGCACCTGCCCGACGTGAAGGAACGGCTGGCCCTGCTGTGGCAGGCGGTCGAGATCGACGAGGCCTTGCTCTACGACCGCGACCACGCGACCGAACTCTTGCGCCGGATCGGGTCCTTGGATCCGACCGACCTGCGCGCTTGCCGCGTGCTGGAACGCAACTATGCGGCGGCCGAGCGTTGGCGCGATCTCGATGAGCTGCTGGTCCACGAGGCCGACCTGGTGCCGCGCGAGGAACTGCCCGAGCTGAAACTGCGTCGCGCCGAGATCGCGCTGGTCCGCTTCAGCCACGCGAGCGCGGCGCTCGATCTGCTGGCCGAGGTCTTGGAGCTGGCGCCTGGTCATGCCCGCGCGGTTGGGCTGACGGAACGGGTGCTCGATGATCCGGAACAGCGACGGCGCGCGGCCATGATGCTGGAACCGCTGTACGCAGCGGCGGAGAATTGGACGCGCTTGGTGGAAATCTTGGACATCGAGCGCGAGGGGCAAGAGGGGCCGGCGGCGGTCGCCTTGTTGGTGCGCAAGGCCGAGGTGCAGGAGACGCGCTTGCAGTTGCCGGGCGCGGCCTGGGAGACCCGGCGTGCCGTGCTGGCGTCTGATCCGCAGTCCGAGACGGCCTTGCTGGAGGCCGAGCGGCTGGCGGGCGTCTTGGGGTGCTGGAATGACCTGCAGACGCTGTACCAGGAACTCGCGAGCAAACGCGATTCCTCGGACATCGCTGGAATCGCCGACCTGCTGTCGCGCGCGGCCCGGCTCTTCCAGGGCCCGCTCGCGGATCGCAGCGCGGCCATTCGCACTTGGCGGCGCGTGCTCGACTTGGACCTCAGCAGCGCGCGGACAGGTGCCGCGGCCGCCGCGGCGCTGGAGACTCTGTACGCCGAGATGGCGGACATTGAGGGCCTGGTCTATGTGCTGCGAGCCCGCAGCGAGTGGAGCGAGGATCATCGCGAGCGGGCCGCGCTGGGTCTGCGCATCGCTGATCTGGAGGAGAACTCCCTGCGCAATCTCCCGGCTGCTGTGGCCAGCTACCGCAGCTTGCTCGACAGCCAAGGCGAAGCAGCGGACAAGGCCTTCGAGAACCTGGAACGCATCTTCCAGCAGTCGGGCCAGGCGCGCGAGCGGGTCGAGCTTCTGCGTCGGCGAGCGGACATGGTCGAGGCGGCGGCTCGCAACCAGTTGCGCCACCGCATGGCGGCCATTCTGGAAACCGAGCTCCACGATGCGGATGAGGCCATCGCCACCATCCGCCCGGTCCTCGACGACACCCCCGACGACGTGGAGGTTCTTCGCACGTTGGCGCGCCTGTATCAGAGTAAGGGGGCGGCGGCCGAGCACCTCGAGATCCTGGAACGGCTGCTGGTGTCGGCGGCTACCGATCGAGATCGCATCGATCTGTTGCGTCCCATCGCGGGGCTGCTGCAGGGGCCTCTGGGCCGGCGCACCGAGGCGATGGAACGTTGGCGCGAGATCCTCAAGCTGTCTCCACACGAGGCCGACGCGTTGGCCGAGATGGAGCGTCTGCTGGACGACAGCGACATCTCCCTGCGCTTCGCAGCGGCCGAAACCCTGGAGCCTATCTACCGGGCTTCGGGTGATGGACCACGCTTGGCCCGCGTCTTGCGCGTCTTCATCGAACTGGCCGAGGATGCGGGGGCGCGAGCCGGTTACCGGGCTCGCCTGGCCGAGATCGAGGAGAACAAGCTGGGCGACAAGCAAGCCGCCCTGCACACCTGGGCCGCGGCCATTCGTGATGGCACTTCCGATCCCAATCTGGGCCAGTTGCTCGACAACTACGAACGGCTCGCGCTGGCGTCGGGGATCGACAATGTGATCGAAATCATCGATCTCTATCGCGCGATTGAGCCCGACGTCTTGGCCGAAGAAACCCGCCTGCGGGTGCAGCGGTCTGTCGCCGAGCACGCCCTGGCCCTGGGCGATTTGCCCCTGGCCATCGACTACTTCAGCCGCATCACCGAGCGGCGGCCGGATGATGACGCGGCGTTGGGCGCTCTGGAACGGATCTACCGCCAGCAAGAGAATCTGGCCTCGCTCTACGAAGTCATTTTGCGACGGGCGGATTTGGCCGACATTCTCAGTGTCGAGGTAGCCTTGCGGCGTGAAGCAGGCGGCCTGGCGGTGCGCCTGGCCAGACAGGACGAGGCGATTGCAGCCTGGGAGCGGGTTTGGACGCTGCTGCCGGGCGACGCGGAGGCGGTGGCGGCGTTGTACGCTGTCTACGTCGAGCTGCGCCGCTGGGACGATCTGGTGAACCTGATCGAACGCCGGCTGGAACGGGACCTCAGCCGAGACCAAGACATCGAGCTGCGCTTCCGACTGGCGCAGATCCAGCGCATCGAGCTGGCCAACCGCGAGCGCGCTCTCGAGTATCTGGGCCAGGTCTTGGAGCGCGAGCCGGATCACGCGGCCAGCATCCAGATCCTGCAGGACTTGCTGGAAGATCCCGAGGCGCGCATGACGGCCGCCAGCCTGCTGGAGCCGGTCTACATCCGGCGCAGCGCCTGGAAGGAGTTGGTGGGGATCGACAGCCTGCGACTCAAGTACAGCGAAGATCCGGAACAGCGTCTGACCTGGACCAAGCGGATCGCGCAGGTCTACGAGGAGCAGATCGAGGATCTGGACGAAGCCTTCAATTGGTATGGACGCGTGTTCCAGGAGAAGGCGACCGAGCGGACGGCTCTGGAGCAGCTGCTGCGCCTGGCGCCCAAGCTGGGCCGCTGGCGTGACCTGGGCAAACTGCTCGACGAGTTCCTCGACAATGAGTTGTCCAACCCCGACGAGGTGTTGGCGCTGGTGCGCGTGGCTATCCGAGTCTACGATCAGGAGCTGGGCGATCGCGACGCCGCCCGCCGGCACTACCGGCGCTACCTCGAGGCCCAACCGGGCAACCGCACCGCCGCCGAGCTCTTCGAGGAGGCGTTGGAGCGTTGGGAGGCGTGGACCGAGTTGCGCGACTTGCTCGACGAGCAGGTGCGCATGGTCGAGTCGCCCGCGGAGCGCGCCGATCTCTTGCGTCGCAGTGCCCGCATCAGTGAGGAGAACCTGTCGCAGGGGAGCGCGGCGGTGGATTCATTGCGCGCGGTTCTGGAAATTGATCCCGACGACGCCCTGGCTTCCGCATCACTGGAACAGCTTCTGGCCGCGGCGGAACGCTGGGAGGATCTGCGCGACCACCTGGTCTGGATGTTGGGACGGGCCCAAGAAGTCACCGCCAAGGACGCCATCACCCTGGAGCTGGCCGAGGTGGAAGGCAAGCGCCTTGGTCATGCCTCGCTCGCCGTCGACTACTACGGCGAGGTGCTGGGGCGCACCCCGGGCCATCCCAACGCCATCGCGGCGCTCGAGGGAATGCTGGGCGATCTGGAGCAACGGGTACGGGTGGCCGAGCTGCTGGAACCGGCCTACCGGACTTTGCGCAACCTGCGCAAGTTGTCCGATATCCTCGAGGTTCGGCTGGAGACAATCGAGGATTCCCCTCGCCGTGTGGCAGCCCTGCGCGAGAAGGCGGCCGCGGAAGTCCAGCTCGGTCGCGCGGCCGAGGCTCTGGATGCGCTGGGGCGGGCCTGGCTCGAAGATGTGGCGGACGCCGCGACGCTGGCCGAGTTGGAAGGTCTGGCCAGCGCAGCCAACGGCTGGCAACGCTTGGTGGCCATCTTGGACAAGGGCATCGAGGCGACACTGCTTCCCGACCTGCGCGCGGATCTCTACGCACGCAAGGCCAGGATTCTCGAGGAGCGGGTGGCGGCCCCCACCTTGGCCATCGAGGCGTGGCGCGAAGCCATTGCCTCGCGCTCCGATCATCAGGAGGCATTCGTGGCCATCGAGCGTCTGCTCGAGGCTGCGGGCCGTGCGGCTGAGCTGGCCGAGACCTTGGAGAAGCATGCCGAGGTGGTGGTGGAGGCGCGCGAGCGCGAGCAGTTGACCAAGCGGGTCGCCGTGCTGCACGAGCGGGTGCTGGGGCAGCCGGAGAAAGCCATCGCGGCCTGGCGTACGGTGCTGGATCTGGATCAGGAAAACGCAGAAGCGCTCGATGCCCTGCAACGCCTGTACAGCGAGCGAAGCGACTGGAGCAGTCTGGCCGAGGTGCTGCAGCGGAAGATAGAAGGCTGTCACGACGTGGTGACCTTGCGCAAGTTGTGGTTCCAGGCGGCCCACCTGCATGACGACAAGCTCAGCGACGCCTCGGAGGCGGCCAGCCAGCTGCGCTCGATTCTGGACGTTGATCCCGACGATGCCGAGGCTCTCGACTTCCTCATCCAAATCTATGGCCGCGAGGGCAAGCACGCCGAGTTGGTCGAGGTGCTCGATGCGCGTGCGCGCGGGGCCAGCACCGAGGAGCGAGACGCGCTGGCGCTGCGAGCGGCACAACTGGTGCAGACCGAGCTCAGCGATGTGGCGGGCGCCGTGCAACGATACCGTACCATCCTCGAACGGACGCCCAAGCAGGAGCAGGCACGTGCGGCTCTTTGGGAGCTGGCGCGCCACGAGGACCACCGCGCGCCGGCCGTAGCCGTTCTGGAGCCCGTGCTGCGGGCCGGGCAGGAATGGCAGTCGCTGGTGGAACTGCTGGAACTGCGTCTGCTGGGCGAAGACGAGACAGCGCGGCGCCTGGCGACCCTGGCCGAGATGGCTCGGGTCGCGGAGGAAGCTCTCCACGATGCAGGGGCAGCCTTTGCCGTGTGGGCCCGGGCGCTGGCCGAAGATGCCGGCGATGCCACCGCGCGCGCGGCGCTGGAACGTCTGGCCCGCGCACACGCTGCGCTGCCGGAGTTGGCCAAGATCTACGAGGACTGCCTCAAGGGCAGCTACGACACCGAGGTGCAACGCTGGCTGGCCTCGCGTCTGGCGGCCCTGTACGAACAATCGTTGGGCAATCCGGCACGCGCGGTCGATCTCTGGCGCGAGGTGGCGGGCATGCCGGGCGGTGAGGCGGAGGCGCTGGGACATCTGGAGGCTTTGCTGCGCGGGCTGGAGCGCCACGCCGAGCTGGAAGAGGTGTTGGCCCGCCAGGCTGAGATCGCGATGCACGGGCCGACTCAGGCCGATTGTCTGGCCGCCCTGGGCGAGCTGCGCTTGCACCACTTGTCCGATGTCGACGGCGCCATTGATGCCTTCCGGGCCGCGCTGGAGCGCGTGTCCACGCAGGCCGCGGCCTTGGCCGCCCTGCGTGCGCTGGCGGCCGGCGCGGAGCCACTGCTGGCCGTGCTCGACATCTTGGAACCGCTGGCCGAGGCGCGCGGTGACTTCGTCGAAGTGGCGGCCCTGGCGCAGGCGCGGCTCTTGCGCAGCGAGGATGCCATCGAGCGGGCTGGACTCTGGCGACGAGTTGCTGACCTGGCGGAAACGCGTCTGGGCGACCTGCCGCGTGCGCTGGATGCCCTGGGCCGTGCGCTGCACGAGGATCCCCACGCCTTCGACACAGCCGAGCAGCTCGAACGGGTGGCGGAGCGGGCGGGGACGCCGGTGGAAGCCGCTTCTCGGCTGGAGGCGGTGCTGGACGCGCTGGATGGATCGACGTTGGCTCAGATGGGCATGCGGGCGGCCAGCCAGTATTTAGCGGCCGGGGGCGCCGACAACGAGGCCGCGGCCGAGCGGATCTATGCGCGCGTGCTGGAAGTCGATGCGGAGAATGTTGCGGCGCTGGAGGCCGTGGAATCGCTCTATCGTCGTCGGGGTGATGGGCGGAACGTGGCTGCCATGCTGGAGCGGCGGGGCGCGCTGGAGCTGGAACCGACGCGTCGATTGGCGCTTTTTGGCGAGGCCGCCAGCCTGCACGAAGCCAGTGGCGATCTGGCCATGGCCATCGCCGCTTGGCGGTCGGGACGAGAGGGCGACGAGTCCAATCTGCAGGCACTCGACGAGCTGGCGCGGCTCTACGAGAAGGCGGGCCAGCTTGAGGGATTGGTCGAAGCCTTGACCGACAAGTCGCACGTGATTGACGACAACGTCCAGCGCGCAGCGCTTTACCTGCGCATCGGCACGCTTAAGGCCGGGCCGCTGGCCGATCTCGATGGCGCCGCAGCGGCGTTCCGCGAGGCGCTCGACCTTCAGCCCGAAGACGGCGTCGCTTTAGCGGCCCTGGCCGACATCGAGGAAAGGCGCGGCGACTACGCAGCGCTCGAGGAGGCGCTGCTGCGGCAGTTGTCTGCCGTGAGCGGCCTGGGCTGCGTTCCGGTCCTGACCCGGCTGGCGCGCAACGCGGCCGATCGGCTCAATGATGCGGACCGCGCGCTCGTGTATCTGCATCAAGTGCTGGATGCCGATGCCGAGAATCGCGAGGCCTTTGCCGAGACGGAGCGGATCTTGGCTTCGCTTGAGCGCTGGCACGAGTTGATCGAGGTGCTGGAGCGTCGGGCAGAGGTCGAGGCGCGTACGGGCCATGCCCAGGAGGAACTGTCTTGCCGCGTTTCCGTGGCGAGCATTTGGGGCGAAAAGTTGGGTGCCACGGACAGCGCGCTGGAAGCCCTGCAGGCCGTGCTGGCCCGCGATCCCCGTCACTTCCCGTCGTTGCTGGCGGTGGCGCAGATTCACGAGACCGACGAACGGTGGGACGAAGCCGCTGAGGCGCTGAAGCAGGCCACGGAAATCGCATCGTCGTCACAAGATCGGGCCATGCTCTTGTGTCGCATGGCCAAGGTGCGGGCCGCCACAGGCACCGCGGCCGACGAGGTGTCCGCTCTCTACCATTCGGCCTTGGATCAGGATCCCACCTGCCTGGTGGCGGTGATGGCCTTGGAGGAGATGGCTCGCGCGACCAACGACCCGGGGCAACTGGTGCAGGTGTTGGAGGCGCGCGAGGGGTTGGAAGGCGATGCAGGCAAGCGCAAGGCGCTGCTTTCCGAGATCGCGTCCCTGTACGCTTGGTCTTTGGCTCGACCTGATCAAGCGGTGGGCCCGCTGGGGCGGTTGCTCAGCCTGTCGCCCGAGGATGTGGTGGTCCAGGAACGACTGGGCACGACGCTCATCGCGGCCGGGCGGGTCGATGAGGGTGAATTCGCGCTCTCGCAATTGGCGGATCAGTTTGCCCGGGCCAAGCAGCCCAAGAACGTGGCGCGTTTGCAGTTCCTGCTGGGCGGGTTCGCCGAAACCCGGGGCGATCTGGCAGCGGCCAAACAGCGCTTCTTGGCGGCGTATCAGATCGATCCCACGCAGGCGACCACGCTGGCGGCGTTGGCCCGTCTGTCGGTTGCACAGAATGACAGTGAGAACGCGCGCAAGTACTACCGCACCTTGCTGCTACAGAGCTTCGACGAGAAAGTCGTGGGGTTGAGCAAGGCGCAGATCTACCTCGCGCTGGGCAAGTTGCACCAGGAGGCGGGCGAGTTGCCCAAGGCTCGCAACATGTTCGAGCGCGGGCTAGAGATCGACGTCAAGAGCGACGCCCTCAGGCAGGCACTGGCCGCTCTCCCCAAGTAGCGGCCGTATCAGTCTTTCGATTCACTCTCGGTGGGCACCTTCCAGATGTGGAAGGGCTTGTCTCTGCCCGAGTCATCGATTGGAGAGTGCCCAAATTTGGAATGATGGTAAATTGCCGGCGTCAATGTCGCGCCAAGCTGTCACTCCCGACGTGAGCGATGCCGCCCGCATAGCATCGAGACGAGGGTCCATCGCTCGCTGGCTGCTTGTCGCGCTCCCGGGAGTCGTGTTGGCAGGCTTTGTTCTCATACCTTTCTTGAACAAGGCGTTTCATATCGACGACCTGACTTTTCTTTTGCAAGCGGAACATATCCTGAAGGATCCATGGCATCCGACGGCCTTCGATATGGTCTTTCACGGTGAAAAGGGTCGCAACTCAGATGGCATGGTTTCGGGCCCCATCATGGCGTTGCTGCTCATTCCTTCAGTTCTGAGGGGCGGATCTGAATGGATCGCCCATCTCACACAATTCGTCGTTCTTGTGGTCGGGCTTCTGTCCCTGGCGTCCTTGGCCCTGCGCTTGAGCTTCCCTCCTGTCAAGGCTGCGTTGGCCACGCTGCTGCTCGCTTGCTCACCGGGCGTTCTGGCCATGACATCTTCCGCCATGGCGGATGTACCAGCCATGTCCTTGGGGATTCTGGCGATGGAGAGGCTGTATGTGTGGAAACAGGAACGCCGATGGTGGCAGGGAACGACAGCAGGCGTGGCCCTGGCCATGGCTGCACTGACCCGGCCACAATTGCTCTTGCTGCTCCCGGTTGGCGCGATCTGGCTGCTCGCTGATGAGACGTGGAAGGGCGTCTGGTGGCACTGGTTCCGGGCCTTCCTGAAAGGGATATCCTTCCCCTTCGTGGCCGCGGTGGTTCTGCTCGTTGCGACCACCTACCTGCTACGCGATCCACAGGCCGGACGCAACATGGCCGGAGCCACTGTCACATGGGCCTCGCGGCGTTTTGTGAACCTCAATGAGAACCTGGCGAACTTGCCCCTCCAGTGGGTGTTGTCTTTTCCACTTGCCATTTTCTGGGTGGGCATCCATGGACGACGGTTCTCGCGCTCCAGTCTTACACTGGTTGCTTTTGTTGTCGGAATTGAGCTAGCCCTGGCGACTCACTGGACGAACTGGTACTGGCTGTGCGCTCCTGCTACAGGTCTTGGTCTCGCGGTATTGGTTGATGTCCTGGTAGATGGGTGGCGCCGCCGCGATCACCTGCAATTCGTGTGTGGATTGTGGCTCCTGATTGCGGTCCCCGCGGCCGTCTATCACCACCTGCCAGTGAAATACCTGGTTCCTTCCGCGCCCGCCATGGCTCTCTTGATCGCCCGTGACTTAGACGTGAAGAGATGGCTCCGGACGTTCTGCCTTGTCACGCCTGTCGTCGCGGCTTGTGTGCTCCTGTCCGTACTCATTATTCAGGCCGACGCCGCTCAAGCCGAAATCGGCCGTCGCGGGGGACGTCTGATCGCAGAGAAGGTCAGCGAAGTCACGGACCGAAGGGTTTGGCTTGACGGGGCCTGGGGCTTCCAGTGGTACGGAATGAAAGCGGGAGCCAGGCCCATGACCACCACCCCGCCTTTCCCAGAACCTGGAGATATTGTTGTCGTGGGTCCCCAGGGAAAACTGGTGAGCAAGCTCGTACCACGCCGCACCCGTCTCTTCGTCAAGGACTACAACACCCGCGGCGGCCGCGTCATGCAGGACGGAGCCGGTTTTCACTCCAATCCCATTGGCCCATTGCCATGGTCATGGGGAAAGTCATCCCGAGGAAAGCTCGAAGTGTTCTCCGTTGACCCGACGGGACCCTAGGCTGCTACTGGAAATCCGCCGACTCTTCTCCAGCACTCGTGGAGCGACGGGATCGGGGTTGCTGGCGCGAAGCGACATTGGAAGAGGAACGCATTTTGCCACGAGTTGGCCGAACGAGACTCATTTGACAGCAAGCCTCGTAGTGCGTAAGACTGCGTCGAATCTTGTCGGAGCGCGCTGGGAGCCGCTCCTCTGAAAAAGAAAGGTAGGGATACGCAATGACTCGAACACTAAAGGCCGTCATGTCTCTCGTCCTTGGCGGAACGCTCTTCATCGCCGCCGCGTGCGAGGACCAGAAGTGCAAGGAAGATCTGCAGGCTGCTCAGACCGCTGCTGAGACAGCTCAGAAGAACCTCGCTGGAAAGCAGAACGAGCTGAACGCAGCCAATGCCAGGCTCGCCGCGGCCCAGGCCGAATCGGCGAAGCTGAAGAAGGATCTGGACGAGGCCAAGGCAGCAGCCAAGCCGGCCGAAGCTGCGGCACCTGCTCCGGCGGCCAAGAAGGGCAAGAAGTAGCCAGGCTGCAAACCGGGCTGGGCCCACCAGCGCCTGGTGAGGCGTCAACCGGCGCCCTCGCATGCCCAAGAAGACAAGCCCTCGACGGGGATGACCCTCGGGGGCATTTTCTTGTCTGGGGCCTGCGCCGCGCGATTTTTTTCGCTGCCGGGGCTATTTGGCCAGAAGCCGCGTCCGCAGCAGCTCGTGCTGGCGCCACATCTCATCCGGCATGCGCGTGCCAAAGCCGTCGAAGAACTGCCCCACGGCATCCACTTCCGCCAACCAGTCTTTGCGGGCAATGGCGAAGAGCTTGTCCATCGACCCGTTGGGCATGGTCAGCCCAGTCATGTCGATGTCCTTCGGGTCGGGCACGTAGCCGATAGGCGTCTCCACAGCTTGGACCTCGCCGCGGCAGCGGGCGAGGATCCACTCCACGATGCGCAGGTTTTCGCCAAAGCCCGGCCAGAGGAACTTGCCGTTTTCGTCGGTGCGGAACCAGTTCACATGGAAGATCTTGGGCTGGAACTTGATCCGCGAGCCCATGTCCAACCAGTGGCCGAAGTAGTCCGCCATGTTGTAGCCACAGAAGGGGAGCATGGCCATGGGGTCCCGCCGGACCTCGCCCAGGGCGCCGAACTGGGCTGCCGTGCGTTCGCTGGCCATACTGGCGCCCAGGAACACGCCATGGTTCCAGTCAAGCGCCTGGTAAACCAGAGGCGCCAGGGTCGCGCGGCGTCCACCGAAGATGATGGCGTCTATGGCCACGCCATGGTGCTGGTTGTAGCGGAACGAATGGGTGGGACAGTTGGTGAAGGGCGCGGTGAAGCGGCTGTTGGGGTGGGCAGCCAGAACTGCGTTTCCATCCTTGTCCTTGAGACCTGGCTTCCAGGGTCGGCCTTGCCAGTCCAGGGCTTCGCTCGGGGGCGGATCGTCGTGGCCCTCCCACCACACGGTGCCGTCGGGATTGAGCGCTACGTTGGTGTAGATGGTGTCGCGGTTGATGGTGGCCATGGCCACGGAGTTGCTGCGCATGTTGGTGCCCGGCACCACCCCGAAGAAACCCATTTCGGGGTTGAGCGCCCAGAGGCGACCGTCGGTGTCCACCTTCATCCAGGCGATGTCGTCCCCCACGGTCCAGATGCGGTAGCCCTTCTGCTTTAGCCCCTCGGGCGGCAGCAGCATGGCCAGATTGGTTTTGCCGCACGCGCTGGGGAAGGCGGCCGCTACATACTGGATATGGCCGTTGGGCTCCTCGATACCGAGGATGAGCATGTGCTCGGCCAGCCATTTCTCACGCTGGGCCAGCACGCTGGCAATGCGCAGAGCCAGGCACTTCTTGCCGAGCAGGACGTTGCCGCCGTAGCCGCTGCCCACCGACCAGATCGCGTTGTCCTCGGGGAAGTGCAGAATCAGGCGACGGTTGACGTCGAGGTCGGCCTTGCTGTGCAGGCACCTGGTGAACTCTCCCTGGGGGCCCAGCGCATCCATCACCTCGCTGCCCATGCGGGCCATGATGCGCATGTTGAGCACCACGTAGATGCTGTCAGTCAGCTCGACGCCGATCTTGGAGAAAGGCGAGCCAATCGGGCCCATGGCGAAAGGCACCACGTACATGGTGCGGCCCTTCATGGCACCGGTGAAGATGTCACGTGCCTTGCGGTACGCCTCACGCGGGCTCATCCAGTTGTTGGTGGGTCCAGCGTCACCCTGGAAGCTGGTGCAGATGTAGGTGAGGTGCTCGGTGCGGGCCACGTCGTTGGCCGCCGTCCGGTGAAAGTAGCACCCCGGCAGCTTCTCCTGGTTCAGCGCGATGATCTCGCCGGTCTTGACGGCCTGGGCGGTGAGACGTTGTCGTTCTTCATCACTGCCATCGCACCAGTGGATGCTATCCGGCTGGCACATGGTGGCCATCGAGTCGACCCATTCCTGAACATGCGCATACTTGATCATGAGATCACGATTTGTGGCACGAACCGGTTACCGGGGTCAACTGGGGGTTGGCTTTGCACTATTTCAGGGGCGGCCGATCCGATTTCCCCCGCACCAGGTCGGCCGGATATCGGGTGCGGTTGACTTCCAGCTTGGCCCGCATGGTTGCGACGGGATCCGCGCCGATGCGCTCGCACAGCAGGAGCAAAGCGATGCCAACGTCACCGACCTCGGACAGGATGCGGGCCCGCCGGTCTCCCTCTCGCGACACCGCGTCGGCCTGGTCGTTCGACACCCAGCGGTATTCGGCGAGCAGCTCGCCCGCCTCAGAGGCAAGCAGCATGGCCAGATTCTTGGGATCGTGAAACTGCTGCCAATCCCGCTCGGCCACGAACTGGCGGAGTTGGGCCAGGAGATCTTGTAGCTGCTCCATCGGTGTTTCCTCTTGGCCGCGCGAACTCACGGTCTAGTGCGGGCTGCGGCAGTGCTCGGTGGCCATCGCGGCCGCGACAGCAACCGATTCGTCTTTGCTTTGCGCGGCTATGCGCAGGGCCGCGGCACCAGCGCCGGGATCGCACAGCCTGCCCAGCGCTTGCACCGCCGCTTTCTGCAGCGAGGGACGAGAATCCGTGAGCAAGTCCACGGCAGCCGCAACCGAGTCCTTGCCGGTGATCGCGGCGAGCGCCATCACCGTCTCGGTGATGGTGCCTTCCAAGGACAGGTCGGATTGCGATTCTTTCTGCAGGCGTTTGAGTGCTGCGGCCATGGGTGCGGTGGTGCGCAGATCCTTCAAGTCGGCCAGCAGGCGCGCGGCCAGCGAGCGCATGTCGGCGCTTTCAGGCAGGCGCCCCAGCACGCGTACCAGCAAGGCGGACGCGCGCCGATCCCGGCAATGGGCCAGGCCCACGAGAGCGGCCATGCGAATGTCTTCCACATCCTTCTCGTAGGCGCGCAGAAGAAGGTTGTTCCCGTCGGGCACGCACAGATCGCCGAGCGCCATCACCTGGGCCCGGCGCACGTTCGGCCACGGCTCTTGCTTGGCGGCGTCGATTATTTGTGGCGCCATCTCCTGGTCGCGGCGCTGGCCCAGCGACAACACCGCGGCTTCGCGCGCCCGCGGATCGCTGTCCAGCAAGGCGCCGCGCAGGGCTTTCCCCGCTTCTGGGTCGGCGATCCCCGCCAGCTCGCGTGTGGCGAAGGTGCGGAGCACGCCATCCGTGGCGCGATCCCGGAAAGCAGCCAGCTCGGCGATCGCGGCGGTGTCGCGAATCATGCCGAGACCCTGGATGGCGCGGGCCTGCTCCTCGAAGCCGGCCGTACTTTTCAGCGTGGCGCGCAGGATCTCGACTGCAGCGGGAAGCTGCTCCGGCTCGCGTGTGGCTGCAGCGGCGAGCACGAAGAGCAGATCAGCCCGCCGTCCTTGTGCCGAACCCGGAACTCTTGCCAGGGCGTCCAGCGTGGCCCGGGCCAAGGGCGGCTTGGCCCCGGCGGCCGTCTCGCGCAGCCCGGCGCGCAGGGAGGACGAGCCCTTACCCAAGGCATCCAGCAAAGCCTGACGAGCCTCGGGTTGCGCGAGCAACGCCAGGACGCGGGCCGCGCGCAACCGATCCGGCTCGCCGCGCTTTTCGTCGGCCAGCAGGCCCGCGATGGCCGACACGGGGGGCTCTGGCAGGCGAGCGAGAAGCGCGATGACGATCTTTTCCTCATCGGGCGTCGCCGCGATGAGAGCCGCGGCCAGCGCCGAGGCGAGTTGTGCGGCGATGGGCTGTGCATCCGTCGGGAGCGGCGAGGGCATGAGCGTGGCCAGGGTTTCGATCAGACAGGCTCTCCCCTGTCCCGGCGGGCTTGCGGCCAGGGCAGCCGTCACTTTGTCGAGGGCGGCTCCACCGATCGAGGCCAGCAGATGCCGGCGCGTTTCGCAAGACGTGCCAGAAGCCAGGTCAGCCAGCAGCCGGTCCACGGCTTGCGGCCCGTCGATCTCAGTCATCACAGCCAGGTCGGCGATTGCCGTCGCGGCGCGGCCGGTTGTGACCTCGCGGATCATCACCGTCAGGCAGCCCGAGGACACAGGTTTGGGCAAGGGGATCCAGAACGGCTGTCGAAATCGCTTGGCGCCGCCATCCCCATCCTCGATCAGATCGACGTCGAGGGTCTGTTCCGGGCCGCGACCGAAGAGCAGGGTGAGACGGCGCGGGCGGGCCGCGGCCGCGAAGGTCTGTGCGCTGCGAGTGTCGCCAGGTAGAACCTTGAGGCCCGTGATAGAAAATCCCGCGCTGGAGCGTGCGGTGAAAAACTCTCCCCGGCCCTGGTGAGTGTCCGCCGTCCACACGGTGGAAGGGTCATCATCGTTGATGGCAGCGGGCGCTGAGAGGCGGCGCGCATCGCCCGCGGCCCCGGCCGAGCTGGAGGCCGCATGAAAGTGAAAGCCACCCAGGGGCTTGCCTGCCGGCATCTGGGCATCGCCCCGATGAGCCTTGATAGTGGACCCTGCGGCTGCTGGCAGGGCAGAGGGCTCGGACTGAAAGCGCCGGCTGGCGAAGTCCCAGGTCCGACGAAACAACTGCGCGGGCACACCGTCGCAGCGGTACAGGCGGCCGGCGGTTTGGAACTCCTCGATGGCTTTCTCAGTCACGACGAGTTGTTGCGAGGTCTCGCCGTCGATGTCGTGCGCGCCAGCTTGGTCCCACCAGATGACATTCTTCGAAGGAAGTTCCGCGACCCAGACCTCCTCGCGCTTGGGGCCTTCGCCCAGGATGGGCATGCGCACTTCCACAACGCTGTGACCCGCCACGGAGACATGGCGGATTGCCGGCTGGCCGCGCCCTTCCCTGGGCGTCTTGGGCGAAAAACTTGCCACGAGCTTGCCGCTATCGCGGATCTCCACGGTGCCGGAAGCATCGCTGGTAGCCTCCCAAGCCAAAGCCGCGCGGGGTCGCGCGAACTGGAGCGAAGCGGCTGCTAGAGCAAGGAAGAGAGATCGGTGAGGGGAAAACACGATAGCAGTTCGATAGCGCCTGGGCTCGCGCCGGTCAAGCGAGGGTTCGGTCTGAATCCTGTGATAGTCGCAGAAGGTCGTGGCCGTGGCCGGAGTGATATCAGTGGGTCACGAAGCGCTACATTCCGTCGAGGGGATCCTGTGAGACTGCTTTCCTAGTTTTCGCGGCGCGCGCCTGTTCCTGCGCCTGATCGGCCGCGGCCACGCGTTCCCGCCAGGTCTTGGCGGCCGGGTTGGAAGGGGCTTGCGCAAGGAGGGCGCGGAACGCGGCCGCCGCCTCTGCCCACTTCTTCTCGGCAAAGAGTTTCTCGGCTTTGCGCACGCGCTCTTCGAAGGAGAGGGTTTCCTTGTTGGCCGCCTTCTCAAAACCCGCGGGTGCGGGCCAATGTGACGAGGTACAGCGCCAAATCCACAGGGTCGCAGGACGTCAAGGGCAGGCCGCCCACGAACCCCGGCTTCGCCACCCGATCGTCCACGGGCGCAGCGGGCGCAAGGGCGCGTAGTCGAACCAGGGTTCGTTCCAAGTTGGCGTGGCTGGCTGGCTGCTTGTCAGCGCCGAGAAAGCGATAGTCGACCCGCCGTTCATAGATAATCGCATCTGGCTGTCCGTCATTCCGCTGCAGCAAGAGAAAAGGCTCGCGGGTTTCCTCGGTTCTGACCGACTGCTTTTGGACCTTACTGGTCAGAATGAGGCCACCTGTCAGCACAGCCTTGCCCATGTCCAGACGGCGCTCGTTGGTCGTGACCGTCTCGCTGGTCGTGGTCACACGCACACCACGCTGAATCAGCGACACGGCGGCCGCTGCGCACGGGTTGGGGGTGCCTTGGCCGTCTAGGAACGCCAGCGCACCTGCTTGCACTTCTATCCCCCGAACCAGCAGCCGATCGTCATCGCCGGGCGCCGCCGCTGGGTCGCACGAAAAGGCTGCAAAGCCGAGCGACTCGAACCCGTCCACAAGGGATCCGATTCGATCGGCGGGCGCTGCCGCCAGCAACACACGCGGCAAGGTTCCGGCCAGGCGCCGTGAGAAGTCAGCAGGAGGCAGGCCCGCCAGCTGCGCTGCCCGAGTTTGGGCCAACGGATCTTTCGGGGCGTTCGCGATGACTAGAAGCATGGCAGCTCGTCCGCAACCCCGAGAGAAACCCTGAAAAGACTCAAACTCATGAGTGGCCACATAATGCACAAAGACTACATAGACAAGAAATAAAGCTGTTCGGAGAAAGACCAAAATGGTCCCAAAGCATCACTAATACCATTGGCATAGTCGGGATGGTTGGCTACATTAGGAAAATGTACCGCGATATGGACAACCGAGCTGACGGTTGAAGGCGATTCGTCCTCTATGACGCACCAGTAATAGGATTGGAGGAAACATGAGACACTCGCACACGTGGATTCTTGGAATGCTGGTTGCCGCGGCAGGATATGCGGCGAGCTGTTCTTCGGATGGCACGGGGACCGTGCCCCATAGCGCGCTGAGTGGAGGTGGCGCAGGGGCCACCGGAAACGCGACAACGGCACCGGGAGTGGCAGGTTCCAGCGGCTCTGCGGGATCGGGTGGACCGAGTGCAGCCGGGACAACGAGTGCGGCCGGGACGACGAGTGCGGCCGGGACAACGAGCGCAGCCGGGACGACGAGTGCGGCCGGGACAACGAGTGCAGCCGGGACAACGAGCGCGGCCGGGACGACAAGTGCGGCCGGAACGACCAGCGCAGGCGGCAGTACCAGCGCGGCCGGGACGACGAGTGCCGGCGGGACGACGAGTGCGGCGGGGACGACGAGCGCGGCTGGCAGTACCAGCGCGGGTGGAACCACGAGTGCGGGAGGAACAACGAGTGCCGGCGGAACGACGGGCACGGGCGGCAATGGCAGCGCCGCGGGCAGCACGGCCGCGGGTGGCAGCACGCGCACAGGCGGCAGTACGGCCACGGGCGGCGCCGGTGGGAGAGGGAGCGTTGGTGGCACAAGCGGTAGCGCGGGCGGAAGCTCAAGCGTGGGTGGCAGCACCCCAACGGGCGGCACTACCGCCACGACTGGTACGTCGTCGTTCTGGCCCGCGGCCTACCAGGCCACCCAGGGCGACAGTGGGATGAATCCGGGAAAGAACTGCCTGAGCTCGTGCCACAACCACGGCTTCGCGTTTGCCGGAACGGTCTACGATTCCAGTGGCAACGGAGTGGACAGCGTCGAGGTCGGCGTCAAGTTGACCACCGGTGAGTTCTATTCCGTGTACTCGGGCGTCGTCACGGGCAACTTCTTCTACGAGGGATCTGGTCTCAACCTGGCAGGGGCCGACATCCGGGTGCGCGACGCCAACGGCGAGAAGCAGATGCCCATCAATTCCCAATCGTCCGGGGCTTGCAATGGCTGCCACGACGGGACGACCAACCCGCGCATCACAGCGCCGTAGTGCCACCGGTGACCGGAGGCACTGGCGCTTTGGGGAGCGGGCTGTGCGCTCCGTCACTGCTTCGTCCGGATCAGGTTGACGGATCCGTCCGGATCGAACAAACATGCCTTCATGAGTTCGTCTGAGCACAGCGGAGAACCGCCTCGCGAAAATCAGCCTTCCTCGGCCCCGGTCCCAGCCTCAGCCCCGGCCGCGGTGCCAGCCCCGACCGCGGCCACTGTCCCGGCGGCGGTGCGGGTGGCGGTTCCGGTGCCAGCCCCGGTCCCGGCCACCCCCTTTGGGGGCTTCGGGACGGACAGCCCACCCCACCAACCCCCGCGTGCTTCGCACGCGCCCGTCGCGACTACGGCCCCGGCCCCGATCCCAGCACCAGCCCGGGCCGCGGCGGCTGCCCCGATTTCGGC
>PLNW01000111.1 GCA_003142855.1 Myxococcales bacterium
AGCACACGCGCGCCATTGCGCGTAGGTAGATTGAAGCAGCCTTCTTCCACTGCCATTTCGCTGTGCCCGATCGGATAGATTACGTCAATCAAGTCCCGCCCTGTACCAAAAGAATCGATGTGTCGTGCCTCAGAACGCCCGGTGGCAACAGGTGCACACGATGCCAGCTACATCTATGGAAGAGGATGTTTGAAATGACACGCGCACTAAAATCGATAAGTCGGACGGACAGGTGGTGCGATTTGGCAGGGACGTCTTGATGGTGGCGCCCGTGCCTCAATAGCATCGAGCTTGCATCGCGGTTTCTAAATGTCAGATCGAATGACGAACGGATTGTCTCGATATTCATGGTCAGGACCTCCGTGGGCGTGCACACACGGAGGGGCTTGTGGTCCACGTGAGATGATCAGCGGCGGCGGTGGGCCGCGTAGAGCAGGTAATGCTCGGCCACGAGCTGTTCGTAGACGCGCGCCTCACCGAGCCAGCGACGGCGTGACTGGAAGCGGGCGATCTCCAATCCGGAGCGGGACGGGTGCACGTCACCGGTCACACCGCGCTCCATGAAGTCCAGCCGAAAGCTGTGCACCGTGCGCCCCAAGACTGTGAGCAACGGGCGGCGGCCGCTGACGGCGAGCCCGAGCTCTGGCGCGCGCCGCGCGAACTCGGTGTGGTCGAAGAGCGCAAACGAGCTCTTGGTGAAGGCGTCGACCTGATCGTGGACCTCGCCCAGGAGGTCGAGCGTCGACTCGATGTCGTCGTCCGTGCTGGTGGGTAGACCGAAGACGAGCATCACGAGGTTCGAGATGTCCGCGCGGGCGCTCTCGGTGATCGCGGCGCGGATCTCCGCCACGTGGGTGCCCTTGCGGCACAGATCGAGCAATCGCTCGGAGCCAGTCTCAACGCCGAAGGAGAGCCATACGCACCCTGCCGCTCGCGCAGTGGCGAGCAGTTCTTTGGTGTAGCGTCCGGTCGGCCGCGCCATCGAGTGGAACGCGAGATCGAGACCGCGCGCACTGATGGCGTCGCTGAGCTCGGCAAGAGCCTGCGGTCCTACGTACTGATCGGCGAGGTAGAAGTGGCGCGCGCCATAGCACTGGCCATACAGGGCGAGCTCGTCGGCGAAGGCGGCGGCGTTCTTTTGGCGATAGCCGCCAAAGGAGAAATTGTGGGCACAGAAGGAACAGGCACGCCAACGGCAGCCGCGGGAAAGCAGAACGGGCAGCACGGGCTCGGGCACCAAGTAGCCTCCGAGCGCGAGGTCGGAGAAGTCGGCCGCACCCAGCAGGGCAGCGGCAGCGCAACCTGGGGCGGTGTGCGGAACTTGCGCTGTGGCGAGGCCCGGGATCTCGAAGTGAGAGCGGCCTTCGAGCAGCGCGCTGAGGACTGCTTCGCCTTCGCCGACGGCGACCCCATCCAGGAACGGGCAGGCGGCGAGCAACTCGGGCACCTCGACGTGTGAGGTGGCGGCGCCGCCGAGCAGCACGAGCGGGCGGCGGGCCGGCCGCGGCGGCTGCTCTGCGTCCAGCCAGCGAGCGAGGGCGAGGGCGAAGGTGAGCTGGGGCAAGTAGAGCGCCGAGAGGCCGACGACGTCTGGATCCCCCTCAAGCACGGCCGTGGCCTCTGCGCTGAGCAACGCGGTGAGTGGGGCCGAGGGCGGCTCTCCTTCGAGGTAGCGCCGGGCGTCGCGCTCGACCTCACCGAGCTGCCGAGCCAGGTCGCCGAGCACGGTGAGCTGCGCGAGGTAGGTCGCCTCGTGGTAGAAATCGGCCGCCCGCCCAGCGAAAAACGCGGCGGCATCGCAGCTCGCGGTGGTCGACTTGAGCAAGGAGCGCCAAGCGTGCTGGTTGAGATCCACGACATGCAGCTCGGCGTTCGGGCTGTGGCGACGAACGTGACCGGCGAGTACCGCGACCCCGAGCGGGACATACGCCGGGTGGGCTCCGGGAACGAAAGCGAGGGTGAGCTTGGGGGAACTGCGCTGCATGTGTTTGTTCGTTTCATTTAGCCGAGAATCGCAATTCTGCTCAGGCAATCGATCAAGGGGGATCGCAGGGCGAGATGGAAAAGTCCAGCGGGGCGCGCATGAAAGCCAACACCGATACCTACCTGCCGCGATTGTCTTGGACTTGCCCAGGGAAAGGGGGGAGCATTGCCCGACCAAACTGCAGGAGGATATCACCATGGGCGACAAGTCACCGAAGGCGAAAGACAAATCCAGGAAGCAGGACACCGCGGACAAGAATCAAAAGGCGCTGGCTGCCAAGGCGAAAATGTCGCCATCACCGGTGTTTCCTGGAAAGAAGGCCAAGTAGATTCCTTACCCGGAGCGAGGCGACATCCTTCAACTGTTCGCGCAGCCGCCAGAAATATTTCCGGTCATCCCCGCGGCGTAGAACCTCTAGGGAACATGAACAGCAAAATCTGCATCGCATTGCAAGCGATTGTCGGAACCGTACTCACTCTTGGGGCGTGCAATTCGCCAGAGGCGGCTCCAGTCACCTGCCCGGCATAACGACGATCAACTTCTTCACTTTGCGCGACTCGCTTGAACCGGCGTTCGATATGCTCGAGGCGGCTCAGTTTGAGATGGCTACGGGGATGCACGGAAAACGGGGAGGATCAAGGAGTCAATCGCACCGGAAACTCGCCGGCACCGATGGCGGCCATCGTTTCGTCTACGAGTAGAGACGCTCTCTTCTTGCTGTACCCCTTCGCACGCACGATCTCGTCGATCATGCCGCTTCTAAGAATCTCATAGATTGGGGATTTTGAGTCCAACTGAGTCAGTATCGCGCAACCTTCTCGCAGATCCTTGGTGTGCATGTCGATCCTCCACGGGATGAAGCTGCGAAGCATACCAAGGTGGCACCGACGTGCTACTCGCCAAGCAGATCAACGATATCCCCGATCTCCCAAACGTGATCCGTCACCCTCACGCGTCTACATTTTCCGGGGACAGGGTCAGCAGGGTCAGCAGTGACGTTGCCGAAACGGGCGATGCAGCAGGCCGTCGAGCAGCACGACGATGCCTGCGCTGGGGCCTTGGGGCAAGTCAGGGCAGGGCGAATTCCTTCTGCAATTTTGTGCTTGTTGCAGTTGCGACGCCTGATCTCCAGAATGTTCTGGTGCGCAGCTGGGCTCCGGGTCACGGCACAGTGGCCGGGCCTTGGCCGTTGCGCAGGAGATTTCCGCGGCCGGTGGGCCAGGGCAGACACTGCGTGCCCGAGCCCGGCACGTTGAACACGTCCACGCCATGGTCAAAGGTCAGAAGCACGATCTCCAGCGTGCCGTCACCGTCCACATCCGCCACCGACGGCGCCGCGGGTGCACCAATGCCGTTTTTTTCGTCATTGTTCTGTCCTGGTAGCGGGATGTCCACACCAAGCAGCCAATGAGTTGCGCTTTCATGTTCTGCCCCCGCCGTATTGTACACCCACATTGGCTCCGGCGGTGTGCCACAGGTGCGGGTGGAAGAGGGCGGGCCGCAGCCCGTTCGTGATACTCTCTTTTACTATGAGGACCCTCCTTGGGATTCGAAAGAGAAGCATTCCTTGTGCGGTCGCGCTGGCAGGCCTGTACCTGGCCGCTTCTCCGGTCGCGCTTGCCAAAGATGCGCGGCCGGTCACTGCTGCTGCGCCGCCCGCGTCTGTGCCGCCCGTCGCCGCTGCGGCGCCTGCGCCCGCGCCTGCGCCGCGTGCCGCTGCTGCGCCTGCCGTTGCTGCGCCTGCGTCGCCTGCCCCTGCGCCGCCTGCCGTTACGGCGCCGCAGTTGGGCTGCGCGTGCTCACTGCCCCGCACCCATGACGGTTTCTACCTGCGTCTCGCACTGGGGGGCGGAGGGGGAGCAGCCAGTGGGGCCGGGACGAAGTATTCCGGCGGATCGTTTGTTTTCGACTCGGCCTTTGGCGGCGCGCTCACAGAGCACCTGATTCTCTACGGAGAGTTTCTTTTCCACGGCATTTCCAAGCCCAGCGGCGACCCCAAAGCGGGTGATCCGACCTTGGCCGGGAGCCCGGTGGACAACTTCGGACTTGGCGCTGGTGTCGCGTACTACTTCATGCCCCTGAATCTTTACCTGTCGGGCAGCTTGCTGTTGCAGAAGGTGTTGCTGACCAAGACGTACGCCGCGGTCGCCCCAGCCGGCGCGGTCTCCTCAAAGCAGTTCACCAACACAGGTCTTGGCCTCAACTTCATGGTGGGCAAGGAATGGTGGGCCTCGGACGAGTGGGGGCTCGGAGTTGCTGCTCAAATCTTTCTCGCTACTGCCAAAGACCGCGACGGCACCAAATGGGACTCAGGGGCACTGGCCGTCCTGTTCACCGCCACCCACAACTGACGTCACATAGGCTCTACGATCCCTGCCAATAGCGAATCGGACCGGTATCGCTGTGGACGAAGTGGGCGTGCGGGTAGAAGCCGACTCCGCCCAGGCGCAGTGAGCGCACGAAGCCGAGCAGTTTCTCCGTGGGCACCCCGCGGATGCGAAAGTCGACGGCGTTGCCTTGGGTGTGCTGGCTCTCGCGCGCCACCTGGTGGCCCTTCTTGCGCAGCATCAGATTGTACTTGGGCGAGCGATAGCCCGACACCACATCGATGCGCTGGGCGTGGAAGCGGCGGGCGGCCGAGACCAGCACTTCCGCGAGTTCTGGATCCATGGTGGTCGCCTGGTTGGTGAAATGGTCGCGCAGGAAAGTCCGGAAGCGAGCGAGATAGGGCTGGCCCGGAATGAAGCTCATCAACTCGTGCGTCCACTGGTTGTGCAGCGTGGTCAGCGGCTGCACGCGTGCGCCCACCGGCGGCTGGGGGCCGGCCAGCATCTCGGCCGCCTGCGCGCAAGGTTGGCGCGGCAGCGGCTTCTTGCCCACGTGACAGGTGCGCGGAGGGCGCAGGTGCTCGTCGGTCACGTGCACGTCCGGACGATGGGCCTTGCCGGCCAGCCACAGTTCTTTCTTGCTCCGTTCGCGCAGGGGCGGTACCAGATGCTCGGCGCGCTCGTCGCTGACCGGGACGAGTGCCTCGGCCGCAAGCGCCTGGGCGACAGCCTCTGGCAAAGTCGCCGAACCCGCCGCTGGCGCCACAGGCAGCAGCGTGCCCAGGAAGAACCCCAACCAAGGAGGCATGCACACTAGTGTAGCGGGCTCGGCCCTGCCTTGCCAGGGTGGAGGAATCGTCGGAAGCCGACCGGGGCGCAGAGCCTCGGCAACGGGGAGGGCGCGGGTAGAGGTATTAGGTCGAGTTCGAGCGCTATCGCCGACGGGGTGGCAGACCCGGGTGGCGGTTCGCGGCAATCAGCGTGCTTCTTGGGGGCTAGACGGCTTCGGGGTTATCGGACAGGATGCTTCGGCCTGACGGACTAACCGCCACTCACAGAGGGAGAGCACAGACGCCATGTTCAAGATCCAGACCCTGAACAAGATTGCGATGATTGGCCTCGAGGGTTTCTCGCGTGAGAACCACGAGATCGCGTCGGAGATCGTCAGTCCTGACGCCATCCTGGTGCGCAGCGCAGACATGCACAGCATGACCTTGCCCCCCTCGGTGAAGGCCATCGGTCGCGCCGGTGCCGGCGTGAACAACATCCCAGTCGATCAATGTTCCAAGCGCGGCATCGTGGTGTTCAACACGCCGGGGGCCAACGCCAACGGGGTCAAGGAACTGGTGCTGGCCGGCTTGCTGCTCTCGTCGCGCCGGATCGTGCCGGGCATCGAGTGGGTCCGGACCCTCAAGGGCAAGGGCAAGGAAGTGGGGGCGCTGGTGGAGAAGGGCAAGAACGACTTCGTGGGGCCCGAGATCAAGGGCAAGAAGCTGGGTGTCGTCGGATTGGGCGCCATCGGCGTGATGGTGGCCAACGATGCCCTGGCGCTGGGCATGGAGGTGGCCGGCTATGATCCGTACATCTCGGTCGAGGCGGCTTGGGGGCTGGCGCGCACGGTTCGTCGCGCCACCAGCCTGGACATGTTGCTGGCCCAGTCGGACTACATCACCTTGCACGTTCCGCTCATGGACCAGACCAAGGGCATGCTCAATCGCGACAAGTTCGCCTTGATGAAGAAGGGCGTGCGCATCGTCAACCTGGCGCGCGGCGGGCTGGTCAAGAATGCCGACCTGCTCGAAGCGCTGAAGGCCGGCACGGTCGGCTGCTACGTGACCGACTTCCCCGACGATGATCTGCTGGATGTGCCCAACGTGATCCCCATTCCCCACCTGGGGGCGTCCACGCCCGAGGCCGAGGACAACTGCGCCATCATGGCGGTGGAGCAAGTGCGCGACTTTCTCGAGAGCGGCAACGTCAAGAACTCGGTCAACTTCCCGGCCTGCGCGTTGCCGGTCATGGGCCGCAATCGCATCGTCGTCGCCAACGCCAACGTGCCCAACATGGTGGGCCAGATCACGACGGTGCTGGCCGCCGACAAGATCAACATCGTCAACATGATGAACAAGAGCGCGGGCGAGCTGGCCTACAACATCATCGACATCGACGGCGACGTGGCCGAGGCGCAGGTCGAGAAGCTGCGCAAGATCGAAGGCGTGATCACGGCGCGGCTGATTCCCAAGGCCTGATTACTTGGCCGCGCTGGCGCGGGGCCGGATGCCGATGAGCTGATTGAGCGAGCCGGAGGTGAATCCGGCTAGATCCAAGGCTACGAAGGTGAACCCGAGCTTGCGGCCTAGCTTCACCATGGTCTCGCGCAGCTCCAGGGCGCGGGCCATGGCCTCCGGCTCGACTTCCACGCGCGCGACTTCATTGTGAAAGCGCACGCGCAGCTGGCGGAAGCCCAGGGCGCGCAGACCTTCCTCGAAGGCGTCCACCTGCTGCAGACGCTCGGGGGTGATCGTGGTGCCGTAAGGGAAACGCGACGACAGGCAGGCGAGCTGTGGCTTGTCCCAGGTGGAAAGCCCCAGCTGTTTCGACAGGTCGCGGATCTCTTGCTTGTTGAGTCCGGCGTCGAGCAGCGGGTGCTGGGCGCCGTGATCCTTGGCGGCCTGCAGCCCGGGCCGGTAGTCGCCCAGATCATCCACGTTGGTGCCCACCAGGATGGCCTTGCAGCCCAGACGCTGGGCCACCGGAGCGGCGATGGTCAGCAACTCCGATTTGCAGTAGTAGCAGCGATCCTTGGGGTTGGACTGGAACTCGGGGCGCGACAGCTCGTGCGACTCGATGGTCTCGCAGCGCACGCCCATGCCGGCGGCCAAGTCCAGCGCAGCCCGCTGCTCGCTGTGTGCCATGGTAGGCGAGAGCGCGATGAGCGCCGTGCACCGATCCCCGAGCACGTCATGGGCCACGCGCAGAAGCAGCGTCGAATCCACGCCGCCCGAGAAGCAGACCAGAACCGATTCATGGGCCGCAATCAGGTCGCGCAGCGCCTGGTATTTCTGTGACAGGGTCATCGAGACCAACTATAGCGTGCGATCAGCCCCGTTGCCCCTCACTTCGACTCGAAGTACCATGCCTCATGGCAAAGATTTCGGCGTTGCTTCTCTTGGTGGCCATTCCCGCTTGCAGTGACAGCGGCATTGCGCTGTCCGATCTCCCTGCCGCGTCCGTCGATGCCTTTTGCACCTACGCGGCTCGCTGCGGGCAGATGCCTGACGTGGCCTCGTGCAAGGCGGCCAGCGACACAGACGTCGGGCAGCGGTTGGCGGACGTGACAGCAGGAAGAATCGAGTACGACGGCAAGGCAGCCGCGGCTTGTCTTGACGCCATGAGGTCAGCGAGCTGCAACGCCTCGGACCCCTTCAACGCGGGCGAACCACAGGCTTGCAAGGATGCTCTCAAGGGCACAGTCGCGGATAGTGGCCCTTGCTACAGCGGTTCGGAATGTGCCTCCGGAAACGGTTGCAGCGGCGGAGGCTGTTCAGACGGCAGTGCGTGCTGCCCGGGCACGTGCGACCCCAGCTCGAGTTCTGCAGCCGCGATTGCCATCGGCGGCGATTGCAGCGGGTCCGGCGCGGTGTGTGCTTCGGGCGCATTCTGCCTCTATGGGACCATCTCGACTTGCACGGCCAAGGCCGCTGCCGGTCAGTCTTGCGATACCTCATCCCCCGGCAGTTCCTGCGCGGACGGGGCGTACTGTGTGGCAAATGGCCCAAACGCCGGGATTTGCGGCAAGCTTCCCGCCGACGGACAGGCCTGCTATCCGACGGGAATTGGCGATGCTTGTGATTCGATGCTGGACTATTGCGACAGCGCGACTCTGAAATGTATGCCCAAGATCGCGGTCGGGGGTGATTGCAGTGGCGGCGCTAGTTGTGTCGGCTACGCCGACTGCGATGCGACCGGCCATTGCGTGGCCAAACCGCGGGCGGGTGAAGCGTGCGACGACGCCAACGGGCCTCAGTGCCTCGGCTCTCTCCTGTGCTCGGGGACATGTGCCGTTCCGCCCGCGACCATCGTCTGCCAGTAGCAATCGCTCGCACTCACAACACGATCCGCTCGGCCTGTTCCGCGATGTCGGCGGCTTCCTTGGCCACATCCAGCGTCGCCTCTGCGCGTTCGACGTCGGAAAGCCTGGCTGCGGTGGCCGGGTGGGCGGGCACGAAGAGCGAACAGCAGTCTTCAAAGGGCAGGGCGGAGATATCGTAGGTGCCGATCCGCCGCGCCAGAGCTGTGGTTTCCACCTTGTCGTAGGTGAGCAGCGGCCGCAGGATCAAGTGCCGGCCCGCGACTTCAATGTTGCGCATGTTGGTCAAGGTCTGACTGGCGACCTGTCCCAGGTTCTCACCGGTGACAATGGCGCCACAGTGGGCGCGGTCGCACAGGAGATCGGCCACGCGCACCATCATGCGCCGGTACAGCACCACCGCCAGCTCGGGCCGGCCGGCGGCGCGCAGGCGCTTCTGCGTTTCGGTGAAACCCGCAATCCACAACGTGGACACGGCTTGCCAGCGGCTCAGTTGGCGGGCCAAAGCAATGACTTTGTCTTTGGCCTTCTCGCCGGTAAACGGCGGCGAGTGGAAGGTAAGCGCCTCTTGCGCGAGGCCGCGCTTGGCTGCCAGCCATCCCGCCACCGGCGAATCGATCCCGCCTGACAGCAGCAGGATGGCCCGTCCTGAAACACCTGCAGGCAAGCCGCCAGGCGCCGGCCGGCGCTCGGCAAAGACACTCGTCGCTTGCGGCGAAATCTCGATGCCCACGCGCAGGGCGGGGTTGTGAATATCGACGGGAATTCCAGTGGCCACAGACACGGCGTCGCCGGCGCGGCAGGCGATCTCGTGCGACTGCAAGGGGAATTGCTTGTTGGACCGGTGCGGTTCGATCTTGAAGCTGCGGCGCAGGTCTGGATCTCGCTCGACTGCGGCTTGCGCCTCCATCACCGCAGCTGCACAGATCGCGTCGATGTCCGCCAGAACGGTGGCGACCGGGGAAATCGACACCAGGCCGAATACGCGTTCCAGACGGCTGCAGGCCTCGGCGCGCGCCTGGTCAGCGACCTGCACCACCACGCGACCATGGGGAACGGAAACTTTGGCCTCAGGCAAATCGCGAACCGCGGCCCGCACGTTGTTGGCCAGCGCGCGGAGAAAGATGTGGCGGTTGCCGCCCTTGAGGAACAGCTCGCCGTAGCGGCAAAGGATCGTGGTCATGGGTTGGTGTCTCGCCGCCGAACCTTTACCACGGATGCGATCTCGTCCACCGCTTCGCGCAGGGCCAGCGCCGCAACCTTGACGTCGGACTCGGTGGTCAGGCGGGACAGTGAGAAGCGCAGCACCGCGTCCCGCTCGCTGATGCCGATGGCTGCCAGCACGTGGCTGGGTCCGTGCGCGCGCGTGGAACAAGCCGCGCCAGCCGATGCGTACACGCCTCGCGCTTCCAAGGCGTGCAACAGCGGTTCAGCTGGCAGGCCGGGCAACAAGAGGCTGGCAATGTGAGGCGCCCGCGGCGTGGTTGCGGGTACCGTGGTTCTGGCCTCGGGAATTGCTTCCATGATCTGCGATTCCAGACGGTCACGTAGGGCAGCCACGGCCCGGCCAGCTTGCGGATTCCGCAGGCAAAGCGTTGCGGCGCGACCCAGGCCGACCCATCCCGGCAGGTTCTCGGTTCCCGAGCGCAGGCCACCTTCCTGCCGACCGCCATCCCACAGCGGCGCCACGCGCGCGCCCTTGCGCAGCCAGAGCGCGCCCGTGCCCTTGGGCCCATGCAGCTTGTGCCCCGAAATGGCGAGCGAATCAGCGCCCAGGGTCGCAACGTCGATGGCAACCAGGCCCGCGAACTGTACGGCGTCGACGTGAAAGTGCAGCTTGCGACCCGCGGCGCGCAGGGCGCGGCCGATCTCTGCCACAGGCTGCAGGGTGCCGATTTCGTTGTTTGCCAGCATCACAGCCAGCACCGCGGTGTCTGGCCGCAGAGCAGCCAGCACCGATTCCACGGTCACGCGAGCGTCGGGCGCTGGCGCGACCCTGCTCAGCTGCCAGCCCTTGCTGACCAGGCTCTCAGCGGAACGCAGAATCGCCGGATGCTCAATGGCGCTCACCACCATGTGACGGCCGCGCGCCAGGCCAGCCGCACCCAGCAGGCCCAGGGCATTGGCTTCGGTTCCGCCGCCGCAGAACACGATCTCCGGGGGCTGAGCCCGCAGCAGCGCTGCCACCTCGCCGCGCGCCTGTTCCAGCGCGCGCGCCGCCGCCGCACCCAGGCCGTGCGCCGAGGAGGGATTGGCGTAGAGATCCGTCATCGCGTGCGTCACCGCAGCCAGGACTTCGGGCAGCGGAGGCGTGGAAGCGGCGTTGTCCAGGTAGACGATCATTGAGACCAGACAATCATGGATCCGTGCAGGGGAGAAGGGGAGAGCGCGAGCTTACTACTTGCAATACTTGGTGGGCTCAGGCGTCAGTGTCTCCAGGAACGGGTCCGGACTGGGACGCGCATCGGCGGTGCCGATTTCCATGAAAGCGGCGAAGCGGCCGGTGCACCCGGTGCAGGTGCAGCCCGAGGGATTGCCGCACGAGCAGCATTCGATGCCCCAGGGGTACGGATTGTTGGGGTCGGCCGGACGTGGGTAGCTGCCTCCCTCCAGGTGTGAAAGCAGGCCCGCGACCATGTTTCCGGCGATCCCTTTCCCCTTGCAGTAGTCCGCTATCCACACAACGTTAGGGCCACCGTTGCCTGTGGCATTGTAGAAGTAGTACCAGGCGGCGGAGGCAATGTTGCACGCCACATCCTGCATGAAACTGAGGTAGGTGGTGCCGCCTTCTGTGGCCCAGAAAAGGGTGGCGTCCGTCTGGGTCTGAAGCTCTGGGGGCCAGCTGCAGCCAATAGCGGCCATCTTGGCCATTGGTCCATTGTAGTTGTAGTCGTGCATTGTGGAGCTAAAGCGAACCTGCAGCAGGCCCACAGTGGGGTCATTGGCGGTCCCGCCAGTCACGGCACGCGTAGCGTACGAGTCGGTGACCACCGAAATCGGGTTGTACGAACTCTCGGCCACAATTGCCGACGTAATCACGGCCTCGCACTTGCGCAACCAGTCGGTCTCCATGGGTGCGAATTCCGCGCAGCTCATGGCAATGGAACAGGCGAGTCTGTCAAACGCCGCGCCAGCGGGGAAATTCTTCTTGATGTTGCTGTACGCGTAGTTGGGCAATGCGCCCACTGCGGTAGTGTTGTTCAGCCAAGCTTGAATCAAGGCGAATTCCGCAGCATCGGCCCCAGGACAGCCCGCACTGGATCCCGTGGAACCAGCTGTGCCCGCAGCTCCGCCTGTGCTGGTGGTGCCGCCTGTGGTCCGGGAACCGCCGCTGCTCACTGTGCCGCCAGTGGTCTTGGCGCCGCCACTGTTCATTGTGCCGCCCAGGGAACCGCCTGCGCTAACTGTGCCGCCCGCGGTGGCAATTGTCCCGGCAAGAGCCGTTCCGCCAGCGGTCACGCTTGCACCCGTGGAAAGGGAACCGCCCGCGCTCGCGCCGCCCGTGCTCACGGTGCTACCCGCGGCGCCGGTCGCGCCTGCAGATGCAGTCTCGCCGGCGGTGGAAATCCCGCCCGTGGCTGGACTGCCTGCTTGGGCTCCTCCGCCTCCTGCCGCGTTAGCCCCGGTGGCGGGGGCTGTGCTGGCCCCGGAAGCACCCGAGCTAGAGCCTGCCTCTGGGCCGATCCCCTCGGAGTCGCTGCCGGTACACGCATTCAAGACGAGAATCAGGGAAATCCCGACGCAGACGCGCGGACCTGCCGCCGCCGATTCGCGAAACAGAGCCAGCTTCAAACAGCGTGTCATGATTGGCCCGATCGGAGAGCCAGTCTACGCTCAAGCGAGGCTATCGTCAGTAGGCGCAAAGGTTTGGCAGCCGTCAGCGAATCCATTTCCCCAGGATCACCATGAAGAACGCCGAAGACGTTCGCGTCGAAATTGTACGGGTCCAGTCTGCATGACTCCGGCGGACCCAACCAGCGGCATTCTGGATGCGTCCCGTCCGTTGGGCGTGTACGTCCACTTTCCCTTCTGCCGAGCACGTTGCCCGTACTGCGACTTCGCCACGGCAGTGCGCGAGCCGATTCGGCACGACGACTACGCGGCAGTGGTCGTGGCCGAGCTGGCCGCGCGCGCGGGCTGGTTTCGCGGGGAAAGCGCCCCGAACTTGCAGTCGATCTATTTTGGCGGCGGCACGCCCGGCTTGTGGCGGCCCCAGGCCATCGGGCGCGTGATCGAGACCACGCGTCGGGCTTTCGATGCGACCGGGCCGCTGGAAATCACGGTCGAGGCGAACCCCGGCGAGGTGACGGCGGAGACTGCGGCAGGCTTGCGTGCGGCCGGGGTGAACCGGGTGTCGCTGGGGATGCAGGCGTTTCAGGATCACCTGCTGGCCGCCATCGGGCGGCAGCATGACGTCGCGGCGATCGCGGCGGCGGTGCAAGCCGTGCGCAGGGCGGGCATCGACAACCTATGCGCGGATCTGATGTTCGGGCTTCCCGGCCAGACCATGGATGACTGGCGCTATTCGCTTGATGCGCTGGTGGCGCTGGCACCCGAGCATGTCACGGCCTACGCCCTGACCGTCGAGCGCGGCACGCCGTTCGGCGCACTCGAACGCGCCGGCAAGCTGCAGCGGCCCGACGACGAAACCGTGGCGGCGATGTACGGCATAGGGCACGAGGTGCTGCAGGCCGCGGGCTTCGAGCACTACGAGATTTCGTCCTATGCGCGGCCGGGCCGGCGCGCCGTGCACAACACGCTGTACTGGACGGGCGGCGCCTACCTAGGTGTGGGCGCATCCGCGTCCTCGTTCCGGCCGCTCGTCGACGGAACCGGCTGGCGCTTCTCCAACCCGCGCGGGCTCACAACCTATCTGCGCTCGGCTGCGGCCCACCAAGGAAATCCGCTGCCGGCCAAGGTCGAGCGCCGCACGGCTGAGGACCTGGAAAACGAAGGTTTGTGGCTCGGCCTGCGAACCTGCGACGGTGTGGATCGCGCCGCACACGCCCGTCGCTACGGCCACGACCCGTTGGCGTCGAGCGAACGCGCCGAGGCAGCCAAGAAATGCGTGGATGCGGACTGGCTGTCGGTCACACCCGATAGCCTGCGCCTGACCGTCAAGGGATTCCTGTTTGCCGACGAGGTTTCGAGCCGATTGTGGCTTGCAGCTGGTTGAATGATCGCGTGGACGGCGGCGGGGCCGG
>PLNW01000105.1 GCA_003142855.1 Myxococcales bacterium
CCGGGGACTCGGCATAATGGCGCAGCGTATGGGGGCTCACGGGTTTCGAGATCCCGGCGGCTCGGGCGGCTGCGTGGACGGCGCGTTGAATGACGGTCTCGTGCAGATGGTGACGGCGGATTTCCTGACTGGCAGGGTCGACATAGGTTCGGGTCGCCGGGAAGACCCACTGCCAGATCCACTCCCGCGAGGCGTTCAGGTACTTGCGGTCCAAGGCATCCGGCAGAGCCACGGCGCCCGCTCCCCGACTCATGTCGCGGTCATGCTGTTCCTTGACGGACAGAAGATGGGAACGCAACCGTTCGACCAGCACGTTCGGCAGCACGGTCCGGCGGTCTTTCTGGCCCTTGCCTCTGCGAATGACAATCTCGCGACGGTCCAGGTCGAGATCTTTCACGCGCAGTCGCAACGCTTCGAGCAGTCGCAGACCACCGCCGTAGAGAAGCGCGCTCACCAGCCACGGACTGCCATCGAGACGGGCTAGCACAAGGCGCACTTCTTCGCGTCCGAGCACGACGGGGACATGCTTCGGCCGCTTGGCGTGGACCAGATTCCCCAGCCATTGCAGTTCGCGCCCCAGCACCTGCTGATATAGGAAAAGCAGCGCGGCCAGGGCCTGGTTCTGCGTCGACGAGCTGACCTTTGCCTCGGCCAGACTGGACAAGTAGGCGCCGATCTCGGGCTCCGCCATGGATTCGGGATGCCGCTTGCCATGGAACAGGATGAATCGCCGAATCCATGCGACGTAGGCCTTCTCGGTGCGCGCGCTGTAGTGACGGGCGCGCAGGCTCTGTCGGACCTGGTCCAGCAGGCGCGGCGGTTTGGCCGGAATCTCGCCGGTTTGTCCGGAGGCCGGTCGGACCAGGCGAATGATCGTGGCAACTTGGTCGCTGTTTCGGACATGGGGTTCCATGCGCGGTGGACCATGCGAACGCCGTGCCTGAGGCGAATAGTAGTGAACCCTCCGCCTCGGCCGTTCCGGATGAGTTCCTAGCCCCTACTGTCGTAAGGGGGGAGCCACAAAATTAGCCGCATCGGGCTTCCCGACTCTAGCGGGCGTGCACATTCCAACGGCCAGAGGCAGCTCCCAGAATTCAATTTGTAGGGAAAAAAATCTCGTCCGGCTGTCGAACCGCGCAGAGGGTTCACTAAAATCATGTGCCTCTGCTCAGCGACGGTCAAGAAAGAATTCCACTACTTTTTCTCCCGCCAAAAAAGACCGGCGCCTCCTTGAGTTGCGCTTGAAATTTCGCCGCGCGAAAGCAGTTCTTCCTTGTCCAAGATCGCATCGGCGCGACGGATGGTCGGCCAGGCGTGCATCCCGGTGTCCATGCGAATGGCGTCGCACGGGCAGGCCTCGACACACAGGCCGCACACCACGCAGCGAAGCTCGTCGATCTGAAAAATGCGCGGCCGCTTCTCGATGCGCGCGTCCTCGGATTCTTCGGGAACGATGCTGATGCAATGGGCGGGGCAAGCGGTGGGACACATCATGCAGGCCACGCAGCGAACTTGCCCATCGGCCCGCTTCATCAGGCGATGCAGGCCGCGGTTGCGCGGCGGGTACGCTCGTTTCTCCTCGGGATAAGCCAAGGTCACGATGTCGGACTGCGCGCGCCGACCGAGAAGATTGCGCGGCCAGTTGCGCAGGAAATGCCCGAAGGTCACGCGCAGCCCTTGCACGGTTCCCCACAGATAGCTCTGCCGCTTCCATCCCGCGGGCCGGTCGACAATTTTCACCGTCGTGGCCATCAGTGGACCCACATCTGCCAGCACGCGGCCAGCACGACATTGGCGATCGATAAGGGCAAGAGCCGCTGCCAGCCCAGGCGCATCAACTGATCCGCGCGGAAACGCGGCAGGGTCCAGCGCACCAGCAACTGGAAGAAGCAGAAGAGAAATACTTTTCCGCCCCACACCAGCATCGACAAAAGAACATGGGCCCAGTTGGGCAAGACGCTGGCGCCCCAGATCTGCCAGCCGCCCAGGAAAATGGTCACCATGAGCGCCGACGAACTGATCACTTCGAGAAACTCGCCCAGATAGAACATGCCGAAGCGCAGGCCCGAATACTCGACGAAGTAGCCCACGATCTCGGATTCGCCCTCGGGCAGGTCAAAGGGCGTGCGCTTGGTTTCGGCAAAGGCCGCGGTAAGAAACAGAAAGAACGCGATGAAGTGCGGAACACCGCGGACGATCCCCCACTGCCAAGGCCACGGCCCCTGCTGCAGCACCATCGCGCCCGGTTCCAGCGTGCCGTAGGAAAGGAACATGGCCAGCACCGCCATGCCCATGGTGACCTCGTAGGAAATCATCTGCGAGGCGGCGCGCATGCCGCCCATCAAGGCCCACTTGTTGTACGAGGCCCAGCCCGCCAGGGTGGCGCCGTACACCGACAACGAAGCAAACGCGAAGTAGAACAGCACGCCCACATCCAGCCGCGCGATCTGCAAGTTCACCGGCTGCACGCAGGTGCCGAGCGGAACCGCCGCGCGCATGTGCCCCCAGCACAGCGGCGCGCCGAAGGGAATGATGGCCAACACGATGAGCGCAGGCGCGATGGCCAAGACGGGTGCCAGCGTGAACAGGAACCGGTTCGCCTTGGGCGGGATGAAGTCCTCTTTGAAGATCATCTTCAGCGCGTCGGCGACGAAGTGCAGAATTCCCCACGCGCGCCAGGGCCCGATGTTGGCGCGGTTGGGGCCCAGCCGGTCCTGCATCATGGCCGACTGGCGCCGTTCCAACCAAGTCAGCAGGCTGGCCAGTCCCATGGCGAAGACAACCACAAGCGCCAAGATCTTGATGAGCGCCGCCACGATGGCGAAGCCGGACTGATCGTACCAGAGGAGCTGTGCGCCTGACATGGCCTCTAGATGCCTCGCATACTTCTCCCTCTCCCGGAGGGAGAGGGCTGGGGTGAGAGTACGCTATCGGACGTGAACCCATGTCGCGGACTCGTGGCACCACATCTGCGTCGCTTCAGCGTCTGGCCCAAGACAGGCATCACCCTCACCCCCGGCCCCTCTCCCGGGGGGAGAGGGGAGAACGAAGTGCTTGTCCTCGAATCGTGACCGGTCATCTAGCCCCTCGAATTGGCGAAGCGCAGTTGTACCGGCATCTCCGGCTTGCCCCAATCGGCCCGACTCATCAGAGTGACTTTCGCACAAACCTCGCTGAACACCTGCTTCGCCTCGCCATACGTCCACGCTGCCCCCAGCGCCCGAGCCAGCCGGACCGCGGTTTCCCAGCCCGGCCGTGACTGCCCGGCCGGTGCAAGGGCCGCGTGCAAGCGCTGAACCTTGCCTTGTCGGTTGGTGAAACTGCCGTCAACCTCGGCCCACATGGCCAGAGGCAGCGCCACTTGGGCCGCAGCCACCGGCGGGCCTTGATGCGCAGTCACGACAACCAGGGTCTGCAGCAAGTCGAGCGAGCCGACTGCTTCGCCCACCAACAGCAGCGCTGTCACAACTCCGCCCTCCAGGTCCCGCTTCAAATCCGCAGCGGTGCGCAGGGTCGGCCCTCCGATCAGCTTGGCGCCAGTGGTGTTGGGGTTCTTGTCAGCGCTGACCAGGATGTCGTCGCACCAGCCCTCGGGCGCTCCTGCCAGATAGACGCGATCGGTTCGCAGGCATTCAGTGGCCAGGCGCAAGAACGCGAAGAGATCCTCGTTGGTCATGTGGGCCGACAGCACCACGCCCAGGGTCGCAGGCGACTTGTCGCGAGCCTGGCCGAGGAGTCGTGCCGCCTCGGTCAGGGCGGCGCCCCAGCTCGTCGCCGCGCCCGCCACCATGGGCGCGGCTAGCCGATTCTCGTGCAACGTCTTGTAGGTCAGCCGCCCGTCGTCGCACATCCAATACTTGTTGACCGCTGGGTTGAGCCGCGGAATCAAACGTCGGACCAGGTTGCGGGCCGCGTGGATCTCGATGTTGCAACCCGTGGCACACCCGGGACACACCGACGGCGTAGCCCACAATTCCCAGGCACGCATGGAAAAGCGAAAATCCTTGGCCGTCAGCGCGCCTACCGGGCAAACGTCGACGGTGTTGAGCGAATAGGGATTGTCCAGACGCCGCCCGGGCGCGGTGGTGAGAAGCTGGCGATCCCCGCGAAAAGCCATAACCAGGTCCTGCTGGCGCGCCACTTCGTTGCACACGCGAATACAGCGCGTGCACAGAATGCAGCGCTCCTGGTCGAGCACAATGTGCCGGCCGACGTCGACCACCTTGGCCTTGCCCACCTTGCCGCCATCGTTGCGAGCCACGCGCGCGTCCCAATCGAAGTAGTGCTTTTGCAAAAGGCACTCGCCCGCCTTGTCGCAGATGGGGCAGTCGATGGGGTGGTTGAGCAGGGTGAATTCCAGCATCTGCCGCCGCACGTCCAGCACCCTCTCCGAGTTGGTGATGACCTCCATCTTGTCAGCCACCGCCGTGTAGCAGGAGGGAATCGGCTTTGGGAATCCTTTGATCTCGACCAGGCACTGGCGACAGACTGCCGGCGCGGACAGCCCGGGGTGCCAGCAAAAGAACGGAACCTTGATCCCCACCCGCTGACAGGCTTCCAGAATGGTCAAGCCCGCGGGAAACTCGTGGGCCTGGCCGTCGATGACCATCTTCACGTTGGCCCGGGGCGCGGCCGGCGCTGGTCTCTCGTCCGCCATCAGCGATCGCACTCCCCGCCGATCATGTTGATCATTCCGAAGGTCGGGACCAAGTCGGCGATGAAGAGTCCGGGCAGAAGCTTGTTGAGCACGGCGAGGTTGGCGAAGCAGGGCGGCCGCACGCGGCACTTCCACGGCTGGCCAGTCCCGTTGGATACGATGTAGAAGCCCAGCTCGCCGTTACCACCCTCGGTGAACGAGTAGATCTCGCCGGGCGGCACCACGATACCATCCATGATCAACTTGAAGTGCGCGATCATGGATTCGATGGTGTTGTACACCTCGCGTTTGGGCGGCAAGGCGACCCGCGCGTCGTCGATGAGCACCGGGCCGGCGGGCAACAAGTCCATGGCCTGTTCCAGGATGCGCATCGACTGCCGCATTTCTTCCAGGCGAACCGCGTAGCGATCGAAGTTGTCGCCCTTGGAGCCGACCGGCACGTCGAAGTCGAAGCGATCGTAGACCAGGTAAGGATGGTCCTTGCGTACGTCGTAGTCGAGCCCGGTCGAGCGGCCCACTGGCCCGGTCAGGCCCCAGGCGAGGGCATCGTCACGCGTGATGATGCCGATGCCGTCCATGCGGTCGCGGAAGATGCGGTTGCTGGTCAGCATCTTGTCGACATCGTCAATGCTGGCGCGACAGCGGCGCAAAATGTCGCGCAGCTTGGGGCAGAAGTCGTCGGTCAGGTCAGCGACCACGCCGCCGATGCGCACATAGCTGTGGGTCAGGCGCGCGCCTGAAAGCTCTTCCAGCAATTCCCACAGCCATTCGCGCGCCTTCATCAAGTAGAAAAACACGGTGAACGCGGCCAGCTCCATCGCGCTGGCTGCCAGGCAGGTCAGGTGATCGGTGATGCGCGAGATCTCGCCGACGATCACGCGGATGAATTGCGCGCGCTCGGGGATCTTCCTGTCGATGTCGAGCAGCTTCTCCACAGCCAAGGCGTAGCCCACATTGTTGAGCATGGGCGACACGTAGTTCAGCCGATCGGTGTAGGGGAAGATCTGCGTCCAGGTGGCGTTCTCGGCTTCCTTTTCGAAGCAGCGGTGCAGATACCCGACCTGCACGTCGGCGCTGCGAATCTTCTCGCCATCAACCTCGAGAACCATGCGCACGGTCCCGTGCATGGCCGGGTGCGAAGGCCCCATGTTGAGCGGCATGGATTCCGTGGGCAGCTCGTCGTCCTCGGGAAGATTGGCGGCGTCGCCAAACCCGATCACCACGCGACGGGATGACAGCGGAGAATGGTCGTCCATGGCGGGGATTCCTAGATGACTGACCACGCGGAGCAGCGGCGCGGCAAGCTCACAAGAGATTCGGCTCGCATGCTTCTCCCTCTCCCTCCGGGAGAGGGCTGGGGTGAGGGGACTGTGTCGGACGTGAACCCATGCCGCGGACTTGTGGCACAACAGCTGCCTCGCTCCAGCGTCTGGCCCAGAGAAAGCATCACCCTCACCCCCGGCCCCTCTCCCGGCTGGAGAGGGGAGAAGAAAGTGCTTGTCCTCGAATCGTAGCCGGTCATTTAGTCCACGCTGCCGGGCAACCGGCGCAAAAGCGGCTGGCGCCCTTCCTTGGGAAAGTCTTTGCGCAAGGGATGCCCCACGAATTCGGGGTACATCAAGATGCGGCGCAGGTCAGGGTGGCCCGCGAAGCGCACGCCGTAGAGATCGAAGGCCTCGCGTTCGAACCAGTTGGCGCCCGGCCACAGTGTCACCAAGGAATCGATGCACGGATCTTCCTCGGGAACCCCGGCCAGAAGCCGCACCCGGTGCTTCTTGTCGACTGAATAGAGGTGCAACACCACGTCGAAGCGTGGCGTGCGGCCCAGTCGATCCACGCAGGTCAGATCGATAAACATGTTGAGCGCGGTCGAGGGATCGTCGCGCAGAAACTGCGCCACGACCCGCCAGTGGGCCGGTGCCACGCGCGCCCATTCGTTGCCGTGCTGCGATCCGGCTTCGATGATTTCGCCAGCGACGAACTGCTGAGCGAGCCGGTCGAGGATGATCTTGGCCATGGCTGGCAAAGGGCCTAGCGGCCCGCCCCTCCCTTGGTCTCGCCGTCGGGCCGAATGGCCGCGTCGGGCGCCACGTAGCCCCGCTCGGCCCGCAGCACCACCTGGCTGTGGCCCTCGCCTTTCTGGATCCGCTCCTGCAGCAGCACCAGCGCATCCAGCATCTGCTCGGGCCGCGGCGGGCAGCCGGGAATGTACACGTCCACCGGGATCACNNCAGCCGGGAATGTACACGTCCACTGGAATCACCTGGTCAGCGCCCGGCATGGCCGAGTAGTTCTGGTAAAAACCGCCGGTCGATGCGCACACGCCGAACGCGATGACCCACTTGGGCTCGCACATCTG
>PLNW01000039.1 GCA_003142855.1 Myxococcales bacterium
GGTTGTTGCTCAGCACCTGGATGGGCAGCATGGGCAGGAAGGGCAGGAAAGCGCTGGCCCCCACGACGCTGAACATATTGCCGAAGTTCGAGCTGGCCGCCATCTTGATGTACTTGACGATGTTGCCAAACACTCGCCGGCCTTCCAGCACGCCCTGCTCCAGTACCAGCAGGCTGTTTTCCAGCAGAATGATATCGGATGACTCCTTGGCGATATCTACCGCGCTATCCACCGAAATGCCCACATCGGCGGCCTTCAAGGCCGGGGCATCGTTGATGCCGTCGCCTAGAAAACCCAATACATGGCCCTGGCTCTGCAGCGCTCGGATGATACGTTCCTTGTGCCCCGGGGCCAGCTTGGCAAAGACGCTGGTCGCAGTGGCGGCGGTGGCCAGTTCCGTTGCGCTCATCGCCTCGATTTGGGAGCCAAGCAAGAGATGCTCCACTGGCATCCCTACTTCTTTGCAAATGTGAGCGGTGATGATCTCATTGTCGCCAGTCAACACCTTGACCTGCACGCTCAGGCCGGAAAGCCGCTTCAAAGCTTCGCTGGCGGTGTCCTTGGGCGGGTCGAGGAAGGCCAGGAAGCCGAGCAAAATCAAGTCCGACTCATCCTTGACACCATACACCGGCTCATTGGAAGAACCGGGCATCTCCTTGTAGGCCACGGCGATAACCCGGAAGCCTTGACCATTCAGATCGTCGGCTATTTGCCGGCGTTTGGCGTCGTGTTCGGCCTGAACAGGGGTGATGGCCCCCTTGATGTCCACCCGGGTGCACTGGCTCAGCACTTCATCCACCGCGCCCTTACAGATCAGGGTGTGCAACCTGTTTTCATCTTCTACCACCACCGACATCCGGCGACGTATGAAGTCGAATGGGATCTCGTCGATCTTGCGGTACTTCTCTTTCGCTTTCAGGCGGTCTTCCAATTCCTCGTGGGCGAGGACGGCTTCGTCGAGCAGATTCTTCAGCCCGGTATGGTGGTAGCTGTTCAGGTAACCGAGGTGCAGCACCTTCTCGCTGGGCTCGCCGTTCACGTCCAGGTGCTTTTCCAGCACGATCTTGCCCTGAGTGAGCGTGCCGGTCTTGTCGGTGCAAAGCACGTCCATCGCCCCGAAGTTCTGGATGGAATTCAGGCGTTTGACGATAACCTTCTTGCGCGCCATGGCCAGGGCGCCCTTGGACAGGTTGACGGTCACAATCATGGGCAGCATCTCGGGCGTCAGCCCGACCGCCACGGCCATCGCAAACAGGAACGCTTCCAGCCAGTCGTGCTTACAGAATCCGTTGATCAGAAACACGGCAGGAACCATCACGGCGATGAATCGGATCATCAGCCAGGTGAACTTGTTGATGCCGAGGTCGAAGCTGGTCAACTGGCGCTGACCGAGAATACTGGTGGCCAGCGATCCCAAATAGCTCCGGCTCCCGGTGTGGATGACCACGGCGGTCGCGGATCCGCTCTCCACATTGGATCCCAGAAAGCAGAGATTGGAAAGTTCCAGCGGGTTCTGAATGTCCACCGACGCCGGGACGGCCTTCTTCTCCACCGGCAGGGCCTCGCCGGTAAGGGCGGCCTGATTCAGGAACAGATCTTTGGCGGAAAGCACCCGCACGTCCGCGGGAACCATATCGCCCGCTGCCAGCCGGATGATGTCGCCCGGCACCAACCTTTTGAGCAATACTTCTTGCTCCTTGCCGTCCCGCACCGAGGTCGCCGTATTGCTGACCATCGCCTGGAGTTTTGCGGCCGCGTTGTCAGCCCGCAGTTCCTGGAAGAAACGCAAGACCACGCCCAGAACCACCATCACGAAGATCACCACGGTTGCCCGCTGGTCACCGGTGAGGAAGGAAAGCACCCCCAACGCCACGAGGAGGAGAACCAGCGGGTTCTTGACGTTGCTCAAGAGGCGTATCAGGCCCGATTGACGCTTCTGTCGGGCAATCTCGTTGGTGCCGACTTGTTTTAAGCGAGCCTCGGCTTCCGACTCGCTCAGACCGTCGAGTTGCGAGCCAAGCGCCTTGAGGACGGTGTCGCCATCGGCGCGCGCATGTTCCAACAACTGAACGGACCTTTGCGCTCCGTTCCCGGCAGGGGGGCTACCTGGGGGCTGAACGGTGCGCGGTGTCTTCGTTGAGTTTTCCATGTTGGGCACTCGTGGCGCCAGCGAATCTTGCGCCAAAACCGCAAGACCGGCCGGAAGGCCCTCGGTTTGTCACGCAATTGGCACGCGCGCTTCTAGGAGCGCGTGCCCAGACTCCGCTCGCAAAGATGAGACATTTCACCTGCATCACCGAGACGCCCATCTCCAAGTACATCGAGAAGATCGGGGATCACGCCACGAAGGTGGCCGAGCGGGTGATCGAAGACATCCGCCATGCCTCGTGGATGCGTGGTAGCGACTCTTCCTGAGGGTGACTTCGTGACCGGCATTGAGACGCCTCAGGGCTTGCTGGAGGCCATGCAGCAACTGCGGAGTGAGGTCCTCGCGAATACGGAAGAGATCTTCAGCGCCTGGCAGCCGGCCATCACGCGGCCGGGGTTTTCCACATCAGCGCGCAACCTCGCTTGTTATCTCGCCTTGCGGCGACACGAGTTACCCAGCCTCCAGCTCGCGCTGATGCGCTGGGGCCTCTCGTCGCTCGGACGCTGTGAATCACACGCCCAAGCCACCTTGGACGCGGTCATCGCGACATTGGGTGCTATGTGCGGGCGCGACCCGGGCACGCTGCCGTCGTATCCGGACGAGGAGGCGGTCTTTAACGGGACACAGGTGATTGCGCGGGAAGCCGCGTTGTTCTTCGGTGGCGCAAAATCGCAGCGGCGGACCCGCATCATGGTGACGTTGCCCACCGAAGCTTCGCAAGACTTGACGTGGATGCAGGCGCTGGTGCAGGCAGGAGTCAATTGCGTGCGCATCAATTGCGCGCACGACACCTCCGAAGTTTGGAGCGGCATGCTGCGGAACCTGCGGGCCGCGGAGCGCGAACTCGGGCTGCGTGAGCCAGTTCATGTGCTCATGGATCTGGGTGGACCCAAAGTTCGGACGGTTCGCCCCAAGAAGCACAGCAAAGACGTGTATCAAGTGGGTGACAAACTGCTGTTGACGTCTGCCCACAACCTGGAACGGCTTTCAAATCACCATCATGAAGAAGACAAAGGTGCGTTACCGATCGTCGGTTGCACATTGCCTGAGGTGCTTGATCGCCTGACCGCTGGGGAGCGCGTATACATCGACGATGGTGAGATTGGCGCTCTCGCGCTAGAGCGTGTTGCCGACGGGGTGGTGATCGAGATCGTTCACGCTCCGGCAAAAGGCCGCAAGATCCGATCGGACAAGGGTCTGAACTTCCCGGACACGGATTTCGAGGTGGAGTCGATCACCGAAAAGGACCGAAGCGACCTCACGTTCGCTGTAGGGCACGCAGACATGATTGGCTATTCGTTCGTGCAAACCGAAGCCGACATCGATGTCCTGCTGGCGGAGCTCGCCGAACGCGTACCGAGCGGCCAGGATCCTCCCGCTCTCGTGTTGAAGATCGAGACCAAACGGGCCGTGCGCAATTTGCCCGAGTTGATCGTGCGCGCCGCGGGCAAAGTCCCCACTGCGGTCATGATCGCCCGCGGAGACTTGGCCATCGAGCTCGGCTTTCAGCGCGTGGCGGAGATGCAAGAAGAGATTCTGTGGTTGTGCGAAGCTGCCCACGTGCCGGTAATCTGGGCCACACAGGTTCTGGAGAGACTGGCCAAGGAGGGCTTGCCAACGCGCGCCGAGTTGACCGACGCGGCCATGGCCAACCGGGCCGAGTGCGTGATGCTCAACAAGGGTCCGCATATCCTGGACGCCATCCGGATGCTCGATGACGTGCTCGCCCGCATGGAGGGGCACCAGCACAAGAAGACCCCGCAGTTGCGTGTCCTCCACTCGTGGCAGTCTGCGTTTTCGGCGGAGGAGGGAAGGAGGTTGAGATGATCACAATTCTTGGAGCGGGTGGCGCCATCGGCGGCGAACTCGCGAAGCACCTTGCCGCCAGCAACCAGCCGTTCCGTTTGGTTGGCCGGAATCCGCGCGGGGCGCCGGGCGCGACCGAGACGATAGCCGCCGATCTGACGGACCTGGACCAGACGATTCGCGCCGTCGCAGGCTCCCGCGTCGTGTACCTTCTTGCGGGCCTGAAGTACGACCACAAGGTTTGGCGGGAAGAGTGGCCGCGCGTGATGAGCAATACAATCGAGGCCTGCAAGCGCGCCGGCGCAAAGCTGGTCTTCTTCGACAACGTATACATGTACGGCAGGGTCACTGGCCCGATGACCGAAGAGACGCTTTTCAACCCGTGCAGCCTCAAGGGCGAGATCCGCGCAAAGCTCGCCACCTTGCTGATCGGCGAATGGAAGTCGGGTGCGCTCAGCGGCCTTATCGCCCGCTCTGCAGACTTCTACGGCCCGCGCGCCGGCAACGGCGTGCCCAATCTCCTTGTCTTCGAGCCGCTCTCGAAGAGGAGGAAACCCTCGTGGCTGGTGAACGATTCCGTTCCCCACTCCCTGACCTTCACGCCGGATGCGGCGCGGGGCCTGGTCGAGCTGTCCGGACGGCCTTCGGCTTGGAACCAGACCTGGCACCTGCCCACCACCCCCAACCCACCCACCGGTAAGGAGCTAATCGCCATGGCCGCGAGGGAATTCGGCGTGGCGCCTGATCATCGACTCCTCGGCAGATTCATGATCCGGATTGCAGGTTGGTTCAATCCGCTGGTCGCCGAGTCGTACGAGATGTTGTATCAGAGCGATTCGCCATACCTCTTCGACTCAGGCAAGTTCGCCAGGGAGTTCGGCTTCGGCGGCACGCCCTACGCGGACGGCGTGCGCGCCACCGCTGCGGCATTTCAGCTCGGCGCCGCGGCAAAGGCGTGACGGCCGATGTCCATCACCCCGCGAGAACCGCTCACGCCTACGGCCAGGATTGCCATCGCCCTCGAGGTCTTCCTGGCCATCGGGGCGCTCGGCGGCGGAGCGGCGCTGCTGCTGGGACCCCGTGGCGAGATCCTTCCGCTCCCGGTGTCGGCGCTCGCCGGCTCGCCCTTCGCCGACTATTCCGTGCCGGGCGCGATCCTGTTCATCGTCATCGGCCTCGGACCACTGGCCGCTGCGGTCCTGACCTGGCGGCGCCATCGCCTGGCGCCGCTCCTCGCCTGCGCGACCGGCGGGGCCTTGATCATCTGGCTCGCCGTCGAGATCGCTATCGTGGGCTACAGCAACAAACCTCCGTTACAGGCGCTCTACCTTGCGCTCGGGGTGGTGATCGTGCTCGTCGGTGTCCGCTGGCTGCGCCAGACGAGATCTCCGTCTCCGGGGCCGGCGTAGTGGACGGGGCCCCGACACATGTGGCATCGCGTGCAACTGTTGCCACCGGGCGTTCTGAGGCACGACGCCTAGGTTCTTTTGGCACAGGGCGGGACTTGATTGACGTAGTCTCTCCCATCGGGCACAGCGAAATGGCAGTGGAAGGAGGCTGCTTCAATTTCTTCACGCGCAATGGCGCGCGTGTGCT
>PLNW01000059.1 GCA_003142855.1 Myxococcales bacterium
GGCTGCCCGGATCTCGACAACGACGGCGACGGCATCCCCGATACTCTGGACAAGTGCCCGAATGAGCCGGAGGACAAGGACGGCTTCCAGGACGAGGATGGCTGCCCGGATCCCGACAACGACGGCGACGGCATCCCCGACATCATCGACAAGTGTCCCAATGAGCCCGAGACCTTCAACAACTACCAGGACGCTGACGGTTGTCCCGACGAGGTGCCCGCGGCGGTGAAGAAGTTCACGGGTGTGATCGAGGGCATCAACTTCAAGACTGGCTCGGCGGACATCCTGCCTGGCTCCTATGTGCTCCTCGACCGAGCAGCCAAGGTCCTGCAGGACTATCCCGACGTGAAACTGGAGATCTCCGGGCACACCGACAACCGAGGCAAGGCGGACTACAACCGCGACCTGTCCCAGCGCAGGGCCGATGCGGTGAAGACCTACTTCGTCACACGAGGGGTTGCCTCCGAGCGACTACAGTCCATCGGCTACGGTCTCACGCGGCCCATCGCCAACAACAAGACCCAGTCGGGACGAGCCACAAACCGTCGCACTGAGTTCCGCCTGATCAACGTCAGCGACAAGTAGCCAAAGCATGTCGGGAAATCCGGGCCGCCCGAGGGGGCGGCCCGCGGCACGCGGCTAGCGGGTCGCGAGAGCGTGAGCGAGTTCGTGTGGGGTGCGCGGGAGGCGGAAGGCGTGGGGCGAGGGCGTGAGCGCTCCGACCCGCCGCGCTGCCGGTCGCGGCACTACGCTGTCACGCGCTCGGCTTGCGTCGGGGGTGCGAACTGTGCACCCAGTCACCGACTGCCTCCTCGGCCCGGCGCTCGGTTTGCTTGTGTTGGTCGGCAGCTTGGCGTGCTCTCAGCTTCTCGATGGCCAGGCGCTCCTGTCGGGTCTGGCGGACACGCGCAGCAGCCGCGTGTTCGGCGATCCGGGCCTGGTCGAGCAGGCCCTGCCGGTGATGGCCCGCGCTTTCTTCAGCCCGCGCCAGGGCCGCGGTCAGTCGTTGCCGATAGCGTTCGCGCTGCAGGCCATCGGCGGCGACTCTCGGAGCGGACGCGGCCGCACGGCACCTGGTCTCCTGTCGCAGGGCCTGGCGCGCTTGTTCGGCGACGGAATCCAGCCGCCGCTGTTCCTCTTCGGCGCGCAGGCGAGCCGCCGCGGCTTCGCCCAGGGCTTTCAACGCCTCCTCCTCTGCGCTGCGGCGCAGGCTCAGCAAGACGGACAAGTTGGATGCCATAGGCGGTCGGGTGACGTTGCGTCCGGAGACGGGTGAGCTTACTGTTTGGGCAATGGTGGCACAGGTTCCCGCGAGAAAATACCGCATCGAGCGGTATCTGGCCGAGGGAGGCATGGGCGCCATCTACGTCGGCAAGAAGATCGGCGCAGGCGGCTTCGAGAAGGAAGTCGTGCTCAAGCAGCTTCTACCGGAATTCACCAGCCGGCCCGAGTTCCGCGATCTTTTCTTCCGCGAGGCCAAGATCTCGGCCACCCTCGACCACCAGAACATCGTGCGCACCTTCGACCTGGTGACCTCGGATGACCGGCTGTTCATCGTCATGGAGTATGTGCGGGGTGCGGATCTGCGCTCGATTTCCTGGCGCGCGCGGCGCAAGCGCCCGCTTTCGGCCCAAGCCATTCTGCACGTCGCCCTGGAGATCCTGGCCGGTCTGGCCTACGCCCATCGTCGTCGTTCGCCGTCGGGCGAGCCCTTGGGCATCATTCACCGCGATCTGTCGCCTTCCAACATCCTGTGCTCGGCTGAAGGCGAGGTGAAGCTGTCTGACTTCGGCATCGCCAAGGCCGTGACCTACTCCTCGGCTTTCTACCGGGTGCGCGGCAAGGTCGGCTACATGTCGCCCGAGATGGCACACAACCAGCCCATCGACGCGCGCAGCGACTTATTCTCGCTGGGCGTGAGTACTTACGAGACCTTGATTGGCGAGCGCGTGTACGCGGGCGACCTCAATACCCCGGCCGATCAGATCTACGCGCAGCCCGTGCCGCCCCTGGCGACGAAGTGCCCCAGTCTGCCGCCCGAATTCCAGGGCGTGTTCGACAAGGCGCTGGCTCTCGATCGCGACCAGCGCTTTCAGGACGCAGAGTCGTTTGCCGATGCTGTGCGCGAGGTGGCGCACCGGCACGGTCTGCTCTACTCCGCGCCGCAACTGGCGGCCGAGTTGCGCGAGTTGCTCGGCCCCAATCCCGACAACTGGCTTCGCGACGACGGAGACCCGCAGCGCGCGCGGACGGATCGTCCGGCCCATGGTGCGTCCGATCTTGAGGGTCAGGAGGCGTCGGCCGTCGCCGTCGGTAGCGGTGCTGACGTCGAGACGCCGACTCTGGTTGAGCTCGCGCGTTCGCGCAGGGCTCCGCAGGCCGCTGGGGGCGGTGATCAGGCAGCGGACCACCCGCGGCCCGCCTCACGCGAGCTGGAGGTTCCGGCCGCCTCCCTTGACGAGTGGCCGGCCGCGGGCTCGGCCGCTTTCGCCGTGAACAAAGCGGATCTGCCCGGCCCCGCGACGCCTCCCCTCGCGACCGCGCCGAAGCCCATCAACCCGCCCTGGCCTGCGCCCTCTTTGAACCCGCCTCTCCGAGGAGGCGTGGCCGCAGTCCGGCGGTCGCGACGCAATTTGTGGATCATGCTCGCGCTCGCGACTTTGGCCCTGCTGGCCGCCGGGGCGCTCTTGCTCCGGGGCGGCCTCAGCGCGCCCAGAGCCCCGACCGCCAAAGGGATGATTCCCGGCGCTGCGCTCGTGCACCCGCAACTTCCGCCGTGACACGGCGCTGACTCAGACGTCAGTTTCGCGTCCGTCCCCAACTGCCACCACTTTGGGCGCGGGCATGCCGTTGAAATTGGTGGCGCTGGCCGTGGTGTAGGCGCCGATGTTGTCGCTCACCAGCAGGTCGCCAAGATCCAGGTTGAGCGGCAGCTCCTCGGCCACGGACACCACGTCGAGCGCATCGCAGGTGGGTCCGAACACCGACGAGAGCTGGCTGGGCCCGCTCTTGAACGCCTTGAAGTGGTACTGGCAATGGTCGAAGAGCACGCCCGAGTAGGTGCCGTACACGCCGTCGTTGATGGTGTAGCACTGCTTGCCGTTGCGCACAGCCTTGCCGATGATCTCCACCACCAGCGTGGCTGCGGTGGCGACCAGAAAACGGCCTGGCTCGGCCAGGATCTCCATCTCCGGCGGAAACAGTCGTTCGAATTCGGCATTGAGCGTCTTGGCCAACTCGGAAAAGGGTCGCACATGCTGGTCATAGGGGGCGGGAAAGCCACCGCCGATGTCCAGGATGTTGACCTTGTGGTAGCCCCGGTCCCAGGCCTCCTTGAAGATGCTGTCGGCGATGCCCAGGGCCTGTACGTAGTTCTGGAAGTTGGTGCACTGGCTACCCACGTGAAAGGACAGGCCCTCGACCACCAGCCCGGCGTTGAAGGCAGCCTCAATCAGATCTACGGCCTCGCCCGGTGAGGCGCCGAACTTGGACGACAGCTCCACCATCGAGCCGGTGTTGGGCACGTTGATGCGCAGGATGAGGCCCGCGTGCGGGGCGTGGCGCTTGACCTTGCCCACCTCGGCCAGGCTGTCGTAGGTGACGAGAGGCTTGTAGGGATCCAGCTCGGCCAAGGTGCGGTTGTCCTTGACCGGGTTGGCGTAGATGATCTTGTCCCAGATCCAATCCTGTCGCTTCTTGGCCGGCATAGACTGGATGTTCTCGTGCACGATCATGAACTCGGGCATGGAGGCCACGTCGAAGCTGGCGCCCGCCTTGAACAGGGTGCGCACGATGCCGGGGTCGGGGTTGGCCTTGACCGCGTAGTAGGCTTGCACGCGCGGCAAGTACTTCCTGAAGGCGGCGTAGTTGCGCCGAACCTCGCGATGGTCGACCACGAAAAGCGGGGTTCCATGCTGCTCGGTCAGTTGCTTGAGAAGCTTGGGTGAAAGCACGCGGGATCTCCTTGGGAGGGGATAGTCTACAGGCGGGCGCGAGCGATGGCGTCGGAAAAGGCGCAAGGGGCTTCGCACCGTCTCCGACCCCGCCACGGCCCCGTGCTCCGAATCCCAGAGGCGCAAGAAACGCTGGCCCACACCCAGCTCGATGGGTGATGCTTGGGCCCAGGCGCTCTGGAAGACAAAGCGCTGGAGCGATGACTTGAATCTGCTGACATCCTGGAGACCGACCGAGCTACCCGATTCCTGGGCGCCCATCCACGGCTGGGCCTTGGCGCGCGTGCTGGCGGTCGTCGCGATCCTGGCGGTGGCGGGCTTCGTCGCGCTCGAGCGTCCCTGGCTGACCCGTCGATGGTCGGTGGCGGCCCGGCGCCTGGGCCGGCGGGTGCTGGTCGGCGTGTTGGGCGTGTCAGCTGTGCTGGCGGTGGCCACCTATGTGGACTTCGGCGTGTTTCGCTACGGCACCTATCTCAACGAGTGGGACTTCTACCATTACTATCTGGGAACCAAGTACGCGCACGAGCTGGGCTACACCAACCTGTACGGCGCCACGCTGGCCGCCGACCAGGAAGGCGGCTTGCGCTACCACAACCCGCGCAACCAGATACGTGACCTCACGACGGCCCAACTTCGCGACGTCAGCGAAGTGGCGGCGGAGAGCGCACGCTATCGCGCCCGCTTTTCCGATTCACGTTGGCGCGAGTTCGTCGCGGATGTCACCTGGTTCAAGATGCAGCTGCCCGCGCATCGCTGGAGCCTGCTTCTAGCCGACCATGGCTACAACGGCACGCCGGCCTGGTCGTTCGTGGTGGGTGGCCTCGTGAGCCGCCACTTGTCCGTGCGCAATCCTGTCAGCCGGTGGCTCATGCTGGCCTTGGATCCCTTGCTGCTGCTTGCTGCCACCGTTGCCGTGGCGTGGGCCTTTGGCCTGCGCACGGCATTTCTCATGGTCATCTTCATCGGCACCCACTACCTGCTGTCGTGGGGCCATCTCAAGGGCGCGCTTCTGCGCACCGATTTCGCCATGGCTTCGGTGCTGGCCGTGTGCCTGGTCAAGCAGCGCTACCACAAGATCGCCGGTGTCTTGTTGGGCTGGGCAATCCTGTCGCGTGTCTTTCCAGGCCTTCTGTTGGTCGGGCCGACCGTACTCTTCTTTGTGCGGCTCGTCCGAAACCGCCACGTCGATCGACAACTGCTGGGGCTTCTCGGCGCTTGCGCTGCAACCGTGGCCCTGGTGGTCCTGGGATCTTGTGCGTATTTCGGCACGACAGCGATCTGGCACGAGTGGAACCTCAAGATTCTTACGCACTATTCGGACGCCAGCGACTGGGATTCCGGCTTTCGCACCATTGCCGAAGCGAGTTTCCCGGGCGGAGTCCCCCTGCGAGCGCTCGCGCATGCGGGCGCGCAGCACCCAGCCTTGTTCATGGGCGTGCCCGGCACCATCGTGGCCCTGCTCTTGCTCTTGCCCGCCTTGACCTTCGTCCGCGGCTTGCAAGACCACGAGGCCTTGGCCTACGGCTTCGTCTTCGTGTTTCTGCTGGCCACGGCGGCTTACTATTACTACCTCTTGCTGTGCGTGCCCTTGCTCTTCTTTGCTCCGCAACTGGAGCGGCCACAGCACGCGCTGGGCGTCGCCTTCATGTTTTTCACCGGCATCATGGGCTATGTGCTCTTCAGCGGATCGGAGCTGTTGGCCGGTTTCTGGGTCATGTTCCGCGGCTGGCGCCAGACCTTTCCGACCTACTACTTTCTTTGTTGCTTCATCGCGGTTTCCGTGGCGCAGATGATCCTACTGGCCGGCAGCAAAACCCTGCGCGCCGAGCGCCGCTCGTCGGGTGGCAGCCAGCCGCCGTCGCCCGACATTCAGGTTCCCGCGGAATCGCCAGATGGCGAGCGCTAGAGCACCGAACGGGTTGCCGGA
>PLNW01000130.1 GCA_003142855.1 Myxococcales bacterium
GTCAACATCCTCGTTCTCGACACTGAGGTCTACTCCAACACTGGTGGACAAGCCTCGAAGGCGACGCCGCTTGGCGCGGTCGCACAGTTTGCCGCCGCCGGAAAGCGCACAGCGCGCAAAGATCTGGCAATGCAGGCCATCGCGTACGGCAACGTGTACGTCGCGACTGTCGCAGTGGGCGCAAACCCACAACAAACCCTCGATGCGTTTCGCGAGGCCGAAGCGTATAGGGGCCCATCGCTGATCGTCGCGTACTGTCAATGCATCGCACACGGGATCGACATGCGACTCGGAATGAAGCAACAGGACCTAGCCGTGGCGAGCGGTCATTGGCCGCTGATCCGCTTCAACCCTGAACTTCGTAGCGTCAGTGCGAATCCATTCCAGCTCGATTCGCCACGTCCGACGATCAAGTTGAAGGAATATGCGTACAATGAAATACGGTACAAGTCGTTGGCGGCTATGAGNNGCCGCTTCCATCCTGCCGCCGAGACGGTGAGCCAGGAATTGGTCGTCGATCTTTCGGATAGTGGGACCGGCCTGGGGCGACGCACCGGCAATGAGTTGCGGAAGGGCGACTGATGCTCAACCCGAACAAGACCAAGATCGTATGCACGATCGGGCCGAAATGCGACTCGCCCGAAATGATGCTGCAAATGTTGCATTCCGGAATGAACATCGCGCGTCTCAATTTCTCGCATGGTGATTTCGAGTGGCATGGAAGGGCCATCACCAATCTTCGCCAGGCAGCACGCACAGCCGGCAAACGCGTGACGATCATGGCTGACCTTCCAGGCCCGAAGATGCGGATCGGGGAATTGGCGGACGAGCCAGTCGATCTCAAACTAGGAGATACATTCACGCTGACCACGAACGAGATCACCGGCAATCGGCAACGCGCCTTCGTGACCTTTGAGCGCTTGCCCGCAGTCGTCAAGGCTGGTGACTCGATATTTCTCAATGATGGCATCATTCAGTTGAGGGTCGTGGGCGCTCAAGGCAAAGACATCCAATGCACTGTGCTGGCCGGGGGCGAGTTGCGCTCGCGCAAGGGGCTGAATCTGCCGGGCATCGACCTGGGCGTTAGCGCCTTTACCGAACACGACCGTGACTGCCTGAAGTTTGCGCTCGAGCAAGGTGTGGATGCCGTCAGCCAGTCCTTCGTAGAGTCGGCTGGCGACGTTGATTTGGTGAGAGGGGCGGCGGCAGAGCTGGGGCATCGCCCGTTCATCATCGCCAAGATTGAGAGAGCCGGCGCTCTGGTTCACATCGACGAGATTTTGCAGGCGGCCGACGGGATCATGATCGCTCGTGGCGACTTAGGGGTCGAGACCCCCATCGAGGGGATCGCCGTGGTCCAGAAGCAGTTGACCAGAAAGGCCAGACTGCTTGGAAAACCAGTGATCACGGCCACGCAAATGCTGGAGTCGATGGTGTACCGCCAGCGCCCTACCCGAGCTGAATCCACCGATGTCGCCAACGCCATCCTGGACGGCACAGACTGCGTGATGCTTTCCGAAGAATCGGCGATGGGAGAATTCCCGGTGGCTGCAGTAACTATGCTCGCCAAGATAGCGGCCGCGACCGAGCCAAGTCGCTCCGCAGTCCGCGTTCGCGAGGCATTTCCCGAGTACACCCGCGATGGCGACGTTGATCTCGTGGACCTCGTCTCGCGCACTGTGAGTGACACCGTAGCTCACCTCGCCCCGACGGCGGTCATCGTGCCCACCCTTACCGGACGCACCGCACGGATGGTCTCCCGCTTCATGCTGCCCGTGTGGATCGCAGCCGTCAGCATCGAAGAAAGAACCTGTCAGGGATTGCAGTTCTCGTACGGAGTCTCTCCGGTTCACGCGACGGAGCCGCCGCGAGACTGGAACAGCTTTGCGCGACAGTGGGCACAGCATGAAGGCTTGGCAGATGGGGTTATGGTGCTGGCCGAAGGCCCCTCGCAAAATCATCCAAGAGCCAACCATCGCGTGGAAATCATCCAAGCCGGTGTCATTGGAAGGCCATCAGCAAAGCAGAACGATCCGTGATGTCCCCCATCTGCAAGTCGCACCTCGACCAGTTGAGCAACCCACGCTGGCAGCGCGCATTCAATCACGGCGCCCGACCGCTACAGCTGCTGTGGGCCAGCACCGGCACGAGGGATGCAGGTTGGAAAAGCGTTGAGTGAGCACACAGGAGAGCTGATGCGCATTGGAGTAGCTGCAGACCATGGTGGCTTTGAGTTGAAGGTGAAACTGACGTCGGCCCTCAAGGCCGCCGGCCATGAGGTGGTGGACTTCGGCGCCCATGAGTTGGTGGTGGGAGACGACTACCCGGACTTTGTGGTGCCGCTGGCCAGGGCCGTGGCGGCGGGCGAGGTTACCCTGGGCTTGGCCATTTGCGGTAGCGGGGTCGGGGCCTGCGTGGTGGCCAACAAGGTACCCGGCGTGCGGGCGGCGTTGATCACGGAGTCCTTTTCCGCTCACCAGGGCGTCGAGGACGACGACATGAATGTCATGTGCCTGGGCGGCCAGGTCACCGGGGAGGCTCAATCCTGGGAGTTGGTCCAAACATTCCTGCGCGCCCAGTTCAAGGGTGACGAACGCTTCAGGCGCCGGCTTGCAAAAGTCGCGGCGCTGGAAGGAGAGAAGGGGGCCCAATAGCGATGTCGAGGCACTCGACTCGCATGGCTGCGTGTCTCGCCGTCTTGGCCTGGGCCGGCTGTCGGACCGATCCAGACAAGCCGCTCGGCCCCGCGGATTCATACATGTTGTTCGCGCCGGTCGCGGGAAAGATGGACGGCGCACTTCCTGTCGTGCGCCGTCTGGACATCAAGGACGAGGCTGTGCAGCCACTGCCCTGGTTGCTTGAGTCGACCTTTGCTTTCGAGATGGTGCGGACAGTCTATCTGGCGAAGCAGTTCGTTCGCGAGGCCACCGTCGACGGCCAACGCTTTTCGGTAGCCGCCCGTCGGGACGCTGCAGAGCCGACCTGTCTAGTGCTGGGGATTGAGCGGTCGCCTTACGGGCTTGGCCTAGCATTGCCCAAGATGTTTGGTGGCGTGCAGCCGCACCCGGGCTTGCCGTGGATTGGCTTGCCGGCCAATCCCTCTGCCGACAAGGCGCTGGTGCAAACCCTGTCCGGTCGCCTGGCCACCTTCGTCGCGCATTTCGTCGCTACCGGGGGTGCTCTCTCTGCCGGGGCCGCGCCTCCACCGGTTCTCGTCGAGGGCTACCGCATTGCCATGGAAGTCATCGCGCGCGAGTGGCGGGTGGGTTCGAGCCCGGCTGGCGTGGTCCAGGTCTACGAGGGCTCGAGCGCTCAACGTGAGATCTTCGCCAACGTGCGCGAAAACCGATATGTCCTAGAACAGGATGGAGCGACCCTCCGGCAGGGACGCGACCTGCTCGCCGATCCGGGTGTGGCGGCCACGGTCATCTACCGCATGGCCCAGTCGCATGCGCTGGCTGGCCGGGCGGCGCCTGCTGCCTTCTATGCGCCCTTTGCCCCGAACCGGCTTCCCCCCGGCGTCAGCCCAGCGGCTGTGCTGGGGACGATCAGGAACTTTCAGGCCAAGTTTCTCGGCACCTGGGCCACGGCGGTACTGCGCGGCCAGGCGCCCCGAGACGTGATCGACTTGGTTGAGATCTACGGCGCCGCCTTTCCGGCCGAGCGCGCCGAGGTCACCCGCATCTTCGTGGTGACCACATTCGGGGCGACAGTCAAGGAAGGCGGGGTGTCGACCAGGCCCAAAGATACCACCCGGTCTCTGGCTGAACTGACCGCCCTGACCGGCGAAGTGGTCGCTGGCAAACGCTCGCTCCGGCAGGTCCTGGCGGCGCCGTCGCCGAAGCGGGAATAGGACCGGGCATCCGGGCACAAGGGGCGAGAAGATGGCCGACGACGGTACGGCTACTACCGGCAGTCCCCAAGGAATCTTGCTGCCACCCTGCTGCCGGCCGACCGGAACTTGGTGATGCCATGCGGCGTGTCCCTGATCTCGTCACGCGAGTGCGAAGAGAACTGGAGTGCCCACTGCGTATAGCTGACCAACTCGTCGGCCAACGACTGAGGTATGGGCACGCTGCGAGGAACCGTGGGGTCGAGTGTCGCGAAGATGATCGGGAGGGGGCGGGGAGATCTCTTGGCACCAAATGTTGTCACGGAGGATTATCGACAGAGCGGGTACTTCCGTCCCTAAGGAGATTCTGGCTGTCCGAGATGCCTCCTGACCCAGCGCGCGGCTATGCCGCCGTTGGGTCGAAATACTTGCCGGGGCGTGACGC
>PLNW01000034.1 GCA_003142855.1 Myxococcales bacterium
CGGTTTGACCGGCGCACGGAGAATCTTCATGAACCTGCGAAGAAGCGCTGTCGGGGCTCTGCTCCTGCTCGCCAGCTGCACCCAAGACCATTCCGGAGACACGACTGGCCCTGGCCTTGAGTCGTCCCACACAGCGCTGGGCGTGGTGCCCGCCAGCGAAATCGCCACCTGGACGCGCGTGGGCCCGCCCGTGCTGGGCCCTGGCTCGCGCTACATGCAAGCGGCCGCCTTTGATGAGAGCCGCAAGGTCCTAGTCATGTTTGGCGGCCTGGGCGACGGGGGTGAGCTTCAGGATCTGTGGGAGTGGAATCCTGCGTCTGGCACATGGACCCAACGCTCCCCAATTGGCCTCCCTCCAAAACCGCGCGGCGGTGCAAGCCTGGTCTTCGACTCGATTCGCAACAACTTCGTCCTATTCGGCGGGCGCATGGCCTCCGGCAACTACTTCGTCGACTACGCGGACATCTGGGAATGGGATCCCACGAGCGGCGCCTTCACCGACAAAGCCGCCTCGGGCAAAGGGCCAGGCTATCGCAGCCAGCAGAGCATGGTCTTCGAGAAATCCACAGGGAAAGTGCTGCTCTTCGGGGGCGGCAACGCCGATGCGGGCGCCAAAGATGACCAATGGGGCGGTGTCTCGGTCGCGTTTGGCGACACCTGGGAGTGGGATCCCGCGCAGGGCACGTGGAGCCAGCTTCAGCCCGCCAGTGCGCCCAGTGCCCGATATGCAGCCGGGCTGGTCTGGGACAACCAACGCAGCCGCGCTGTCTTGTTCGGCGGTATGGAGAAGCCGCTGGCCGGTCTGAGTGGTGTGCCCAAGCAGGACACATGGGAATGGGATCCGTCCAAGTCGAACTGGAGCAATCGCACCATCGCAGGGAGCAGGCCGAGCGCGCGCTACGGCCACGCCATGGCCTACGACCCCGGCAGCGGCGTGACCGTGCTGATGGGTGGTTTCGACATCGACTCCGGCTACGCCTTGGCCGACGTTTGGGAATGGGATCCCACCTCAGGGGCGTGGTCGCAACGCTTCACCGGCAACGAGCCCAATCTGCCCGAGGCGCGTATCTACGCCTCGCTCGTCACCGACCCCACACTGGACCGTCTCGATCTGGTAGGCGGCGGAATCTATTCCTATGACTATTCGGAACTGCAGGACGGCGAGATCTGGGAGTTCAATCCAGCGACGACAACATTCACCGATCGCACGCCGCTGCCACCGCACGCATGGCCATCCCCGCGCTCCAATCCCGCAATCGCCTTCTGTCCGATTACCGGCAAGACCTACGTGTTCGGAGGGATGGACAACAGCTACGGGTTGCTGGACGAGCTGTGGGAGTGGGACGGCAGCTCTTGGTCCCAAGTCGAAAGCGACCTGCGCCCTGCCGCCCGCACGGACGCGGCGATGGCCTACGACCCGTCCCGCAAGTCGCTCATTGTATACGGCGGCACGGGCAGCCCGCCTGTCGGAGGCGACGCCAATGTGATCCTGGGCGATACCTGGGAATGGAACCCCGGCACCCGCAAGTGGGGCCAGCTCTCGCCCAAATCGAGTCCCGAGCCTCGCAACCGACACGCCATGGTCAGCGATTCGGGCCGGGCCAAGCTGCTGCTCTTCGGCGGCGAGAGACCCACGTTCGACTATACCTACCCAACCCCCGGAAGCTCCTTGTCGGTGGATCCCTTCAGCACCGCAGTCTGGGAGTGGGATGGCACGACCACCACCTGGACCAACCGGACACCGGCATCGCTCGTGGTGGTGCCAACCGGGCGCGACTACCCGACCCTGAGCTTCGACGATGGCCGCCAGAAGATGGTTCTCATCGCCGACTCCGGCTACGACCCCATCAGCGGCTACAGTTTCTTCTGGGATTGGGATCCGGTCGCGGCCGGCTGGGCGCTTCGCGATACCGGCGACGCAGTCGATTCCCAGTACGACCTGGGTACGGGTGCGGTCGCCTACGACAGCCTGCGCCGCCGGCACATCGTGCCCATCGGCGGGGTGTCGCCGGGGCCGAGCCCCGACGGGACCATCCAAACCTGGGAACTGGATGCCAAGAGTCCAACCTGGTACATGCGCGCCTTGTCTGGCCCAGACCAAAACGTCTCGCAGCCGAGCGCGGCCTTCGACAGCCAGCGCGGCGTGCTGGTGCTGTTCGGTGGCGTTTCCTACGGGACCACGAACGACACCTGGGAATACAAAGTCACCAATCTCGGCAACGGCGAAGGCTGCACCGCTGCCACGGCGTCGAACTGTGCCTCGGGGTTCTGCGTGGACGGCGTCTGCTGCGCGGTCGCGTCCTGCTCGGGCGCATGCCAGTCGTGCAGCGTCGCGGGCAAAGAAGGCACCTGCGTCCGGGCGGCACCAGGCACGGAAGTTCCTGGTAGTTGCGCGGTCACACAGGCGTGCGACGGCAGCGGAAACTGCAAAGCGAAAAACGGTACGGCTTGTTCCAGCGCGAGTATCTGTGCCTCGGGCTCCTGCGTGGATGGGGTGTGTTGCGAGAGCGCCTGCGATGGCGCCTGCGTGTCCTGCAACCAGACCGGTCGGGCTGGCAAGTGCACGGCCTACACTATCGGCAGTGATCCAGAAAGTGAATGCGGCGGGGGCAGCGACGCATGCCGCATGGTCTGCAACGGCGCCGGGGCGTGCGATGCTCCCCAATACGGAACGCCGTGCGGAACTTGTGCGGTTTGTGACGGATACGGCGCCTGCGCGCCTCCTGATCCTTCGGTTTGCGGCACCGACGACGCCGGCGCGGACGGAGCCGGTGGCAGCAGCGGCACGGGTGGCTCAGCCGGCGGCACCGGCGGCGCAGGCGGGCGCGGTGACGCAGGTGGCACTGGTGGCACAACTGGCGGCACAAGTGGACGGGATGGCTCAGGCGGAACAGTCGGCGGCACAGGCGGAAGCGTCGCCACAGGTGGCACCAGCGGCGGCACAGGCGGAAGCGTCGCCACAAGTGGCACCTTCATCGGCAGCGCCGGCGGTTCAGCCGGCACGGCGGGCAGCAGCGTGGGTGGCACGGCTGGCTCCGGTGGCCAGACCATCATTGGCGGCTCGGGTGGCTCCGGCGGGGTGGGCGGCAGCGGCGAAGGTGGAAGCAGTGTCACGGGTGGCGTGAGTGGCAATCCCGATGGCGGGGGAAGTTCGTTGCCAGCCGACGCAGGCAGCCCCGACGGCAGGCGAGGTTCCGACGCGACCGACGGGGTCAGCACGACGCAGTTGCACCGCTCGGGTTGCGACTGCGATCTGGGCCAGAGCAGTAGAGGCACGCCAGGACTTCCCTTTGCCTTGCTCGGCGCCGTTTTCTTCTGGCGCCGGCTGCGCCGGCGTCGCTCAGGCTAACACCAAAATCATTCTGACCTGGCGTCGCAGTCATGGAGAACCTTTATGAAACTACGAAATAGCGCCGCGGCGACTCTGCTCCTGCTCACGACCTGTTCCGAGACCGATCCGGGCGGCAGCCCTCGCCTTGAGTCCCCTCACTTGGCCCTGGGTACTGTGCCCGCGACCGAGTCGGCCACCTGGACGCGCATCGGCGCCCCGTCCTCGCCGCTGCCCAATCCGCGCTACATGCAAGCGGCCGCCGTCGACGAAGACCGCCAAGTCCTGGTCATGTTCGGCGGCTGGTCCGGCGTGTCCAGCGACGGCGGTAACCTGACGGCGTCCCAGGATATCTGGGAGTGGAATCCCGCGACCGGCGCGTGGACCAACCGCACCCCGGCCGGCACAAAGCCCAGTCCGCGCGCGGGCGCGAGCATGGTGTACGACTCCGTCCACAAGAACTTCGTCATCTTCGGCGGACGCTCGACCGCCGGCTTCAACTACGAGGACACCTGGGTTTGGGATCCGGGGAGCGGAACCTTCACTGACGCCACCACCGCGGGGCCCAGTGCCCGCAGTCAGCACAGCATGGTGTTCGAAAAATCCACAGGCAAGGCGCTGCTTTTCGGGGGCGGACGCGCCAATGGAGGCTCCTCGATTTGGCCTGAAACCTATTTCTACGGTGACCCTCTACAGCGGCCGCCCGCTGGAAACTCGCCCGACGGGACCGGCCTCGTGCTCGCGTTTGCCGAGACTTGGGAATGGGATCCCAGCGCGGGAAGTTGGACTCAACTCACGCCCACCACCACGCCCAGCGCGCGCTACGACTCCGCGCTGGTGTGGGACAGCAAACGCAACCTCGCGGTCCTGTTCGGCGGAATGCAGAAGGACCAAGCTGATGCGAACGGCATCCCCCAGCAGGACACCTGGGATTGGAATCCGACGACCAAGAACTGGAGTCTGCGCGCGACCTCGACAACCATGCCGAGCCCGCGCTGGGGCCACGCGATGGCATACGATCCTGGTCGGGGCCTGGTCGTGCTCGCGGGCGGCAAGAGCTGGCAAACCTACGTTGGCCTGGGCGAAGTTTGGGATTGGGATCCGGCCAGCGGGAACTGGACGCAGCGATTGACCGGCAACGAGTCCAGCCTGCCTGCCGGCCGCATGTACGCATCGCTGCTCACCGACTCTGCCCGCAGCCGCCTCGATCTGCTGGCGGGCATCACCTTCAGCACGAGCCTTCCCTATGGCGGATACCAGCCGACTGCTTCTGGGGAGGTTTGGGAATTCGAGCCCGCCTCGGCAAAGTTCACCAACCGCTCAGCGGTGCAGAACTGGCCGAGCCAGCGCTGGGGCAACGCCATCGCCTTCTGTCCCGCCACCGGCAAGACTTACCTGTTCGGCGGTCAGAGCCCGAACTACGACTTGCTCAACGACCTGTGGGAGTGGGACGGGAGTTCCTGGTCCCAGGTCCTGGGTGATGTGCGACCCACACGCCGGGCGGGCCCCGCGATGGCCTACGACCCTTCTCGCAAATCCCTCATCGTGTTTGGCGGGCTGACCTACCCGTCAGCGTCCTACGACGAGACAACCCGGGATCTCTGTGACACCTGGGAGTGGAGCAGCGCCACCCGCGCGTGGAGCCAGCTCTCTCCCGCGTCGAGCCCGGGTTGCGTGGGCGGAGCCGGCATGGTTACCGACTCGGGGCGTGCCAAGTTGCTACTCTTCGGCGGTGACGTCCCCAGCAACGCGGTCTGGGAGTGGGATGGCGCGAAGACGACCTGGACCAACCGTACGCCCACCCCGGGGAATGTAGCGCCCGTATCGAGGGGCGGCACTGGCGGGGGCCCGCTCATGGCCTTCGACGACGGTCGGCAGAAGATGTTTCTTTTCGAAGGCGACAGCACCTGGCAAGGGACCACCAGCAACAGCGTCTTCTGGGAATGGGATCCCCTGTCGGCCGGATGGGCCTTGCGAGACAGCGGCGACTTCGTCGATTTGGGAACCTCCCCTTTCCCTGTCGTGGCCTACGATAGCCTGCGTCGCCGGATGGTCATGCCCACCAACGCAACGGACGTGGTGGGCTCCACGACGGACATCAAGACCTGGGAGCTGGATAGCACGGGCCCGACCTGGTACATGCGCGATCTGGCCACCGGTCCAAGCACTGTGTCCACGGGCCCAGGCTGGTACTCCAGCAACGCCACCATGGCCTTCGACAGCCAGCGCGGCGTGATGGTGCTTTTCGGTGCAGGCCCCGACGATGGTTCCGCCCTGAGCGAAATCTGGGAATACAAAGCCACCAGTCTGGGCAACGGCGAGGGGTGCACCGCCGCCACAACATCAAGCTGCGCCTCGGGATTCTGCGTGGATGGCGTGTGCTGCTCAACGGCGTCTTGCTCGGGCGTGTGCCAGTCGTGCAGTGTCGCGGGGAAGGAAGGCACCTGCGCGTTGGCCACACCAGGCACCCAAGTCAGTGGAAGCTGTGCCGACGGACAGGCGTGCGCCGCTGGCGGCGGTTGCAAGGCCCAGAACGGCACCGCCTGTTCCAGCGCCAATGCCTGTGCCTCCGGCGTCTGCGCAGACGGGGTTTGTTGCGACAGCCCGTGCGACGGCACCTGTGTGTCGTGCAACCAGGTTGGTCGCATGGGCAAGTGCTCTCCCTTCACTGCGGGCAGCGATCCACAGAATGAGTGCGGCCTGGGCAGCGACGTTTGCCGCTCGACCTGCAACGGCGCAGGCGCCTGCGACTATCCGCAAGCCGGAACACCCTGCGGACCCTGTCAAGTATGCGACGGCAACGGCGTATGCTGGCTTGATTCCACTCCCTATCTTTGCAGCACCGGCGGCACCGGGGGAGGAGGCGCGGGCGGCAGCGGTGGCGCGGGTGGTGCCGGCGGCAGCAGCATCGGCGGCGCAGGTGGCGCGGGCGGCGTGATCTCAGGCGGCGCAGGTGGACATGCTGGCGCGGGCGGCGGCACCATGGTCGGCGGTGCCAGTGGATTGGCTGGCGCAGGTGGCGCGGCCGGCACCATTATCGGCGGTGCTGGTGGCGTGGGTAACCTGGCCTCGGGCGGCGCCGGCGGACACGCTGGTGTCGGCGGCAGCGTCATCGGTGGTGCGGGCGGTGTGGGTGGCCTGGCCTCGGGTGGAGCCAGCGGCCGCGGTGGCGCCGGCGGCACGGCCGGCACCAATATCGGCGGTGCGGGCGGACAGGCTGGCGCAGGTGGACTTGCGGGCATCGCCGTGGGCGGCGCAACTGGCGCGGGTGGCACCAGCGGCAGCCCCGCTGGCGGAGGCAATTCGATCGAGAGCGACACCGGCTCGGTAGCGCAGCTGCGCCACTCGGGCTGCGATTGTGATCTGACCCGAACCGCCGCAGGCACGACCGGACTGCCCTTCGCCTTGCTGGGCGCCGCGTTCCTGTGGCGGCGCCCTCGGCGGCGGCGATAGGCTGACATAGATGCTAACTAGAGTCTGTCGGGAAA
>PLNW01000136.1 GCA_003142855.1 Myxococcales bacterium
GCTGCCACCGCCTTGGCCGGCGGTGCAGCCGACACAGGCTTGGCCGGCGGCGCGGCTGCCGACGACGTCTTCTGCCCGGGCTCCGCTTTCATCGCAGCCTCGGGTCTGGGAAACCCCGCAGGCATGGCCAAGCTTGGCGGCGCGGCCAGACCCACCTGGGTCTTGCCCAGTGTCGGACTATCGAGCGATTTTCCTGTCATGGGACAGGTGCGCGTCTCGGGCCGATGCTGCTTTTGGCAGTAGGGACAAAACTTCACGACGAATCTCGGTGAGTGAAGCGCCATTATACCCGGGCTGCTGCGGCCGCCGGTCAAATCCTGGCCATGTCTCGCCATCGGTGACTGCCTCTGCCTTTGCCGCTGGCTCGGGGGCGTGGCATCCTGTGGCCGATGTCGGACTCACAGGAAGCTGCGGTTCTCCCGTCCGGTGCCCTCGGTGGGGAAGCAGCCACCCGGCCCGCGCCCGAAGTCGTAGAACGCGACGTCGCCGCGGCACGCGAGCTGTGCGAGGCCCGGCGCGCCCTGTGTGCCGAGATCGGCAAGCGCATCATCGGACAGCACGAGGTCATCGACCACCTCTTGATTGCCCTGTTTTCCCGCGGCCACTGTCTGTTCGTCGGGGTGCCGGGCCTGGCCAAGACCCTGCTCATCCAGACGCTGGCCGATGTGCTCGACCTGTCCTTTGGCCGCATCCAGTTCACGCCTGACCTGATGCCGTCGGACATCACCGGCTCGGATGTCTTGGAAGAAGACCGCACCACCGGCCGGCGCGTGTTCCGCTTCGTACGCGGACCGATCTTCGCCAACGTCATTCTCGCCGACGAGATCAACCGCACCCCACCCAAGACACAAGCCGCGCTTCTGCAATCCATGCAGGAGTACCGCGTGTCAACCGGCGGCACGACCTACAATCTGCCGCTGCCCTTTCTGGTGTTCGCCACGCAGAACCCCATCGAGCAAGAGGGCACCTATCCCTTGCCCGAGGCGCAACTTGACCGCTTCATGTTCGAGGTGGACGTGGGCTACCCCAGCGCCGAGGAGGAGGTGCGCATCGCCAGCCAGAGCGCGGGCAGCTACCACCCGGCGCTGCGCAAGGTGCTGTCGCCCCAGCGCATTTTGGATCTGCAAGACCTGGTTCTGCGTGTGCCCGTCGCGGACCATGTTCTGCGACACGCGGTGGCCCTGTGTCGCGCCACCCGGCCAACGCCGGCCTCGCCCGATCCCGTCGGCAAGTACCTCGCCTGGGGCGCTGGTCCGCGCGCCTCGCAGCACCTGGTGCTGGCGGCCAAGGCGCGTGCCGTGCTCGACGGCCGCTATGCGGCTTCCGTCGAGGACGTGCGCCGCATGGCGCCTCCGGTGCTCATCCACCGCCTGGTCCGCAACTTTCACGCCGAGGCCGACGGCGTGTCGTCGCGCGCCCTGGTCGAGCGTCTGTTGCAGACCGTCCAGCCCGACTGACCACGAGCCAAGACTCATCGTGAGTGAGGGCGCCACAGGATCGGGAGAGCCACCGCGGCCCGGGTTGCTTGACCCGACGGATTTGGCGCGGCTGGCGTCCTTGGATCTGCGTGCCCGCACCATCGTCGAGGGCGCGTTCTCCGGCATGCACCGCAATCTGCACCCGGGCACCTCGGTGGAATTCACCGAGCACCGCGAATACGCGCCGGGCGACGAAATTCGCCGCATCGACTGGAAAGCCGTGGGCCGCGCCGACCGCTACTACGTCAAGCGCTTCGAGGACGAGACTGAGATGCACACCTTTCTCGTGCTCGATGCCTCCGCCTCCATGGGCTATCGCCGGCGGGGCGTGTCCAAGCTGGACTACGCCGGCTATTTGGCGGGCGCGCTGGCCTATCTGGTCGGCCAGCAGGGCGATGCCGCCGGGCTGCTGCTCTTCGACGAGAGTGCGCGCAGCTTCCTGCCGCCCTCGACCCGGCCGGGACAAATCCGCGAGGTCTTCCGCCTGTTGGAAGCGGCCCAGCCTGCGGGCCGCACCGATGCGGCGCTCGCTCTTGGCCACCTGGGCGAGCTCATCGACAAACGCAGTCTCATCATTGTCATGTCTGACCTGCTCGACAGCGAGCCGGATGATCCCAGCGACGAAGTGCGCGGCGCCTTGCCCGGACGCCTGCGCCAGCTGCGCGCGCGCGGACACGACGTGGCGCTATTCCACCTGCTCGATCCCGACGAGGTTGAGCTGCCCTTTGACGACTTGATCTTCTTTGAAGGCATGGAACCGGGTGACGCGCGCACTCTGCTCGCCCAGGCACCTGACCTGGCCCAGGCCTTCAAGCGCGAGTCGCAGGCGTTTCGCGATCGCTGGCGGGCGGCCTGTCTGGAAGCGAGCGTGGAGTATCGCTTTGCACGCACCGACACGCCACCCACCAATGTCTTGCGGGCTTTTCTAGCTGACCGCCAGCGCGTGGTGAGGCTGTAGCGCATGCATTTCCTGGCGCCCTCGCTGCTCTTTGGTCTGCTGGCGGCTCTTTTGCCTTGGCTGGTGCATCTCATCGGCAAGCGGCGCGCCCAGCCGGTGCGCTTCGCGGCCATGCAACTGCTCCTGCGCTCCGAGCGGCGCATCTCTGCGCGCCGTCGCTTGCGCGAGATCCTGTTGCTGGTGGCGCGCACAGGCGTGGCCGCGGCCTTGCCTCTCATCTTCGCCCGCCCGTTTGCCGAGCGCACCACCGACCTGCCCGTGGCCAGCCTGGACCCACAGAGCGCGGTCATCGTGCTCGACGATTCCGCCAGCATGAGCCGCAGCGCTGGCTTGTCGACCATGTTCGAGCGCGCCCGCGACCGCGCGCGCGCGTTGCTACGCCAGTTTCCCTCGGACGTGGATTTGGCCTTGCTCCAGGCTTCGGCGGGCTCCAGCCCCAAGATCAGCGAGCTTTCCCCCGAGCGCGCGCGCGTGCTCGAAGCCCTGGAGAGCACCGTGTGTTCCGCACGGCCGGCCGACTTTGCCAGCGCCTTGCGAAGTGCATCCCTCATCCTGGCGGGATCAACGCATGCCAAACGTCGTATCTATCTCTTCACTGATCTGCAGGCCGCGGGCTGGGAGGCCGGCACCGGCTTGCCAGCCGAGGGCGCGCCCGAGGTCATCATCGACGACGTCTCGGGGGCGGCCCGGTGGGAAAATCGCGCGGTGTTGGAGGTGAGCGTGGTGCCTGCACCCGAGGTGGGAACCGGCGGAATCGCGGTCGACGCCGAGTTGGCGGATTTCTCCGCAGCCGGGACGCGCGCGTTGGGAATGGCCTTGAAAGTGGACGGTGTCTCGGTGGCCAAGGGGTTTGTCGACCTGGCGCCGGGCGGTCGTAGCCACAAGCGCTTTTTGCACCGACTAACCGGCGAGACTGGCGGCGCGCACGACGTGGAGGTGGAGATTGATGGCGACGCCTTCCGCCTGGACGATCAGCGCTTGGCCCATGTGGAGTTGGCTCGCAGCATGAGCGTTCTCATCGTCAACGGCGACCCGCGCAGTGCGCGCAACGAGGACGAGCCATTCTTCTTCGCGGCTGCGCTTCGCAATGGCCTGCCTGGCGCGGTGGTGACCATCAAGTTGCCCGACGACGTGTCGCCCGAAAGCCTGGACAACACGACTCTGGTCGCCCTCCTGAACCTGGCGCAGCCCTCGCCAGCCATGGCTTCCGCTTTGGCGCGATTCGTGTCAGCGGGCGGTGGCCTGTTCATCTCGGTCGGCGACCGCGTGGACGCGACGGCATGGAACGAGCGCATGGCCAAGCTGCTGCCGCAACCGCTGGGACTGCCGCGCACGGCCTCGGCCTTGCCTGGCCAGCACGCGGGCGAAATCGTCGACGATCGACCAGCCGAACGCCTGGCGCCCATCGACCGCAGCCATCCCCTGCTGGCCAATTTCCCCGAACGCGGCGAAGGTCTGGTGTCAGCGCGTTTTTTCAAGTACATGCTGCTCGACCCAGCGGTCGAGAGCCCGGATCGCAGCGTGATTCTGCGCTACGAGAGCGGCGCGCCTGCTCTGGTGGAAAAGCAAGTGGGCAAGGGCCGCGTGATGTTGCTGTCCACCACCGTGGACCGTGAGTGGACCGACCTGCCCATCCGCACCGGGTTTCTGCCGCTCGTGCGTGAAGCCGCGCGCCGCCTGGTGGGGGTCACCGGCGACGAAGAGGACGCTTCGCTGCGGGCGGGGGAGGCGCGAACCCTGGTTTTCACGGGCGACGAGCAGCGCTTGGAGGTGTCCCGGCCTGATGGCTCGGTGTGGGTCGCGCGGCGCGATCAAGCCAGCTCAACCCGCAGCGTGCTCTACAGCGAAACCGATCGCCTGGGCACCTACCACGTGCGCGCCGTCGGTTCTGACGGCACGGTCGTGGCACGGCCCGAGCAGGACTTCGTGGTCAACCTGGACACACGCGAGTCCAACCCCGCGCGCCTTGACCCCAGCCAAAGGCCCGATCGCATTGCGGTGGCGTCACCCGGAGTCAAGCCGCCCAAGCACCGGGTCGAATTGTGGCACACCCTCGCCGTGGTCATGATCGGCCTGCTGTTGTGTGAGTCGGTGCTGACTTTGCGAAGGCGAAGAATCTAACTAGCGCCTGCGCCGGCGGGCCAGCGTGACGACTACACCGAACAGACCCGCCAGAAGCCAGGGACCGAGGGCTTTGGCCGAAAGCCAGCCGCCCACTGCGCAGCCGCTGCTGTCGCTCGGCTTGCTGTCGCTGCCGCTTGTGCCACCAGCGGCGCCCGTGGCTGCCATGCCGGATCCGCCCATCGCAAAGTTTCCGCCTGCAGGAGGGGCTGAGGTGACGACGCTCTGTCCGCCGGTCCCGCCCGCAGCGGGAGCCGAGGCGACGACGCTCTGTCCGCCGGTCCCGCCCGCAGCGGGAGCCGAGGTGACGACGCTCTGTCCGCCGGTCCCGCCCGCAGCGGGAGCCGAGGCCACTGCACTCTGTCCGCCGGTCCCGCCGGCAGCAAGAGCCCCGCCCTGTCCGCCCGTTCCGTCGGCATCAGGGGCCGCTGGCGCACTGGCGTCGGGTGCAGGAGCGGGAGGAACATAGGGAAGGCAGCCGCCCGTGGTTGGTCCGCCGTCGGGGACAGGAGGCAGCGGCCAGATGGTGGGGCTGAGAATGTTCAGAATTTCTGAGGGGACGGGAGCCCCCTGGCCCTTGAGCCGACACCACAACTCGGTATAGGCCGAGGCACCCCACGTCTTGCAGACCTTGCTGTAGCAGTAGGGCGAAAGCAGCGGGCTACACCGGCCGAAATTATTATAGTCCGCCGCGCAGGCCAGGCACTCCGAGGTCGCAGTCTGCTTGTTGGCAAGGGTGCAAGTCTCGACGTAATCGGCAGGGGGAGGAATGTCCGCCCGAGCCGCGCCGGCCAGAGTGAGAGAGCCAACCGCGGTCAGCGCGAGACCGAAGTACCGGATCTTCGTCGCACGTCCTGTGCCCGCGAGCGAGCGCACGAGAGAGCGCCTGAGTTGACGGTCAGGATTCAGAACTGACGCCGATGGCTTCGCTGTTTTCATGGGCCGCCCTCCAATAGGCTAGGGTTCAAGGATCCCTCTCCTCTTCTCGCTCTGTCAACCAAACCCCTCGTTGTGCCGTGCGTGAGCTGTGTCCTCGATCACAGGGCAGCCTCAGGGCTGCTTTGTTAGCAGGCTTGAGTCACTGCCCAGCAATTTGTAAGATCGCCTAACCAACGGCCCAGGCCGGAACCTTCGCGCATGCCTGAAAACAAGCCCGCCTATCCCTTCCTCGACCCAGAGCTTCCCCTCGACGAGCGCGTCCAAGATCTGGTGTCGCGCCTGACCCTGGCAGAAAAGGCCCACCAGATGCTGCACGCGGCGCCTGCGATCCCGCGCCTGGGCGTGCCCGCATACAATTGGTGGAACGAAGGCCTGCACGGCGTGGCGCGGGCTGGAATCGCGACGGTTTTTCCCCAGGCCATCGGCTTGGCCGCCATGTGGGACGCGCCACGCCTGCACGCGGTGGCGGTGGCCATTGCCGATGAGGCGCGCGCCAAGCACCACGAATACGCGCGCAAAGGCGACCGCGGCCTGTACAAGGGTCTCACGCTTTGGGCGCCCAACATCAACATCTTCCGCGACCCTCGCTGGGGACGCGGACACGAGACCTACGGCGAATGCCCGTTTCTCACCTCGCGCCTGGCCGTGGCCTTTTGCCGCGGCTTGCAGGGCGACCATCCCCAGTACTTGAAAGCGGTGGCCACGCCCAAGCACTTCGCGGTCCACAGCGGTCCCGAAGGCCTGCGCCACAGCTTCGACGCCGTGGTCAGCCAGAAGGACCTGCGCGAAACCTACCTGCCCGGTTTCCACGCCTGTATCACCGAGGCCAAGGCCGAAAGCATCATGGCCGCCTATAACCGCACCAACGGCGAGCCCTGCTGCGGCAGTCCCACCCTGCTGCGCCGAATCTTGCGCGAGGAATGGGGCTTTGGCGGTTTCGTGGTCAGCGACTGCTGGGCCATCCAGGATTTCCACGAGAGTCACCGGGTGACCAACAGCTTTGCGGAATCAGCGGCGCTGGCGGTGCACTCAGGCTGTGACCTCAACTGCGGCTGCGCCTACAGTCACATTCCCGCTGCGGTGGCCGCTGGGCTTGTGCGCGAGGAGGATCTCGACACCAGCCTGCGCCGGCTGTTCCGCGCCCGCATGCGCCTGGGCCTGTTCGATCCGCCCGAGCGCGTGCCCTACGCGTCCATTCCCTACGAGACCAACGACTGCGATCAACACCGAGCCTTGGCCCGCACCGCGGCCTCGGCGTCTATGGTCCTGCTGAAAAATGATCGGGGGCTCCTGCCGCTGCGCAAGGATCTGCGCCACGTCGCGGTCATTGGTCCCAATGCCTATGACCATCACGTGCTTTGCGCCAACTACAGCGGAACTCCGTCGCGTGTGGTGACGCCGCTCGAGGGGATCCGCGCTGCAGTCTCGGCGCAGACCAAGGTTTGGTACGCCCCAGGTTGCAAGCGACAGGGAACAGCGACCGATGGCCTGGACTGCGCCGGACACCTGGCCGAAGCGCTGAGCATCGCCGAGCGCGCTGACGCGGTCGTGCTCTGCCTGGGTCTGTCGGCCGAGATCGAGGGCGAGCAAGGGGATGCGGGCAACTCGGAGGCGGCGGGGGACAAGGTCGACCTGGATTTCCCGGGTCTGCAGCCGCGCCTGCTGGAAAGCATCGTGGCTCTGGGCAAGCCCACCGTGCTGGTGGTCATCTCAGGCAGCGCGCTCAATCTTGCGTGGGCCCACGACCATGTGGGCGCCATCGTTCAGGCCTTCTATCCCGGCGAAGAAGCGGGCAGCGCGCTGGCCGACATCCTCTTCGGTGACGTCAGTCCTGCTGGCCGTCTTCCTGTCACATTTCCGCGCTCGCTGGCGGACGTCCCTGATTTCAAGGACTACAGCATGAAGGGGCGCACCTACCGCTATCTAGAAAAGTCGCCGCTCTATCCCTTTGGCTACGGCCTTTCCTACACGCGCTTTCACTACCAAGACATCGCGGTATCGCCGACGCCAGTCCCAGCCGGCGCCAGCGCGTCCGTATCTGTCACGGTCAAGAACGCAGGCAGCCGGCCGGGCGACGAGGTCGTGCAGCTCTACCTCGCAGATCTGGAGGCTTCGTGTCGCGTGCCCCGCCACAGCCTGCGCGGCTTTGCGCGCGTTCATCTTCTGCCAGGCGAAGCCCGCCGCGTTTCTTTCCAGCTTTCTCCACGTGATCTTTCGCTCATCGACGAGCGCGGCCTTCGCGTGCTGGAGCCGGGCCGCTTCCGCGTCAGCGTGGGCGGCAGCCAGCCCGATGCGCGCAGCCAAGAGCTAACCGGGCAATCGCCGCTGTCGGTCGAGTTCGACCTTCTGGGCCAGACCGTCGAGTTGCCGTACTAGCGCAGATTCTGCGCGACAAAATTGCTCCCACCTGCGCGGCCAGCGCGAGAACCGCTTTGTTGGAACGAAACGCGGCTTGCGGAATCGAACCAGACGATTCGAACAGGGTGAAAAGAAAGGGCTTAAGTTTTGCCAGCGGCAGCCGATGTCACCACAACGGGAGGATGAGTTGACATCTATGAGTCGAACGAACTGCGTCTGCCTGAAGGCTCGCAGCCTCGGAGCTATGCCATGAACGACCTCGTGCCGCACATTCGCGTGGTGGCTGCTGTGATCGAGCATCAAGGGCGATTCTTGATTACCCAGCGACGTTCGACCGCCGTCCTTGCCGGCTTGTGGGAATTCCCAAGTGGAAAAGTCGAGACGGGCGAGACCGACGAGGCCGCGCTGCGCCGGGAGCTGCGGGAACGCGTGGGCGTCGATGTGAGCGTGGGGGGATCCACTGCCCACCGCACCCACCGCTACGACGGCTATGTCGTCGAGCTGGTCCTCTATCGGGCCAGCATCGCGCCCAGCCAAGAACCCCGCCCGCTTCGCGTGGCGGACGTTCGCTGGGTGGCGCCTCAGGAGTTGGAGAACTACGCCTTTCCCCCGGCTGACCAGGCCACCACCGATTTGCTCCTCGGGATCAACCGCGACACGTGTCTTTTTCGGCCCGCCAATGTGAGGGCCGCGCGCGCGCAGACACTCCAGCCTGAGACACACTAGCCCACGCGCCGCCGCGACCCTGCGGGCGCGACCGCGGCTGGGCTCCGTGCCCGTTTGCTGAACTGATCCTTTGCCTGGTGGGGCGATCGGGGTAAAAAGCGGGCGGCCATGCGGAACGCGCCCGCCAAGAAGAAGCCCAGGCCATCGGGCCGGGCTGCAGCCAAAGGCGGCGACCGCGCGCCACCGGCGCCGGCGCCCGAGTCGCGTTGGATCGCGCTCGGCTGGTGGCCCGCTGTCATCTTGACCTGCTGGTCCTTTGGTTTCACCACCATGCAGGGCTCGGATCTTTGGTGGCACATGGCCGGCGGTCGCTGGATCGTGCAGACCCACACTCTCCACTTCACCGATCCCTTTTCCTTCACCTGCCACGGCCATCCCTGGTTCCATCCCGAATGGCTGTCGGACATCGTCTTCTACACCTGGGCCAAGCTGTTCAGCCCAGCTGGCTTGGTCTGGTGGAAATGGGGCATGCTGGTCGCCACTTTCGGCCTGCTCTTTCGTCTGCTGCGGCAGATCAGCGGCCGCTCGGGAAGCGCCTACCTGGCGGTGCTGGCCGCCATCGCCGTGGGAGCGCCCTTCTTCGACATCCGCCCCCAGCTCTACACCTTCCTGGGCTTTGTCCTGGTTCTGTCTTTCGCGCTTCCCTTGTCGCGCAGGCTGTGGATCCTTCCCCTGGTCTTCCTGCTGTGGGCGAACCTGCACAGCGGTTTCATGCTCGGCCTAGTCACCGTCGCGGCGGTGCTGGCCATTTCGTTCTTCTACCGCCAAACTCCCCGGCGGGCGCTGTTCCTGGGACTGGCCTGCCTGCTTGCCTGTTTCGTCAATGGCAACGGGAGCGACGCTCTACTCTGGCCCATCCGATTTGCCCAGGACAGCAATTCGCCTTTTCTGCGCATAGCCGAGTGGTTGCCCCCCTGGGAGCCGGGAGGCATCCGAAGCAGCCTCTACTACCCTTCGATTGCTGCCTTTGTCGTGTCTCTGGTGATAGTGCTGGGTTCGGGCACCTACCGAAGACAGCCCCGCCTAACCCTGTCCAGCATAGCCATCGGGCTGGTCACCCTCGTCCTGTCCATCAGAAGCCGCCGCTTCATCCCTCTCTTCGGCATCGCGCAGAGTCTGCTGCTGGCTCCGGCGCTGGCGGTGGTGTTTTCGTCGCTGCGCTCACGCCTGGTGCGCCGTCTGCCCTGGCTCGACCGACCCCGCGTCTGGTCCGTTGCCCTGCCGGTCGCGGCCCTGGTGTGGGGCGGCTGGCAACTGGCACCTTATCCCCTTTCGCGCAACGCTTTCCTCTACCTGACCGCCGAGGACACCTTCCCCGTGGAGACGATGAATCTCATCGAGGCCAACCACATCGAGGGCAAGGTCTTCAACTTCTACAACTGGGGTGGCTACATCGACTTGCGAACCCAGGGACGCCTGCAGGTCTTCATCGACGGCCGCGCCGGAACGGCGTTTGACGAAAAAACCTACCGGCAGTACCTGGCGGTGCTGGGCATGTACAACCGATGGGAGGAAGTGGTGTGGGCCTCGGGCGCGGATTATGTGCTGTGGCCGCAACACAGCCCGAAACAGATCGAACAGCTTCGCAAGTCCGGGCGCTGGCGCGTGCTCTACTTCGACCACGTGGCGACCTTACTGGTCCGCGCGGAACGCCCCCAGGCAGACGCGCCGGTGCCCACGCCCGATTCGCCCTGGCGGGACCTGGCTTTGGGCTGGTCGAGCATGCGCAGCCGCGACTACCTCACCGCCGCAGGCCAGTTCGAGCGAGCCCTGCAACGCATGCCCAACCTGCGCGCGGCCTGTGAAGGACTCGCCGACGCGCAATCTCTGTCGGGCCGACTGGCCGAGGCCGAAGGCACGGTCGACCGTTGTCAGCGCATGTTCCCGGATCCGGGGCGCCGCGAGCAGCTCCGCGGAGTCTTCGAGAAACGGGCCCGTACTTCCAGCGGTCCCAGACCGTAGCGGGGGACGAGATCGCGCGAAAAGTGCGACCTCGTCAGTTTGTGCGGTAGATCTTCCCGCAATGGACGACGTATTGGCAATCATCCTGGGAGGCGGACGCGGGACGCGCCTGTTTCCCCTCACGCTCAGGCGCTCGAAGCCGGCGGTTCCCATCGGCGGCAAGTATCGCCTCATCGACATCCCCATCAGCAACTGCCTGAACGCGGGACTGCGGCACATGTTCGTGCTCACTCAGTTCAACTCGGAAAGCCTCAACACACACATCGCCATGACCTACAAGTTCGACGTGTTCTCGTCGGGCTTCGTGACCGTGCTGGCGGCCGAGCAAACCGAAGAAGGCGGCGACTGGTTCCAAGGGACAGCCGATGCGGTTCGCCAGGGACTGCGCCATATGCGGCGACGATCCGCGCGCGACCTGATGATCCTGTCGGGCGACCAGCTCTACAGCATGGACTTCCGCCAGATGCTGCGCACCCACCGCGACAGCAACGCCGACGCGACCGTGGCGGTGATCCCCGTGGCCGAGGACCAGGCCAGCGGCTTCGGCATCCTCAAGATGGACGCCAGTGGCCGCATCGTGCACTTCGACGAGAAGCCAGCGCGCGAACGACTGCCGGCCCTCTCCTCCGACATCCCCGGTCATGGGCCGGGGTACCTGGCCTCGATGGGCATCTACATTTTCCGGCGGGAAATCTTGGAGGAGGCAGTTTCCAATCCGCAGCTGGTTGACTTCGGCCGCCACGTCATCCCTCATGCAGTGCCGCGCCAACGCGTGCACGCCTACGTCTATCGCGGCTACTGGGAAGATGTCGGGACCATCTCGTCCTACTTCCAGGCCAACTTGGCGCTGTGCCAGCCGATTCCGCCGTTTGATTTTTACGACGGCGCCCGCCCGGTCTACACCAACCCGCGCTTTCTGCCGGCCTCGAAGCTAGAGCACTGCACGGTCCACAACGCCCTCATCTCCGAGGGCTGTCTTCTGCAAGGAGCGGACATCGACCGCGCCGTCATCGGCATTCGCAGCCGCATCGGCAAGAACGCCCGCATCCGCAACAGCTTGCTCATCGGCGCCGATAGCTATGAAACCTTGGACGAGATGCGCGCCAGCCAGGCCCAGGGCATTCCGCCGGTCGGCATCGGCTCGGACTCGATCATCGAGGGCGCCATCATCGACAAGAATGCGCGCATCGGCCGCGGCGTCCACATCGTCAACCAGGCCGGGGTCAAAGAGAAGGATGGAGACGGCTATTTCATCCGCGAGGGAATCGTGGTCGTTCCCAAGAATGGTATCGTCCCCGACGGCAGCGTCATCTAGAGAGGCGCACACCATGTTTCGCTTCGGCGTTTTCAGCACCTCCCACTTCGCGCTCACGCGCATGATTCCCTCGATGCTGGCGGGACGCGACATCAGCGTGGCGGCCATCGCATCCCGCGACGGCAAGCGGGCCGCGCAGGCGGCACGTTCATTGGGAGTGCCCAAGAGCTACGACTCCTACGAGGCTCTGCTGGCTGATCCCGATGTCGACGCCGTGTACAACCCGCTGCCCAACCATCTGCATGTGCCATGGTCGGAGTGCGCGGCTGCGGCCGGCAAGCATGTCCTGTGCGAAAAGCCAATCGCGCTCGACGCTGCACAAGCCCGCACGCTGATGGCCGCTCGCGATCGCTACCGCGTGCTCATCTGCGAAGCCGCCATGGTGCGCGTTCAGCCGCGCTGGCTGGCTGTGCGCGATCTGCTTGGGCAAAAAGCCATCGGCGAACTGCGCGCCTTTGTCGGGACGTTCGGCTACCGGCTCGGCTCGCGTGACAACGTCCGCTACGACCCGGCCATGGGCGGCGGGGTCCTGCTCGACACCGGGTTCTATCCCGTCACCATGAGCCGCTTCTGCTTCGACCACGAGCCCATCGCCGTCACGGCCCGGGCCGAGCGTGACCCGGACCGGGGTGTGGACCGCCTGACCAGCGCGATCCTGGAGTTTCCGCAGGGTCACGCGATCTTCACCGTTGGCATGGAGACCTTCCCGGTGCAACGGGCCCAGCTCATTGGCACCGGCGGCCACATGGAAATTGTCAATCCCTGGAACCCGCCCGGCAACTCCCCCTCGGAGATCGTGGTCAACACCAGTTCAAGCCTGGAAGAGCCGACACCTCGACCTCTGTCGTTCGATCCCGTGGACCAGTACACCCTCCTGGCCGAGCACTTTGCGCGTGCCGCAAAGACCGGTGGGCTCGGCCCCGTTCCTCTCGAGGATTCGATCAAGAACATGGCGGTCTTGGATGCGCTCCAACGATCGGCCGCCAGCGGGCGCGCTGAGCCGGTTGAGTGCATCTGACGCGACTGATTTGACGAGGTCATTCACCTCGGCGGCCATCCGCGGTCGAGAACGCAGAGCTGAGAGGGGAGGGCACAGAGCCTGAGGCCCCTGATTTTCTCAAGCTCGTGCCATGCTACACTCTTGTCCCGTGCATCCCGGCGTGAGAGGAACTGCACTTGGTATGCCCTGCTCCACCCCGACTAGTTCCGCCAGACGGCTGCCGCGGCCCTCACCTTCAACGGTGACAAGGCACACTTCGACAAGGCGGGCGCCACTCAGATGGCCCAGCTTGCCGCGCAAGAGCTGACCCGCATCGGCAGTCCTTTGGCAGCCTATTTGAAGTAGCTACCGCCGCCGGTGACGACGGTGACTGCGGCTGCGCGCTCCTTGTCCGGGCTTCTCCTGCTCGGCCGATTCCGCTTCTGGCCCGTCGGAGGCAAAGGCAATCGCGGTTGCGCCGGCTGCGGCCAGACGGCGCTTGCTGAAGAATTCCCAGGTGATGGCGACGAACGCGATGAGCGTGGCCACTGACATCAGGGTGTATTTCTCGTCGAGCCAGGTGGGCATACCGTTGATCGGTGCCCAGGCCACGAACTGGGTGACGGCCGTGAGCAGCAACAGCCGCTGGGCCAGCCGCTCACTTTTCACGCACAGCAAGGCCACGACAATGATGAAGGAGTAGTAGTAGCAGGTCAGCTCGACCCCAAAAGGAATGAAGGTCGCCGACAACGCCAAGGCAGCCCAAGGTTCGGCCTGGCGCACGGCCAAACCGAGCAGCACCAGGAAGGCGGCCACCGCGACAAAGTACACCGGCTTCGCCCGTCGGAAACTGTCCAGCCGCGCCTGTTTCCACGCCGCCCAGGGATCGGTCGCCCCCACACGCTCCATCTTGCGCCCGACCTCCGAAGGACGATACGCCACCACCGTGCGCAAGCCCATGTTGTTGGTCAGCGCTGTCCCCGAGTGCTTCATCGTGTTGCGTACGAATTCCTGGTAGGTGTCGGTGCGCCCGACCACCGCCATGCCCGCCGGAATCAGCAAAGCCGCGCCCAAGGCAGCGCCGACAAAGAAGCGCGTGTAGACCGGGGGAAGTTTGCGATGCCGGACAACGTGATAGCCGGCAGCCAACACGGGCGCGACGAACAGGAATATCGGGAAGATGCGCAGCAGGGTCGAGTACGCCAGCGCCAGTCCCGCCGTCATGGGGTGCTGCTTCTTGAGCAGGCACACGCTCGCGATCATCCAGAAGAGCCAGTCCCAGCGCAGAAACGAGCCCCCGGTCCAATAGAATCGCGAGGGGAAATTGGTGGCAAGAACCAAAAGGGCCACCGCCAACACTCGCCACCCAAACGCCCACGCAATTACCAAACACCCGGCCGTCAGATAGACCGAATCCAGCGAATTCAAGATGTAGATCTGGGTCTTGCTGGCAGGCGCCAGGTTAGCGAGCAGCGAGCCCGCGATGTTCCACACCGGGGTGCCGTTGAAGCCATGGTCGGCCTGGGCGTCGTCCCAGCGGCGCGCATTCTCCAAGGTGCGGAAGTAGGCCAGGTCGTGGTGAAACGACTGCCAGCGATCGGGCGTGAAGTGCTGCTTGCAGCGCTCGGGATGCGCCAATATGTCGGCGGTGGTTTCCAGAATATTGGTGCGCAGGTTGGTGAGCTTGCGCAGCTCCACCCGACGCCGCAGCGCCGGCAGCTCGGAATCGGCCACCGCCACGCACTCGTACAGTCGGTCGTAGCTCAGCTCGCGCGAGTACTTCGACCCGATGTAGTAGTGAAACGTGTCCCAGCCGTGAATGAAGTTAGGGAAGTGGAAGGAACCGAAGTTGAAATAGGTCAGAAATGCGACCAGTCCCAGCACCGCCAGGATGGCCCGGCGCACTTTCCCCCTCACCCGACTGAGCCCAAGCGCCGTGGCCACTCTTTGCACAAAGCGAACGAGCGAATCCACCATGCCAGGGGCTTCCTTGGGCTCGATGGCTGCGCCTCGTGACACCCATTGGTCCCACCACAGGAAGAGCAGCCCCAGCAGGGCCAGCACCAGCTCCCAGCGAGCGCTGGAAATGTCGTCCCAGTAGACCTTGGCCACCACGGCGGGCGGCGCATCCACTACCCGCATCCGGGCCGGGAACGGCATGGGCCTCTGGCAGTAGGCCGCGACCTCGGAAACCGAGTACGAGGCGTCGCCCACGCCCTCGCCCACGCGCAGGTAGCGCAGCGCCACGCCTCCGGTCTCGATGGTGCGCAGGCGCAGGCCGTGGTCGGGCACCGGATCGATGTGTCCCAGCACGCGGTAGTTGTTACCGTCGAGCGAGCCCCATGCGGTGTAGGTGTCGTTGGCGTCAGCCTGGATGGCCAATACGTTGACGGTGGTGGCCGCGCCCAGATCCCAAGTCACGGTCGACGCACCGGTGTCGAATATCACCGCCGGCGGGGCGTCCCATGCGGCGCCCTCGGGCGCCACGGTCTCGTCGGTGAGCAGGGCGAGATCGCGGCGCGTGTCCTGCCAACTGACGGGGCGCCGTCCCGACAGCAAGTTTCCCGCGGGACAGACCGCCAGCGCTGAATAGTCCTCTGCCCGCGCCGCGGGCGCTGCGAGAGCGCCGGCTAGCAACGGCAGCAGGACGCAAAGGACGCGCGACATTGATGTCTCAGTCTATCCTGTCCACTGCCTGCGCATAGCCGGTCACGAAGGCCCGCGTGTAACCCCATGCGCTCAGGTAGCTGGCCAGCAGGCCGAGTCCCATGATGAGATAGGCGGCATAGGCTAGGTACGGCTCCAGCGCGGGCGCGCAGTTCGCAATGGACAAATAGGTGGGCACGAAGCTCCACATGATCAGGTTGGACTTGGCCTTGCCCGCGAGACTGCTGGTGATGTTCATGTGCGCCGCTGCCATGAACCGCCGCAACGAGGCCACCCAAAACTCTCGCAGGAGGTACACGCAGATGACCAGCGGCGGGAAGAAACCCTGAGCCGTGGCCATGACGATCAGGAATGACTCGAAACACAGGTCGCAGAATTGGTCGAGAATCTCGCCCAGACGCGTGACCTGTCCGGTGCGGCGGGCGATGTAGCCATCGAGATAGTCGGTCACGCCCGCCACGGTCGACAACACGATGCCCCAACCGGGAGAAACGTAGAAGTACACCACCACGCCAAGCAGGACTAGGAAGATGCGCGATAGCGTGATGACGTTGGGCACGGTGCGGATGTCACGCCCGATGGTGGATCCCATGGCATTTGCATATCACAGATGACCGCCGATTGGCCTTTGACCACCCAGTGCCTGTAAGCTTGTCTCATGTTTAGTCCGAGCACAGCGCTAGCCCTGGCCGCCTTGATGGTCGCGGCGAATGCCTTCTTCGTCGCGTCCGAGTTCGCCATCGTCAAGATCCGACCGACCCTGGTCAAGGAACTGGTCGGACGAGGGGGCCGCCGCGCCTGGCTCCTATCAGGGATCACGGGCCATCTGGATTCGTTCCTGTCGGCCAATCAGCTCGGCATCACCCTGGCGTCTCTGGCTTTGGGCTGGCTGGGCGAGCCGGCTCTGGCCAGCCTCATCGAGCCCCATGTCGGATCCCTGGGCCGATGGACTGGAATCGCCATCCAGTCTCTGGCCCTGGGCGTGGGGTTCGTGCTCATCAGCTTTGTGCACGCGGTGCTGGGCGAGCTGGTGCCCAAGGCCGTGGCCTTGCAGAAAACGGAGCCGGTCGCGCTGTGGGCGGCCGCACCTCTGCGCGTCTTCTATCTCTTGACCTTCCCCTTTATCTGGGCGCTGACCACGACTGCCAACCTCTTCTTGCGCCTGATGCACTTGCGGCCTGCCTCGGGGGCCGAAATGTTGCACTCGCCCGACGAGCTGCGCCTGGTCCTGCAACACGTGGATCTGGATCCCGGCGCGCGGCGACTCATCGACCGCGTGTTCGACTACACTCATCGGGTGGCTCGCCACGTGATGACCCTGCGCCGGGATGTCGTGGTGCTGGAGGAAGGCCGGACCTTCGCCGAAAACGTGCAACTGGCCACCGCCAATCAGTACACGCGCTATCCCTTGGTCGAGCCGGGCTCGGACAAGGTCATTGGTTATGTGCACCTGAAGGACATCGTGGCCGCGCTGGCCGCGGGTCGCACGCCCAAGCGCATGCGCGAGATCGCGCGCGAGCCTATCTACTGCTCGGAGGAGACGCCCAGCGAATGGCTGCGCCGCGAGTTCCAGCGTCGCCGGGTCCACATGGCGGTGGTACTGGGCGCAGGCAACGCCTTTCTGGGAGTCGTCACCCTGGAAGACCTCTTGGAGGAATTCGTGGGTGAGATCCAGGACGAGCAGGACGTGGGCGAGTTGCCGCCCATCATGCACGGGGCCGAGGGTCGCTTCGAAGCTGACGGCCGCCTGACGCTCGACGTGGCAGAACGAGAACTCGGTGTGATTCTGCCGCCGCTGCGTCCCGACATCGAGACCCTGGGCGCCTACGTGCAGGCCCACCTGGGCCACCCGTTGCGGCCGGGCGGCACCGTTGACCTGGGTGGATTTCGCTTCACCGCCCTGGAAATTCGCGACGGCAAGATTCGCCGACTACGCGGCGAGCCTCTGCCACATGAGGACGAAGGCGACACTCAGAAGGAGTAGCCGGGCGCACCTTCATCGCGTGGTACGCAGCCGGCTCTGCCGGCTGCGTACCATCACGGGAGGGTTTGGCGAGGCCGAGCGCGAGGGCGCGAGCGTAGCGAGCGGGTGTGGTGGGGAAGGTGCAGGTCCCGAAGTCCCCGAAGGGGGAAGCGAGCGAGGTGGCGGTGGCGGGTGGGGGGCCGAAGGGCGGAGCGAACCCTCTCAGGGTTCCCAATTTGAAGCCTCGACGCGGCTTGCGAGAAGGCCGCCCCCATGTTAGACGACCGAACCGCGAACCTACGCCCAGGTAGCTCAACTGGTAGAGCAACGGACTGAAAATCCGTGTGTAGACAGTTCGACTCTGTCCCTGGGCACCACCGTGGGCACTTGGCTGTTCCCGGTGTTAAGCTGGCTCGCGTCGAAGGAGACACCATGGTACGCAAAATCGTAATCTTCGCTCTGGCTGCTGGCGTCGTTGTCGGCGGGTACTATCTTGGCAAAGGCAACTGGGGGGCACGCACGGTGGCGGCGGGCAAGTACGTCTGCGAAAAGGTTGGGGCAAGCGCCAACGACGATATTGAGCGCAAGTGCGTGCCGTTCGAGGGCACGCCCAAAGGCTCAGCCAAGGCGTTGGTGACCATCGTCGAATTCTCTGATTTCCAGTGCCCCTACTGCAGCCGTGTCGTGCCCACCATCGAGCGGTTGGTCAAGGAATACCCGGACAAGGTACGCATCTTCTTCAAGCAGAATCCGCTGCCCTTCCACGACAAGGCCCAGCTGGCCGCAGAGGCCGCGCTGGCTGCCGGTGCCCAGGGGAAGTTCTGGAAGATGCACGATGAGCTCTTCGCCAATCAGTCTGCCCTTGATCGACCCGCCCTGGAGAAATACGCGGCGAAGATCGGCCTCAACATGGGCAAGTTCAAGGCCGCGCTTGACAACCACACCTTCAAGGCCGCGGTGGACAAGGACCTGGCCGACGCCCGAGAGTTGGGCGTGCAGGGAACCCCCAACTTCTTCATCAACGGCCGCCCCATGCGCGGCGCCGTGCCCTACGAGCAGTTCAAGACCGCGGTGGATGAAGAGATCGTCCGCGCGAAGAAACTCGTGGACAAGGGAACCTCAGTCAGCCAGCTCTATGCCGCTTTCGTAACCGGCAAGGCCAAGGGACTCGGTGTGGCAGCGCCGCCGCCACGGCCGCCCGTTTCCAACGAAGTCTACAAGGTCGAGGTCGACAAGGCGCCACGCAAGGGTGGCCAGGCACCCAAGATCACGCTCATCGAGTTCTCCGATTTCCAGTGCCCTTTCTGCAGCCGCGCCAAGAACACGCTTGACCAGCTGCTCAAGCTCTACAAGGACGACCTGCAGATCTCGTTCAAGCAATTCCCGCTGCCCTTCCACAACAACGCCATGCCCGCCGCCATCGCCTCCGTGGCTGCCGACCAACAGGGCAAGTTCTGGCCGATGTACGACAAGTTGTTCGCCAACCAGCAGAACCTGGATGCCGCCAGCCTTGAGAAGTATGCGCAAGAGATCGGGCTCGATGGGACCAAGTTCAAGGCCGCCATCGCCGACCCCAAGACCAAGGCGTTGGTCGAGGCGGACATGAAACAGGCCAACAATTTCGGGGTGCAGGGCACGCCCAGCTTCTTCGTCAACGGTCGCGCCTTCAGCGGCGCCTACCCGCTGGAAAGCTTCCAGATGGTTCTCGACGAGGAACTCAAGAAAGCGGATGCCAAGCTGCAGGCTGGAACGCCGCGCGCCGAGCTCTACGCGGCCATCATCAAGGACGGGCTCGACAAGAAGGAAATGCCCAAGGAGCAGGCGCGACCCAACGAACCGTCGCCCACCGAGATCTACAAGGCCGAGGTCAAGGGCGCGCCCATCAAGGGAGCCAAAGACGCACTGGTCACCATCGTGCAGTTCTCCGACTTCCAGTGCCCGTACTGCTCGCGCGTAGAGCCGACCATCGACAAGATCATGGAAGAGTACAAGGGCAAGGTCCGGGTGGCGTGGCGAAACAAGCCCCTGCCTTTCCACGACAAGGCCAAGCCCGCCGCCATCGCGGCCCTGGCAGCCGACCAGCAGGGCAAGTTCTGGCCCATGCACGACATCATGTTCAAGAACCAGCAGAACCTGGATGCCGCTAGCCTGGAGAAATACGCCAAGGAGATCGGCCTCGACATGGCCAAATTCAAAGCCGCCTTGCAGGACAAGAAACTTCAGGATTCCGTCGAAACAGATACTGCCATGGGCGACAAGCTCGGCGCGCGTGGCACGCCGGCGTTCTTCGTCAACGGCAGCTTCCTGTCGGGCGCGCAGCCCTTCGAAAACTTCAAGTCCCGCATCGACGAACAGATGAAGAAGGCCGAGGAGCTGGTCAAGAAGGGCACGCCCAAGGCCAAGGTGTACGACGCGCTCATGAAGACGGCCAAGGCCGAAGTGAGTGGCGGCGCTGCCCCGGCGGCTCCGGCTGCTGCGCCTGAGGCGGGTCCGGTCAAAGACGTCGATCCCGGCAACGCCCCGATGCGCGGGCCCAAGAACGCCCCGCTCACGGTGGTGCTCTTCTCCGATTTCCAGTGCCCGTTCTGCGGCAGGGTCGAGCCCTCGCTGACCGAGCTTGAAAAGGCCTACCCGGGCAAGGTGCGGGTGTTCTGGAAGAACTTCCCGCTTTCCTTCCACAACAACGCCAAGCCCGCCGCCGAGGCCGCCATGGCCGCCAACGAGCAAGGCAAGTTCTGGGAGATGCACGACAAACTCTTTGCCAACCAGCAGAATCTGGATGCGGCCAGCCTGGAGAAGTACGCGAAGGAGATCGGCCTCGACATGGCCAAGTTCAAGGCCGCGGTGAACAGCCACAAGTTCGTCGCCCAGATCGAGGCGGACACCAAGCAGGGCAGTTCGCTCGGCGTACAAGGCACGCCTGCCAGCTTCGTCAACGGCCACTTCATCAACGGCGCCCAGCCTTTCGATGCCTTCAAGAAGATCGCCGACGAGGAACTGGCCAAGGGCGCGGCCACCAAAGGCAAGAAGAAGGTAGCCGCGGCCATCAAGTAGCCACGTCGACCGGCGCGAGGAGTCGATTGTGCCGGACAAGGGGCGGGACAAGGGAGCGCAGCCAGGGGACCGCAAGAGCGCGGTCCCCTCTGGTGTGGGCTGGCGGCGCGTGGTCGCCGTGGCAATCGTCGCTCTCGCGACCACCACTTTGGCCGTCCGATTCTTTGCGGGAGCCGCGTGGACCGCGGCGGCGGCACGCAACAGCGCTTGCGGCGCGCTCATGCCTGACCCGCTAGCCCCCAAGCTGCGGGGACAGGCGCCTGACTTCGAGCTGGCCGATGCCGCGGGCAAGAAATGGTCGTTGCGCGCTCTCCGAGGGCGGCCCGTGCTGGTCAGTTTCTGGGCCACCTGGTGCCCGCCCTGTGTCCAGGAAATGCCTTCGCTGGACGCGCTGGCCCGCCGCCTGGGCGATCGAGCCGCCATCCTGGCGGTCAGCGTGGATGAGAACTGGGAGGCCATTCGCAAGTTCTTTCCCAAGGGGACGCCGTTGACGGTCTTGCTCGATCCCAGCCGAGCCGCTCCTGCCAGTTACGGCACCAGCCAGTTCCCCGAGAGTTTTCTCGTCGATCCGAGCGGACACGTGCGCTACGCCTTCATCAACCAACGCGACTGGTCCGTCCCCGAAGCCGCCGCCTGCATCGAGGACTTGAGATAGGCCAGAGCATCGCGGGAACCTCCGGGCCGGCGCAGGTCGACCAGCGTGCCCGTGAGCGGTAGCGTGTGCGACCAGGGTGCCGCGGCCTGCGTGGGCGGCTCGCATGAGCGTGTGCGGCCCGCCGCACGCCTTACGCCTCCCGCGTGCCCCACACGGACTCGCTCACGCTCACCCTCACGCCCACGCGGCCCGCGAGCCGCGACCCGGCCCGTCCCGCGGCCCCGAATTTCCCTTACAGACTCTGGCTAATCATGCCCCAGGTCGCCGTCCTGGCGGCCCGTCAGATCGAGGAGCGGCGGCGTGCGGTCATCATCGTCCTGCATCCCGTGCGCCAGGCGCGCCTTGACCCGCATGGTCTGACGTTCTTTGTAGCGCTCGTGGCTGTTCTCGCCAATCTCGTTGGCTTCGGCGGTGCGGGCATCGACGATCTGGAACTCGGTGAGCACGAACACCACCGAGCCATTGTCCATGAACAGGGCGTCCGTGGGCGGCCGGTTCAGCAACTTGTCCACGCGCACCGGAAGGTCGGCGACGAAATTCACCACCCGGTAGCTGGGCCCCGAGAATTCATTGACCACTGGCGCGCGCTTGTCGGCCGCCACCGTCGACAAATCGAGCAACTGGGGCAGGTGGCGCCGCAGGGTTGCATCGCGTTCCACAAAACCGTGCAGGTCCACGATGTCATTGAGCGATTCCCCGGGAATCACGTAGTTGAAAGGCACCAGCCGCTGCACCAGCTCGCGCAGGACGAAAACGATCTCATCCTCGGAATGCGTGATCATACGAAAGCGCAGCTTGTCGTAGACATCCGCCGCGATGTTGTCGCGTTTGGCCAGCAGCTTGGTGATGAGGCTGTCCGGCTCCTTGCGACTCCACTCGAACTCCACGATGGCGCAGCCCGCGCCCTTCATTTCCTCGACGGTGCGCAGGACTTTGTCCTCGACCGCGCGAAAAATTTGGTCAGCACTCACCGCCAAGCGAGTGATGATCTCGCGGCCCGACAGGTGTTGCAGCACGTGCATCACCTTGAGCACCACGCAGGCGTGGGTGCGCCGCTTGCCATTCTGTGAAGCCACCAGCAGGAGGTCGCGGGCTGGAATCCGTTCCGCGACTTCTTCGGGAATGTGGAATCCCAGGTGATGCTCCAAGTAGTCAACCGCCTGCTCGCGCAGCGCCTCGAGCCGGGCCATGTCCTGGCTGTTGTCCGGGTCGAACTCATGCACGCGCAGGAAGCGATCAACCTGGTCGCGGTCTGAGAAGTACAGACGGTGCCAGTCGATGACCGAGCCACCGCGGATCAGGTTCCGGATGGCTGTCAGATCGGCGATGGTCAGAAGAGCCAGGCGCCCGTCTTGCAATTCACCCTCGCGTTTCGCGCCATTCCGAGCCGCGGCTTCAATTCCATCTAGCATCATGCGGCCTGCCGGTTGCTTTTGCCGGGAGTGTAGGCGGCGGGATCGCGTCCGGCAAGGCGAATTCGCGTGGGGAGCCGGCCGGCTTTGCCCCCTACGGGGACTTCGGGACGGCCCGCCACCCTGCCACCCCGCGCGCTTCGCGCGCGCCCTCGCCGGCCGCGCACCATCGCGGGAGGGCATGGGAACCCTCTGAGGGTTCCCATGTGAATTGCGGGCACGCCGCTCGCTCGGCTATCGCAGCTTGCTGCGCGGGGCTCGGCCCAGACGGAGAGTGGCCAGGAAAAGCGCAAAGGCGCCGAGGGCCGTGAGCGAGCTGCCGATGACAGGAATCATTGCCATGGGTCGCATTATATCCTACATATCCTACCTGACAAGTTTTCCTGGAGCCGGAGGCCGGTGGGCCGAGACCGGAACCGGCTGCCGTTCCGGCCCCGGCAAAACTACCGTCTCCGTCGTTTGCGCAAACGGCGGCCGCGCAGCAGGGAAATCAGGAGCAGCCCGCCAAAGATCATGGCCACCCCGGCCGACACCAGGCGCGCGCTTTCCTGCCCGCGACCCCCGAACACGACGGATAGGCTGAAGGCCGTGGCGCCCAGGAAGCCCCACAGGAGTTGCTGCCCCAGCGCATACAAGACGTTCACACTGGCTTCGATCCCGCGAATGTGAACCTCGACATCTCCGCGCGAGGCCAGGGTCAGAAAACGGCCCAATTCGCCGGGCAAGGCAAAGGCGGAAAGGGCCGACTCTCGAAGCGTATCGAGCATCGCCTCGGACCATTCCTTCTTCTCACCCAGCAGGAAGCGGTCCACATAGGGCTGAATCACCGCCGAGGGATCCATCTCCGGGTCCAAGGTTGTGCACACGCCCAGCAGAAGAAGCAGCGTCCTTTCCAGTAGCACCCATTCCTTGGGCACCACAAAGGCGTCGGTCAGGTCATGCAGCGACACATTCAGATCGCGCAGGTCAAGCAGGGTGGCAAGCTGCGCGCGCGGATCGATCTTCAGGTTGGACAGGGAGAAGCCTTCGAAACGCATCTGTGCGCGAAAGTGCTCGTAGAAGTGCTGCACCACCCGGTCAAAGACTTCGTGGTCCGCATGGCGGGCCAGAAAGCCCATCTCCTTGAGCGAGGTGACGATGCGCCCCACGTCGCGAGTCATGGCGCCCTGGAGAAAGGTCACGATGCCCTTGCGCATGCCTTGCGACACGCGCGCGGTGGCCCCGAAGTCGAGGAACACAACCGTGGGTCCGGTCTCGCCAGGGGCAGGCGGCCGCAACAGGAGGTTCCCAGGATGCGGGTCCGCATGATACACGCCGTCGACGAAGATCTGCTTGCAATACGCTTCCACGCACAGGCGGGCGGCTTGCTTGCGGTCCACGCCATGCGCATCCAGGGTTTCGATGTCGCCCACGCGAATGCCCGTCATCCATTCCGTGGTGAGCACACGCTCGGTCGAGAACTCGTCAATCACGCGCGGGATGACGACATCCTTGCGATTGGTGAAGTTGGCGGCAATGGCGCGAATCGCGGCGGCTTCGTGCTGGTAGTCGAGTTCGGCCAGCACCATCTCGCGGATCTCGCGGTAGATGGTGGCCCAGCCCCAGTCAGGCAGAAACCGACGCAGCAGGGAAAAGATACGCCGGATCACGCCCAGATCGGTCTTCACAATGGTCTCGATGCCCGGGTATTGCACCTTGACCGCCACCTTCTCACCCGAATGCAAGCGCGCCACGTGCACCTGGCCAATCGACGCAGAAGCCACCGGCGTCCGATCAAATTGGGCAAATACCTGGCTCGGCTCGCGACCCCCGAGTTCCGCCACCAGCCTGGCCTCGATGTCTTCATATGGTCGCGGGGGCACGCGATCCTGCAGGGTTTGCAGTTCCTTGCGAAAGGCTTCAGGCAGCATGTTGGCCATCACGCTGATAAGCTGCCCGACCTTGATGAACAGTCCCTGCAACTCGACGATGGTGGCCAGGACCCGGCGGGCGTTTTGTCGATGAACCGCTTGCACCAGTTCGGCCGCGGCTTCGTCGCCGCGGAAGCGCCGGCGCACGCGCAGCAGCGCGTAGGACAGCACAATCTGCAGGGTCACGCGGTAGGCCCGCAGCAAACGGCGCAGAGGCCGACGGTACCTAGCACTGCGGCGGGCCGCCTGAGCCGAGTCCCCTGGAGCGGCCGGCGCACCCATGCCCGGGGTCGCAGCACCCGGTCGATCTTGCGTATTTTCACCGGTCACGACGTGCAGCATATCGCGCCCAGGCTTTCGGCGCACCCACAGTGGAAGCGGGCGTGCTAGCCTCCATTCCATGGCGGTGAATCCGGCAAATCCCAACGCGAGCAGCACGAGCGATGAAGCCAAGGCCGGGCTCGAAGGGGAGCCCACGCGTGAGCGCGTTGATCGTGGCCTGTCCGATCTCGTCAAGCGGGCCATGTCGGCTGGGCTGGAAGTGGCCAGCCGTTCCAAGGACGACTTCGTTCGCGTGGCCACCACCGAGATGCGGGCTTGGCTCGATCGGTTAGACCTGCAGAGTGAACTGGTCAAGGCCCTGACCAAGATGGTGGTGGAGGTGAAGGCCGAGGTCCGTTTCCATCCGCGCACCGACGGAAGAATCGAGCCAGAGGCCAAGAGCGAGATCAAGGTCAAGCCAACGACCAAGACCTGATCGAGCCTATCCGCGTGGGGAGCCCGCCGGCTGCGCCGGCGGCGCACCATCGCGGGAGGGCAGGGCGAGGCCGAGCGAAGCGAGCGGGGTGGAGGTGGCGGGTGGGGGCCGAAGGGCGGAGCGAACCCTCTCAGGGTTCCCATGTCGACGCCCCGAATGTGATACCCTGGCCAATATCACTTAGCGCCCACGCAGAGGGGTTCATGGAAAAGTCCGAGGTGCTTGCGCAAATCCGCGCCGTCGGCGTCGTGCCGGTCCTCCGATTGGCGTCGGCGCATGACGTCCAGGCCATGGCCGAGGTGCTCCACTCCGCCCACATCGATGCCATCGAGATCCCCCTGGACGTGCCCGATGCCATCGATGTGATCTCGAACCTGGTGCAGCTCTTTGACGAGAAGGTGTTGGTTGGCGCCGGAACGGTTCTCGACGTCGAATCGGCGTCCACCGTGATCGCGGCGGGCGCCAGCTTTGTCACCAGCCCGTCCTTCGACTTGGAAGTCGTCAAGTACTGCAACGCAACTGATCTGGCCGTGTTTCCTGGTGCGCTCACAGCGACGGAAATCGCAGCGGCCTGGAAGGCCGGGGCCGACATGGTCAAGGTCTTTCCCTGCTCCGCGCTGGGCGGACCGAGCTTTGTGAGAACCATCAAAGCTGCCCTGCCCCAGATCGATCTGTTTCCCAGCGGTGGTGTCACACTGCAGAACGCAGCCGCGTTCATCGAGGCCGGCGCCTGCGTCCTCGGGGTGGGGAGCGATCTTGTCGACCTCACCTCACTGCGCGAGGGGCGCGTAGACCGCATCGCGGAACGCGCGCGGCTCTTCATCGAGTTGGTGCGCGACGCCCGAGGGGACGCGCCCACGCCGCCGCCAGCGACGGTGGGCACGGCCTAGGAGTCGCAGCCAGAAGAATGTCCGGCCACGGCCACGGCCTCGACCACGTTTACGACCACGACCACCTTTCATTGCCTGGCTGGATGAGCGTCATCGCTCTGGAAAGGGACCATCAAACGAGGGTTGTCGCCGACGTCTTCAACAACAAAGAGAAGAGCCATGGCCGTGGCCGGCCTAGCTTCCGCCTTCTTTGTTCCCCCCCTCGGGCTCCTCGCGCGGCTTGCCGGCCGCGCCCCCGATGCCGTACTTCTCCAGCTTGTAGTACAGCGCGCTGGTCTTGATGCCCAGCAGGCGCGCTGTCTCGGTCTTCACCCCGCCGGTCTTGTCAAAGGTGCGCTGGATGAGCTGGCGCTCGAGGTCCTCCAGTACCTCGGGCAGGGTCATGTCGCCCGACGGAACGGCCAGGGAGGTCTCGCTGGCGCCCTCGCGCAGAAAGGCGGGCAGAGCGGCCACACCGATGCTGTCGCCGTTGGCAAAGACCAGCGACTGCTCGACGGCATTCTCCAGTTCGCGCACGTTGCCGGGCCAGTTGTAGGCGCCCAGGCGCGCCAGCGCGGCGTCGTCGATGCGCTGGATGCTCGGATTGGTGCGTGGACCCAGCTTGCGAATGAAGTGCTCGACCAGGGCGGGAATATCTTCGCGCCGTTCGCGCAAAGGCGAGACATGACAGGGCACCACGTGTAGACGGTAGAAGAGATCCTCGCGAAAGCGCCCCGCCTCGACTTCCTGCTTGATGTCGCGGTTGGTGGCTGAGATCACGCGCACATCCACGCGCACGGTTTCTTCGCCGCCCACCCGTTCGAATTCCTGCTCCTGCAAAACGCGCAACAGCTTGAGCTGCAGGTTGGGCGTCATGTCGCCCACCTCGTCGAGAAACAACGTCCCTTTGTCAGCCAACTCGAAGCGGCCCAGCTTGCGCTTGATCGCACCCGTGAACGCGCCCTTCTCGTGCCCGAACAATTCGGATTCGAGCAAGGTCTCGGTCAGCGAGCCGCAGTTGACCTTCACGAACGGGCCGGCCGCCCGTTTGGAACGGGTGTGCACGGCGCGCGCGACCAGTTCCTTGCCCGTGCCGGTTTCGCCCGAGATGTGCACCGCCACGTCGCTGGGAGCCACCTTCTCGATGGTCTCGAACAGCGCGCGCATTTGCGGCGATCGGCCCACCATCTCACCCAGGCCATAGGGCAAGGCTGCGTCGGCGCGCAGGACCTCGACCTCCGCCTCAGCCCGTTGCCGCGCGACCTTCTCACGCCGCATTTCCAGCGCGCTCTCGACCTTGAGGCGCAGCACCTCGGGCGCAAACGGCTTCTGCAAGAAATCCATGGCTCCCAGGCGCATGGCCTCCACCGCCGTCTCGACCGTGCCAAACGCCGTCACGATGAGCGTCGGGCAGGAAGCATCGATGCGCTTCACGGCCTCAAGAACCTCCAGGCCGCCAACGCCCTCCATCTTGAGGTCGGTGATGACGAAATCCGCGCCCTGCTTCCTGAGCAGGGCCAGACCATCAGCGCCGGAGGCCGCGGTCACCACCTCGTGACCCATGCGCCGAACCGTGGCCGCCATGCCCTCTCGCATGGTCTCGTTGTCGTCGATGATGAGAACGCGCGCCATGGGACGAGGATACTACGCGGCCGGCGCGGTGCGAGTCGCGAAGCGGAAACGAGCGCCGCCTTCTGGGCCGCGGTCAACGGTCACCTCGCCGCCATGGTCGCGCGCGATCTCGCGCACGAAGGCCAGACCCAACCCGGTACCCTTCTCGCGGGTCGTGAAGAATGGCGTGAAGATCGTGTCCCCTAATTCCTCTGCCACGCCAGGACCGCTATCGCGCACCTCCCACTCGACCAGGCGATCAACCCTGCGCGCAGTGACCACCACTTTGCCAAACGCCCCCGCTGCCACCACGGCGTTCTTGACCAGGTTGATGAGGGCGCGGCGAAGCTGGCCTCGGTCACCCTCGGCCATTAGCTCAGGGGGCGCCTCGGCGCGCAGCACCGGCCCCGGGCCTGCGGGCCGACAGATCTCGCATACCTCGTCGAGCAAAGCCGCGATCGGCACTGATTCCATTACCGGCGGCGGCCGGCGCGCGAATTCCAGAAAGTCGGACACCACGTTCTTGAGGTAGCCGATCTCGCGCTCCACCCGCGCCACCTCGGCCAAACGCTCGGGCTGCTGGGCCAGACCCTCGCGCAGCAAGCCCGCATAGAGCTCCAAGCCACCCAGAGGATTGCGCACCTCATGTGCAATCCCTGCCAGCATCATCTGCAGGCGCTCGTCGCGCGCTTGCAGTGCCGCCCGCATCTCGTCCAGACGAGCCGCCAGATAGCCGATCTCATCGCGGGTTTCGACCGCCACCGGCCGCTTCAGATCGCCGCGCCCGATCCCTTCCGCGGATCGGGCCAGGCGCGCCAGCGGCCCGGTCATGCGGCGGGAAAGCCACCCCGCCAGCCCGGCGATGAGAACCATGCACAAAGCGCCGCCCGCCACCAGCCAGCGACGAAAAGCGGCCAACTGAGCGAAGTACTGCGCGCTGCCCTCCACCACGACGAATCCTGCAGGTTCGGGGCCGCCCACGCGGGCATAACCACGCTGGTAGGGCCGGCCATCGTGTCCCCAAAACAAGGGCGAGCCTGCCAGGGCGCCGGTGGCCGCCCGCTCGATCTCGGGCTGGTCGGCGCCCAGCTCGTAGGCGCGTGCGCCCAAAGCCACAAGCCCCTCGGTGTCGCCTCGCCCGGACAGATCGCGGGCGACCAGCAGAACCCGCCGGACACCCAGCCGCTGCCGCGCCAGTTCGATGCGCCGGGTGAGATTGGCGTAGGTGTTGGATTGCTCATCGCCGAGCCCGATGGCCGCCAACTGCTCGGGCAGAATCTGCATGGCAACGCCGGACGCCGCCGTGGCCAGCCGCTGGCCCAGTTCATCTTCCAACGCCCGCCGCGCCACTGCGTGGGCCAGCGTGCCGAACAGCACCAAGGCAACGGCCGCGGGTAACAGCGCGGCCACCAGCACTTTGGCGAGGAGTCTTGCTGTTGGTGGCCGGGAGAACATCCCGGCCAGTGTAGCAACGGACGCCGGCCGAGAACACATCGCAACCTGACGGCCGCAACCAAAGGGCGTGAGGTGATGCGTCTCGCGAGCGCCCCGCCGCTGAGAACACAGAGTTGAGAGGGGAGTTCGCAGAGTCGGAGAAACGGGAATGATGTTCGGGCGTTGCGAAGAAACCTTCGCGGCCCGCGAACAAACGGCACCCTAGTAGTACAGAGGGGAGAAGGGAGGACCCAGAGTCCGGCTAGGGCGCTGGTGGGGCCGGACTCTCAGGCGAGGCTTGCGGCTGCTCGCAGCGCAACATCACTCGAATCTCGGAGCAAATCGCGTCGAAAACCAGGGTCTCGATGCGGCTGCGTCCCTCTTTGGAGATCTCTTGGAACGTGGCCGCCATGCGTACGCTTCCGCGCAAAGGAATATTGGCAACCACGCGACACCGGCCCGCAATGGGTGCAGCATCGCGGCCGAGCTTCAGACGAAAAGCAGCCAACGTCCCCACAGCAGGGCCTTCGCCGACCAGCGCAGACAGGCCAGTCGCGCTGATGTCCTGTGTGAGCGACGAGGCCTTGCCGTTGTTCAGATCGAATTCCACGGGCACCGCGCGCGCCACCCGAACCGCCTGGCGAGCGCCGTCGCCGGTGCGCAGCTCAAGACGCTGGGCCAAGACCAGAATCGCGCCCAGGTCAGCCCGCGCCTGCATATAGGCGGGCAGCACATTCACGCCCAATGTCCCGCTCTTGAACATGTCGTGCCACGAACAGAATTGGGATAGCCAGTGGGTGAGCCTCGTCGCGACCATCGAGTTCCTCGGAAAGCCCAGCAGGGGCCAATCCTAGTTCTCGGCACATCGGCACAAGTCCTTAGCGCTCGTGAACAAATACCTCTGACAACAGGCGGTACTAGCGCTTGGAGAACTGGAAGCGCGCGCGCGCGCCGCGCTGGCCGTACTTCTTCCGCTCTTTGGCGCGGGCGTCGCGGGTGAGATACCCCGCCTTCTTGAGCGCCCCACGCAGCTCGGCGTTGTACTTGAGCAGCGCACGCGAGAGACCGTGACGGATGGCATCGGCCTGGCCCGAGAGCCCGCCGCCGCGCACGGTGCAGAAGATGTCGAAGATGCCCGACGTCTCGGTCAGTTCCAGCGGCTGGCGAAAGACCATGCGCGAGGTCTCGCGGCCGAAGTAGTCTTCCAGGCTGCGCTGGTTGATGGCGATCTTGCCGGCGCCAAGCTGGAGCCACACACGCGCCACTGCCTCCTTGCGACGGCCGGTGGCGTAGAAACTCTTTTGGGAATCAATCATGCGGGTGACTCCGGGGACCTATGAAAGAACGAGCGGCTTGCACTGCTGCGCCTGATGCGGGTGCTCGGCGCCCGCGTAGACCTTCAGCTTCTTGTAGATGCGACGACCGAGCGGACCTTTGGGCAACATGCCCCAAACCGCGCGCTTGACCAGCTCGGTGGGGTGACGCTCCAGCATTCCTTTGGCGGTCAGCGTGCGCAGGCCACCCGGAAACAGCGAGTGGTGGCGGTACAGCTTGTCCGTCCACTTCTTGCCCGACAGGCGGATCTTGTCGGCGTTAATGACGACCACAAAATCGCCGGCATCAACATAGGTGGTGAAGGTGGCCTTGGTCTTGCCACGCAGAACCGCTGCGATCTTGGTGGCGGCCCGACCCAGGGTTTTTCCCTCGACGTCGGCCACAAACCAGGCGCGCGCAAGGGACTCCTTGGCCATGACAGTCTTGTGGTGGATGGGCGCTGCTAGAGACACGGGGCGCTCCTAATACTTCAGCGAGAGGGGAAAGTCAAACCCAACCGTCGGCGCTCAGGCCCAGGTTGGAATCACAGACAATGCGTTATAGTGGTTGATTCATGGGCGGTCAATGGGATCAATGACGCGCATGCTTAAACCCGACCGGCTTGCACGAAGGCAGCAAGGCAGGTACACCAGCCCCAATCTGAACCTGCCGGACTTGTTGTCCCTAGTGCGTGTGCCGCTCGGAGTGGCGTTCGTGCCGCTGGCCGGACGGCCCATTGCTGCGCTCGCGGTCCTCGCCCTCGCCGCGGTCAGCGACATGCTGGATGGCTGGCTTGCCCGTCGCCAACCGCAGCGGATCAGCTGGGGCGAATGGCTCGATCCGGTGTGCGACAAGTTTTTCATCATAGCGGTCATGGTTGGGCTCTATCTCTCCCAGCATCCCTCACTGAAGACGCTCTTGCCGATCCTGACCCGCGAAGCTGCCATCCTGGTTCTCTTTCTCATCTACCGGCTCGTCCCCTCTCTGCGCGGTATCCGCTACGACTACCGAGCCAACGCCCTGGGCAAGGCCACGACAGCGGCTCAGTTCTTGGTTGCTGCGGCCCTGCTCTTGGCGCACCCTGCGGCGAAATACCTGGCCGCGCTTTGCGCCTTGCTCGGCCTGCTGTGCGCCGGAGTCTATGCCTGGCGAGGCCACGCGATGCCACGCGAGCCCCGCCCCGAGGGTGGCGGATGACCTGACTGCCCGTCGATTTCTGCTCGCCGATTCAAAAGAGCTGGAGCCTTCCGATGGCCTGCAGGCGGTTATCGGCCAGTGTGCCCAGGTATTCCTTCAGCTTGCGCAGATCAACCATTGTGGAACCAGGGACCGGCCCCTGCCCTCATCAACCCAGTGTTTCCTGGCCGCTCGCCTTCGTCAACTGGGCAGCCCAATTCCCAGAGCGGCAAGCTGGCGCGAGGCGGCTGCAGCCCAGCCCCGATTGGCCAACGGGCTGGCTGGGCTGGGATGCAGGATGGTGCCCACCTCGACGTCGAAGCCGGACAGGGCCGTCTGGGCCCGCTTGAAGGCAAAGTGCCCCACGCCCACAACGTGAGTCGGCTGCATGGCTTCGACCAGTCGCCGCAGGGCCTCGTCGCAAGCAGCAAAGAGCGGCGCCTGCTCGACCGCGGGCAGCTTGTCTGGCGTGAGGTTGCGGCCGCTCGCCTCGAGAAACGCCAGCGGGCAGTAGTTCGCGACGAAGAACGTCGCGAAGAACCTTGCCGGCGTGGCAAACCGTTCGCACGCCCAGCCCCACAGACGGGTGCCGCTGACCTCGCTGCGTGGGCAGGCGAATCCCAAGACCGGACGCTTGGGGTGCATGCGATCAGGTTTGCCCACCGGACTTTCCAGACCCAGCCAGTCGCGCACCATGGTCACATCGCCGAATGGTATTCCGGTCTGAACCATGCCGAAGGGACCTGGATTCATGCCCAACAGCACCACCCGCCGGGGCGGTTGACCGTAGCGCCGCAGATACGCCTCGTGCGGCGCTGCCGCATAGTCGAGGGGCAAGTACACGTAGCTGACCGGCGCAACGAAGCGCAAGCGACTCACCTGGCGCGCCAGCTCGCGGCTAATCGAAATGAGCGGGGTGGTCGTCACCGAGGGCAACACTCTACCGCATGGACTCGTCTCCGGCGTGCCCCATGACCGGTTGGCACCAATGCGTCAAGCGGCATCATCTGGCAACAGATGGTGCCCGGATTCGGAAATCGGTACCGGAGACCCTGCAGACTCTTCCCTCGATTGGCTGCGTGTGGTTAGTATCTTCCTTGCTATGACGCGCTCCAACCTCAGGACTCGAACGGTGTGCTTCGGCGTGGTCGCAGCGCTGGCCCTTGCCACTGCTGTCCCCGCCTGGGCACAAGAACCATCCTCTGAGTACGTGGATCCGACCATCGTCAAGGACACTCCCGACGAAACCCCAGATGGGGTCAAGAACCTTGGCTCGGAGCAGGCGGTGACGAAAAAGAAAACTGAGTACGATACTCCGCCGGTGTACACCAAGTGGTGGTTCTGGGCCACAGCTGTGGTGGCGACCGCTGCGGTGGTTTTTCTAGCCGTCACGCCGCTCACTCGTCAGGCCCGAGGCTGCACTTCTGGCGGCCCTGGAGTCATTCCCTTGAACTGCTTCGGCGATGGAAGGGCGAAATAACCATGACTACCTTTTCACGCGTGACCTGCCTCGTCGGCTTGGCAACGGCCCTGGTTGTGTCGAGCAGTGGCTGCGACCCGTACACCTATTACAACGTCGACGTCACACTCCAGCAAGATGGTGACAACGCTGTCTCGGACCCCAACACCGTGATGCAGTTCGCTGGCTGCGACGTTTCCGTGTATGCCAATGATGAGCCTGTCGCGATCGAGACTGGAATCCCTCTCATTCAGAGAACAGCAGGAGGGCATGAAGGTGTGTGCAGGGGCACTGAAACCCCACGTCCTGACCTCGGAATCTTGGACTACAGCACAGCGAGAAGCAGCGGCTCGCTGAAGTTCAAGGTCAACATATATGATAAAGCCACCGCCGGTCCCGATCAACACATCCTCGTGCAGGGTTTCACGGACGCCGTGCCTGTGAGTCCAGGGCATGTTCTTAACACGATCACCCTCGTGGCTAGTCCGTGCGGCGGGCCCGGCAACAGTTCCCAGCCCAACCAGCAGCCTTGCAAGTGAACCCGGGTCGATCCGCGGCCCTGCCGAGACGTGGCTAGCGACTCGCTAGCTGTTTGGGGCGCAGACGGCGCACTGGTGTATCGAACACGTTGCCCTTCTGTGGGCACCAAGCCAGGCTGGAGAAACCGCCGCGGCCAGACCTAGTGTGGGCCGGCGCGCCCTGCGCTGTCTTCTTCATCTCGCGCACAGCCTCGAAGGGGACCTCGTTGTGCATGGTCGGATTCCACAACAAGAACCCGTCGGCCCCGGCGCGCTCGGCCGCGCGCAGCTGGCTGCTGACGAAATCGGGACCCCAGAAACTCTCGACGCTGTTGGAATAGGCCTGCAAGTAGGGCCGCAACACGATCCCAGGGGCCTTGGCGCGCGCGCGCCGCAGGCCGCACTCGATGACGTACACCACGTCCTGGGTCACACGCTGGTTGCGAAAATACGTGCCCATGCCATTGGCGTACATCATGGGCGACACCGCCTCGACATACTTGGCGACGGTTTCGATGGTCTGGCCGAGCATGCGCGGATCACCGTCCACCAGCGTGGTCAAGCCATAGAGGTCCGCCGAGATGGGGATGCTGAGCGCGCGATCCGCCCGTTCCAAGAAGCCGGCGATGACGTGAGAACGATCCGCCGAACGCTTGCCCTGGTGCAACCAAGTGGCCAGGGAGCCTGCGTGTCCCTTGGGAAAGCGAACGTAGTCGAACTGGACCTCGTCGAAGCCGAAGCCCTGCAATTCGAGCGCGATGTCGATGAGGTAGTCCTGCACCTCAGGGGAATAGGCGTCGAGCCAGCGGGCGCCGGCGGAGAACAGCCGCTGGGCCCTGCGCCACATGCGCACGGCCAGGTCGGGCCGGGCCAATGGCAGACGACTGTCCTTGAACGCAACCACGCGGCCGATGACGTAGATCCCTTGCTGGTGGAAGGCGCGCACCATGGCCGCCGGATCCTGGATGAGTAAATAGCGCTGCTTCTCTCCCAGCGGAATGCGGGTGGGGTACACCAGGTTGCCGTTGTCGTCTTTCATGTCGATGACAACGGCATTGAGGTGCGCCTTGCTGACCGCGGCCGCCGTGCGCTCGGCGCCCATGCCGAACAGGTACATGGGCGTGATGTAGAGCCCGCGCGCCTTTCGGCCTGCTTCGCTCATGGGATCGTCAAGGCCGTGGTCGGGATAGGACTTGGCGGTGTAGGGCTGCAGCTTTGTGTTGAATGTCTTCTTCACACAACCGGGCAAGTCGCTGCGCTCACTGCAGCCTGAGTCGGCGTAGTGGATGCGACTGGCAGCCTGCGCGGACGGGGCGCTGAATCCAGCGCTCGCAATGGCCGTGGCCAAGGCGATGAAGAGCGAGGGTCGTCTGGATTGTTGTGAGAACGGAAGGCAGAACGCGCGCATGAGCATCTAGAAGCGGGCTCCGCATTTGTAGATTTAAAAGTTGTAAGCTATCTATCCTAGGAACTATGCCATAGAAACCGCCTCGGCGGAAGATCAGTAGTGAAGAAAAGCCGTGCTCTTCTCCGTCGGGAGCGGTGCTTCGTCTGCGTGGGCCAGCCACCCGACCTACGGTGTGGCGCCCGAAGACCTTTGCGCCGCGCCCGCCAGATGCCTGTAGAATCATGGCGGTGTGTGCCGAGGACCATTCCCAGACCTACGGCGATCGTTTTCGCGTCGAGGGCGAAGCGATCGAAGGCGGCATGGGCCTGGTCTATCGGGCCAAGGATCTGAAGACCGGTGAGTTTGTCGCGCTCAAGCTGGTGAGCGAGCCGCAGGGCACGCAGGCCCTGCGCTTCCAGCAGGAGGCGCTGGTGCTGGCCGAGATTGCCCACCCCGCAATCGTGCGCTATCTGGCCCACGGCTCGACCGCCCGCGGCGAGCAGTACCTGGTGATGGAGTGGCTGGAGGGCGAGACCCTGGAGGACCGCGTGGCGCGCGGGCCGCTGCGCATCTCCGAGACCCTGCAGCTCGGTCGCCGCGTGGCCGAGGCCTTGACCGTGGCGCACCGACACGGCGTCATCCACCGCGACATCAAGCCAGCCAACGTCTTTCTGCCTGGCGGCGATCCCAGCCAGGCCAAGGTGTTGGACTTCGGCATCGCGCGCCGCCTTTTCGATCCACGCCAGAACCTGCGCATCACCAGCGCCAGCGCGGCCCTGGGCACGCCTCTGTACATGGCGCCCGAGCAGGCGCGCGGGGCGAGCACTGTCGACGGACGCGCCGACATCTTCGCCCTGGGCTGCGTGCTCTTCGAATGTCTCGCCGGCCAGCCGCCCTTTGCCGGCGACTCGCCCACCGCCATCATGGCCAAGATCTGCCTCGACGATTCGGTGGACGTGGCCCGCAAGCGACCCGAAACCCCGGCCGATCTGGTCGCGCTGATCGCTCGCATGCTGGCCAAGAATCCCGACCAGCGCCCGGCCAGGGCCGACGAGATCGTGCGCGCGCTCGCAGCCATTGCGGGGCAGTTCCTCAGCCGTGATACCGCCAGCGATCTTGCCGCGGTCTATGTGACCCGCACGCCAACCCCGTCCCTGGTCACCACCGGCGAGCAGCGCATGCTGGCCGCCATCCTGGTATCGCGGCCACACCCCGGCGCAGCCGCGACAGCCGCCGCACGCGATCCGGGTCGCACGGCTGACCTGGCCGGAATCCTGGCCGAACGACTTGCTGATTCCGAGCTGAGCGAAGCGGGCCTCGGGGATCTGCAGAACGCCATCGCACCCCACGGCGCGCGGCTGGAGCGGCTGGGCGGCGGCTCGCTGGTCATTACCCTGACCGACGATCAGCAGGCCACGCCACTCGACCAAGCCACGCAGGCCGCGCGCTGTGCCTTGCGCCTCAAGGCCGCGCTGCCCGACGCCAGCCTGGGCATCAGCACCAGCCGCGCCGACATGGCCGGCAAGCTTTCCTTGGGCGACGTCATCGACCAAGCCGGCCACCTGCTCGCCACCACCCCAGCCGGCACCATCCACATCGACGGTCTCACGGCCCGGCTGCTGGAAACCCGCTTCGAAATCCAGCCGCTGCCCGACGGCGCCGCGCGCTTGCTGTTCGAAAAAGGAATCCGCGAAGCCCCGCGCACCTTGATGGGCATGGCCGTCCCGTGCTTCGGACGCGACCGCGAGATCGATCTTCTGGAGGCCCTGTGGGACGAAGCCTGCGACGAGCCTGCCGCGCGCGCGATGCTCATGACCGCGGCCGCGGGCGGTGGCAAGTCGCGCGTGCGCCACGAATTCTGCGACCGCATCCAGCGCCACGGCCGCACCTATGAATTGCTGGTGGGCCGCGGCGATCCCATGCGCGACGCCGCGCCGTTTGCCTTGCTGGGCCCTGCCCTGCTGGCAGCCGCTGGCATCACCGGCGCCGAGCCCGAGCCAGTGCAACGCAAGCGCTTGTTGGCGCACACCTCGCGCTTCTTGCCGGCCAAGGACGTTCCGCGCATCGCCGCCTTTCTCGGCGAAATGGCCCTCTTGCCATTTCCCGACGAAGATCTGCTGCCCCTGCGCGCGGCCCGACGAGACCCGCGCCTGATGGCCGACCAGATGCTCCTGTCCTGGCTCGACTGGCTAGAGGCCGAGTGCAATCACCATCCGGTGTTGCTGGTGCTGGAGGACCTGCACTGGGGCGACACGCCCAGCGTGAATTTCGTAGACGCGGCCCTGCGCGTGCTGCCGGAGAAACCGTTCATGGTGCTGGCCCTGGCGCGGCCCGAGGTGGACCGGCGCTTCCCTGGCGTGTGGCGAGAGCGCAACCCGCAGCGGATCAATCTGGCGCCTCTGTCACAGCGCTGGAGTCAGCGCATGATCGAGCATGTGGTGGGCAAGCTGCCCGAGGCGGATGCGCGCTGGATCGTGGACCGCGCACAGGGCAATCCGTTCTACCTGGAGGAATTGCTGCGCGTGGTGCGCGACGGGGGCAAGGTGGGCGACGACAGCAACCTGCCCGACACGGTGCTGGGTATGGTGCAGGCGCGCTTCGACATCTTTGGCGCCGACGCCAAGTTGGTCTTGCGCGCAGGCAGCATCTTTGGCCAGACCTTTCGGCCTGCCGGGGTCAAGGCCCTGGTCGAGGAAGACCGGCGCAAGGACGTGGACCGTTGGCTAGAGATCTTGACCAAGCGGGAGATTCTGTTTTCGCGGCCAACCGCTGACCTGCGCGAGTACGCCTTTCGGCACGCGCTGCTACGGCAGGCAGCCTATGAGATGCTGCCCCCGTCGGAAAAGCGGCTGGGCCACCTGCTGGCCGGGCAATACCTGGAACAAGCTGGCGAGCGCCAGGGCATCGTGCTGGCCGACCACTTCGAACGCGCAGGCGAAAAGTCGCGCGCCATTCGCTGGCTGGCAGTGGCAGCCCAGCAGTCGCTCGACGCAGACGACCTGGCGGAAACCCTGGCGCGCATCGAGCGAGCCGTGAATCTGGGCGCCGCGGGCGAGGAATTGTGTGCCATGCGGGTGATCGAGTCGCAGGCGAGGTACTGGCTGGGCGAATACGCAGAAGCGGAGAGAGCAGCACGAGAGGCACTGTCCTCCAGCGACGCTCGGATCAGATTGGGTGCTCTGAGTGGTCTCTTTAACGGGCTTGGTCCACAAGCCAAGTATGACGAGGTTGCCACGCTATTCCGCGACCTGGAGCGGCCAGCAGCGCCTGAACTGCTGAATCCCTGGCTCGACTGCATGGTGAACGCGACCGCCTACCTGGCCGTCGGCGGCGACAACGAGGTGCGCGAACGCACCCTGGCGCTTCTAGAAGAGTCGAAGGAACGGCTCGAGCCGATTCTCCGCGGACGGGCCGAGAGCCTGAGGGCGCATCTCGCATCGAACGGAGGCAAGCGAGCCGAGCAAGTCGCGGCCTTCAAGTGTGCCGCCGACTACTACGAAAGCATAGGCGACCGGCGATCCTCCTGTGAGGGTCTCGGTAACCTCGCAATCAGCCTCCTTGAGGTCGGACAACTCGAGGAAGCCGAAGCGTCCATGCGGCAGATTCTGGCTACGGCTCAGAAGCTGGGCATCAAAGTCATCCTCGGGGGCGCTCTGCAGGGTCTCACCAACATTCTCGCGTACCAGGGATTTCTTGACGAGGCACGGGCTACCGGCGAGCGGGCCGTGGCTATGACGAGCGCTCAGAGCGATCGACGCTTCCAGGGATACGCAGAGGCGTATCTCTCGGTGACCGAGTACCTGGCGGCCGACTATGCGCGCGCCGAGCACTACGCTCGTGCCGCCGTGACAACCTGGGAGCCTGTGCTCTCAGTCCGACCCTTCGCGATCGCACTGCTGGCTCGTGCCCTTCTGGCGCAGGGTCGCCCAGCAGAGGCGCTGGTCAGTTCCCGCGACGCCTATGCCCAGCTTGAGAGCGTCGGCGTGGTCGATGACGGCGAGGCGACGATACGATTGGCCCTGGCCGAGTGCCTGATCGCGGTTGGAGACACGACCGCGGCCCGGGAGGTTCTGAACAAGGCAGCCGGCCGCATTCTCGCCTCGGCTGAGGCCATCGACGATCCCGCAATGCGAGAATCTTTCCTGACCCGCATCCCCGAACACCGCCGCATCCTGGACCTCGCACGCGAGCTGGCTGCTTCTGGGAATTGACCCCCAAAATGCGAAACGCCGCCCGGAGGCGGCGCTCGGTGGAAATCCTGCGTGGCGACTACCTGGGCCACTTGCCTCCGCCACTGCGTACTCGGGATTTCACCTTGATGCCGGATGTCTTCTTCATGGTGGAACTCCTACTGCCGGCAGAAATACGCCGGTCGAGAGAATCGTGTCTCAAAAAGGCGCATCCAGCAAGACAGATTCTTGACGGATCGTCAGATTCTTGACGATTTTCGCAACGTGGCATCAAAAATAGCAGCAATTACAGCCTGATATGATTGCCACATTGCGCCTGGAAGACGCATCGTCGCTGAGTTGTCACAATCTTGACGGTTCGTCAGGAAGATTACTGTCTGCGAGCGCTATCTCGCGCATTCTCCGTCGGTGACGAGCCGCCGCCGAGTGACTTCCCCGCGAAAATGCCAGAGCCACAAGCGCCACCAAGAATCGCGCCCGCGGCCGCGGACACGCTGACGGTCTGTATCAGCTCGCCATCGCACTGCTGGCGCGTGCCCTGCTGGCGCAAGTCGCCCAGTAGAGGCGCTGGTCAACGAGGCCGCAACCGTAGGCTTTGGCCGGTGCCTTGAATGTCGCGTCCTCTTCGGGGCGTGCCCCCCGCAAAGCGGTGGACAGACCGGGCGCGCTACGCCCGATACTTCTCCACGTCGAGGCCGCTCTGCACCACCCCGCGCCAGACAACGGCCCACTGGCGATCCAATTCACGCGCGACTCTCGCGACGTTTCAACATCGCGAGAGTAATCAGCCCAGTATGAGTATCTCACGGACCTTGCCGAAATCGCGGTCGTGGACGATCCCGCAATACGGACGGGTCTCGATTCGGCAGGTTCCGCGTCATGACCTTGAAAGGGGTGTGGCCTGATCCCGTTTGTCCCGGCTGCTCGCGGTGGTATCGTGCGTCCTGACCTTCGAGTGCCTTTGCGGATATCAACCATGGCGACCGGCTCGTGTGGGCCTTTGCGCGGAAACGCGCCCCGCACTGCCGATGCAGTGGATTTTCTTCTGCTCAACGCCTCGAACCTGCCTGACAAGGCGGTCTACCCCTACGCGTTCGTGCAGGTCTCGGCCCTGGCGCGCCACTTCGGTCTCACGGTCGTACGCTTCGATTTTGTGCGACTCAATCGACAACAGATCCGCCTTCACCTGACCAGGCTCATTCGGCGGCACCGGCCGCGCATGATTGGCTTGCACTTGCGGCAGGCGGATTCGGTCGTGGAATCGGACTATCCGCCGCCGCCCTCGGGCGATCCGTCCAAGTACTTTCTGCCTGTCGAGGACACCCGCGCGCTGGTGGGCGAGATTCGCCGGCTGACCCGAGCCCCCATCGTGGCCGGCGGCTTTGGCTTCTCTGCCCACCCGCTGCAAACCGCCGCGCGCTTGCAAGTGGACTTCGGGGTCCAGGGCGAACCCGACGGATTCTTCGCGCGTTTCGCCGATGTGCTGGCCCGCCGCGACCTCCACCAAGTGCCTAACCTGATTTACCGACGGGGTCGCACCTTTCACGCCAACCCGCGCGTCTTCTATCCCCCGTTCAACGGACCCGAATACACCGACGAGTTGGTTGACGAGCTCATTCGTTTCTACGGGGAGCGTTCTCTGCTTGAGGGCACCATGGCCGCGGTTCCAGTGGAGATCGCGCGCGGCTGTCCTTTTCGTTGCTACTTCTGCAACGAGCCGGCGGTCAAGGGCCGCCGCGTACACTACCGGAACTGGTCCGCGGTCGAGCAGGACATGGCGACGCTGGCGTCGCACGGAATCCGAAACCTGTGGTTCGTCTGCTCCGAGATCAACATTCACCCGAGCCGGGCGCGCACGATTGCCCGTAGCATGGCCGCCCTGAACGCAGGCCGCGACGAGAACGCGCGCGTGCGCTGGCGCTCGTACAGTATCCCGCGCATGGCGCCCGCCGACCTGCGCGCCATGCTGTCGGCCGGTTTCCAACCCGGCTGGAACGATTTCCCTTCCTTCGACGACACCAACCTGGCGCACTGTCGGGTGCCTTTCCGCACGCACTCCGCGCTCGACTACTACCGCCGCTACCTGGACTGGGCCGACCAGCAGCGCGACCCGCCCCCTGACCGCCAAACCTTCTATCTCTTTCTTGGCAACGCCTTCGCGAACGCGCGCACCATCAGCACCACCTTGCGCCGGGTCGACGCCCTCGGCTTGCAGGCCCGGCACGAGCAGGCTGCGGTCACCACTGCCACGCGCGTCTTCTGTGTCGATGGCAAGCACACCTGCGGCGACCAGCGCTCGCTGTCTACGCTCGGGCGTCGCGGCCGCGGCCCACTCGACATCGTCGGCCCCACCTTTCATTTTGCGCCAGCCCTGGTGCGCCAGCTAGGCAGCGAGCAGGCAGTGCGCGAGTTTTTCAACTACGTGGCCGCCACCTTCCTGTCGAGCGAGCATCAGCACAAACGAAACTGGCCCGGCTTTCTTTGCGAGAGCGTCTCTCCGGCCGGGCTGTTGGCTCTCATGCGCGCGGCCCGGCGGGCACGCGCGGTCGGGCCGGTAGCGGTGGAGGCCGACGATGAGCGCGCGGCAAAGGAGATCCAGCGCGTGCTCGCAACGCTGTGGAAAGAACTCGATGAGGCGGCGGTGCGACGCCTGTTTGCACCGGGCGCGGAAGCCAGTCTCTGGGGACAGGTGGCTAACGGGGTGCTGATCCAGCTCATGCGGCCCAACGCGCGCAGCTTCTCCCGCATCCTACGCAGCCTGGGCATCCCGCACGACCGGGACGGCTTCTACGATCTGTCCGAATACCGCGTGGCCCGCATCTTGTATCGCCAGTTCGACAGCAACCAAGATCTGGTCAGCCAGATGTGTCGTGTGCACGACCTGCAGGCGGACTCGCTCGACCTGCTGCAACTGCACTACCTCCTGTTCGAGAACAACCTGCGCATCCAGCCCGAATACCGGCCCCTGCTCTTCGGCAAGTAGCAACTTCCTCGGCCGGCGTCCGACAACCAAGGCATGTGCAAGAAACGCCGCCGATTCCGTTCCCAATTCATTCCTTTCCGCAAGCGCAGGCCGTCTGCCGTAATCACCGTCGAGATGGCCCCGCAACGAATCGTCGCCATGACTTTGGCCGATGAACTGGCCGGGGCGGTCGACGCCGACGCGACACAACGCCAGGACTTGGTCGACGCCGCGCTCAGTGTCGGGCAATGGCTCGCTGATCAGGGCTATCCTGGCCGCTGGGACAAGGTCAAACCGGCCGCGATTCTGCGCTGCCTCGACTTTCTGCCCAACAGTGAACGCGAGCGCTTCCTGTTCTCGTTCGTCGGCCTGTTGGGACACGGGGCACTGACCGGACAGATCCCACACCTGCCGGCCAAGCGGTCAATCGACGAAATATCCACCCTGACCGGCGAAGAAACCGTGCGCGCCTTTGCGCGTACCACGGCCGCGCAGTTGCAGCCCCTGTTTTCGTGAACTGGGTCGACCGCAGGTCGGGCGACCGCAGGTCGGGCGACCGCAGGTCGCCCCTACTACACGCCAGGAACGTTGGTCAGCATCTCCAACATCTGCGCCGCGCGCCGGTCGCCGGGGTCCAGTTCCACGCAGTGCTTGAAGACCTGGGTGGCCTCCGGGATCTTGTTCGACTCGTAGTAGGCCATGCCCAGGTGATAGAACGCAGCCTCGTCCTCCGGGCAGTTCTCCACCACCAACTTGAAGTGGTGGATGGCCTTGTCGTACTGGCCTAGCGACGCGAAGTTCACGCCCAAGTGGTAGTTGGCGACCTTGGCCGCCGGGTTGAGCTCGACCACGCGCAGGAAGGACTCGATGGCCTTCTGCTGGCGCCCCAGATGGTAGTTGGCGATACCAATCCAATAGTGAGCCGCCGCATAGTCGGGGCTCAACTTCAGACACCGCTCCATCGTTGCGATGGTCTTGTGGATCTGGCCGCCGCGATAGTACGTCAGCGCCAGGTCGTAGAGTGCCTCAGGAAAATTCGGCTTCAGCGCGATGGCCTCTTCCAGGTACGTGGTCGCCTTCCCGATATCGCCGAGGCGGTAGTAGAGAATGCCCAGACCGCACAGAACGTGCGCGTCGCGCAGGCCCAGGTCGTAGGCCTTCAACAGGGTCTCGATGGCAGGCCCCACCGGGCCGCCCTCCATGCGCCCTTCCATGGCCCGTCTCGCCAGCAGGTACTGGTCGGGAATGTTCTTGGCTGACGGGACGCCGCAACGCGGGCAGAAACGAAAATCAGGAGCAAGCTCGTACTTGCACTGGATACAAGGTGTCATGGGGCCCCCCTGTTGGTTTGGATACGTCGTGCTTACTTGCTAGTTGGATGTCCGTGGAGAGACACAGTATCAGCCAATTCCGCATTTCTTGCGTTTTCGCGCAAGAATCAGAGCCGCCCCTAGCCAGCGTCGGTGGTGGCCACCCGAGGCCGGGCCAAGAACACGGCTCCGATGAGGTCGCGGTTGAGGCGGCCGATGAAGTCGGGCGATACGTTCTTGGGACAGACGGCCGCGCATTCGAGGAAGTTGGTGCAACCGCCAAAGCCCTCGGCGTCCATGGCCGCCACCATGGCGTGCACGCGCGACCAGCGCTCGGGCTGGCCCTGAGGCAGAAGGCCCAGGTGCGACACCTTGGCGCCCACGAACAGCATGGCCGAGGCGTTGGGGCACGCGGCCACGCATGCCCCGCACCCGATGCAGGCAGCCGCATCCATGGCAGCGTCTGCCGCGCCCTTGGAAACCAGGATGGCATTGCCGTCAGGCGCGCTGCCAGTGGGCGAAGTGATGAAACCGCCGGCCGCGATCACGCGGTCAAAGGCGGTGCGGTCGACCATCAGGTCGCGCATCACGGGAAAGGCACGCGCGCGGAAGGGCTCGATGACGATGACCTGGCCGTCGCGGAAATGGCGCATGTGCAGCTGGCAGGTCGTGGTGCCTGGTTGCGGGCCGTGGGGCACGCCGTTGATCACGATGCCGCACGACCCGCAGATCCCTTCGCGGCAGTCGTGGTCAAAGGTGATGGGCGACTGCCCCGCCACGGTCAGGCGTTCGTTGACCACGTCCAACATTTCCAGGAAGGACATGTCCGGGCTGATGTCCTTGGCCTCGATCCTCTGCATGTGGCCGTGCGCACGCGCGTTCTCTTGCCGCCAGACCATCAGCACGAGATTCATGGTCACTTGTAGCTCCGCTGCGCGAGGTGGACGTTCTCGAAGCTGAGCGGCTCGGTGTGGCGGACGGGTTCTTGGCCCTCGCCCTTGTGCTCCCACACCGCCACATGGGCAAAATGCACGTCGTCGCGCCGGGCTTCACCGTCGGGGGTTTGATGCTCCTGGCGAAAGTGCCCGCCGCAAGATTCCTCGCGCAGAAGCGCATCCCGGCACAGCAACTCGGCGAGTTCGAGAAAATCCCCCACGCGGCCCGCGGTTTCCAGCGACTGATTCAGCTCTTCCTGTCCGCCGGGCACCATGACCTCGCGCCAGAATTGATCGCGCAATTCGGGAATGCGAGCGAGGGCTTGCTTGAGCCCGGCCGCTGTGCGCGCCATTCCGCAATTCTCCCACAGCAGTTTGCCCAACTCGCGATGGAACGAAGTCGCGGTTCGCTTACCTTTGCGGGCCAGCAGCCGGTTGGTCCGCTCGTTTACTTGCGCTTTGGCCGCGGCGAATTCCGGCTTGTCAGCCGACACCGACCCCGCCTTGCTTCCGGCCAGGTAGCCTCCGATGGCGTAGGGAATAATGAAGTAGCCGTCGGCCAGTCCCTGCATCAGCGCCGAGGCGCCCAGTCGGTTGGCCCCGTGATCCGAAAAATTCGCCTCGCCTAGCACGAACAGGCCCGGGATGGTGGACATCAGATCATAGTCGACCCACAGCCCGCCCATGGTGTAGTGCACGGCCGGGTAGATGCGCATGGGAACCTTGTAGGGGTTCTCCGCCGTGATCCGCTCGTACATGTCGAACAGGTTGCCGTAGCGCTCACGCACCACCGCCTCGCCCTGGCGTGAAATGGCGTCGGAGAAATCCAGAAACACGCCTCGGCCGCCTGGCCCGACGCCACGGTTCTCGTCGCACACCGCCTTGGCAGCACGGCTGGCCACGTCGCGCGGAACCAGATTGCCAAAGCTGGGGTAACGGCGTTCCAGGTAGTAGTCGCGCTCGGGCTCCGGGATCTGGGCGGGCGGGCGCTGGTCGCCGGCGCGCAGCGGGACCCACACACGGCCGTCGTTGCGCAACGACTCGCTCATAAGCGTGAGCTTGGACTGGTGATCGCCGGTGACCGGAATGCACGTGGGGTGAATCTGGGTGAAGCAAGGGTTGGCGAATCCAGCCCCGCGTTTATGCGCGCGCCAGGTGGCGGTCACGTTGCAGCCCTTGGCATTGGTCGACAGGTAGAAAACGTTGCTGTAGCCGCCGCTGGCTAGAATGACGGCGTCTGCGGCGTGCGTCTCGATCGCGCCGGACACCAGATTGCGGGTCACGATTCCGCAGGCTCGACCGTCGACGACCACCAGGTCGAGCATCTCGGTGCGCGCAAACATCTTGACCTGACCTGTGGCGATCTGGCGCGACAGCGCCTGGTACGCGCCCAAGAGGAGCTGCTGCCCGGTCTGACCACGAGCATAGAAAGTGCGCGACACCTGCGCGCCGCCAAAAGAACGGTTGGCGAGCTGTCCACCGTACTCGCGCGCAAAAGGCACACCCTGGGCCGCACACTGATCGATGATGTGGTTCGAGATCTCGGCCAGGCGGAAGACGTTGTGCTCGCGCGCGCGGAAATCGCCCCCCTTGATGGTGTCGTAAAACAGGCGCTGCACGCTGTCGCCGTCGTTCTGGTAGTTCTTGGCGGCGTTGATGCCCCCTTGCGCGGCGATGCTGTGCGCGCGGCGCGGGCTGTCCTGGTAGCAGAAGCAGCGCACGTTGTAGCCCAGCTCGCCCAGCGACGCGGCGGCGGAGGCACCGGCCAGGCCCGAGCCCACCACGATGATCTGGTAGCGGCGTTTGTTGGCCGGGTTGACCAGCTTGAGCTCGAAGCGGTGGCGCTCCCACGCGCTGGCAAGCGGCCCAGAGGGAAGGTTGGCTTTGAGTTCCATGGGTCCTTACCCCCCGACCATGCGCAAGAACACCGCCGCTGGAGCCAGAGCCAGACCGACCGAGATAGCGACCGCGGCGACGCGGGCGAAGCCAAAGAGCAGCGATTCCACCCGACGGTGGCGCAGCCCGAGAGATTCGAACATGCTGTGCGCGCCATGCAGCAAGTGCAGCCCCAGCAAACTCACCGCAGCCACGTAGACCAGCGCCACCCAGCCGGTGCGAAAACCGTTGAGCATGTTGGCGTAGATGTCGCCTTCGATGAATCGGCCAGGCACCACGTTGTAGCCCCAGGTGAGGTGGGCCAGGTGAAAGATCACAAAGGCGAGCAAGAACGGCCCCGAGTACTTCATGGTGCGGGCCGCATAGCTCGCCCGCAGGTAGCGACGGTTTCGGTAGCCCACGGGACGGGCCGCGAGTTCCTGAAAGTAGAGCAAGGTCGCGAAGGTGACGTGGACGACGGCCGCGAGGATCAGGCCGACACGAAAGGACCAGACCAGGGCCGCCGAGTAATGCAGCAGGCGGCCGTACCCGTTGATGGTGTGTGGCCCTTTGAAGAAGAGCAGAGCCCCGGTGACGTGCTCGACGCAAAAAGCAAAGAGGAACACCCCCGACACCGCCATCAGTACCTTCTTTCCGATCGTCGATCGGAAAAATGGGATAAGACCAAACATCCGATGCTTCCTAGCACATCTCTGCGCGCAACGGTATGGTATAAACAAGACTCATGCAGTCCCTATTTGCTCGTCCTCAGCGAAATCCCGTGGTAGCTGTTGATTGCGACCTGCAGGAGAGCGCATGAATCCGACTAACCCAGAGCGCCAGGGTAAGGGGACGGTGTTTGTCCGTCCCGAGATTTGCAAGGGTTGCTCGTTCTGCATCGACTTCTGTCCCACCGATTGCCTGGAGTTCACCAAGGACTTCAACGCCAAAGGGTATCACTTCCCCATCCTGGCTCGGCCCGCAGACTGCAGCGGCTGCGACCTGTGTGGCCTGTACTGCCCTGACTTCGCCATCTACGGCGAGCGTTGGAGAGACATCGATGCACGCCAGGCCAAGGGCCCGCCGACCGCCCCAGCCGCCGTGCCCAAGCCGGCCGCCGGACCCCGGGCGCAAGACCCCGAGCCCGCTGACCCCAAGGGTGTGCTGACTGGCATTCATTTCATGGATGGCGACCACGCCGCCTGCGAAGGCGCCCTGGCCGCTGGCTGTCGCTTTGTCGCGGGCTACCCGATCACGCCGTCGACCGAGGTGGTGGAGCGTTTCGCCGCGCGCATCCCGATGGTGGGCGGCATCTTCATTCAGATGGAAGACGAGCTGGCCTCCAGCATTGCCGTGCAGGGCGCAGTGTGGGGCGGGCAGAAGTCGTTGAGCGTGACCTCGGGCCCGGGCTTTTCTCTGATGATGGAGCACATCGGTCTGGCTGCCATCACCGAAACCCCGGGCGTGTGGGTCGACGTTCAGCGCGGCGGCCCTTCCACGGGATTGCCCACCCTGCCCGGTCAGGCCGACATGATGCAGGCCAAGTGGGGCAGCCACGGCGACTACGAGATCATCGCCATCGTGCCCAACTCGCCCCAGGAATGTTTCGACCTGATGATCAAGGCCTTCAACTTGTCCGAGATCTACCGCTGCCCGGTCATGTTCATGATGGACGAGGTGGTCGGCCACATGGTCGAGCGCGTGGCCATCCCGCCCGCCTCTGAAATCAAGGTGGTCCCGCGCAAGTGGACCCACAAGCCCAAGGATGAGTATCGCGCGTTTGCCACCACCGACGACGATCCCGTGCCCGAGATGACCAAGGCGGGCGCGGGTTACCGCATCCACGTGACCGGGCTGACCCACGACGAGCGTGGCTACCCGGCCATGAACGCGGTCGCGCAGGACAAACTGGTGCGGCGGCTCATCGGCAAGATCCGCGACAACGCCGATAAGATCATGGACGTGCGCGAGGATGGGGTCGAGGGAGCCGAGGTGGTGGTGGTTTCCTACGGCATCACATCCCGCATCGCCATGTCTGCCGTCGAGGAAGCGCGCAAGCGCGGCGTGAAGGTGGGACACCTGCGCCTGGTGGTGGCCTGGCCATTCCCGGCCAAGCGCATGCGCGAGCTGGCCAAGACGGTCAAGGTCTTCATCATGCCCGAGTTGAACATGGGACAAATGGTGCTGGAGATCGAGCGCGCAGTGGCCGGCGCAGCCCGCGTGGTCAGCCTCCCGCATGCCGGCGGTTCGGTGCACGAGCCGGAGACGATTGTGGCCGCGATCCTGGAGGCGGGCCGATGAGCAACGACACTCTCTTGCGCGACATCGACAGCGTCAACCCGGTGATGCCCTACCTGCGCCAGGAGCGCATCCCGCACATCTGGTGCCCGAGCTGCGGAATTGGCACCACGGTCAACTGTTTCACCCGCGCGCTCACTGAATCGGGCATGAACCTGGACGAGATCGCTATCGTTTCTGGCATCGGCTGCACCGGCCGCGTGGCGGGCTACATGAACCTGGACTCGTTCCACACCACGCACGGCCGCGCGATTCCCTTTGCCACCGGGCTCAAGCTGGCCAACCCCAAACTCAAAGTCGTCGTGTACTCGGGCGACGGCGATCTGACCGCCATCGGCGGCAACCACCTGATGCACGCCGCCCGTCGCAACATGGACCTGATGGTGATCTGCGTGAACAACTTCACCTACGGCATGACCGGCGGCCAGGTGGCGCCCACCACCCCGCTCGGCGCCAAGCAGACCACCATGCCGTTCGGAAACTTTGAAGCCCCGTTCAGCCTACCGTTCTTGGCTGACGCCTGCGGCGCCACCTATGTCGCGCGCTGGACGGTGTTTCATGTGCGCCAGCTGGCCAAGGCCATGCTGGAGGGATTGAAGAAAAAGGGCTTCGTGTTCATCGAAGCGCTGTCGCCCTGTCCGACGTTGTACCAGCGCCGCAACAAACGCGGCGACGGCGCCGACGAGTTGAAGTTCTACAAGGAAAACAGCGTGATCAAGCACGGCGCCGACACCAAAGAGGTGGGGCTGACCTTCAACGGCCCCATCGTGGTGGGCAAGTTCGTGGACCGCGAACGGCCGACCTGGCTGGACGCCATGAACGAACACTTTGGCAAGGTCCTGGGCTCCGAGTACACGCCCTGGGGAGGCGGAAATGGCTAGAACGGAAATTCGCGTCGGCGGGCTGGGCGGCCAGGGCATCATCCTGTGCGGCTCCATCATCGGAAAGGCGGCGGCCATCTACAGCGGCCGGCACGCGGCCCTGATCCAGGCATTCGGGCCCGAGGCGCGCGGCAGTGCGTGCAGCGCGCAGGTCATTGTGGCCGACGAGGCCATCGGCTATCCCTACGTGCGGCGCCCGGACATTCTGGTGCTGCTGTCACAGGACGCGTTTGTGCAATTTGCCCCGCAGCTCAAGCCCGACGGTTTGGTGTTGTACGAAAACGAGCTGGTGCAACCAGAAGGCAAGCTGCCCGCGACAGCGCGCGCGCTCGGCATTCCGGCCACGCGTTTTGCCGAGGAATTGGGCCGGCGCCTGGTGCTCAACATCGTGATGGCGGGTTTCTTCACCGGCTCGACGAATCTGTTGTCGATCGATGCGGTGGAGAAGGCGGTCCTGGATTCCGTGCCCAAGGGGACCGAGAGCCTGAACTTGAAGGCGCTTATGAAAGGCTACGAATACGGTCGCGCTCTGGTCGCGCCAACCTGAGGAGGATGTCATGGAGAGGGACGGGTTCCCGCACGTTGCCAAGCTGAAGGATGGATCGAGCGTCGAGATTGCGCTGGCCAGCGCGGCCGACGGCCCGGCCCTGCTGGACTTCTACCGCTCGCTGTCCGACGAGGACCGGCTGGTGCTAAAGGACGACGTGACCACTCCCGGATGGCTGGCGCGGTTTCTTGCCAAACTGGAGGCTGGTGCGGCCACCAGCCTAGTGGCGCGCGCCGACGGCCGCATCTGCGGCGAGGCAACCTTGCATCGCAACCTGCACGGTTGGAGCCGCCACGTGGGCGAGATCCGGCTCAGCGTGGCCTCTGATCGCCGGGGCAAGGGACTTGGCTACGCTCTGGCCGCCGGGGTGGTCAAGCTGGCCATCGATCTGGGACTGGAGAAAATGGTGGCGTACTTTGTGGAGAGCCAGTCGGCCGCACGCAAGACCTTCGAGCGACTGGGCTTCCGCAAGGAAGCGGAGCTCGCCCGCCAGGTCGCCGACATTCGCGGCGCCAAGCGCAACCTGCTCATCTACTCCAGTGACGTCTCACACATCTGGGCCGCGATGGAAGCCTTGGTGGAAGACTTCCGGCCGCACGAAGGACAGTAGCGAAGCCCCGCTGTGGCGCCCGCAGGTCGCCTACGCCGGCTTCTCCTCCGGGCTCGGCTCGCTGGGCTTGTCGTCGTTCGACCGTTGCCCCTGCACATCGGCCTCCACCTTGATCGCGCCGCTGTCCAGATACACGCGCACGCGGCCGTTCGCCGCCTCGGCAAAGGACTCGAAGGCGGCGTCTTCGATGTGGCGGGTCAGGACCTGTTGCAGGCCGCGCGCACCGGTTTCGTGCTTCAGGCTCTCGGCCACGATGGCCTGAATGACGGGCTCCTCGATCTGAAGTTCGAAACCCTCGTCTTCGAATTCTCGGGTCAGGCGATCGACGACGTTGGATTTCAGGATGTCGGTCAGAGTGGCCGCGTCGAGGGCCTGGAAAGGCACGAAACGTGAGAAGCGCGCCAGCAGCTCGGGGAGAAAGCCGTAGGCCTGGAAATTGGCCACCTGCTCGACCTCATCGGGTGTGTAGCTGACGGCCACCGCGTCGGGCGAGCCACTGCCCAGCGGGGTGCGGCCAAACCCGATGGAATCGCCGGCGGCGCGGCGGCGCGCCAGCTGGTGAAATCCGGAAAACGCCCCGGCGGCGATGAACGCCACATCGGCGGTCGACATCAACACGTGGTCGTTGAAGGTCGAATGGGTCATCTCCAGCGGCACCACCACCTCGGATGACTCCAGCATCTTGAGCAGCTCGCGCTGCACGCCCAGGCCGGTGACGTCCTTGGTGGTTCCGGCACCGGCGAACACGGCATTGTTCTGGCCCGAGGCAATCTTGTCGAACTCGTCGAGACACACGATGCCGATGGCAGCCAGCAGGGGATTGTCGTCGGCCGCGTGCAGAAGGCGGGTGAGGATGGTGCTCGGATCCTGGCCCACATAGCCCGTTTCCGAATAGGTGGTGATGTCAATGATGACAGTGGGCAGGTGTAGGATCTGCTGGAACAGCAACTCGACCAGAAACGTCTTTCCGCACCCGGTGGGTCCAATGAGCAGGGTGTTGGTCTTGGGCAGAAGGTGCTCGCGCTTGATCCCGTCGACATAGATGCGCTTGATGCGGCGGACGTGGCGGTAGGCCATGAGCGCCACCGCCCGGCGCGCTTCGTTCTGGCCGCGGTAGCCCAGCTCCTCAAGCCGCCGATAGATCTCACGCGGGGACGGCGCAGGCAGCTCTTTGGCGAACCTGACCAGGTGCTCGACACCGGACCGCCGGGACTTCTTGAGCTGTTCCACGACTAGCCAAGGCTAGCACAGGGCAACGCGTGTTGGGTGCGGTGGTTCAGCGATGTCGGCGTGAGGGTGTCGGTCCGGCGCCGGTGAGTGGGTTGAGCCATCGCAGGCCCCCAAAACGGATGAAATCCGCGTCGGTCGTGTGAACAACGGCATCGTGTTCGAGGGCAACCGCGGCGATCTGCGCATCGGTCACCAGATTGCCCGCGATGCCGAGGCCGGTGAGCAGTCCCAGCACGCGCTCGATGTGGTCAGGCGCCGATTCCGGAACCCTCACCACCGGTTGCTCCAACCAAGATCTGACGTGCGCGGCTGCCTCCCCGGCGGTCATGGGGTGACGAAAGGCACGGGGGTTGGTACTGACGCGAAGAAAACCGAAGGCCACGACCTCGGGCATGATGACGGGGTCATCACCCGACAGACACGCCTGCCACCATGCCGTCGCCTTGCCGTGGAAAGGCGAATCGGAATCGTAGGCGTAGAGCAGCAGGTTGATGTCGGGGACGATCATCTACTTGTCCAGGCCTTTTGCCACGATACCGTCGGCTTCCAGTTCGTCAGCCAGCTTGTTGAGGCCGGCGGGATCGATGCCAGGGCGCAACCCCATGGGCCGAGCCTTGATCACGAAACGCGGACGATTCTTGGGCAATGGCGTTGCGCCGAGCCCGGTGCGGATCGCGTCGTTGAGGGTTTCCTTGAAGGACTTGCGACGCTTGTGCATGGCCAGACGCAACAGTTGCTCTGCATCCTTGTCCAGCGTCACCGTCGTCCTCATCACTGCATCATGATGCTCGCAAATGTTGCTGTCAAGACAGCAAGGACTTCCAGGTCGCAACGCTCTCGCTCGCCCTGCTGTACTGGTCGGGCTATGGCGGTGTCGATGATCCTGGTGGGCGCCTGACCCGTACCTTTGTGGGCGTCGCCACTACGAAACAGCGGGCCCATGTCGCGGCGTCTGGACTCGATAGCCATGCGGTCACGTAGTCTCCAATCCTCCACTGCTCGCTGTCAGGAAGCCTGACCAGCAGCAACCCGCAATGTGTTCCAGGCGCAAATCTCCTCCGGTCAGAAAAATCGAGATCCTGCGTGACCAGAAAACGCCGCTCCGTCTGGGCCGCGGCCCAGACGTCCGCGTCGCGCCGCCCACCGAGTCCCTCGTCCCGCACCGTGTCCGCATCCAATCCAAGAGAAGCGAGGCGGCGACGAACGGTATGCGGAATGTTCTCGTCAAGCTTGATCTTCACGCGACCTTGACCTCGTGGGGAGCCGGGGTCGGGGCGGGAAGATCCTCACTGGCGGAGGCCGCGGCAAACGCGACAACGACGCGGACATCTTCCTCGGTCAGGCTGGGAAAGTCGGCCAGGATCGCGGCCGCAGGCTCACCATGTGCGAGATAACCAAGGATGGTCCGCACCAGCACGCGCGTCCCACGCACAACCGGCTGTCCGCCGCAGATCTCCGGATCACGAACGATTCTGTCTTGGAAGGTCATGGCGTCTGTCCCAATTCTTGGCCTGCGCTGGCCCGGCGTCCACTGCGTTCTTGCGCGGACCTGACGGAACCCGTCATGATGCAGGTCTGAATACGTCTCAGGCACCAATCCAGCGAACTCGGTTCGGCAAGCCAAACTCACCCTCGATCGCGACGAAACCCCGTTTCCTTTTTCGACCAGCAGCGCCACTGGTCACCTGGGTGGAATATCACCAGGTTGTTGTATGCGGGTGCGAAACCCGGGTGCTAAACCCGCCCGGCGAAGGGGATCGTCGCCCCAGGCGGCAGCTAGCCTTGCGATGTCCGCCGCGATGTGGCCAGCGATGATCGCTCCGGCCACGGCCAAGACCTCCTGCGGCTAGTGGGGGCTCACTATCTCCGTTGACGGATCGGGTATCGGCTGGGAGACTTGCGCCTTCGCCCCGAAACCGACTATTGGAGACAAGCCGTATGTCTGAGTACCTGTTCACGTCCGAGAGTGTGACCGAAGGCCATCCTGACAAGCTGTGCGACCAAGTGTCGGACGGCGTGCTCGATGCCATCATTGCCGAAGACAAGACCTGCCGGGTGGCCTGCGAGACCCTGACCAAGACCGGCTTTGTCATGGTGGCCGGCGAGATCACCACCACCGCCAAGGTCGAGTTTCCGGCCATCGTGCGCGACGTGGTCAAGGGCATCGGCTACGAGGATTCGTCGATGGGGTTCGACTGGAAGACCTGCGGCGTGCTGGTCGCGGTCGAGCGCCAGTCGCCTGACATCGCGCAAGGAGTGGATGGCCACGGCGTGTACACCCACGACGAGCAGGGCGCGGGCGATCAGGGCATGATGTTCGGCTACGCCTGCGACGAGACGCCCGAGCTGATGCCGGCGCCCATCATGCTAGCGCACAAGCTGGCCAAGCGTCTGGCCGACGTGCGCAAGAAGCGCATCGTGGATTTCTTCCGTCCCGACGGCAAGAGCCAGGTCACCATTCGCTACGACGAGAAGAACCAGCCGGTCGCCATCGATACCGTCGTCATTTCCACCCAGCACAGCGAGAGCGTGAAGTACAAGACCTTGCGTGAGGTGGTGATGGAGGAAGTCGTCAAGCCGGTGCTGCCCGGCCGCCTGGTGTCGGGCAAGACCAAGTACTTCATCAACCCCACCGGTCGCTTCGTTGTCGGCGGTCCCATGGGCGACTCGGGCCTCACCGGCCGCAAGATCATCGTCGACACCTACGGCGGCATGGGTCGCCACGGTGGCGGCGCTTTCTCGGGCAAGGATCCCTCCAAGGTCGATCGCTCCGCCTGCTACTTCGCGCGCTACATCGCCAAGAACGTTGTGGCTGCGGGTCTGGCCCGTCGCTGCGAGGTGCAGCTAGCCTACGCCATTGGCGTGGCGGAGCCGGTGTCGCTGCTGGTGCAGAGCTTCGGCACCGGCGCCCTGCCCGACGACCGCCTGTCCGAGCTGGTGCAGGCCAACTTCGACGCGCGCCCCGGCGCCCTCATCCGCGAGCTGGATCTGCGCCGTCCCATCTTCCGCAAGACTGCGGCCTACGGTCACTTCGGCCGCACCGACTCTGAGTTCACCTGGGAGCGCACCGACCGGGCCGAGGCCTTGCGCGAGGCCGCTTCGGGCCACGCCGCAAGCAAGCCGGCTCGTGCGGCCAAGCGTGCGGGAAAGAACGGCTCTGCGCGCGCCAACGGCGCTAGCGCGGACGCCGAGTAAACGTCGTCGCTTTCACGGCCTCCACCACTTGTTCGGCCGGCGGCCGCGCTTTGAAGCGAACCTCTGTGCGCGCCAAGATGTCGTGCAGGGCCAGCCGTCGGGGATGGAAGGCTACCAATAGGAAGCCGGCCAAGTACGCGACCAGGATCACGGTCGCCACCGCGATGTAGATCGCTGGTAACGCGAGTTGCGACAGGGTCAGACTGGCCAGGTGAAAGGACACGTGCTGATCGCGGTGCAAGGAATAGACGATCACGGCGAGGATCGTCCAGGCCAGTGGGCCCCAGGCAAAAACCAGGAAGCGAATGAGGGCTGCCTTCCACGAAATCCTGCCTTCCGTCGCATTTTCGACGCGAATCCCAAGCAGCCACTTTCCCGGGGTTTGTCCCAGCAGGCGGTGGAAGAGCACGAAGTACGCGAACGCTGCCGCCAGAACCCACAGGCCGGTGAAGTACCCAACCACTGACAGCAGAACAGCGTCGATGGCCAGCGCGATCCCGCGCGTACGAAACCCGGACAGCTCGCGTCGGTCGGCCCGTGCCCCTTCCAGCGCCGCCAGAAGATTGTCGTAGTTGGCAAAGCGATCCGCGGGCTCCTTGGCCATCATGCGCTCGACGATGCGGGCCAGCACCTCGGGCACGTTGGGATTGACCACGCGCACCGGCGCGGCCTTGTCGGTGACGTGCATGGAAATCACGCCCACCGGCGAGGGGCCAGTGAAGGGCGGCCGGCCGCACAGCATGTGATAAAGCGCGCAGCCCAGAGAGTAGATGTCCGAGCGAAGATCGACGGTGCCGCCGCGTCCTTGCTCGGGCGACATATACAGCGGCGAGCCGATGATGGCGCCGTCGCGCGTGAGCTGCGAGTCGCCGTGCATGCTCTTGACCAACCCAAAGTCGAGAATCTTGATGCCCGCTTCGTTGTCGAGCATCAAGTTCGAAGGCTTGACGTCGCGATGGACGAAGCCCTGCGCCGCGGCCGCACGCAGCCCGCGGGCCGCGGCAATGGTGTATTCCAGGGCCTGGGCCCAGGGCAAAGGTTCGGGCCGGGCCAGCAGCGAATCCAGCCCTGGCCCTTCCAGGTGCTCCATCACGAAGAAGTGAACGCCGCGATCTTCTCCGATGAAGTAGATCTGCGCGACGTTGGGATGGCGCAACCTGGCTTGCGCGCGCGCCTCACGCTCGAAGCGCTCGACCACCTCCGGGTCATGGGCCAGTTCGGGCGCCAGGATCTTGATGGCCACCGGGCGTTCCAGCGAGGTGTCGTTGCCGTAGTACACCGCGCCCATGCCTCCGCGGCCGAGCAGACGGACGACCTCGAAGTGCTTGAGCCGCGTGCCTTCCAGCGAGTCGACAGTCACCCTGGCCTCGGCTTCAGCCGCGCCTTTGACCAGGATGGTCGCTTCGAGAGAAGGAAGGCTTTTCTCTCCGTCGCCCATGGATCAACAGACTAGCAGATCGCCTGGCTACGCGCGGGCTGGGATGCGCACCAGCTTCACGGCCTCGCGGAAGCGCAGTTCCAGTTCCTTGATCTGCATGTGAACCTGGATGAGGCGTTTGGTCACCTCGTCAGTCCAATCGTCAGAAACGCTGCCAAAAACTTGGTCATTTTTCCCCCCGACGCATTGTCACCCCGCATGGGGGACGGCACAAGATGGTCGCGTGACAGTCCTCGGGCGATAGCCCCGCTCTTCGTGTAGGCTTCCCGCTTTTCGCGAAAGAGTCACTTGTTTCCGGAACCGTCCATCGATCGCTCGACCGCTGCAGAGTCAAGCTCAGCCCGACGTGCCTCGGCCAGTCTGCTTGTGTCGGCGATTTTGTTCGCAGTCATGGCCATGCTGGCGCGGCTGGTTTCGCGTGGCATCCCGGGGCCGCAGGTGGCGCTGGTGCGCTTCTGTGTGGGGATTCTGGCGGTGGCGGGCGCGTGGACGGTTTTTCGCGTCGAATTGCGGCCGCACCGCTGGCGTTGGTTGATTGCGCGCGGCCTTTTTGGTGGCGCGTCTGTGCTGCTGTACTTCACTTGCATCGAGCAACTGGGCGTCGGCCGGGCCACCTTGCTCAACTACACGTCGCCGGTCTGGTCGTTGCTATTCAGCTGGGCCCTGCTCAAGGAGCGTCCGCGTCGGCACGCCGTGCCTGCGCTGGTGCTGACCCTGATCGGCGTTGTGTTGATCGTCGGCAGCGGGGGCGGAAGTTGGCGTGTGAGCGGCTGGGACTTGGTCGCTGAGCTGTCAGCGGTGTTTGCGGGCATGGCAGTGACGGCCATCCGCGCGGCCCGCCGAGCCGGCGACGACGGCACTCCAGCCGAGAGCCACTGGTCGGTGTTCGCTTCGTTCACTCTGCTGGGCGCGCTGGCCACCTTGCCGCCTTCGCTGCCGCCCTTTGGCCACTGGGTGGCTCCTGGCGCGCGCGAATGGCTGCTCCTTCTCTTGGTGGGCGTGACCGGCGTGTGGGCCCAGCTCATCATGACCCGCGCGCTCAAGCATGTGACCGCGACGGCCATGGGAATCATTCTTCAGGTCACAGTGGTGCTCACCGTAGTGGGCGGGCTGATCTTTTTCGGCGAAGTGATGACCCTGCGTTCGGCCATCGGCAGCGCGATTACGGTCGTTGGCGTGTTGTGGGTCGTGTACTCGGAATGACAGGGGCGACCTGCGGTCGCCCCCTCGGCTGCACCTACGGGTCGTTGCCGGGCGTGCCGAAGTCCTTCAGCGCTTGGTCGATACCTTCACCTGACTTCCGCGCCGGCGTACTCTCGGGCAGCTCGCTTTCGCCCTCCAGCTCGGCGGTCTCGCCGCCGGTCTCCAGATCCTCGGTCGGCATGGCTTGTTCGGCCGGTGCAGGGCCGAGCGTGCCGCGCGCATAGCGCATCATCGCGTTCACGGCACTCACCTGGGCGCTGCGCACGTTGGTGACCGCGCGCCGACGGTGGCCTTCGACCATGATGGAGAAAGCCACCACGTCGGACTTGTCGCCCACGTAGCCCGAGAGACAGGACACGCCATTGAGCGTGCCGGTCTTGGCGCGCACCCGCTCGGCCGCCGACGAGTTGCGGAAACGATTGCGGGTGGTGCCGTCCACGCCACCCACTGAGAGCGATTGCAGCAGGTCGGGCCCCACGCGCGGGTCGAAATACAGCTTGTGCAGCAGGTCCGCCATGGTAGCCGGGGCGACGCGATTCTGGTGGCCTAGGCCTGAGCCATTGGCCGGCAAGTAACCCGACGAGGGCACACCGAGGTCAGTGAGCGCCTCACGCAAGGCACGCACGCCCTTGGCGGTGTTGGCGCTGCCACCGTAGGTTTCGGCGCCCGCCGCTTCCAACACGCGCTCGGCCCACTCGTTGTCCGAGTTCTTGTTGACCCGACGAATGAGCAAAGGCAGGGGGGCTGACTCGTGCACGGCGAGCATGGTGGGGCCGGGCGCCGCGCGCCTGCGCAGCAAGGCCACCGGCGTGTCAGCAAGGCGGGTCGCGGACGCAAGCTGCAGGTCGGCGTCCACGGGCGTGCCGACCAAGCGATCGCGTCCCTCGCCGGTGTACACGCCGGCCATGCCCCGCACCTCGATGCCTGCCTGGACCAGCGCCGCGCGCATCAAGATCGCCGCGTACAGGGTGTCACTGGGCGGTGCCCGGCGGATGACGATGCCATGACGACCGAGCCCGATCTTGCCAGTAACCAGGACCTGGATGTGCTCGCCCGCGCGGGACACGGACACGGCGATGCGGCCCCGGCCCTTGACGGTCACCGCTTGGTTCACCAGTCGCAGGGCATCGTAGCCAGGCCACAAGGAGGCGAGGGCATTGGCGCCGACCTTGTCGCCCGGCCGCACGCGCACTTCAATGGCCGACCAGCCCACCCGTACCGGCGAGCGGCCCGCGACGAAGGCCTCGTCAGAACCGAGGCGCCGCGGATCGCCCAGCACGCGGCCCTCGACACGCGTGACACCCCGGCGGGCCAGATCCTCGGCCATGGCCGCGATGTGCGTGTCTCGCAGCGAAGGATCGCCACTGCCCCGCAGAATCAAGTCGCCGGCAATGGTCCCATCCCCGTCGGGCGGAGGCCCTGACAGCTCGGTACGGAAGCGCCAGGTGCTGCCCAGGCGCAAGAGCGCCGTCGCGGTCGCCAGGACCTTCTGATTGGATGCGGGATCCATGAGCACCGAGCCGCGCCGGGTGTAGAGCACGTGGCCGGTAGCCAGGTCCAGCACGCGCATGCCCACGCGCAGCCGGCCCAACACGCCGCCGTGGACGATGCGCGTGAGCGCCTCTTGCAAGGCCAAGATGCGCTCGCGATTGGGATCGTCGGCAGCGGGAGCCGGCCTTTCGATCTCAGTGGGCGGAGTCCATGGGGCAGCGGCAGGCTTGCTGGCCGGAATTGCTGAGTTGCCAACTCTGCTTTGCGCAGAACGAACCGCGGCGCTAGTCGGCGAAACTGGAGGCTTTGCAGTGGTGGTGGCCGGCCCAGCCGTGTTGGCGGGCCTGAAAGGCCGGGGCGCTGTCGCTGGGCTGTGAAAAATGATGGGCGTGGGGCGACCGAGCTTGGCAAAGGGCGCGGGCTTTTGCTGGATGCCAGCGGCCTGGCTCGCGGGCAGAGCGGACGCCGTCACACCGAGAAGAAGAAGCGCGAACAGGGCGGCTTTTCGATGTTGGTGCTTCATTCTTTCATCTCGCTACACATCGAAATCCCAAGTCGCCGTCGCGATGTTGAGGATCCCAGGCGTTTCGGTTGGCGACGCGCGGCTCGACGAAGTAGCTGCAACACGAGCCGCCCCGCACCACGCGCCGGCTGGGATCGAAATTGTACTTGTCCGCAGTCCACTCCCACACATTGCCGGCCATGTCGTCGACGCCATAGGGGCTGGCGCCTTGCGGATAGCTGCCCACTTTGGTGGGGTGACCCGGGTTCTTGCCCGCGCAGGGACCTTCGTTTTCGAAATTGCCCCAGTTGGCGCGGCTGCAGTCGAGGTCGTTGCCCCAAGGATATTCGCGGCCGTCGGTTCCCCGCGCTGCCTTCTCCCATTCGTCTTCATTGGGCAGACGACCGCCGGCAAATGCGCAATAGGCGCGTGCCTCGTGCCAGTTCACATTGGTGACCGGCAATTCCGGGTCTTGGGCCAGATCGATGGCCGGCTGGGCACAGCGATGGCTGGCCACACAGCGCGCGTACATGGCGCGCGTGACCTCAGTGCGGTCGATCTTGTACGCAGGCAGGTTACGCTTGCTGAGGGGCCGTTCGTCGTCGGCGCCGCGCGTGGATCCTTTCACAAATGGCCCGGCGGGAATGAGCACGCGCTCGGGTTTGCCTTCAGTGGCAAGCAACAATGCCGAAAAAAGCATGAGGCGCATCACGCGAGAGCCGCCTCGCTGGCCAACGCCAGCTTCGCCTTGCGGGGCAGTGCCTTGATGGCAGCCTCGCGCCGCAAGGCCGAACCCTGGGATCGCTCGCGCTCGACATGCACGATCGCCACTGGCCGCCGGCCTCGCGTGTAGCGCGCGCCGCGACCCTGGTTGTGCTGGGCCACGCGCGCGTTCACGTCACGGGCGATTCCCGTGTACAAGGATCCATCGCGGCATCGGACCACGTACACGAACCAGGCGGGCATTGGATTTTCCAACTATGACGACTGCCAAAGAGGAGAGCAATTTTCTGGGGTTTAGGTCAGTGGTGACTCTTTCTACATCGGCAGCCCGCAGGCACCACTCAAGCCTGCAGACGTTCTAGCCGGGCCAGTGCTTCCTCTACCCAGGGCACGAGTTCTTCGCCGCCGTCAGCAGCCAATGCCATGTAGCGCCGCAGGTGCTCCACCGCCTGACGCTGACTACCCAGGTTTTCGAGGGCGGTTGCCAGGTTGTAGTGCGCGTCGGCGAAGTCAGGGGCGGCCTGCACTACCCGCCGCAGTTCCGAGGCTGCCAGCTCGACTTCGCCCAACTCGTGAAGGATGCGGGCTAGGTTGTAGCGCGCCTCGGTCTGGTCAGGGTCGAGGGCCAAAGCTGCCTCGAACGAAGCACGCGCCGCCCCCGCATCGCCCGAGTTATAGGCCAGAGTGCCCAGATTGGTGTGACCCGCGGCAAGCCCAGGGTCAGCCGCCAAGGCTTGGCGATAGGCCGCCACGGCCTCGTCTGTTTTGCCGCTCGCTTCTTGCGCCAGCGCGAACGTGAACCATTGGTAGGCCGACCGCTCGATCCCGTCGGGATTGGTCAGCGTGGGTCGCGGAGTGGGCAGGGCCGCCACCGAAGCTGCGCGGGCCGCCAGATCGCCCAGGCCGAAGTCGAACAGACGCTGGCCGTTGACTTCGAAGGCCGCTCCGTCGGTGACAAGCGCCAGCGTATTTCCATCCCAGACCACGCGCAGGCGTTCCAGTGGCCGATTCACTGTAGGAAGCGCGGCACGCACGGCATCCAACGCCTTGCGGATCTGCGCGGGCGAGAAGCCGCGCTCGACCAGTTCCTTGGCTGCGCGCACCGCCACCAGATCTTGGAAAGTGTAGGTCTGACGCGCCCCCCGTCGTCGCGACGGGCCCACGAAGCCAGACTGCGACCAGTAGCGCAGCTTGGGCTCGGGTACGCCGAGAATGCGAGATACCGTGGCGAATGTGTACTCTTGCTCGACCACGCTGGCCATCAGAAGCTCGCCTCCACGTCAGCGTCGATGAACACGCGCGATCCTTGCGCGCGAATCTGGATTTCGGTGCGCACGCCCTTGGGTCGCATGCTGGTCACGCGCAAGACCTCGCGGCAGGCAAGGGCATCCATGCGCGCCTTGATGGTCAGGTCAGCGCGCAGGAGGGCGGCCAGGCGTTGCGCCGTGCCCGCGTCGCCGGGCTCGCGCAGCACGGCCTCGAGGCTGTCCAGGTCCACGGTCACCATGGTCGACCCGAGGTAGGAATCCTTGCCACTGCGTTCCGCCCGCTGCCCCTCGGAGATCACCTCGGCTCGGTCTAGGATGGCGTCGAGCGCCGCGCGCGACAGGCGCTCGCGCACCTCGCGCTCGAACATGGCGATGCGCAAGGCACGCGCCATGGGGCGAAGAAGAAGTGATTGCCCGGCGCGCTTGGGACGCGCCGGGTTCTCGGCTGCTGATGCGGAACACGACTCTGTAAGGCTATGTCGTGCCATGTAGATAGATGTAGGATAAAGCGAAAGCGCCGAGACACCAAATTTTCTGATCTACGAGACTTCCACCTTCGCTTCCGGATCGAACGGATTGGTCCGCACAGCGAGGGAGAAGAGGTAGGCGTACGTAGACCGCAGATGCTGCATGTGTCGCAGCCACTCCCTGACCAGCCAGTCGTAGGCGCGTTTTATGTCGTTCTCGAGGTGCATGCGATCCGCGTCGGGCAAGTTGGCCACGCTGGGCCGATGGGCCAGCTCGTCAGCCAGGTGGAACACCGACCACAGCATCTCGGTCAGGGTCTCGTGCTCAAGCAGGTTGGGGTTCTCAAGCAGGCGCAGCAAGAAGTCGCGCTGTTGTTCAAGCGTGATCTTCAACAGAGCCAGATCGCCCCGGCCTGCCTCGATCGCAGGTTCGTGGCCTCGCAGCACGGTTTGCATTTTCGCAAAGTGCGCTTCAGTCCAAGCCCCGTCGATCCTGAGATGTTTGCGCACGTCTTCCGCTCGCCCGTCGAACGCAGAAAGCAGCCGTAGCAGCGGGGTGCCGACGTGACTGAAGAAGACACCGACGGCCACGTTCAGCTTTCTCCGATTCGCCTGGCGTTCACGTGCATTGAGCAGCTGATCAAAGACGAGGGTGGCCATCACCGCCTGCACGAACAGGAAGGCGACGTCCATCAGCAGGTAGAAGACGATGTCGTGGGCGTTGCGGAAGATGACCCAGTGGAGCGCATAGGCCGCTGCCGACGGCAGCAGCAGCAAGACGGCGAGTAGGATCTTGTGGCGTGATTCGCGGCTTTTCACCGGGCCAGGTTACATCGAAGTGGGGCCGGCGTGATAACATGAACCCTGGCTGTCGGTGAGTATCTCCGGCGCCTCGATGACTGGGAGGCTACGTGGAACGACCCTCCACACAACGCAACCGCACCGACACGGGCAGCATGCAACCCATGCTGCCGCCGGGCGAGATCATCCCGAACACGCGCTATCGCATTGTCACCCGTGTGGGCGCGGGTGCCATGGGCGCGGTCTATCTGGCCGAGCATGTGGACCTGGAAAAGCGCGTGGCGCTCAAGACGTTGCACGCGGCCAGCGCACGCGACCCCAAGGCCATCGAACGCTTTCGTCAAGAAGCCCGCGCAGCCTCGAAGATCGGCAATCCCAACATCTGCGACGTCACCGACTTTGGCGAGTTGCCGGACGGCCAGGTCTTCTTCGTGATGGAGTACATCGACGGGCCGAGCCTGCGCGCCGAGATAGAGCAGCACGGGCGCATCGGGATCGAGCGGAGCATCGCGATCTTGCGCCAGGTGTGCAAGGCGCTGGGGGCGGCCCATGGCAAGGGCATCGTTCACCTGGACGTGAAGCCTGACAACATCATGCTGGCGGCAAGGGACCGCCGGCACGACCTGGTCAAAGTCGTGGATTTCGGCATCGCCGGCCTGGTCAGCGCCGAGCCCGCCCCCGCGGGCAGGCCCGCCGAGGAGAAGTTGGTCGGTACGCCTGACTACCTGGCTCCCGAGCGCATCCGCGGCAAGCCCTACGATCACCGCGCTGACGTCTATTCGCTGGGGGCCATGGCCTACGAAATGCTGACCGGCGTCTGCCCCTTCTGGGACAAAGACGTCATGACCACGGTGGCCAACCACCTCACGCAAAAGCCCCAGCCCCTGCGCCAGCGCGCGCCCGAGGCCAAGATCTCGGCGGAGCTGGACACGCTGGTGTTGCAGATGTTGGAAAAGAATCCGGCGGGGCGACCGCAGAACATGGCGGTGGTCGAGGCCATGCTGTGCGATGCCCAGATCGCGGCGCACGTGCAGACAGAGTGGGACGACCTGGAACTGCCCGAGGTGGACGAAGCCTGGCGGAAGAAACTGGCCGACCATATGCCGTCTCCGCGCTCCCGCCGCTTGCGCCGTCTGGCCTTGGGTCTTGCCGTGGTGGCCATCCTGGGATTGGGCGCAGCGCTGTTCTTTGGTCTGCGGCGGCCCAAGGAGATCGTCGCGTACACGCCGGTGTTTGTCGAGATCACCAAGACCGACGAGGCTGAAACCGTGGCGCCATTTCTGCGCAAGGCCGCCGCTGCCGCCGAGGCCGAACACTACTTGCAGCCGGTCGAAGCATCCGCCCTGCGCAACATCGAAGGGGCGGAGCAGGAGGCGCATCGCTTGGGCACGACCTCGGGGGGAGCCGCTTCTTTGCGCCGCATTTATGGCAATCAGTTCCGCAGTCTGGGCAATGCTCTCCTCGCAGCGGGTCTTTCCGACCTGGCAGAACTGCGTTTTCGCGAAGCCCTGCGCTTCCTTCCCGGCGACACCGAGCTGCGCGCGCGCGTGGCGCAAGCCGCGGATTCCCACCGCGTGGGAGAAGAGACAGCGGGCTCGGCGCTGAAACCGTCCCATGAAGACCCCGTTCGCAGCGCTGCCGCGAACCTGTTCGCAGCGATGATCAGCGGTCATTTCACCGCGGCCCGGACCCACCTGGCGAAGCTGCTGGAGGTGGACAAGCAAGGAACCCAGGTTGCCCGCTTGTCGGATGAATTCCGCAGACGGGCGCAGGAGCAATGGGACAGCGGCAAAAAAACCGATGCCAGGCCCTACTATCAGGTCGTTTCCGAGCTTGATCCCAAGGATCTCGTCGCGCAGGAAAGGGCGAAGAGCCCTTCTTCCGCGGAGACCGAAGCATCCGCTGAGAGCACGCCTGAGTCGGGCAAACCCGTACGCAAGAAAACCGGCGCCGAGACACCCGAGGAGTCACCACGCGACCATGTTCGGGCCTCGCGCACCGCCAGCGAAGGACGGGAGGCCCTGTCGCAAGGCAACCTGGATCGTGCCCAAGACGCCTTCGACCGCGCGGTTCGCGCTGACCCTGCCAATCCCGAGGCGGTCGCCGGATTGGCCGAGGTGGCCTTTGAACGCGCCCGCTACGTGGAGGCTTTGGACTACGCCCGAAGGGCGGTTGCCTTTCGTCCCAAGACAGCCCGCTACCAAGTCATCTTGGGTGACGCCTACTTCAAGCTGCTGCGCTACGATGAAGCCTTGGCATCCTATCAGCGCGCCAGCACGCTATCGCCCCAGGATGAGGGAGTGAAGGCCCGCATCGCTCGCGCGCAGGCGAAACTGGGGAAAATCTAGAACGTACGGGTCAGGCCGAAGCCCAGCGTGGTCGCGCCCGAGCGTGGTGCGAGGTAGAGAAAGACCCCGCCCAGGGTGGCTGCTGCCGCGCCGGTGCCCACCATGGCCGCGCCCCACCACTTGGTAGAACGAACCCAGGGACAGTGGCCGTAGGGATCTTTCTCGCTGGCACTGCATGCGATCTCGTCGCGGTCGAAAGCCATCGTGATGATGCCACTGACCAGCAAGACCACCCCACCGGCCAGGGTGGCAAGACCCACGGTGCGATGGGGGAAGTGCGAAGGGATCGCCACCAAATCCAGGTCCATGCCCTCGTCCACGCCACCGACCGCCGTGAGGGTCCGCTCCAGAGTGTTGTAGCCGCGCATGAGCAAGCGCAGGTGGTGCACGCCGCCAGCCAGTTCCACATCGAGTGGCGTAACACCGACGATCTTGCCGTCTATCTCCACGGTGGCCGATGTCGGGCGGGATCTGACGACAAAGCGGGCCGGCGCTCGCGCCACGGTTTCCAGTCTTTCGCGCAGCGCCGAGGCTGCCAACCCCATCTTCTCGCCGGCTTCTTCGACCCCGCAGGTTTCGCAGCGTTCGCGGTTGCTGGCCAGCACGGCGCCGGTTCGCCCGTTGATGATGTCCATGGTCACCACGTAGGTCTTGTTGTTTTCGCTGACCTTGGCACCGATGAGGTAGCTGGCGGACAGCGCGGAGGCCATGGCAGGAAAACAGGAGGCATCGCGACAGCTGGCCAGGGCCAGCTGGGGACCGACCAGCTTGTTCTGGACGTCATCCTCCGACAGCACTTCGAAATGGACGGCAGACAGGCCTTCGTACAGGCGCCGAGCGAAGAGTTGTTGAAGGACCTTGGGAATCTTTCCCTCGAACTCCAAACGGACCACGGCCACCCTTTGGGTGGCGCTTGCCTCCGGCTGGGCAAGGGCCGGGGACGCAAACACCGTGCTGAGGCAGAAGAGGGTGCAAAGGCGCACCAGGGTCAACATCAGAGGCACATTGTACAAGGAACCGGCCCGCGGAACATCATTGCTGCTAGGATATTCAAAACCTTGGCGACGGAGGTCTGGCTTGAAACGAAAATGCAGTCTCTGCGCGACGCTGGCGATGCTCCTCGGGGTGACGGGGGCCGGATGCCGTGAATCCAATCCGGCCTATGTGCGGACGGTCGACGCCGCGAAAGAGAGACACTCAACAGCCAGTGCCGATCTGGCGGCACCGGCGGACAAGGTCAGCGTGGACAGCGAGTTTGCCGACCGTGCCTTGCCGAACCTGGACGGTCGCTCTGCGGAGGTGGCGACGGACACGAGCGTCGCCGATGCATCGCCAGACGAGTCGGCAGGCCTGCCCGACGCTTCAATGGATGGAACAAGTGAGGCTGGGGCTGATTCCCTGCTTGATGCCAGCGATGCCCGGATTGCAGGGGACGCCGTCGATGCCCCACCGGGGATTGGGGACGTCGGAGGTGCGGGGCTGGACACGAACGTAGGCCAGAGTGTCGACGTGGCTGTGAGCATGGACGTGGAAGGGGATCTAAACCCGGACGTGGAAGGGGATGCGGGCGTGGACGTGGACGCCGGGGATTGAGCACCCATGTCAGAATCGGCAGTGCTCCTTCAGCTCTTCAAAGCGGGCGTCCGAGGGCATTAGGTTCTCCAACTCGGCGAAACGCAGTTGCACCCGCTCGGAGGCTTGCTTGTCGCAGGCCCAGACCGCGTCGATGTACGAGCGCCAGCCGAGATAGCCGCGCGCCTGCGGGTCGGACTTCGCTTCGGCCAGCATCCATGGTGCCAGCGCGTCTGCAGGCGAGTTGCCGACAAGAGATGGCGCCCAGAGTTCCCCCGCGGGCACGAGTTGCTTGCGCAGTTCCAGGGGCATCACAACATCCGGCTCGATGCGCACGGGCCGGCTTGCGTCCAAGGCGCGCAACGCCTCGACGGAGAATTCTCCTTGGCGGTAGGCCTCGATGCTAGCCGCCAGGTCGGGCTCGGCCAGTGACACCCGCTCGGCATAGCCAGGCCCGCCCACGAAAGCCAGATGGGCCCAGGCCACGTCAGGCCGGCGCGCTTCCACCAAGCGCTGGTACCCGACCAGGAACGCGGTTTCGAAGTGGTTGGTCAGCAGGGCCGCTCGCGGCGGCAGATGCGCCAACATTTGGCCGGTCGCTGCGTCGGCCGCGGTCGAGTCGCGCAGACCTGGGTACTGGTTCGGTTGGGGAAAGCGGCTGATTGCCAGCACGAGCAGCAGCCCAGCCAGCAGCGGGCGCAAACGCGTGAGGCGAAACACCGTCAGGCCAAACAAGATGGCGGCCCCGGAAAATACCGCAACCAACGCAAAGGCAACTCCCAGGTAACCGCGGTTGTCGGGATTGGCCGGGGCCAGACCGCCAATCAGGGCTGCCACCATCGAGCCTGCCGCTGCCACCAACAAGGCAAGCCCTGGGCCGCGCGAACGCGCACGCCGGAGCAAGAAGTAGAGGCCAGCGGGCGCGAGCAAGGCAAAGACCTCGCCCAGCTCCTCCAGGGGAAGAAACGGCAGATCTTCGGGCGTCGCTTGCCCTTGCACCACGGCCTGCTTGACCGCGAAGGTGTGCGCCGAAACCACCCACCACAGACCGCGGAGCGAGCGGGCGTCGCCCCACACCACGTTGTTCGCGCCGTGATCAGGCGCGCCGAAGAGCGCGGCCGCGCGCAGGGGCAGATACGCGTGGATCGCCATGCCGGCCAAGAAAGCCAGCAGGGCCAGACCAATCAGGCGACCGCGATTCTCGGCCAGCAAGGGCAGCGCGGCCACCACGGCGCCCAGGCCGATCAATCCCGCGAGCAGCGAGTGGTTGGCCACGCCCAGACCGATGAGCACCGCAGCCAGCAGCGCGAGCCGGGCATCGCGGCCGCGCGCCGCACGCACAGCCAGCCACAGTGCCGCCAGCGACAGCGCGGTCTGCAAGGCGTAGACCTCGGCCCGGTTGCACACGATCACCACGCCAGGCGCGAAAGCAAACATCACGGCAATAGCAGCAGCGGCCAGCACACGCGTGACGGGATTCAGTTTCTCCTCGGGGTCGAGCCAATCCGCCGCATCCAGGCTCAAGGCGTAGACCAGGAGCGCGGCCAGCGCACCTGCCACGGCTTGCGAGAGGGCCGCTCGAAAGGCGACGTTGCCCAGCGGCAACAGATCGAAGAACTTCCCCCACAAGAGGGCCGTTACCTCGCCCGGCGGATGCGCCACCCCCAGGCCAAAGGTAGCCGCCGCCAGCTCGGCCGAATCGAGGAAATAGGGGGCAGGCGCAGCAGCCAGGGCGTAGGCCACGAAGGCCAGCGCGGCCACGAGCAAGGCGCCCCAGGCGCGTAGTATAGTCGCGTGGGGAGCCGGCGAGCTTCGCTCGCCGCGGACCATCGCGGGAGGGGTTGGGAACCCTTTCAGGGTTCCCAAGTGAAGCTGTCGTTGGCTGTCCACCCGGTTCCTCGACTTTATGTTACCGTCAGGGGCATGGCCGTGGGCGAAATCGAATGGACGAAGTTCCCCATCCTGGTGGTCGATGACGAGAGCGACAACCTGGACGCGTTCCGCTTCACCTTTGGCAAGACCTTCACCCTGCACCTGGCCTCGGGCGCGGAAGAGGCCCTGAACCTGGTGCGCGCCCACGACATGGCGGTGGTGGTGACCGACCAGCGCATGCCGCGCATGACCGGGCTGGAACTACTGCGCGCTGTGCGCGACATCCGCCCCGATGCCGTGGGAATTATCGTCACGGCCTTTACCGACGTGGATGTGCTCATAGAGTCCATTAGCCTGGGCCGCATCTACCGCTATATCACCAAGCCCTGGGACAGCAAGGAGCTGCGCGGGATCCTGGTGCACGCGGTGGAGCGCTTTCACCTGGTGCGCGAGAATCGCCGCCTGCTGGATCAGCTTTCGCAGTACGTGCGCGTGCTCTCGCGTGAGGCCGACAGTGCATTCAACTTCGGCGCCATCGTCGGCGATTCGCCGGCGCTGCGCCAGGTGCTGGCCAAGGTGGAACAGGTGGCGCAGACCACGGCCACGGTACTGCTGCGCGGGGAAACCGGCACCGGCAAGGAGATGGTGGCGCGCGCGATTCACATCAACAGCCCGCGCGAAAGTCGTCCCTTCGTGCGCGTGAACTGCGCGGCCTTGGCGCCGGGGGTTCTGGAATCCGAGCTGTTCGGTCACGAGAAGGGCGCTTTCACCGGCGCGGTGGCGCGCCGGGCGGGGCGCTTCGAGCTGGCCGACGGCGGCACGCTATTTCTCGACGAGGTGGGCGACCTTCCCCTCGACGTGCAGGTCAAGCTGCTGCGGGTCCTGCAGGAGCGTGAGTTCGAACGCGTGGGCGGGGTGGACACGGTCAAGGTGGACGTGCGTCTCATCTCGGCCACCCACCGCGATCTGGAACGGCTGATTGCCGAGGGAAAATTCCGCGAAGATCTCTATTACCGGCTCAACGTCTTTCCCATCACCATGCCGCCTTTGCGTGAACGGCCCGGCGACATTGCCCCGCTGGTCGAGCACTTCATGCAGAAATACGCCCAGTCGACCGGCAAGCTGGTCAGCAGCGCGGACCCGCGCGCCCTGGCCGCCCTGGCCGCCTATCCCTGGCCGGGCAACGTGCGCGAGCTGGAGAACGTCATCGAGCGCGCCATGATCCTGGTCTCCGGGCCGAGCTTGACCGTGGCTGATCTGGATTTCGGCCGGCGTCTGGGTATGACCCCGTCGGGCGGAATTCCCATCGGGACCACGGCCGAGATTGGCAGCGCGCCTTCGGGCGAAGGGGGACGTTCACTCTACCGACGTCTATCCGAGCAGGAGCGCGGCGAGATCATCTCGGCGGTGGAACGGGCCCAGGGCAACATCGCCCACGCCGCACGCGGGTTGGGCATCAACCGCTCGACACTCTACTATCGCATGCGCAAACACGGGCTCGAGCATCTGCTTCCCACGCGCGACGAGGTGGTTCCGCACCCCCTGGATGGCGAGCCACCGGCGCATGAGTAGCCCGGCTTCGCCGCCGGAGCATGAGTAAATGAACCTCTGGCAGCGCCTGCTCGATCTGACCAAGGCAGGCCCTTTCACTGGCCCGGGCATGAGTCTGCTGACGGCGCTGGGCACGCTAGCCGTGCTCATCTTTCTGCGCCGCCGGCTGCCGCGCGAGAACCGCGATCACGGCGGCGTGTTGCAGATTTTTCTGGTGATTGGCGCATCGCTGGCCCTGCTGCGCCTGGGCTTGCTCGCGGTAGGTGGCGGGCACCTGGCCTTTGGTCGGGTCATGGCCGTGCTGTCCACCTTCTTCGTCGCCATGGGCGCGGTGGGCACGCTAGTCATGGCCATGTTCGAGATCCTTCCGGCACGTGCCAACGTGCATTTTCCGCTCCTGCTGCGCGATCTCATCCTGGTTCTGGCCTTTGTGGTGGTGCTCTTCGGCGTGCTCGGGCAGAGCGGCGTCGATGTCACCTCGATGGTGACCACCTCGGCCGTGCTCACCGCCATCCTGGGTCTCGCGTTGCAGAGCACGCTCACCAACTTGCTGGCCGGCATCCTGCTGCACATGGACCGCTCACTGGGCGTGGGCGACTGGGTGCAGTTCGGAACCCGCAAGGGACGCATTGCCGAGATTCACTGGCGCTCGACCGTCCTGCGCACCACCGATGGCGACACCGTCATCATTCCCAATGGTCAGCTCACCGCGCAGGAGGTGCACAACTATTCGCGGCCATCGCCCAACCATCGCGTGTGGCTGAAGATCGGTCTACACTACCGCCACCCGCCCAACCAGGTACGCAAGGTGTTGGTCGAGGCCGCGCGCGAGACGCCGGGCGTGCTGACCTTCCGCGCGCCTGACTGTTTTCCGGTCGAGTTCGGCGACAGCTCCATCGTCTATGCCTTGCGCTACTGGATAGACCAGTTCGACCAAGCGTCCGAGATCGAGGGCGAGGTGCGCACGCGCCTCTGGTACGCGGCCGAGCGCGCGGGCCTGGAGATTCCGTTCCCCATTCACACCGTGATCATGCAAGGCGCGCCAGCGGCCGAGGCTGAACAACGGACGCCCCAGGAACTGGCCGCGCGCGTTTCGGCGTTGCAGCAGGTGGATTTGTTCGCCACGCTGGAATCCGCCGAGCGGGAGCTGCTGGCGCGCGGTCTTCGCCACCGGCCCTTTGCCGCGGGCGAGGCCATGATTCGCCAGGGCACGCCCGGCGATTCCATGTTCATCATCGCGCGCGGCGAGGTTGATGTGTCGCTCACCCAGGCGGGCATGAACAAGGTCATCGCCCGCTTGGGTCCCGGCGATTTCGCGGGCGAGATGTCGCTCATGACCGGGGAACCGCGCGCGGCCACCTGCTTGGCTGCCACTGATGTGATGAGCTTCGAATTGGACCACGCCACCTTCCAGCAGCTGCTCACCACGCGACCGGCCCTGGCCGATCAAATGTCGTCGCTGCTGGCAACGCGGCAGTCGCACATCGAAAAGAAGGGCGACGAGATGACTGCGCAGGCCGCAGCCCAGACCGCCGAGCACGAGAGCCATCTGCTACAGCGCATTCGCAGCTTCTTCGAGCTGAAGTGACTAGTGTAACGAATTCCACGCCGCGAGAATCTTCTCGACCGTGGCGTTGCTGTCCAGACGCTGCTCCTCGGGATGGGCGTCGAGCCAAGCGATGGTGTGGCGCATGCCCTCGGCCAGCGAAGCCGTGCAGCGGAACTCGGGCACGAAGCGCTTGATCTTGGAGTTGTCGAAGACCAATGAGTGCGCCTTGTCGCCGTGCAGCCCGGCGCCGATGGCGGGATCCACTTTGGCGATGAAGTCCGACGGGATGTGGACCAGCTGCGCCTGGGTGCCGGCTGCGGCGGCGATGCATTCGTAGACCTGGTTCCACGACATCACTTCATCGGAGGTGATGTGAAAGGCCTCGCCCACGGCGTCGGGCCGGCCCAGCAGGCCGAGCAAGCCCTTGGCAAAGTCACTGGCGTGGGTCATCACCCACAAGGAAGTCCCGTCTCCGTGAAGCGGCAGGGGCAGCCCCTTGCGCATGCGATGCACCGAGGTGAAGTCGATGCCGAAAGCCGTGGGAATCCAGGTATCGCCGTAGGTGAACGAAGGTCGCACGATGGTCACCGGGAATCCGTGGCGCTGGTGCGCCTCCGTCAGGAAGCGTTCGGTGGCGATCTTTTTCTGCGCGTACTCCCAGAAAGGGTTTTCCAGTGGCGTCTCTTCGGTGACGACGTAGTGGCGCGGCGGTTTCTGGTAGACCGTGGCCGTGCTGATGAAGACGTATTGTTTGATCTTGCCGGCGAACATCTCCACATCGGCGGCCGCCTGCGCGGGGTCGAACACGATCCAGTTGACCACCACGTCGAAGGCCTCGGAAGCCAGCGCCTGCGCCATGGCGCGACGATCGTTGATGTCGCCGTGGATGGTGCGCACGCCCGCGGGCAGCTCGACCCGACGCTGGCCCCGGTTGAAATGCACCACATCGATGTCGCGCTCAGCGGCCAGGCGTGAGCACGCGGTCGAGATGTTGCCCGAGCCACCGATAAACAGGACCTTCTTGCTCATGGCCGGATTCCACCACAACCCAGGCGCAGCGCACAGGGAATAGTGCAGCCAGAAAGATCTTGCGCTTTTATTAACCATGGTTCACTATCTACCCATGTCAACCAAGCAGGCCCTGCGCATTCATGCCGCCATCGCCTGCTTGCAGCGCCTGACGGATTTGTTTGCGGAGCGGCGCCAGCAGTTGGCCCGCTCAGTGGATCTCAGCGACCAGCAGTGGGCCGTTTTGGAGGAGATCTCCAGCGAGCATTTCATGCCCAGCCTGTTCGCCAAGCAGCGCGAAAGCTCGGCGGCCGCGGTTTCCAAGATTCTGCGCCAGCTCCTGGGCAAGGATCTGGTCTCGGTGCGCCTGGGCGCCCGCGACGGCCGGCAGCGCCGCTACCAGCTGACCGCCAAGGGCAAGCGCTGCATCGAAGGTCTGCGTCGCGAGCGGGAAACCGCCATTCGGGCGGTGTGGAACGGATTCGACGGCGGCGATCTCGACGCCTTCACCAACTTCGGAACCCGCCTGGCGCAACGTCTTACGCACTACTCGGAATCAGTCAAAGAAGGGACGTAATGAAAATGGGAAGGACATTGTACGAAAAGGTCTTCGACAGCCACACGGTGGGCCGCCTGCAGTCGGGACAGTATCAATTGTTCATGGGGCTGCACCTGATCCACGAGGTGACCTCGCCGCAGGCCTTCAGCATGCTGGAGGAACGCAAGCTCAAGGTGCTGTTCCCCGAGCGCACCTTTGCCACGGTGGATCACATCATCCCCACCAACAGCCAGCTGCGTCCCTACCAGGATGCGCTGGCCGAGGACATGCTGCGCGCCCTGGAAGCCAGCGTGAAGAAGCACGGCATCCGCTACTTCGCGCCAGAGAACGGCGAGCAAGGCATCGTGCATGTGGTGGGCCCGGAGAACGGCCTCACCCAGCCTGGCATGACCATCTGCTGTGGAGATTCCCACACCGCCACGCACGGCGCGTTCGGCGCCATCGCGTTTGGCATCGGGACGTCACAGGTGCGCGACGTGCTGGCCACGCAGACCCTGTCCATGGACAAGCTCAAGGTCAGGCGCATCGAGGTGAGCGGCAAGCTGGGACCGGGCGTGACCGCCAAGGACGTCATTCTCTTCATTATCAACAAGCTGGGCGTGAACGGCGGCGTGGGCTTCGCCTACGAATACGCCGGCGACACCATCACACGCATGACCATGGACGAGCGCATGACCGTCTGTAACATGAGCATCGAGGGTGGTGCCCGCTGCGGCTACATCAACCCCGACGCGGTCACCTACGACTATCTCAAGGGTCGCACTTATGCGCCCCAGATCGAGACCTGGGATCGCGCGCGCGCCTACTGGGACAGCGTGAAGAGCGACGGCGACGCCCACTACGACGACGTGGTGAAAGTCCGCGCCCAGGACATCGAGCCCATGGTCACCTGGGGCATCACGCCGGGCCAGTCGGTCGCGGTGGGCGGAACCATCCCCGCGCCCGAGGCCTTCTCCGTCGACGAGCGCGAGAGTGCCGAGGAGGCCTACAAGTACATGGCCATGAAACCGGGCCAGCCCATCAAAGGCCAAAAGATCGACGTGGCCTTCATCGGCTCGTGCACCAACGGGCGTCTCTCGGACTTCGCGGCGGTGGTCGAGGTGCTGAAGGACGGCAAGCACAAGGTGTCGCCCCATGTGCAGGCCCTGGTGGTTCCCGGGTCGATGCAGGTCAAGCGCGAGTTGCTGGCGCGCGGCTGGGACAAGATCTTCACGGCCGCGGGCTTCCAGTTTCGCGAGGCGGGTTGTTCGATGTGCCTGGCCATGAACCCTGACAAACTGAAAGGCAACGAGCTGAGCGCCTCGTCATCGAACCGCAATTTCAAGGGCCGGCAAGGCAGCCCCACCGGGCGCACCCTGCTCATGAGCCCCATCATGGTGGCCGCAGCGGCCATCGCGGGTGAAGTGGCGGACGCGCGCCAGGTATTCGGCATCCACGGTTAAGTGCGAGGAGAATTGGCTATGGACGACTCGAAACGCATTGTGATCAAGGGACAAGGCATCGTTCTGCACGGCAACGACATCGACACCGATCGCATCATTCCCGCGCGCTACCTGCGCACGGTTACTTTCGAAGGGTTGGGCGACCATGTGTTTGAAGACGACCGGGCGCAGCTCAAGCAGCAGGGTCGCGTGCACCCGTTCGACGACGCGAAATTCCGCGATGCCAGCGTGTTGCTGGTCAACAAGAACTTCGGCTGCGGCTCGTCGCGCGAGCATGCGCCTCAGGCTATCAGCCGCTGGCACAAGGGCATTCGCGCCATCGTGGGCGAGAGCTTTGCCGAGATCTTCTTTGGCAACTGCGTCTCGCTGGGCGTGCCTTGCGTGGTCGCTGACGCGGCCTCGGTCGAGGCCTTGCAGAAGGCCGTCACGGCGGATCCGACCGTGGCAGTCACCGTCGACCTGAAGGACAAGGTTGTCAGTGTCGGCGCGCTTCGCTTCCCGCTGCGCATCCCCGAGGGTGTACGCCAGCAATTCCTCGACGGCCGCTGGGACACCACCGGCGAACTGCTGGCCAATCGCGAAGCCATTGTGGCGTTGGCCAAGAAGCTGCCATATCTGTCTCAGTTCTAGCCTGAGAGTAGTTACCTATTCCGCACAGAGGACGCTTGGCGCTGGCGGGCTGATGCCGGGAGCGCTTCTCGGCGGCCGCACGCCAACGGCCGCGCGAAGCGCGCGTCCATGGCGCGCTCGGCAGACGGGCCCCTCGGCACCCAGCTGCGCTGGTCGCCTGGCCCCTTGACGCTCGCTAGCAACCGAGCGCGGACGCTCGGTGCGCTCGCTTACGCCGCCGAGAAGTCACTCCCGTCCGCCCGCCTACGCGCCGAGCTCGCTTCTGTTCTGTCGCGTGTCGATGGCATCAGGTCAGCAAGAACCTCAAGAGATCCTCCCAGCCGTCGTCGAGAATCTCTGCCAGACCGCGGTAGTAGACCTTCACGCCATTCTTTGAATCCCATGGATAGGCCCTCAGTGACAAACCTCCGAATGGCTCCCATCTTGTCGACCACCTGGCGATCATGTCGTTTTCGTTGGCCCGCTCATCGGCCCATGATCCATACATTCCATGCATTTCGACGGGATCGAATTTGGTGATGACGGCGATCCGTAGCGCATCGCCGTGTCGGCGTCGCATTCCGTAGAGCAGTTGATTGACGTGCGGGTCATCGAACCCGTACCCGACGACGAGCAGGCGAGGAACCTCCGCGAGCTGCCGACCGAATCGACAATAGTATGTCGAGTATGGCTCGACGAGGAGCTTGTCCGGTTTCTGAAGTCCCGTGATGATTGGACCGCCGATTGCGGTGCGTTCGGCCTGCGTATGGTTCTCTGGGTCGATCGAACCCCAACTCGAGTAAGCCTGCGCGGGATCGGAATACCAAAACAGGTCCTTGTGGGTGTAACGCCAGCGCAACGGATCAGGGTCAAGGACGCTCCGGCGGTATCCCAAATGGATGCTTCCGTGGAGGTGCATGACTGTGGGTGTCCTGCCACTTGGGCGGTCGTCGAATTGCCACAGATCTTCGCCATCAATACGCGAGAACCCCTGCGCATCGGGGCCCGAGTTCAACGCCTGCTCGATGAGAGTGTCGTAGTTCAGTGTGACCGACGTCAATTTGGTCTGTCCCGCCAAGTCCATCCAGAGCCGCTGAAAAGCAGTCCATGGCCTCCCATCAGCCTGTACCCTGTCCTTGTCCGTTGCCTTCGCAACGGCGGCATGAATTGCACAATGCACCTCGTGCGCGGCACTCTTCGTGAACGTGCCGTCAAGCAATTCCTTCACCCAATCCTTTGGCTCCAGCAAGAGCGCCTCCGCAGTTTTCCTCCCGCGGGCATGAGAGTCTTCAAGGGTTGCGAGTGCCTCAAGAATGTTCAGCAGGTTCTCGAAGTTGAACTTGTCGCCGTGGTAGCGTCTGGCCTGGTCGATCAGGCGGTCCGCAAGAACCTTGCCGCGCTCCCAGGTGGCATCAGGGTCACGCCGGTCGAAGGTCCGCGAAAGGCACCCCCAGTCCTTGGTGAGATGAGCGACGACATGATCGGTAAGCTCAGTTGTGCTGGGGACACCGAGGTCGACGGCGCCACCAGCGCCGACCAGAACTGTGAGCAGGGGTCCAGCCATGTTCAGAGCACATCATAGTCGACGGCAATATCAGTGGCGGGCCAGAAATCGGGCACATACGCGACTCGATGGAGTTGTTGAGCGCGGAGCTTATCCCCTGCGCACCACCAGCGCTGGTCCGGACGGCAATGGTGCCGCGACCGTCGACAGGCAATCACCTGATGGACGCCCCAGAGCATGGCACGCGTGCGGTCGAGCAGAGCACTGGGTATCCTGTGTGACAGGGGGTGGCACTGATGCTAGCCTTGGAGCCAAGGCCATGACACGCGAGGATTTGCTTCTCCGCATCAGCGTCGACCCGAACGTGTGCTTCGGCAAGCCCTGCGTGCGCGGCCACCGGATCTGGGTGAGCTTGATCTTGGACCTTCTGGCCAGCGGCTCAACCACGAGGGAGATCGTGGACGACTACCCTGGCCTAGAGGAAGCCGACATTCGGGCCTGCATCGCCTACGGAGCCGAGATGTCGCGCGAGCGCTTTGTCGACGTTTCGGTGAAGAAGACGGCGTGAAGTTTAAGCTGGATGAGAACCTTGGACGCCGCAGCGTTCGGGCTCTGCGCGAGGCTGCTCACGACGTGGCGACTGTGGCCGACCAGAAGATGCAGGCGTCCAGCGACGCAGCGTTGATCGACGTCTGCACGGCGGAAAATCGCTGTCTGGTTACCCTAGATCTGGATTTCGCAGACCCGATCAGGTTTCCGCCGGCGCGCTTTGCGGGAATCGTGATCCTGCGCTCGCCGGCGATCATCACCGCGTCTGGTCTCGATGTACTGGTCCAGACCCTTGTGGCCGCTCTCGCGACGTCAGACCCGGTCGGCAAGCTCTGGGTAGTCGAGCCGGGACGCGTGCGCCAGCACACCCTTGACGAGTAGGGGACTTCCACGGTCAGTGAGGCAACAGTCGATGGCGCGAAATACAGATTTTCACCCTCAACAGTGGTGTGCATAATCGCTTCCATGGTTCGCGCTTCGTTCAGATATCTGGCGGCTGCCTTGCTTGTGGTTCTCGGGGCAGGGTGCAACCTGCTGGATGGCGGCGACGATGACTCCTGGCCTCGGGGGCAGGGATCTGATGCGGGGTTCGTTACGCGACACATCCGCGATGCGGCTCTTGCGGCTGACGCAGCCGATGGCGGCACCGACGCTGACGATGCGGGGACGGAGGCTAGCGAGGCTGGCGCTGCTGACCTGGGGATCGCCTTCACGGTGGTGGTGCTGCCCGACACTCAATTCTACTCGTCCAGCCACCCCGAGATTTTCGCAGCCCAGACGCGCTGGATCGTCGAGCAGAAGTCTGCGCGCAATATTTCAGTGGCGCTTCATGTGGGCGACATCGTCGACGGGGCCAACGACCCAGCTCAGTGGACGGTCGCCAACTCATCGCTGCGACTCATGGACGGCCTGGTCCCCTATGTCCTTGTCCCTGGCAACCACGACAGCGACAGCAATCGCGTGGGCTTGATCGACAACTACTTTGCCCCCACGACCATGCGGTGGATCACCAACACCATGACCACGGGCCAGATCGAGAACAACTTCACTCTGGTCGACATCGGGCCACAGCAGTGGCTGGTCCTGGGTCTCGAATTCGGGCCGCGCGATGCCGTTCTCACCTGGGCCGATGGGGTGCTCAAGGCTTTCCCGACCAAGCCCGCGATCATCGTGACCCATGCGTATCTGTACGGAGACGGAACCCGCTACGACGTCGCGAAGTCGGGGTTGGATTCAAGCCAACCGAATTTCCAGGCTTTCATCCCGCAGTCGTACTACTACACGCCCAAAGAGGGCAGCAACGACGGGGAAGAGATTTGGCAGAAGCTCATTGTGCCCAACCCGAATGTGCGCCTGGTGTTCTGTGGCCACGACAACGGGGCGGCGCGACTGACCAGCCTGCGGCCAGACGGCTCGCGCGTGCACCAGATGCTGTCCGACTACCAGTGGCTCCATGCCGGTACCGCCGACGATCGGGGCGGCAGCGGCTTTCTGCGGACCCTGGAATTCGACTACAACAAGAAAGAGATTCGCGTGCAGACCTACTCGCCCTATCTCGACCAGTTCATGACCGACGACGCGAACCAGTTCACGCTCAGCCTGGATATCTGAACCCTGACGGCCGCAACCAAGACGTGTGAGGTGATTCGGCTAGTCAGCCACCCGCCGCTGAGAACGCAGAGGTGAGAGGGGAGGCCACAGAGTCGGAGAAAGCGCAGTCATGTTCCCTCGTCCCGAAATCTTCGCAAGCCGCGAAGATTCTCGACGAAAACGCGATGCCGGCGGAAGGTCGTCACCGTAGACGTGGTCGTGGCCGTGGCCGAAGTGATCCCTTTGGTTGCGGCCGCAAGGCTGCGATGCGCTCTCTGCGGTTGAGTCCGGATCCGACTTGCTAGAATTCCTGAGGGAGCTGTTGCAGCTGCGCCACCGAGAAAACCGGCCCGTCCTTGCACACGTAGAAGGGGCCGATGTTGCAGCGGCCGCACTGGCCCAGGCCGCACTTCATCTTCATTTCCAGGGTGGTGAAGATGCTCTCGGCGGCAAAGCCCAGTTCTTTGAACACCGGCAGGGTCAGCTTGATCATGATGGGCGGACCGCAGGTGATAGCGACGGCGTTGTCGGCCTTGGGCGCTGTCGCGCGCAGCACGGCGGGCACGAAACCCTCGCGGCCTTTCCAGTTGGCGTCGCCCTTGTCCACCGTGACCACCAATTCGGTGTTGGGCGCCTTGGCCCAGATCTCGCGATCCGCCGCGTACATCAGATCGCCCGGACTGCGCGCGCCGTACACGATGGTCAGCTTGCCGTAGTCGGCGCGCTGATTGAGCACGTGACAGATGATGGGCTTGAGCGGCGCCAGGCCGATGCCGCCGCCCGCGATGACGATGTCCTTGCCTTTCCAGTCAGCGACGGGGAAGGCCTTGCCGTAGGGGCCGCGGAACCCGATTATGGCGCCCGCGTAAAGATGGTGTAGCGCTTCGGTGTGGGCGCCCACCCGCTTGGTGGTGACGGTCAGCCGCTCGGGCCTGGCCGGATCGCCGGCAATGACAAAGGTGGATTCACCCTCGCCAAAGGCCGAGATCTCGCCGAACTGGCCGGGCAGATAGCGGAAGGCTTTGCGTTCGCCCTCGTCGAGCAGTTCGAAGTGGAAGGTGACCGTGTCGGCGGTCTCGTCGATGCGCTCGCTGATGCGCGCGGGCAGCGGCAGCAAGGGATCACGCAACACGTTCGGCCTCCTGGTTGATGCGCTTCATGATCTCGAACACGTCGGCGAATAGGTGCCGGTCGAGCGGGCACAGGTCCACGCAACGGCCGCAGCCGGTGCAGCCAACCAGACCCGGGTTCTGCGTGGGAATGTAGGAGAACTTGTGCAGCACGCGCTGGCGCAGGCGACTGGCCGCGACCTGGCGCGGGTTGTGCCCGCCGGCCATGCGGGTGAAATCCGAGCGCTGGCAGTTGTCGACGATGCGCAGACGCTGGATCTCGCCCTTGAAGGATTCGTCGTCGATGGTGAAACACTGGCAGGTCGGGCAGTACTGCGTACATACGCCGCAGTTCATGCAGGAAGTGCCGAGCTCGCGCCAGATGGGGTGGTCGAAGTTCGCGTACAGCGCCTTGGGGTCGGGCAGGCCGGTCCACCACTCGGGGCGCGGGCCGGGCCGCAGCGCTGCTAGGGGCACGGCCGTGCCGCCCGCTACGCTGGCCAGGAATTCCTTGCCACGCGCGCTGCTGGCCTGGGCCACGAAGCCATCCGCTTGCGGGGTCAGCATGACATCGACCGCGTCCTTGTCGTCGGGACCAAAGCCGAACACGCCGCAATAGCAGGTGGGGCCGGGCTGGCACGCGACGCCGACTAGCAGAAGGCTTTCGCGTCTGGCTTTGTAGTGCGGATCCACATACGGCGCCTGCAAGAAAGCGCGGTCGAGAAGCAGCAAGGCGCGGGCATCGCAGGGCCGCACCCCGAACACGCTGCCCGGCGTCTGGTCGGGAAGGGCCGGCTCGATTTCGGCCGGGCCTGCGCCGGCCTTCCAGCGAGCGATTTCTCGCCGGGGTGGCGCAAACAGATCCTTGAGCGGTCGCCGCGGCCGGATGGGGCCCAGTTCGGGCAACGACTCGACGGTGGCCCAGCGGCCAGCGTCGTTGGGCGCCCAGATCGCGCCGCGCTTGAGAAGCGCCGCTTGAAGTGACTCGCGCGAAAGCTTCATGCCATCAGCCACGATGGGGTCCTCCCAGCCAGCTATCAGGATCTTCCGGGTTGAAAAGCAAGAATGGCCACTTGCCGCCCTGCTTGACCCCGGTCTCGAAATCGAACAGCTCCTCGACGTCCTCGGCCAGGCACAGATCGAGCAGGTGCATGGGCACGCCTTCGGGGCAGGCGCGCTGGCACTCGCCGCAGTCGACGCAGCGACCAGCGTGGTGGAAGGCGCGAATCATGTGCCACATGAGATTCGACGACGGCTTGGCGGTCTGCTCGATCCAGCGCGGGGCGTTCTGGTCCGTCACGCACACCGTGCAGTTGCACAGCGGACAGACCTCGCGGCAGGCGTAGCAGTGGGTACACGGCTCGAATGCCTTTTGCCAGAAGGCAAAGCGCTCGGCCGGGGTCATGGCCTTGATCTTGGCAATGGTCTCGGCGCGGGTTTTCTCTGGCTTGGGCAGCGTCGAGGTATCGCCGACTGTGACATCGGCCAGCGGCGAGACATGCATCTCGCAGCGCTGGCAGCGTTCATCCCAGCTCTTGCCGTCGGCTTTCACTCCCGGGCAGGCCACCGCGATGGCCACGATCTGCTCGCGCGCAAAATCGCCCTCGGTGATGCGCATGCTGACCGCGCGGCCGTCGCAGCCCTTGACCACAATCCCTACCGGCAGCGGCAGGTCGCGGGTCAGGCCGCGGGCCAGATTCTGCACGCAGCGTTGGTCGAAGATGAGGGTGTCCGCGTCCTCGGGCCGCGTGATGAGCGTGGCCACCACAGCCTTAGACAGTGGGTGCTCGCGATAGCCGAGCACGGACTTGAGCTTGCCCTCGGCAAACAGGCGCTTGACGGCCTCGCGCAGGGACTGGTTCACGACGCCACCCCCTGTCGCGCCATGGGATTGCGCCGTCCCAAAGCCCGCACCTTGTCGACGAACTCGGTCACTTCGACCGAGTAGCGCGCGCCCTCGGAGGCTGACAGCCAGGTGAAATGGATGCGTTCGGGCTCAATGCCGACCCAATCGAGCAAACGGCGAAGCACGGCCAGCTTGCGTTTGGCGTAGCGGTTGCCGCTGATGTAGTGGCAGTCGCCGGGATGGCAGCCCGACACCATCACGCCGTCGGCGCCCTCTTCCAGCGCCTTGAAAATGAACAGCGGATTGATACGGCCCGAACAGGGCACGCGCACCACGCGCAGGTTGGCCGGCACCTTCAGGCGCGAGGTGCCCGCCAGATCGGCGCCAGCGTAGCTGCACCAGTTGCACAGAAAGCCGACAATGCGGGGCTGGTACTGGTCGCTCATCACCATGCCTCCCCGAGCAGGCCGGTCAGCTCGTGATAGATCTGCCGACCGGTGAATTGTTGCAGCTCAATGGCGGTGGCCCGGCAGGTGGCCACGCAGGTACCGCATCCCTTGCAGGTGGTGGTGTTGACCACGGCCTTGTTGCGCTTGGGATCGATCTCGATGGCCTGGTAGGCGCAGACGTCGACGCACATCCCGCAGGCCGTGCACATCTCGGGCCGCACCAGCGCGATGGAGGGATCGATCTCGACCTCGCCGCGCGCCAAAAAGTGCAGGGCCGCCGCCGCCGCACCCGAGGCGTGCGCCACGGTGTCGGGTATGTCCTTCGGGCTCTGGCAGGTACCAGCCAGAAAAACCCCGTCGGTGGGCGTCTCGGTGGGGGCCAGCTTGGGATGTTTCTCGGCGAAAAAACCATCCGCGCTGCGCGGAATGCGCAGCATCTCGGACACCTGCTTGGCCCCCTGGGCCGGGCCCATGGCCGTGGCCAAGATGATCATGTCGACCGGCACACGCAAGAGCTTGCCCAGCGTGGTTTCCTCGGCCACCACGATCATCGAGCCCTCGGGCGCGTCGGCGTCGGCCTCGCTGGGCACAAGCACCTGCCCGGCCTTGCCGCGCACGAAGCGCGTCCCCTCGTGCATGACCCGGTCATAGAATTCTTCATAGCCTTTTCCGAAGGCGCGCATGTCGATGTAGAACTCAAACACCCGCGCCGTGGTCTTCTCGCGCAGCAGGTGGGCGAACTTGAGCGAGTACATGCAGCACACGCGCGAGCAGTGCTTGCAGTAGTTCTCGTCGCGCGAGCCGATGCAGTGAAGGATGCCGACCACGCCGGGCGCCTGGCCGTTCTTCTTGACGATCTTGCCGCTGGTGGGGCCCATGGCGTTGCACAGCCGCTCGAATTCCAGGCCGGTGTACACCTCGGGGAAGCGACCGTAGCCCCACTGTTTGAACTGACCGGGGTCGACCAGGTCGTAGCCGGTGGCCACGATGATGGTGCCCACCTCCAGCTCGCGGATGCTGTCCTGATCCTTCATGTTGATGGCGCCCGGCTCGCAGAATTTTTCGCACACCCCGCACTTGCCGCGCACGAAGTAGTTGCAGTGCTTGCGGTCGATGACCGGCTTGTTGGGCACCGCCTGCGGGAACATGGTGTAGATGGCGGGCCGGAAAGCCATCTTCTCGTCGAACTCCGAGGGAACTTTCTTCACCGGGCACTTGGTGATGCAGATGCCACAGCCAGTGCACTTGGCGTTGTCCACGCAGGTGGCCTTGCGTCGCACCTTGACCTTGAACTGGCCCACGCTGCCGCGCACTTCTTCCACCTCGTGATATGTCAGCAGCTCGATGTTGGGGTGCTGGGCCACCTGGACCATCTTGGGGGTCAAGATGCAAGCCGAGCAGTCCAGGGTGGGGAAGGTCTTGTCCAGCTCGGCCATGTGGCCGCCGATCGACTGGTTGCGCTCGACCAGGTGAACCTGGTAGCCCGCCTCCGCGATGTCGAGGGCCGCCTGGATTCCGGCGATGCCACCCCCGATGACGAGCGTGCTGGGCTTGACCTTGGCGCGTCCCGGCTGCAGCGGCCGCATCCAGAGCGCGCGTCGGACGGTGGCGCGCACGATGGCGATGGCCTTGGCGGTGGCCTGCTCGCGATCCTTGGTCACCCACGAGCACTGCTCGCGGATGTTGGCCATCAGCATGAGGAAGGGATTGAGCCCGGCCTGGGCGCAGGCGCGGCGGAAGGTGGGCTCGTGCATGCGCGGCGAGCACGCGGCCACCACCACGCGGTTCAAGCCGAACTCTTTGATGTCTTTCTTGATCTGCTCCTGCCCGGGGTCCGAGCACATGAACTTGTACTCGCGCGAAACCACCACGCCGGCCTCGCCCGCCATTTCCTTGGCCAGCTTTTCCACATCCACCGTGCCGGCGATGTTGGTGCCACAGTGACAGATGTAGACGCCGACTGCGGGCTGGCCGTCTTTGCTGATAGCTTTGCTCATCGTCCACCCCCAGTCGCGTGGGGAGCCGGCGAGCTTTGCTCGCCGCGTACCATCGCGGGAGGGTTTGGGGACCCTTCCAGGGTCCCCATGTCAATCGAGCGGGCCAGCAACTCGCCCAGATCGACGACTTCAAGCACGTCTTGCTTGCCCACCGTGCCCAGGCTGTCAGTCAGCATGAGCACGCAATACGGGCAGGCGGTGGCCAGCGATTGCGCCCCGACCGCGCAGGCGTCGTTGATCCTCTGCACGCTGAAGCGTTCGGCCACCGGTGTGTCGGACCACATGCGGCCCCCGCCCCCGCCGCAGCACAGGCTGTCCTCGTGGTGGCGCGACAGCTCGACCAGTTCAACGCCGGGAATCGCTTTGAGCACCTCGCGGGGTGCATCGTAGATTCCATTGTGCCGGCCGAGGTAGCAGGGATCGTGGTAGGCCACGCGCGCCTTGACCGGTTTTTCCGGCTTGAGCCGCCCGTCGCGAATCAGGTCGCGCAGCAACTCCGCCACGTGGATGACTTCCACGCCCTTCAGTCCCTCGTAGTTTTTCTTGAAATTCTCCAGGCAGTGGGGCGAGGTCACCACGATCTTCTTGGGCGCGAGGCCGCGAATCTGTTGGGTGTTCTCGTCGCGCAGCGACTGGTACACGTCGGCGCGGCCACCCTTGTGCGCGGGATCGCCGCAACACTTTTCCTGGTTGCCCAGGCTGCCCCACTTCACCCCCGCCTTCTCCAGCAAGCGCGCCAGGGTTCGCTGCGCCTTGATGTTGCGCGGATCGTAGGCGTGCGTGCAGCAGGTGTAGAGCAGGATCTCGCTCTCCTCCGTGTGCGGCCGCAGCCCCACTTCCGAGGCCCAGGCCGTTCGCTTGTCCGGATCGCCAGCCCAGGGGTTGCCATTGCCCGCCAGACCCGACAGGGCCGATTGCAAAAGCGGCGGCAGGGTTCCGGCCTCGCCCATGATGTTGCGAATGCTGCGCACGATGTCGATGGTCTTCACACCGCGCGGACAGCGCTCCAGGCACATTCCGCAGGTGGTGCAGTTCCACAGATCCTCGCCCTCGTAGCCCTCGATGCCGAACTGGGCCAGCCGAATCAGATTGCGCAGACGGAAATCACGAAAGTCGCCCCAGGGGCAGACCGAGGAGCAGGTGCCGCACTGGTAACAGTCGTCAAGTGCCTGACCGCCGTTCTCGACGATCATGTCCACGACTTCCATGAAGGGTGCGGTTGATTTCATGCCGGCAACACTTTCGAAAGCGGTTCAAGGCGAAAGGCGCAGAGATCCGCCACCCGGTGCGACGATTCTCGCCACCACGCTCCGCGAACATCCCCGCGTAACGCAAGATCTTCGGGGACAGTCAGGTAGGGAAGGAAGAGAGCAAGCAAACACATGCAACCTAACGGTCTGAAATATAGCATCGTGAAACAGAGAAACTAGCCAAATGCGGTCCGCTTTCTGACCGTTTCGAGGTTCACAGCTGCATCTCGACGACCAGATGGTGGCACTTGGCGCGTCGTGGTGGTCGGCGAGGCAACCCTGCGAGCGACCTGAAGACAAGATCGAAGGGGGCGTCCACAAGTTGCTCGTCAGCGGGCTGTCCTCGTTGCATAATCGGACCTCCGTGTACCTCTTTCGACAAGTCGACTACGCCATCCGCTGCCTTGTCTATTTGACTCGCACGCGCGACCGTCTGGCGACCAAGAGCGAGATCGCGAAGGCGACCTCTGCGCCTGATCTCTTTGTTGCGAAGATTCTGCAGCAGCTGGTGCGCGCGGGATTGGTGGCGTCCACTCGGGGCGTGCACGGCGGCTTCGTTCTGGCGCGGGATCCGGCCAATCTCTCGCTCCTCGATGTCATCGACGTCACCCAGGCCAGGGTGGCGCCGCGTCCCTGTGTCCTCGATCCGCGCGCTTGCCCGTTTCGCGACACCTGCCCGGTTCATCCGGTGTGGGTGAAGATCCATCGCGCCACCGAGCGCGAAATGCGCAAAGTTAGCTTCGCGTCGTTGGCTCGTCAGGCGGCGAAGTTGCGCCGGCCGCGCCCACCGCGCCCCCACGGGGCACGGAAGGTGGGGCCCGGTCGGCAGGCCCTTGGGTAGGACGAACTCCCGCCCTAGGAACGCGCCCTGGAGAAACGAAAGCGTGACTCCCGAGAGCGAAGCCTCGTCCGAACGGCTTGTGCATGCACTCAGTCACGTAGTAGGAAGATGGAGGTTGTGGAAAGGGGGACGCCGTCGAGGCCCTCAAGAAAGGCTCCTACCAGCGCGGGATCTATGGATCACTTCAGCGAACGGAAACGAGCCGAAGAAGCGCTACGGAGCAGCGAGGAGAGATACCGTCGGCTGGTCGAAACCACAGACACTGGCTATGTGATTCTTGACAAGAACGGGAAAGTTCTTGATGCGAATCGAGAGTACCTCCGCCTTTCCGGCCACGAAAGACTTGAAGAGATCCTGGGAAGAAGCGTCCTGGAATGGACTGCGGAGGAAGAAAGGGAAAAGAATGCAACTGCGATCGCGACATGTGTGACCGGTGGCTTGGTCAGGACTCTCGAAATCACCTACGTTGACAAGGCTGGCAAGCGCACCCCGGTTGAAATCAATGCGACGGTGGTGGAGACGGAAGGCAGAGAAACGATACTCGCCCTCTGTCGCGATATCAGCGGGCGCAAGCTGGCTGAGGAGAGGCTCAAGCGGGCGCTTGAACGATTGGATTTGGCGACAAGTGCCGCGCACATGGGGATCTGGGATTGGGACATCCCCAGGAATGAACTGGTCTGGGATGACCGGATGTATGAACTCTACGGCATCCGGCGAGGGGACTTTGCCGGCGTCTACCAGGCCTGGCTGGCCCGAATCCACCCTGATGACCACGAGGCAAGCGACCAACACTCGCAGCAGGCACGGCGCGACGGAAGGGAATACAGCGACGAATTTCGGGTGGTGTGGCCAGATGGAACCGTCCGTCATCTCGGGGCCTACGGCATCGTAACCAGAGACCCCAATGGCAAACCGTTGCGGATGACGGGCACCAATTTTGACATCACTGACCGCAAACACGCCGAGGAGGCGTTGCGGCTCAGCGAGGGGCGCTATCGTGCGCTGGTTGACTCCTCCCCCGACGCAATCACACAGTCTGACCTGAACGGCACGATTCTCATGTGCAACCGGCAAACCGCGTTGCTGCACGGATACGAACGTCCGGAAGATCTGATCGGCACGAGTGTATTCGCACTGTTTCCACCCGATGAACTCCAACGTGCCAACATGAACCTGGAGAAGACCCTGAAGGATGGGGTCATCAGGAGTGCCATCTATCGTCTAGTCAAGAGGGATGGCTCTCAGTTCGACGCGGAACTAAGCGCGACGGTAATCTCAGATGCGGACGGCAAGCCGTCCTCCTTCATGGCCTTGACGCGCGATATCGGTGAGCGCAAACGCATGGAAGAAGCCCTCCGGCAAAGTGAAGAACGCTTCAGCCGACTGGCGCAAGCTGCTTTCGAAGCAGTTGCCATTCACGACGAGGGCAAAATCTTGGATGCGAACCCGGCTTTCGCCAACCTATTTGGCTATGAGTTTGCGGAACTTATCGGTAAGGACGTTCTGGACTTCCCTGCGCCTGAATCACGTGAGATGGTCCGCCGCAAGCTCTTCATGCGTGATGAAAGGCCCTATGAGGCAGTGGGGCTAAGAAAGGATGGCACTACCTTCGTGGGCGAGCTCACCGGCAGGCGGATAACCTACCAGGGCCGCGTAGTGAGAGTGACCGCCATTCGTGACATCTCCGAACGCAAGCGTGCTGAGGAAGCCATTGCCGCTGAAAAGGAACGCCTTGCGGTCACCCTGCGCAGCATTGGCGATGGGGTGATTACGACCGACACCAAAGGCGGTATTGTTCTTATGAACAGAGTCGCTGAGGACCTGACCGGCTGGACGCAGCACGATGCGCAGGGCCGACCGCTCGCAACCGTCTTTTCAATCATCAATGAAATCACCCGCCAGCCTTGCGATAATCCCGTGGCAAGGGTTTTTTCGACCGGCCAAGTGATTGAGCTGGCCAATCACACGCTCCTGGTTGCGCGGGACGGCAGCGAGCGGATAATTGCCGACAGCGGCGCACCAATCAAGGATAGAAATGGCAAGACCATCGGCGTCGTGCTTGTGTTTCGCGATATGACGGAGAAGCAGAAGAGCCTAGCAGCCATGCAGCGAGCGGCAAAGCTCGACTCGCTGGGCGTTCTGGCTGGGGGCATCGCTCATGATTTCAACAATCTGTTGGGCGGGATTTTCGGCTACATCGACCTGGCTCGTTCGGTGTCAAAGGATGCCGAAGCCGTCGAGTACCTTGATGCGACGCTGGCCACAATGAATCGAGCGAAGGCGCTTACCCTTCAGTTGTTGACCTTTGCAAAGGGTGGAGCGCCGATCCAGAAGGCAACGCCGCTGATTCCATTTATCCAGGAAGCCGTGCAGTTTGCGCTCAGCGGGTCGAGTGTCTCGTGCCGATTCTATCTTGCCGAGAAGCTGTGGTCTTGCAACATTGACAGGAACCAGATTGGGCAGGTAATCGACAACATCGCTATCAATGCACAGCAGGCGATGCCTAACGGTGGGGCCGTTGAAGTGACTGCCGAAAATGTTTCTATTGAGGAAGGGGCGGCCCGTTCGCTGGCCAAGGGCAATTATGTGAAGGTATCGTTCAAAGACACCGGTATTGGCATACCGAAGGAGATTCTGCCTCGCATTTTCGATCCCTTCTACACGACAAAGACGAGGGGGCACGGGCTGGGTCTGGCGACGTGCCATTCAATCGTGAGCCGTCATGGCGGGTGGATTGATGTCGAGTCGGAGCCGGGCAAGGGCAGCACATTTCACGTGTACTTGCCTGCGTCCACGGAATCCGGTATTGCGCGCGAGGCCCCAGTGGTCAAACACCTGGGCGGCGGCACAATCGTGGTTGTGGATGATGAGGAAGTGATACGGACGACGGTGGCGAGGATGGTCGAGTCGTTGGGCTATCACGTGCTATGCCGAAAGGATGGCGCAGAGGCTGTCGACTTGTATCGCAAAGAAACCCGGGCGGGACATGAGCTTGCCGGGATGATTCTGGACCTCACCATCCGAGGTGGAATGGGAGGACGGGAAGCGGTGGCAGAGATCCGGAAGCTGGACAGCCGGTTGCCGGTGTTTGTGGCGAGCGGGTACGCTGACGACCCTGTGATGCGGAATCCGGCAGAACATGGTTTTACTGCGAGCATAGGTAAGCCATTTAGCATTGCCGAGCTTGCAGAGATGCTGGAGGGGCACTTGAAGAAGTGAGTGGGCGGGCGCTGGGTCGAGTCTCGCCTCGCACGCCGTGCTTTTCCGTGGCAGGCTGCTAGAGCATTTCCGCTTTGGGTTAGGCATGAAGATCCACGAGTACCAAGCCAAACAGTTGTTGGGCCGACACGGCCTGCCTGTGCCCCCGGGAATCCCGGTTGTGAGCCGCGACACGTTGGATCAGGCCGTGCGAGACGTTGTCAGCACGAGCAAGAGCGAGACCGTGGTGGTCAAGGCCCAGATCCACGCCGGCGGCCGCGGCAAGGGCGGCGGGGTCAAGGTGGTCAAGGGGGCCGAGGCGGCGCGACAGGCGGCCAGCCAGATCCTGGGCATGCGCCTGGTGACCCATCAGACTGGGCCCGAGGGCCGCGTGGTGAAGCGCCTGCTCATCGAGGAGGGCGTGTCCATCGCGCGCGAGTTGTACGCGGGCATCCTTGTCGATCGCGGGTGCGGCCGCGTGGTGGTCATGGCCTCGGCGGCCGGCGGGATGGAAATCGAAGAGGTTGCCGCGCGTACGCCGGAAGCCATCGTGAAAGAACATGTCGACCCGGCCTTGGGCCTGGCGGCTTTCCAGGCGCGCAAGCTGAGCTACGCGCTGGGCTTGACCGGTACGGCGGCCCGCAACGCCACGTCGTTTCTGCAGAAGCTGTACCAGGCTTTTGTCGCTCTCGACGCCTCGCTGGTCGAAGTGAACCCGCTGGTGGTGACCAGCGACGAGCGCGTGCTGGCGCTCGATTGCAAGATGACCTTCGACGACAACGCCCTGGATCGCCACCCCGAGGTCGCGGCGCTGCGTGATCTCGACGAGGAAGATCCGAGCGAGACCGAGGCGCGCAGCCACGATCTCAACTTCATCAAGCTGGACGGCAGCATCGGGTGCATGGTCAATGGCGCCGGCCTGGCCATGGCCACCATGGACATCATCAAGCACTTCGGCGCGTCGCCGGCCAACTTCCTCGACGTGGGCGGCGGGGCGACGCAAGCGAAGGTGACCGCGGCGTTCAAGATCCTGACCGCTGATGCGGACGTGCGTGGCATCTTCGTCAACATCTTCGGCGGCATCATGAGGTGCGACGTCATCGCGGCCGGCGTGGTGGGCGCGGTGGCTGAAGTGGGACTGCGCGTGCCGCTGGTGGTGCGGCTGGCGGGTACCAACGTCGAACAAGGGACCAAGATGCTGGCCGAATCTGGCCTGCCCATCACCACGGCCAGCGACATGGCGGACGGTGCGCGCAAGGTGGTGGCTTTGGTCAAAAGACGGGTGAGCTGACCATGGCGATCCTCGCTGACAGAAGGACGCGTGCGCTGGTCCAGGGCCTAACCGGCGCAGCCGGGACTTTCCACGCCAAGCAGATGCGCGAATACGGAACGCCCATCGTGGGCGGTGTGACTCCAGGCAAGGGCGGCACCGTGCACGAGCGCTTTCCCGTTTTCGACACCGTCGCGCAAGCGGTGGCCAAGACAGGCGCGAACACCAGCGTGATCTTCGTGCCCCCGCCCGGTGGCGCCGACGCCATCCTTGAGGCCGCCGATGCGGGCATCGAACTCATCGTGTGCATCACCGAGGGCATTCCCGTCCTCGACATGGTTCGCGCTAAGCGGGTGCTGGACGCCGGGCTATCTTCATGGGAACCCTCAGAGGGTTCCCAAACCCTCCCGCGAGGGTCCGCCGCCGGCGAAGCCGGCGGGCTCCCCACGCGTTGCAACCTCGTTGGCCCCAACTGCCCGGGCGTGATCACGCCGGGCGCGGCCAAGTTGGGCATCATGCCCGGCTACATTCACAGGCCGGGCTCCATCGGCATCGTCTCGCGCTCGGGCACGCTGACCTACGAAGCGGCCTTCCAGATCACCGAGCTGGGACTGGGACAAAGCACCGCCGTCGGGATCGGCGGCGATCCGGTCAAGGGCATGGACTTTATCGACTGCCTCTCGCTCTTCGAGGAGGATCCGCAGACCAAAGCCGTGCTGCTCATCGGCGAGATCGGCGGAACGTCTGAAGAGGAGGCCGCGGCTTTCATCAAAGCCAACATGAAGAAGCCGGTCGCTGCCTTCGTGGCCGGCGTGACCGCGCCGCCTGGGCGCCGCATGGGCCACGCAGGCGCCATCATCAGCGGGGGCAAGGGCCTGGCCTCCGACAAGATCGCGGCCCTGCGCGACGCCGGCATCGCCATCGCGCCCACGCCCGCCGACCTGGGCACGACCGTCGCGAAGTTGGTTTGCTGATCCGTCCGAATGGGGCGACCGCAAATCGCTCCTACACGGACGGCGCAATCTGGGGCGACCGCGGGTCGCTCCTATCCCCTCGGCTTTTGCGACAGATAGCCGGGCGGCGGCGCGAGCAGGAAAGCGTCAGCAGGCAGGGTCGGGTTGAGGATGCGGTCCCGGACCTTGATCTCCACGCCGTCGTCGAAATCGCGACCCGGCTCGGCGAAGCGAATGAGCGCAGGAAACGACCGCCCGTCGCTGCGCTGCAGATCTTGGTAGGACACACGCCAACGGGCACCGGCGGACGCCGGCTGACCCGCGACCGCGACCACGTCCCAGACGGCGACCGCAGGCACGGGCCGGTGCAGACTCACCCACAACTGCACGCCGTCGGGTGTCAGCAGGTGCAGCACGTCCGCGCCCCGATCCCACCCGACGTCGAGCGCCTGGCTCCCCTCGGGGAAGAACACGTCGCCCAACAGGATGGCGGCCACGGCCTGGGCTGGCAGGGGAATACGAATCAAGGAGGCCACATCATTCGTCGTGGCCAGGCCCTGGCGAAAAGTCTTCTTCTGGTGGTCGACGAAGACGAAGGCGCCGTCGTGAACCGCCAGTGCGGCCACCGTGCCCTGCAACGACACCTCGGCCTCAAAGCGCAGATTGCCCCCGCGCTCGACCAGCATCTGCACCGTGCCGCGCACGCGCTCGCCGCCCAGCCAGCTGGTGGTGCGCGTCTCCAGATTCAGACTGTGCACAGCCGCCTGGCGCGCGCGCAAGGCCGCCAGCAGTTCATCGGCGGTGGGAATGGGATAGGTCCGTTGCGCCGGCGTCGTCGACGCACACGAAATGATCAGGAAGCCGACCACGAAAAGCAGCGAACGGCCGAGAAATCCGCAGCCTGTCTGGAGATTGCCCGCCAGCGCAGGTCGGCCAGCGTGCCCCGTGAGCGGTAGCGACAAGCGTGGCCCGGCTTGCGTGGGCGACTTGCGTGAGCGCAATCCGCGGAACGCGCTTCGCCTTTCCGCACAACGCACACGAACTCGCTCACCCTCACGCTCTCGCCCACGCAGCCCGCGAACCGGCCTTTTGGGCGGCCCGCAGTTCCCCGACGGAGGGTGCATATGCACGATCAGCCGCTGCATCCCCTACCGCCCTGCCGCGCGCCGGGCTTCGAGGCCGGCCAGGCTCTCCTCCAACCGTCGCCGCAGGCGCTCCTCGGGTTTCTGGCTCAAGGCCTTGCGATACGTGGCCGCGGCCCGCTCCGGCTCCGATCGTTTTGCATAGAGATCGCCCAGGTGGGTCAGGATCTCGGCATCGACAGGGTCCAGCCGCCCGGCCTGCTCCAAGAAGAGGCCAGCCTGGTCCAGTTGGCCCGCGCGAAAGCTCACCCAGCCGAGGCTATCCAGCACCGCGCCCGAACCCGGATCCAGAGCCGCCGCTGCTTGCAGTCGTTTGCGGGCTTTGTCCAAGTCATGGCTATGGTCGGCGGCAACGAAGCCCCAGAAGTTGAGCGCCTCGACCGAGCCAGGCTTCTTCTTGATGAGCGGCTCCACCAGGTCGAGGGCGCGCTGCCAAGCGCCCCGCCTTTCTTCGATCATGGCCAAGCTCAGGGTCAGGTGTGCCTGGTCCGGATGGCTGGCCCGCAACGCCTCCAACTTGCGTGTGGCCATGATGGCGTCGCCGCGTTTCTCGTCGACAAAGGCCAGCGCAATCGCTGCGTCGATCTTCTGGTCTGCATTCTCGCCTGCTGCCGCCGTGGCGCTTTCTGCGGCGCGCGCCGCCTCGCTGGTTTTGCCGTCGTCGCGCAACAACTCCGCCGCCCGCACCTGCGCCTCGAAAAACAGCGGTGAAGTCTTGGGCACCGCGAGCAGGGTTGCCACCGCCTCGTCGCCGTGGCCTTGCTCTTTAAGCAGCGCCGCCGCAGTCAACGCCAGCCGCGTCTTGGCGTCGTCGGATAGGCCCGCCTCCTTGGCCTTCTTCACCAGGGCCAGAGCTCGGTCCAGCCGGCGCGCCGAACGCTCCAGCTCGATGTTCCCTGCCAGAGTATCGGGATCCGAGCCGGCCAAAGGAGAGACGTTGTCGTCGGCCAACTGCGCCGCGGCCTTGTTGTCGCCGATACTCACCAGAAAGCGCGCGTAGGCTGCCGCGATTTCCATGGCCCCGTCTCCCCTGTCCAGGGCTTCGCGAAAGGCCCGCCGGGCATCGTCGTTGCGCCCCTGCGCAGCCAAAAGCCACGCCAGCGCGGTGAGCGCCTCGATGTGGTTGGGCTCCACGGCCAGGGTCTGGCGCAGGTGCGCTTCGCTTTGCTTCATGTCTCCCAGGGCCCAGGCCACGGCCATGAGGCGCATGTGTCCTTGAAGCGACCCTGGTTCCTGGCGACAGAGATCGGCCAGAGTGGCGGCCGCGGCTGGGACGTCGAGCGCCAGGATCTGCGCCTCTGCCAGTTCGAGAGAAACCGTCTCGGCCGTATCAGGCTGGTCGGCCAGATCCACCTTGCCCGCCGCTTGCCGCAAGGATTGCACCGCTCCTGCCACGTCACCCTGTGCTTCGCGCAGATGCGCCTCGGCCATCAGGCCATCGGCCGTGACTTCGATCTTGAACGAGGCCCGGATGGCTGCGGCCGCGTCGGACGGGCGCCCCAGCCGCATGAAGATCTCGGCCAGGTGGGCCTGTAGCTCAGGCGATTCATCGTCGAAAACCAGGGCCCGCTGCAACTCCGCGGCGGCGTCTTCCCAACGCTCCTCCTCTTCGTAGAGGAACGCTCGACTGGCGTGCTCGTAGGCGCTGGCATTCACCGGGCGCGTGACGATCTGCCGGTCGTTGACCAGCTTGGTGATGGGCGGCTGGGTGGCGCAAGCCCCCAGGCACAGCGCCGCCAGGGCAAGAAGGACATGCCTGGCTTTTCGCGGAATCACTACGTCAGGCTACCACAGGCCGGCGCCGAACGACGGTGCTGTCTCGGCTGCGAGACCCGCGACGAGTCTACTTCACGTAGATGTCGGGCTTGGGCGGAGGGAGCATGTTGGGGCTGATGCGAAACCCCGTGTGCGGCGGCTGGTTGTAGGCTGACTGCTCAAACGATACCTGCGCCCGGTAGGTCGGATCGTGCATCAGGGTGTAGATCCGGCGCGCGGTCACAGTTGTCGTTGTGTACACACGCAGGGCTGTGTTGAGCGATTCTCGCCAGACGATCTCCTCGCGCCAATCGCCTAGCAGGTCCGCAGTTAGCGTCGGGGTGTTCTTGGTGCTGTTGTTCCCCGAGCACTGGCTGCAGGTCAGCAGGGTTCCACCACCGGCCTTGGTGATCGAGTTGGCGTTTTCAAGCTCGCGCCATTCATCGTCGTCCCAGTAGATGACGAAGTTGCTCCCAGGCGACACGGTAACTGACGTGGTGCCGTCAGCACACAAGGCGATGTGCTCGGTACACGATCCACAGTAACACGTCGCGCTGGTTTCATTGCCCGGGCCGACATATTCGGCACGGCCACGGTTGGAGTCAATACCGGGTTCCGTGGTCTTGAAATAGAACGAGCAAGTCGCACCGTCATGAGCATCCATGCCCCCTTCGCCTTCGTGAATCGAGAACACGGCGATTCCCATGCCGGGAACCAGCTCACCCACGTCCATGGCATCGCCATGGCCCATTCCCGACTGGCACTTCAAGGTTCCGGCGCTGTCGATGGTGGTTTGGCCGGTGATGATCTCTTGTCCACCGTCGTTGTCCGTGTCTGCCGCCATTTCTGAGTGGTCGCCAGCGCCATTGGTTTGCAAACTGGTAATGCTGTCGTAGATCCAGTTTTGCGCCAACACCCCATTCCGGAAAGTTAGCGCGGACACCGTCAGGCGCGTGTAGTACCCACGGCCCTGGATAATGCTCGGCCGCCCATTCGCAACAGCGGCACCGCCGCCAGCGGGGAAATCCTTCGCGAACGCCATCCCGCCGTTGAAACGGTCGACCCGGTTGCCGTAGCTGTCGCCCCAATCGCCCACTGTACCGCGAGGCACCGGATAGTCGATCGTCGCCAGTTCCCTGCCGGTCGCCCCATCGAACACCGTGATCCATTCAGGCCCAGTCAGAATGTAGCCGGATGTGTTGCGGTACACAGCACTGTTGTCGGCGCCTGCGGCACTGCCCATGCTCAGATAGTTGCCAAGTCCGTCCTTGGTTCCTGGTGCGGTCTTGCACGCCACTTCCGCTTTCCCGTCGCCGTCGAAGTCGTACACCGAAAACTGCGTGTAGTGGGCACCGGCGCGAATGTTCGGTCCCAGATCGATACGCCACAGGCGCATGCCAGCCAAAGTATATCCATCAAGAAAGACATCGTCGGTAATGCCCGACTCAGCATTGTCTTTCAAGTTCGACGGATCCCACTTGAGCACGATGTCTAGCTTGCCGTCACCATCGAGATCGCCCGAGCTGCCATCGCCCGCACTGTACGTAGCAGTAGCCGTAGTGGGAGGCGCGGTAATAGGTATGCTCAAGTACTGCTGCGACCAGGGCGTGACTGCTGCAGACTGCGCCCCCTCGACCCCTTTGAGCACGGCGCTCACCGCGTAGCTCGAGGTGGATGTACCGGCCGCGTCCAAATAGTTCGTGCTGTCGGTCACGTTTATCAGCTTGGCGCCGTTCTTGTAGAGGTTGTACGAAGTGTCGCTGTCAGTTCCGGTGTACTCGTAACCCATCATGCGCCAACCAACATAGACGCCGTTGGTGACGACAACTGCCACCAATCCGCGATCAAGGTTCTCCATCTGGTAGTGGCCGACCACGGTGCTTGCCGTTTTCCCACCTGCTGTCGTGACACCACCTGTGGTCGTCACACCGCCGGTGACGCCGCCGGTCTTGGTGGTCACGCCGCCGGTGATGATTCCGCCCACGCTCGTGATGCCGCCTAGGGTGACAACCCCGCCGGTGCTGGTGGTCACGCCGCCGGTGACACCGCCGGTCTTGGTGGTCACACCACCGGTGATGATTCCGCCCACGCTGGTGATTCCGCCCACGGTGATGCCGCCCACGGTGATGCCGCCCACGCTGGTGATTCCGCCCACGGTGATGCCGCCCACGGTGATGCCGCCCACAGTGGTGATGCCGCCTGGGGTGATAGCCCCGCCGCTGCTGGTGGTCACGCCACCTACGGTGGTGACTCCGCCTACGGTGATGCCGCCGCCCACGGTGGTCACTCCGCCTACTGTAGTAATTCCGCCCACGGTGATGACCGCGCCGCTGCTGGTGATCACTCCACCGCTGGGGCCAGTCATCCCCCCGAGGGGGCTAGTCGCGCCGCCAATCGGGTTGGTCATCCCGCCGGTGGAAATGGTCGTCTCGCCACCCAGGCCACCACTGCTGCCACCAGCGCCACTGATTCCACCAGTGCTCATGCCGCCACCACCGCCCGTCGAGCCACCGCTGCCCAACGGAGGACAGAAATCCTTGCTCGCAACGCAATGGCCGGAGCTGCACAGGTACTGGCCGGCCGTGCACTGGGGTCTCTTGCTCAGATCGAAACAGACGTCCAGATTGGGAGCCTTGCTGCCGCAGATGAAGCCGTCAGGGCATGTGCCGTCGCTCGCGCACTTGGTCTTGCCATCCTGGTAGTTGGGGCCGCACGCGGCCACGAGCACCAGCAAAGATATCGCTAATCGCTTCATGACATCTCCTGCTTCGTTCAATAAGTTCCAGCCACGCTGGCGCCAGCGAATCCTTGACCCAGCATCGGGGTCAACGCCACAGAACCGCTTGGCTTGGCATCGAGCGTGAAGAGCACGATTGCGGTTCCGATACCCGCGGCCCCCAAGCCGTAGCCAACCCACTGCAGTGCTGCGTAGGTCTTGCCAGCGTTTTGATCGTCCCGATTGTACTGCGACGCAGTCGACGAGAAGTTGCTCAAGGCCAGCGCCGTGAAGACCCCGCCCGCGATCAGGCCGGCGACGCCAACGCCTCCTGCAACCCAGGCCAACGTGCGGTAGGACCGAGCCGGGGGCTGGGCAGCGGTCGTGACAGCAGCCGTCGGCACGGCACTGCTTGGCCCCTGAGAAACCGCCGACGCAGAAGGTTCTGCGGCCGGCTGAAACGCTGCTGCCGCGACCGGCGGGAGTGGTGTCGCAGGCGGCGCAGGAGAAGGTCCAGGAGCATAGGACGGCGGCGCTGAAGCATAGGGAGGCGCGATCTCGGTAGCTGGCGCGCGCGGCTCGGACGCCGGCGCCGCGGGCGCCACGCTCGGGGCATGGAGACGGTCACGAAGCTTCTCCATCTCGGCCATCCAGCCCTCGACCTCGCTGCGATCTTCGGGGGTGATGTCGGTCTCGCGCCGCAGATACTCGCGCAGGTTGGACAGCGCTGGTTCGGGCCGGCGCAGATAGTAGTAGCAGGCCCCGAGATTGCGCGTGAACACCAGCAACTCCGGGTGGTCGCTGCTCAGGCTGGAAAAGAGCTTGGCCGCCTGCTCATACTGGCCCTCCTTGTAGAGCTGCTTGGCCTGCTTGGCCTTGGCCGTTTCCTTCGCCGTCAAGCCAGCCGCCAGGGCGCTCCCTTCGCAAAGCGGCGCTGACAGGCACAGCGCAGAGCCAATCGCGATCCCCAATGAAAGTCTGGCTAAGAAACGAAGCATTGGTCTTCCTGTCTCCTCTTGGTGGTAGCAGGCAAGTCCTTCCCCAAACCCGCCTTCGCCGAGCAGCCGGACGACGCGGTAGTTACCGAAGAGTTGGCCTGCTTCGAGAGGCATGGATATTCCTTGGGTAGGTTACTCCCGGCGACAGCTCCGACAAAGTGATTCTGGGTCCGCCCCGCCATCCGACAACCGGCGCCAGGGCCTGTCCCTGGGCTGCATCGGGTGCCGTTGGGCCGAGCCTGCCAGGTCAGGCGGCAGGCCAGTGACTCGAAGAGGACGCCCGACCTAGTGAACGACCCAGGGGTTTTCCGTTTTTCTGTTGTCGATGGGGGGTGGTGTGGCAGACGCGCGCACGCGTCGCTTCGGGCTGGGCCGCACCCCATTCACGACCGAGGGCACGCCTGCGTCCGGAGGCCTTGCGGCGGACAGAGCCCTCGTCAGCTCGGTTGGGACCGCCCCGCCATTGGCTTCGCGGGTCACTGCGGCGTCCGCGACCTCAACTCTCAGCGTGGCCGGCGTCGGTCTTGGTGCAGATTCGCGGCCGGGTCGCACCAGCAAGAATAGTACGAGCCCGGCCACTGCCGCTCCCGCGATTGCGAAGATCGGCCAGCGCCTAGTTCGCGAGGCCTGCAACAGCACATCGTCGCCGGCTGTTGTCCCCACCTCGCCGGTGGCATGCGAGAATGTCGTGATCGACGGAACAGCGACTGTGCGCTCGACACCTGGCACACGGCCTCCGCCAACCGCCAGCAGCTCTCCCGAGGGCGACAGGCGACCCAACAGGTCCGCACCCGCTTCGCCCCGCAGCGCGCCCAGGAATGCTTCCATGCTGTCGAAGCGGTCATCGCGCGTCCGCGACAGCGCGCGCTTGATCGCCGCCTCCACATGCGCCGGCACATCGCCTACCAACTCGCCCACGGGCGTGGGCGTCGCCGTCAGATGCATCACCAGCATCTCGGTCCCCGATGCCGCCACATACGGCGTCCGTCCCGCTAGCATCTCGTACATGATGGTCGCGAAGGAATAGATGTCCGAACGCAAGTCCACGTCCGCGCTGTCCTTGCACTGCTCCGGCGACATGTACGCCGGGCTGCCCATGATCAGTCCGGCTTGCGTCCGCATGGTTCCACCCGTGCCGCCTGCGCGCTTTATCTTGGCGATTCCAAAGTCCAGTATCTTCACCCGCTCGCCACCGGGCGCGGCAGCATCGGACACGAGAAACAGGTTCTCTGGCTTCAGATCACGGTGCACGATTCCGGCGGCGTGGGCCGCTGCCAAGGCCGACCCTGCCTGGCGCGCGATCTCCAGGGCCTGCGGCAGGGCAAGACGGCCTTTGTCCGCCAGGCGTTTCTGCAGCGACACCCCTTCGAGAAACTCCATCAGGATGTAGGGCGCGCCCTCGGCCGTCACTCCGGCGTCGAAGACTTCGATGATGTTGCGATGACGGATGGCACTGGCCGCCCGCGCTTCGTTGAGAAAACGCCGGACCAACTCCGCATCCTGCGCCAAGGTCTTGTGCAGGACCTTGACGGCGGCGCGACGCTCGATGAGCGGGTTCTCAGCGAGATACACCTCCCCGAACCCGCCTTCGCCGAGCAGCCGGACGACGCGGTAATTGCCAAAGAGCTGGCCTGCCTGCAGCGCCATGCGTTCTCGGGCTTCAGGGTACTCCTGGCCATCGCGTGAACAAGTGAATTCTGAGCCTTGGCGCCGTCTGCGTCGGCATCAGGGGTGATGGGCCACAGGCTTGGCGAGGTCGCGCAGCACAGGGCTTCCCTTGCTGCGCAGCTCTTCCAGGGCCTTGGCATCGGTCGGATCGCTGGAATCGGTCAGGCAGGAAAGCATCTCGGCTGCGTCTTCTGCCGGTGTGCTCGGCGCCAGCACCAGCTCCCGCCAAGGCCGGGCCGGTGCTGACAGCGGCACGGGCTTGGAACGCGGGGCAAGTTGCTGGCGGCACAGGGCCACGCCCGTGGCCGCCACTACGCCTGGGTTCGCATCCTTGCTCGCCTCGCGCAGGGCCGACGACGTGCGCGCACCGCTGGGCGGCAGGACCAGGATGGCAGCGCGGCGTATGTCAGACAAAGGATCGTGCATGAGAGCGGTGAGGTCGTTCCTGCCAGCGCAGATCGCGTTGGCGTCGGCCAAGCTTTGCAGGGCAGCCAGCCGCACCTCGATTGCACGATCCTGCCTGCCAGCCGTCGCGGCCAGAACCCGACACGCGCGCTCAGCGACCTCATCCGGCACTTCCCACGCGTCGAGAAGACCTGCATCGGCGTCGCCCAGCAACACGCCAGTGGTGCGCAGGGCGCGTTCGCCAAGCTGCGTGTCGCTCGAATTGCACTGAGCCAGCACGCCGTCGAGCAGCAACAGGCGCTCCGGCAAGTAGACCACGCTGTCGAGCGCGGCTAGGGCCAAGCTGCGATCCGGGTCAGCCAAGGCCTTCGCCAGTCGTGCCGCACCGATGCGCGCTGCCCACCGGCCCAGCTCGGCGCGATCACCGCGTTCGGCCGCTTTGCGCAGCCCTTGCAGGGGCACCTCCAGCAGCCCGGTGCGGCGGTTGTAGGATGGACGCTCGGCCGCAACGCTCGGTGCGATGAGCAGCAACGACAGGCCCAGGACCCAAGCTGTGGCGTTGTGTTGCATCGGGGGATTCACGCTAGCTGAGCTCAAGCCGCCGTGCAATCTCCGACGGTTGGAGGCGGCGGAGCCGGAGGCCGTGGGCCGGTGGGCCGGGACCGGATCCGGATTCGGAGCCGGGAACGGCAGACCGCGGTGTTGGCACGAATCTGTGGGCCAAGTGTGGGCAGACGCCGCCATTCGAGGCAGCAAGGAGAGACAACATGGAAAACGCCACAACCTGCTCCGCACCGAACCCGAAAACCGGAATCGAGGGGCTCGATGCATATCGCATAGCCATCGAGTTCTACCGACTTCTGCGTCAGTCCACACGCGGCCGACGCGGTCACGTCATCGATCAATCGTACCGCGCCGCCGAGTCGGCGATCCTCAACATCGCCGAGGCATACCCGATGCCCGGGGCTGATCGGGCACGCCGGTTCCGCATCGCCGGGGCCGAGGCGGCCGAGTGCCATGCCGGTCTCGACCTGCTGGAGATCCGAGGCGAGCTGAAAGGCCCGGCGCTGTCAGAGCTGCGCGCGCTCCTCGACCGCACACGCGCCATGCTCTGGCGATTGGGACGACCATGAGGCGATCACCGTCGTTGGGCGCCGGGTACGTCACCGGCGCCCCGGCGAGCGGTAGCGAAAAGTGGAGCGAAGCTCTGAAAGGATCCGCGTGCAGTGTCTTGGCCGGCTGGCGAACCGGCCTCAGATCCTGTCGTCCCTCATCTGCGGGAGACGCGGAAAACCTCCTCCAGAATTCGCCGAGCGCGCTCAACGTCGACCGGCGGGCGGTCGCGAAGAAGCCGGACGATCACGCCGATCTCGGCGTCCTGCGGTGTCTGACGTGTCTCGATGATCTCGTCCAGGCTGCTCTCGAGAGCATCTGCCAGTTTCTTGGCCACCGCGATGGAAGGGGTGGCGATCCCGAGTTCCAGCCGCGAGACGTATTTGTCAGCGATGTGGGCTCGCTCGGCGAGTTCACGCTGAGTGAGCCCGCGCCGCTCCCGAGCGGCACGAATCTGCCGGCCAAAGGCCACACGCAGCGTCTTCTCCCGCATGTCGATCTTCCAATTCGACGGTAGGCGGAAAGCCCAGCCGCGGGGAACCACCGGGAGTGAGATTTTCCTTCCGCACAACTATACCTACTGTTAGACTCATCTCGTCGGGTGTTCCCATCATGGGTAGAGATGTCGTGCTGATGATCGAGCCAAGTAAAGAGGTTGTCGTTGCGTCGATTGCCGTTGGACATGCACATCGGAGCACGCCCACCCGACTGGCCCCCGACGTGCGCCGTAGCCCGAGCCGCATCGCTGCTGGCGAAAATGACTGACCGCCGACCGTCCACGCAAAAGCAAAGGAGAAGTCAGATGACCCAGACCCGTCACTTCCTGATTACGACCACCTTGACCTTGGCCTTGCTTGCAGTGGGCTGCGCGACCGCGCCGCCACCGGTGGCAGCCTACACACCCCAGTTCACCTACGCGTACCCGGCGCTGGGGGAGGTGCCAGCGTCAGATGTCACCATCGCGATCGTGCGACCCCTCGACGCCAAGGGCCTGACCAAAGCTACTTCAATTGGACACCAGAATGCTGAGGCCTTCACCGCTGCGATGACGGCACAGTTCCAGGAGATGTTCAACAAGAAGGGCTTCAAGCAGAGTGGTCCTTTCGACGATCTGAACTCCATGACGTTTCCTGATAAGAAAGGGGCAGATCTGTCGCTCACACCCGAGGTGAGCATCGACGTTACGATCCCGAAAGTCACCGCCGACGCGCGGCAGGCTATTCCTGGAGTGAGCGACGTGAAGATTGTCGACAAGTACGCTGGTCCGTGCACCGCTTCGGGCTTTGTCTCGTTCGTGCTTCTCGAACCGATTTCGGGCCAGAAGCTCTGGGTCAAAAAGGTCGATGTTCCGCCAACTGCTGTCGACTGTACGGGCGAGCAGGCCGAAGGTGACTACACCCTCTTGCAGAACGGCGTGGGGCGCGCCTTGGAGAAGGTCTATCAGGTGGTCATGAAGAAGGCATGGGACTACCTATCGCCTGAAGAAATGACCCTCATGAAGAAGCAGTCGCAGGAACTTCGGACGAAGAAGGTCTACTGAGCGGCGAAGACGGACCGCTGCATAGGTGCCTTCGACATATTCACCAGTGCGCCAAAGGATCTGGTGATCGGCTCTGTTTCCGGCCGCTGGTCCCGGGGCGCGCCACACCGGCCGCAGGGCGACCGTGAGGTGTCCGGCGCCCGTCGACGGTAATCACCTCACGGCCGGCCCAATCGCCAGAGCATGGCGCGGGTGCGGTCGAGGAGCGCGCGCAGCTCTGACAGCGCCGGGCCTTTCAGCTCGCCTCGGATCTCCAGCAGGTCGAGACCAGCGTGGCACTCGGCCGCCTCGGCCCCGGCGATGCGGAACCGGCGTGCCCGATCAGCCCCGGGCATCGGGTATGCCTCGGCGATGTTGAGGATCACTGACTCGGCGGCGCGGTACGATTGATCGATGACGTGACCGCGTCGGCCGCGTGTGGACTGGCGCAGAAGTCGGTAGAACTCGATGGCTATGCGATATGCATCGAGCCCCTCGATTCCGGTTTTCGGGTTCGGTGCGGAGCAGGTTGTGGCGTTTTCCATGTTGTCTCTCCTTGCTGCCTCGAATGGCGGCGTTCGCCCCCCACGGCCCAAGATTCGTGCCAACACCGCGGCCTGCCGTTCCCGGCTCCGAATTCGGATCCGGTCCCGGCCCACCGGCCCACGGCTTCCGGCTCCGCCGCCGCTAGGCGGACGCTAGCGAGCCAGTTCGACGCTGCGACCAGAAAGGCCGGCAGGCACGGGCAAGTCCAGCGCTGAAAGTATCGTGGGAAAAAGATCGGCCGTGCACAAGGGGCGATCGCTCGCCCACCGCGCGTTGACCGCGGCCGGCACCAGCATGTGGTCGCGTTCCAGCGCCCCGTGCGAACCGTTGTGCGGCTGGTACTCGAAGCGCGAGCGCAGGTCGAAGCCCGCCCGGGCGCACACAACAAGATCGCCAGCGCGGGGCGAACGAAAGAATTCCACCAGCTGCCAGGGTGTATCGGGGAACTGCGTGCCGGCGGTCAGGGCAGCCACCTCGTCACGGGTCATGCGATCGGGCAGGACACCGTAGCCCAGCGGGTTCTCACCCTCGACGGAAAACCCGATACGGGCCGACGCGGGCGCGTCGTCGGCCGAATTCCCCCGCGCATCGACCACCGCCCTACCCGCGTTTCCCGCCAAAACATAGACCCCAGGTGCGCGTCGGTAGATCACATGGGCGATAGCGGGATGGGCAAGCAACGCGGCCACCAGATCAGCGGGTTTCTTGCCGGCCGCCTCGAAGTCAGGTCGCTCCTGCCAGCCGGTCTCGCCCTGCAAATAGAGGTTGGCCATCGAGTTTCCCGAAACCATGGCCGCCGCCTGCGCCGAGAACAGGTGACGCCACAGTTTGGGATAGACCAACGTGCGCGGATAGAGAGGCCGCATGAGGTCGTCGATGTCCACGTGGGTGTGAGTTCCTGTCTGACCGTGGTCCGAGGTGATCACCATCAGCGTGCGCGCCAAGCTACCGCGCCGACGCAACTCCTCGATCAGCCGACCCAGGCTGGCATCAAAGCGGCGGTAGGCTTCGTAGCTTTGTTCAGTCAGTGGTCCGAAGCGATGCCCCAATTCGTCGATGGCAGGAAACACGGCATACACCGACGGGAACCCGCGCTGCCAGGCGCGCCCCACCGCCGCCTCCGCCTGCAAATTCGACGCGTACCAGTCGGTGGTGGCCAGCGCTTTGACAAAGCTCGCGCCCTTGGAAAAACGGGTCATGCGCGCGCGTGACGGGCAGCCGCGCACGAACCAGGTGTTCACGTCGGCCAGGCCGGGTACGTGGTGAAAAAGCGTGCGCACAGTCGCTGGGATGTCGCGTTCCAGTTTGGCCGAGCGCCAGGGTGCCATGTACGAGCGCGTGCGAAAAAGAAAACGGCCGCGCCTACCCACGGGGCGCTCGGCCCAGCGAATACCGGGAAGGTTGGCGCGCCCCGGATGCAGGCCGGACAGCAGAGGCAAATGCGCCGGGCCGCTGACCGTGGGAAACACCGAAGTCGCGGGCCGCAAGCCACCGCACTCGACGAAGTGCTGGCGCAGATTCGGCATCTCGCCTGCCAGCGCCAGACGTTCCAGCACATCCCAGCGCGCCCCGTCGGCCAGAATGGCGAGCACGCGATCGAAGCGAGTCGGCTCTGCCATCGCGCCGGTCTACCATGGATTTTCATTTTTCGTCCGACCTGCGAAGGGCGAAACGCGCGCGCCCACGGTAGACTGGGCAGCCATGGTTTCCCGTCCAGCCCTCGCGGCCCTGACTGGGCTTGGTCTGATCGTCTTGCTGGCCGTGGCCTGGCGAATTCCCGTGGCGCGCTCGCTGCCGGCACACAGCCAGGCGGGCGAGTCCCCCAGCTCCGCGTCGGTTGAGACCGCACCAGGACCAGAAGCGGCCGATGTCAAACAGCGCGGGGTGGCGCTGGGCCTGTTCGCCGAGGACGTCAGCTTTTCCTATGCGCCCTTGCTGCAAGAGATCGCGGCCCTGGGCGCGACCCATGTTTCGTTAGTCGTGCCCCTGTACCAAAGCAACGGAGCCTCGACCGGGTTGAAGCTGCACACGCGACTGTCACCGACCTTGGAAGCCATCGCGGATGCCATCCGGCTTTCGCGCCGGGCCGGCTTGGAGGTCACCCTGTTCCCCATCGTGCGACTCTCCGAACCGCGCAACTCCAAGGAATGGCGGGGCACCCTGGCGCCCGCGGATCGGGACGCGTGGTTCGCCAGCTACGGCGCCCTGCTGGCTGACCTTGCCTCGCTGGGGGCGCTGACCGGCGCCTCGCGCCTGGTGGTGGGCAGTGAGCTCTCGTCGCTGGACGGCGATCTCGCGCGCTGGCGGCCCCTGGTTGAACGCATCCGCGCCCTCTTCACGGGCACGCTCATGTACTCCGCCAACTGGGACCACTATCAGGACGCACGGCTCTATGACCTGGTGGACGAGATCGCCGTGGTCGCCTACTTCAACCTGCGCGAGAAAGACGGTCCCAGCGACGTGCCTGCCCTGACTGCGCGCTGGCGTAGCTTGCGGCGCGAGATCGAGTTCAATCTGAGCGCCCACGCCAAGCCGTTCGTGTTGAGTGAATTGGGATACCGCTCGCGCACCGGCGCGACCGCTGCGCCCTGGGACGAAGTCCAAGGTGGCGTGCCCGACGTGGACGAGCAGACGCGCGCCTTCCAGGCCTTCCGACAGGCTTGGACCGCACGCGGGCAGACCCCTTCGCGCTTGGCCGGCCTGTACGTGTGGAACTGGTACGGCTACGGCGGTCCAGAGACCACCAGCTACACCCCGCGCGGCAAGCCCGCTGCCGAGGTTGTCCGCCAGATTCTAGACGAGATGTAGCGGCGCCCGTTTTCTAGTCGGGCGGAGTGAATTCAGTCTCGGGCGCAAGCTCGGGCGCAGACTCGGCCGCAGGGGCGCGCGGCGCGCCGGGGGACCAGAAGGCCCACTGGAGTGACGCCCCACCCTCCAACACAGTGGCGAAATTCCACACGCCGGCAAGAACGCGCAGCTCGGCAGCGAGCGCGAGGGTGTTGGTGAAGTGGTAGGCCACACCGCCGCCCACTCCGACCGCAAGGGGACCGCCGCTCACGGTATCGCTGTTTATAAAGCCGCGGCTGGCATCGGGCGCCACGTAGAGACGAAAAGCTGTGCCGTAGCCCAGGTTGCCGGTCCCGAATATCTGCAGGTTGCTCGCGGGCCCGAAGAGTCTGTCGGAAAACAGATAGGCACGACCGAGCACCGCCCAGGCAAAAGTCTTCGGCCCTTCGGCTTGGAGACTCCCAGAACCGGTCTGCGTGTACACGAACTGCAGGCGCCCCTGCAAGGAGAACGCGATGTGATCGGTCCACTGGTAGCCAATTTCGGGCAGCAGGTGCAGGATGCCGCCCGTCGCCCACCCGGTCGCCCTCGCTCCCGTGTAGACGTCCTGCCATCGGGTCGGGAACCAGCCGTAGCCTGAGCCCATGCCCATCGCCACCCACGCTCTGCCCGCGGGCCGCCGATGGACTTCATGGCTCTCCCCGTTTTCGGCCGCCCGCTCCTTCTGAATGCGGGCCAGCGGGTCCTCGTCCGCCACCGGCTGGTCTTCCACGCCGGTTCCCGTGCCTGAGCTGGCTTTCCGAATGAGCACGATGTTCGGACTCTCGTCGTTGCCACTGGAGGCCACCATCTTGTTGTTCCCGTTGTACGCCTGGACGTAGAACTGCAACGAGTTGCCCCGTACCTCACCAGCCTTGATGGTAACCACGTACCAACCCTTGGGCGAGCGGGTCGCATCTGTCGTGGAAAAGTGCTCAGTGCCCGAGGGCCGGTAGGAGACCACAACCGATCGGGTGGCCAAGACAGGCTTGACCGCGCAGCGGATGGTGAGTTCGGTGTTAGCCGGCACCTCGGAAGCAATGGGGCAATGGAGCGGATGCGGGAGGCGGGATGGCAAATCGGGCTCGGGCGGCGGCTCCGGCTTTTTCGCTTGCGCCGCCTTGGCGGAATCCGCTGCTTTGGCGTTCTTCTTGCTGTCGCTCGATGATTTCGCGGCGGACTTCGATGCGAACCTCTTCTGCGAGGCGGGCGCAGAAGCAGGCTTCGCGGTCTTTGACGACGTCGCGCACGCGGGCGCGAGGAGCAGCAAAGCGCAGCTACCGAAGAGACAATGTCGAATAATCAGTTTCAAGCCCACGATGGCCCCTTTGCGGATGATGGTTTGTGATTTTGTCTTGCCGCTCAGTCGCTCCCTCGAGCCGGCTCACCTGGTTCGAGGCAAGCCATGGTAGTCATTATCAATATGTTTGGCTGCGCGGTTTGGTTTGATTGCCCGCCGCCAGGTCAAAAGCATGTGGGCTTTTCCCGACGAGGGCCACCGGGAACAATTAGCGGCCGCTAAGCTGATCGATCCTTTTCTCGATGAGCGCGCGGTCAGGCGCGCTGGGCAAAGCCTTGAGATAGAGTTTGAAGTGGCGCACGGCCTGGGCCGCATTGCCGGACTGGGCATAGGCCATGCCGAGACCGCGCTGGCTCTGAGCATCCTTGGGATTCAACTTGAGCGCCTCTGAGAAGGCTGCAATAGACTCGGGCAAGGCGCCATTGAGGAGTTTGGCATTCCCGCGCTGGTAGGCCTCGGCCGCTTCCTGTGTCCTGTTGGCGGCAGGCTGGGCTACGGGCGTGGCGCTTCCTGCTGGCTTCTTCTCGGGCGGCGACGCAGCCGGCTCGCTCGGCGCTTTCACCTTTTCGGCAACAGGTTTCTCGACGGCTGGCTTGGGGGAAGCCACCGGCCTTGCGGCGACAGGGCGTTCAGCAGGCGCCGGCTTCTCAGCCGCGACCTTCTTTTCCACGGGCCGCGGCCTTTCCGCCGTCGGACTTGGTGCGAGAGCGGCCTTCTCTCGCCGGGCCGGCCTCTCAGCCGGCGCAGCGACTTTCTCGGCCGCTGCCGGCTTGCTCTCGGCCGGGTCCCGAGGCTTCTCGGCCAGCGCCGGGGCCTCAGGCTTCTCCGCAACCGCCGGCTGAGGCTTGACCGGTTCCACGGCTGCAACGGGAAGGGCCGACTTCTCGACGGCCGCCGGCTGCGTAGGCGCAGCGGCCTTGTCCGACCCGACCACCGCCCTGACCGGGACCGGCTTCTGTTCCGACCCGGCCTGCTTCTTGCCACCAACTCCGAAGACGACCACGCCCACCGCCGCCAGCACCACGACGCCCACGCCGCCAGCAGCCAGGTAGAGCTTGCGCTGGCCGCCTTTCAGGCGCGCCACCGTTGCCACCGAGGGCGCTGAACCCGCCCATTCCGGGACGGCCTCGGACCCACCATCGCCCTCGGCTCCTTTTTGCCCTCTGTCGTTGGCTCGCTCAGTGGGTGGCTCATTTGCAGGTTTGGGCGCGGCGCCTGCTTCCCAGGTTGGCTCAGCGGCAGGGGGTGCTGCCGCGGCCACGGCACCACCTGCCGGCGCCACGCTGCTCTCGAATGATATGTCCACATCCACGGCACCCGGAGCGGGCCCACTCGCGTCGGCCACGGGCTTTTCCGGGAAGCGCACAGGCGCGTCCATTGAGCCGGGAGCGGGCGGAACCATGGTCGAGGCGACCGCGAACTCCGCAGTCTCGACTCGACGCTTGTTGGCCGCTACGGCGCTGGCCGCAGCGTAGGCTGCGGGCTTGGCATCGCCGCGAGCAACACCGAAGCCTGGTGGCGGCGCGGCTGATCCCGGCGAGATGGATTTGTCAGTGGCTGCGGGCTTGGCATCCCCGCGAGCAACACCGAAACCTGGCGGCGACGCGGCTGATCCCGGCGAGATGGATTTGTCAGTGGCTGGAGTGCCCGGCCGCGAAGGCACGGCGGCTGACGGGCCACCAGGCTTGACTGGGACTCCCGGCACAAGGCCGCCCGTCCACATGAGGGTCTTGGCGGGCGAGGCCGACTTGCCCGCACCTGGGCTGCCGATCGCGGGGCCTGCCGTGACAATGGCCCTGCCACAGGATTGGCAGAGGATGACCGACTGTATCACTCCCGGCTTGGCGGCCGGAAGTGGGGCTTGGCAATAGGGGCACTTTGTTGGTGTCATTTGGCAGGTGAAGCTGGTGAGGGTGGAGGAGGCGAACCGACTGTCTGCGCTGGTGAAGACGGAGGCGGCGGTGATGGTGCCGGCGACGGGGCCGGTGCCGGTGGCGGCAACGGTGCCGGCGACGGGGCCGGAGTCGGTGCCGGCGCAGGTGGCGGGGGCGGCGGCGCTGTCGGCCCGCCGTCGGAGAGAGCCCTACCGATCAGTCTGTCGAGCGAGTCGTCGACTACGTCGCTCTTTAGGACTTCCTCGGCACGGCTGATTAGCGTGCCCTTCTCGGCGTCGAAGAGAAGGACGAGGATCTTGACCGGACCCTTCTTCTTACCCTTGCCCACGCGCTCCATCTCGGCCCACAGCAGACGATCGCCACCCAGCAACTTGGCCACCTTCGCGTAGCATTCGTCATTGGCCTGGACACACTCGGCCTGACCCTGCGCCGTTTCCATGCTGATCGCGGCGACCGTTCGGTCGTCCACGCCGAGCACCTGGGCCCTGACCAGCTTCTCGTTGAGCGCGGTGGCCGCGTTGGGCAACAGGAACCTTTCGGCCGGCAGCAGAACGAGCTTCACCTTTTTGGGTGGCGGTGCGGGCGGCGGCGGCGGCGGCGGCGGCGGCGCGACCCGGACCGGCGCCTCGGGACCTCGGCGGGGCACACAGGCGACTGGGGCGCTCAGAATCAGTCCGAACACCAGGAAGATCTTGACTGTTGAGTTCACGGTCATCTCCAGGGGCTGAATATACCCCTCATCCACAATTTGGGGGGCTATCTGCATCGCCTTCTATCACCCCCGACGGCGGCGGGCGTGGCCCCCATTATGTCAAGCTCGGGCGATCCATTCCAGTCGTCTGCACGAATCGCAATTCCTGAGCAAGCGCAGGGAGGCCGCTAGCGGAGTTGTCGCGGCTGAGAACCAAGCAGCGCCCGCGCGTTTTCCCAGAAGAGATGGCGCTCGCGTTCCAGACCAAGATCCAGCGCTCGGGCCAGACGAAGCGTCTCAGCCTGGCTGGTCCAAGGCGAGTCGGTTCCGAAAAGGATGCACTCCGGCGGGTGGGCGGTGAGAAACTCACGCCCCCGCTGAGGGCCGAGCTGTTCCAACGACATGGAGATCTCCATGTAGACCGGCTTGCCGAGGAGGTGGCGCTCGACTTCATCCCAGTCGTCCCACGCACCGGTGTGAGTCGCCACGAATTTGAGGTTGGGAAACTTGTCGAGCAGACGGACGATGCGCACGGGATCGGCCCTGCGGTCGCGTGGGAATGCGAAGTCAAATCCCGTGTGACAGACGACCAGCAGGCCAATCTGCTCCAGCACGCGAAAGAAGTGGAAAAGCGCGGGGTCGTCGAGCTCGAAGTCCTGGTAGTAGGGGTGCAACTTGATGCCAGGCAGCCCCGCTTGCGCCACCAACTGTGCCTTGCCCACCGGATCCGGTCCCTTGGGATGGACCGAGGGAAGCGGGATAATCCTCTGTGAGGCGATCTCGCGCGACCACTTGAGAATGGGCGCAAACTGTTCGGGTTTGGTTGCAATGGAGCAAACCACCGCGCGCTCGATGCCTGCACTGTCCATGGAAGCCAGCAAGGAGGAGACCTTCCCATCGAGGAAGGCCTTGGCATTGCCTTCCTTCTCAAGGTGCGCGATGGCCCGTTCGGCCAGGGCATCGGGAAAAGCATGCGCGTGAAAATCGATGATTCCATCCAGGGCTGGGTCGTTCATGGCGATTCCTTCGACTCAGGATCACGCTCGCACGGGCGTCAATTTTGTGCCGGTTTTCTGCGAGAAATCTGTCATAAAATTGACATCGCGCATCGCGTCTCTGCTCGGTGAGGTGCGCACACTGTAGCGCCTGAGTCCGCAAACTGGCGCTTCTTGGCCAACTTGACAATGCCGCATTGCATTCTATCGGCCCCAACCTCCCGACATCTCTTGAGTCAGGATTGTGCATGACATTTGCTTGGTATTGGAGATCACGGATTCAATGCCATCAAGCGGCAACAGGGAATTCCTGACCAGGTTCATCGCTTCGACCAGGAGGAGGCTTGAACGAGCGGAGAAGGTCATCGCTTCTCCCGAGCATGCAGACGGCAGGGCCTTGGCAATGGACATCCACTTGATTTGGGGTGAGGCCGCGATGCTCGACCTGCCCAAAATCGCACAATTGGCCCGAGAGGCGGAGGCGGCCGCTCGGCGTCTGGGCACGCAAGATATGGCCGAAGCTCGTATTGCCTGCGCCGCAGCTGTTCGCGCCATGCGCGAAGGGCTGGACGACGAGGAGGCACGCTGGACCGCGCAGCATGAATCGGAGCACGCCCTCGAAGGGCGTCCTTGCCGCGTCCTCGTGGTGGACGACAGCCCATTTGCCGCGCGGGCTTTGTCCCACGTCTTCGAACGCAACGGGTTCGAGGTCCGCACCGCTACGACCATCAGCGAAGTGCTTGACCTGTGCGCGACGTTCGGACCGAGCATCCTCGTGACCGACGTGCAGATGCCCTGCCTGGACGTATCGGAACTGTGCGACCGTTTTCGCGAGGCCACGCAGGGCCAGCGCACGGGGATCGTTCTGGTTTCCGCCCGTTCGGATGTCGAGCTGCAGGACTGCCTGCACGCCACGGGCGCCGACGACTTTGTTCCCAAGTGCGCCGGCACGAATGCCGTGGTGAACCGCGTGCTGGCCCTGTCGAAGGACATTTCGAGCTAACTACGCCCGCAGCGGCCAGCTCAGATCGCGCAAACGACTTCGGCCGATTTCGCCGAGCGCGATGCGCATATCCGACAGCCTGATGCGCTTTTGGGGGTTGCGGCGCAGACCCATGGACAGGAGGTCGGCAAGCGCTGCCGCCTGACGGTGTTTGCGCAGCCAGCGCAACGATTCAGGGCCCTCTTCGTGGGTCAGATGAGCGGTAATGATCGCGGGCAGACTGTCTCCGCCAAAGAGTGTGATTCCGGTCAACATCTCATAAGCCAGACAGGAAAACGCGTACACGTCCGTGGCCAGGGGGTCTACGCGATCGCCGAAGCTCGCGGTGTCCCAAATCTCGGGCGCGCCATAGTACGGGCTGCCGCAGCCGGGGCGCACCTTGCGACCAGCCAAGCCGAAGTCCACCAGCACCGGAGCGGCCGGCCGGCCGCGCGTCTGCAGGCCGATTTCGTTTGGGTAGCGCAAGATCACGTTGGAGGGCTTGACGTCCAAGTGGCCGATGCCCGCGCCGTGCATCGCCTCGAGACCAGCCGCAACTCCGTCGAGAACATCCAGTGCCCTGGGCATGGACATGGCTCGCTTGTCGAGCAGACGTTCCAGCGTGGGGCCTTGCACCAGCTCCATCACCAAAATAGGCTTGGGTTTGGCGCCGGCGTCGAAGGTGACAAAGCCGGCCAGGTTCTTGTGGCCGGGCAAGGTGAGAAGCGCGCCCGCCTCTTCGCGGAAAAGACGAAGGAACTCCTCTTCGGACAGTGTGTGAGCCGCAGCGCCGGTGTACGCGGGCACCTTCAGTGCGAAGTTCTCGGCCGTTTCTTCGTGGCGCTCCTCGGCCCGGCGGGCGACAAAAACCGATCCACCGGCGCCGGAACCGATGGGGCGCAGCAGGTAGAATCCACCGAGGGTGCGGCTGGGCGGCAGCCACGACGGCAAGGGAAGCTGGCGCCCCACCTTCACGATGTGGGCCATCTCGTCGGTGGCTGACAGATCGCGCGGCAGGCGCCCGATGCGCAGGAGCACGCGGCCGACCACTTCGGCGAAGAGCGGCGGCAGATCCTGGCTCACGGCCTCGGCAGCGACTGCGGCGGCAGCGCCCATGCCCTCATCTTTCTCCAGCAAGGCGCGTTCAACCCAGGCATCGAGCTTGCGCAAACCCCGCGTCGATGACGACGGAAAGAAACCCTCGCGCAGACCTGTCCGTCGTGTGGCGCCGGCAATGAGACGAGCCGCGTAGGTGATGGCCCCGGCCAGTCGGTCGAGCGCGGTGCCGTCGTCACCGCGCCGCAAGTCGGACACGCACTGGGCATCGGTGAAGGCCTCGAGCGCACCCGTGATGCTGAGCAGACCACGGCGCAGGCCTTCGACGCGCGCCGAACTACCCGACGGCAGAGCCTCCGCGACACCGCGCAGGCCTTGTACCAAAGCCGACTCATCCGCGTGGCGGCCGCTGCGCTCGCCGACCAGCAGAGCCACCTCGGCCATGGCCGCGAACAACTCTCTGAACTCTGGCACCATGCACGCCTCGGCCAGACAGCGAAAGTCCACGGCGCTTCGTACGCACCAACACGCGGCAATGAAGGCGTCGGACAGCTCGTACACCTGCTCGCGCACCACCGCGTCCGCCGCGCGGGCCAGGATGGCGCATGTCAGCCGACGCAGCGGCGTGACCGTGTCGCCGCGCACCCGCTCGCACAACATGCGGAAGGTGTGCGTGCAACGGCTGCGCACAGGAATCGACGGCTCGTCCTGGGCGCCGAATTCTGCGTCCACGAGGTGGAGCAAGGTCCGCAGCTGACGAAAACGAAGCGTCACGTGCGGGATGGTTTTCTCGACCAGGGGCTGCTGTTCGCGACCGAGCAGCCAGCTTCCCATGAGCCACAGCATGTCGGCCAACGGGCCGTCGGGGCCTGGATCCTCGCGGCTGCGAACCGTAAGCAGATCGGAAAGTGTGGAGGTCTGCAGAAGCCCGGCGTCCAATTCACGCAGGGCGCGGAACAGGGCTCGCCGATCCGCCGACGTGGAGTCGCCGGTATTCTCCAGGGTGGAAATCGCCTGATTGGCTGCGGCCAGTGCCGCGTCGGCGGCCGGGCCAAGATCGCCTCCTTCAGCGAAGACGTGCAAGGCAGCCGCGAGTGTGGTGCGCAACGTGGGTTTCGGGCTGGCTGCACTCATGTCCAAGTCGTCCATGAGCGCCTGGACGAGGGCCACGGCCCCGTCATCATCGGTCGGCGCGGTCGCGCGAAGGGTCTGCACAGCACTGAACGCCGCCTGCGCCCCGATGGGATTGCCCGAATGCTCTTCGTGCAGATCGACGAGCGCCTCGATGGCCTCGATGCCACCCACCAGGACCAGCTTGGTCAGAAGCTCCTCCGACGCCTCGGGCTCCTCTTCCACCGCGCGCGAAAGGCCGAAGATCATCACCGAAGCCACGCCCGGATCCTTGGCTGTGATCTCGCCGGCCAGGATCTCCAAACAGCGCGCCAGGGCCTTGTCGGGATCGTGCGCAACCGTGGCGGCCAGCGAGGTGGCGGCGCGCCGCCATTCGCTGGAACCCAGGTGGGGCTGAAGGTCACGATCAATCTCTTCTGCGCGCATGGGCACAGCCGCGGCCAGCAGTCCACGCGCGGCGGCCACGTGACGCCACACCAGCGACTCGCGATCGCCGATGAGCCGGCTCCACGCCGCGCGAACCATCGGGCGCTCGAAGACCCGCACGCCGCTGTCATCCCCCTCCTCGGCACGACGGGCGGCCTCGCGCGCGGCCCGTTCCAACAGGCGCCCGGCCAAGCGGCGAGAAGGCAAAGCGCCGAGAGAATGAGCCGTCAGCCATTCGCGTTCCAACTCGGGGCGCGAGATGAGCGCCAGGGCCAAAGTATTCGCGCCGGTACCCGCCGCGATGGGCAGGCGCAGCGAAAGCGCCACACGCGCGCGCACCAGGGCACCTCCGAGGGCGCGCGGCGACGCCAGAGCAAGCGAGGTCGCGAGGGTCACGAATGTGGCCGCGTCTCCCTCGTGCAGGGCCGTCAACACCCGCCGACCTAGCTCGCGCTTCTCGGGCCCAGGAGGCAAGGCCCCTGCCAGCTCGAAAAGCGCAGCCATGGCCACAGGCCGTGAGAGGAAGCTCATGTCGTCGAGAAGCCCGCTCGACACAGCCACCCGCACGCTGTTCAGCAGGGGCTCGGTGGCCAGGCCTTCGAGCGGCGTGGGTTGCTGATCTGAAGCCGCCACTGCCAAGCTGGCCAAGCCCTGCCGCCACAGTGCTCGCCGCTCCTCCACGCTTTCCCGCGTGTGGATCTGCGCAAGCCCTGCCAGGTAGTCGTGGGTGCCGTGCATGCGCCGCGACCTGCTAGCGTACCAGTGTCGGAAGAAAATGAACAAGCCGACGTCGAGCCGTCGAATCTATGCTTTGCGGCAAATGACCCGGCGTTGGAGCGCTCTGCGGCCTCCCTTCTCCCCTCCGTGTTCTCAGCGGCGGACGGCTGTGCAGCCGAAATCGCTCACGACATCCGCGGTTGCAATGCTTAGCCTTTTCCCATTTCGGCTTCCACCCTTGCCACCAAGGATCGGGACGCGAAGAGCGATCTTCTTACGACTGCAGCCAATCGGCGCACCTGCTGCGATGTTTTGTGCAAGTGGCTGGCCACGCGGTCCGGCACCGGCAAGGACTGCAGCAGCTCCTTGCAAAAGCGCGGATGGTGGCCTCCTTCCTGACCGGCGGCCAGCGCAGCCTGCACGGGTTGCGACAGCAAGAAAGGAACCAAACCCGCAGCCTCGAACCCAGTCCGCCCGCGGAGAACGAAGAACTCGGTGCTTGCGACTACCGCATTCCCGCCTGGGCGCAGGCGAAAAAGCGCCTCATCAATCAGCGCCACTTGCCGAAGGTAGGGCCGCAAGCGCGAGATGATGACGTCACCAGCCTGCACCCGACGCTTGGCGCTGCCCATGCTCGCCGGCGGCACTGGATCGTGTCGAAACACCACGAAGCCCTCGTAGGCGTGCGTGGTATCGAGAATGAGAACCGCGCCCGGCGACTTCCACGATCTTGCGGAGACGTTCTCCGCGACGATGTCCACCAGGTCGGACAGGCAGCACCGTGCGACGACCTCGACGTGCCGGCGGGGATCGAAGCGCTCCGGCGCCAGCACGAGCCCGTCGCCCAGGTCGGCCACACGGCGCAGAACGGGAATGCCCATGGTTCAGGCGCCCCCTTGCACAATCTCGAAGCGGCGCCGAACCAGCGGCGTGGCCTGCCCAAGGTCATGGTCAATCGCCGTGCCATTCGCTGCGTACGCGAGTCGCCCGCGATGGTCTTTGCCGTCACGTTCGCTGATGAAAAACAGGATTTCTTCGTCGCGAAAGTGACGGGTCGGCTTGGGACGCTTGCTGCCGATGACCACGCAGGCCTTCTGGCTGGTGTGGGGTCGAAAGGTGTTCCTGCCCAGGCCGAGCACCGCCACCACGGCCACACGTTCGAGCAACCAGGAACGCAAATACGCCCATTGCTCGGCGCCAACCTTGTTGTGAGGAAGCACAATGGCCAGGCGTCCCTGCGGCTTGAGAAGTTCCACGCAGCGTTCGAGGAACAAGACATCGCGTTCGACGCGATGGCCGCGCGCAAGCTCATAGGAATCGGCGTAGTCGGAGCCCACGTCCCCGGCAAAGGGCGGATTGGTCAGCACAACGTCGAAGCCGCGAAATCTTGGCTCTTGCGCGCGCATGAGGTCTTCCAAGAGCGGGGCTGGCTTGGCTCGGCGCTGGCGCTCCGGGCGCCTCAGACTGTCGACCTGCATGACCCGCGCAGTCTCCTGATCACTGGCGGCCAACATCACCCGGGCAACCCGCAGGGCCCGAGGATCTTGATCGAAGCCCCACACCGAGCAGCGGGGCTCCTGCAAAAGGGCGTGGCGAAGAAAGCCGCCCGAGCCGCAGGCCGGATCGACCACGCGCTCGCCGGGCGCGGGCTTGACCATGGCGACCACTTCGGCGATCACATGCCGGGGAGTGAAGTACTGGCCCTTCTGGCCTTTGGCGGCCCTTGTGACCATGAACTCGAAGATGGCATCGAGCCCGACCAAGTCATCCGCGAGCAAGCGCACCCGATTCAGCACCGAGGCACAGCGCACGAGCTCGGGCCCACTCAGGCGAGTCGTGGCCCCGGGCTCAAGAATCCCGCGCCATCGCTCGCCGGCCGCCCGCAACAGCCGGTTGACTTCGCACACGGCTCGGTCATCGCGCTGCCGCGCAAGAAAGGCTGCGCGGGCCCCGTCCCTTTCGTGCGCCAGCTTCGCCACAAGCAGCTTCAACGCCTCTTCGAAGGCGTCTTCACCGCTGTGGGCGCAGATGATCTCGTCGAGTCGAAGCGCCGCAGATTCCCAGTCGCCGTGACGAAACCCATGCCGTCTGGTCATGGGGCAACCGCAACTCCACCGGCGAGACAGATGCAGAAGAACCGTTCCATGCGGGCGGTTCACTCTAGCAGAGACCCTGCCGTCGCAATTCGCCATTCTCCGTCGATGATACCCGGCTTGCTGACGCGCGTGTAGGACAGCGTCTGACACTGCGCCGCGGTTCTGACGTACATCGGTTTCAGCATCGCGTCTGACTGCTGCCAGGTCGTGCGGCGGGTACGCTGTCAACTGTGAAAAACATGTTGTTGGTCGGAGGCAACGGCCGCATTCGCTCGACCGCGCGCAGCCCGCGCGATGTCGGCGGCTGCCGGAGCCTGGAATCGGCCAACAGATACCTCCGGCCGAGACCAAGTTGGCTGCAGGCAGGCTGCCCGGCGTCCCTATCCCTCCCCCCCACCCCAATAACCCCGACCCCAAGTGACGCCCGGCAGTTTGTGTGCGACATCCGTCCCGACCAGCTCCTATGCCCCGTGCGGAAGGCCTCAACCGCTTCTCCGCACGGCGGCTAGGAGTGTTCCGCTCTCCCTCCCGTCTCCGATCTCAAGGAACCGGCTCTCTCACAACCTCCGTGGTTTAGGGACCGGGGACGGGAGGGAGAGCGGACTACTACGCCTACCTCAGTTCTTCGATTCGTCGACGGCCGACGATCCGGCCCGCTGACTGCGCCGTCGGGCCGGCTTATCGGCCGGCTCTCGGAGGCGAATCCGGTGCGGCATTGCTATCAGAGCGCCACCTTCGCGTTCCGCTTGTGCCGCCGCCAAAAGGCAAAGGCCAGGCCGGTGACGGCTAGCACCCAGACGCCGAAGAGCACGGCTGAGGTGTAGGGGAATGCCAGCCGGACCGACGAGTCGGGCGTGAGCCGCGTGGGCAGCTCATGGCGATGGTCGAGAGCGAGCAGGTCCATGAGCACGGCCACCGTTGCGTGCACGAGAAACCCTGCCCAGATGCTTCGAGTCTTCATCGACAGCGAGCCCAGCACGACGCCGGCCACCAGGGCCCCGCAGGCCTCAAGGTACGGCTTGGGGAAGTGAATCATCACGTAGGGGCAGACCATGAAAAAGATGGCGTTGCTGCCCAGAGCACGTGATCCCCGGACCCAGAAGCCGCGAAAGAACACTTCGAGGGCGAAGAATTGGCCCACGTAGAGCGCCTCCCAAACCGCGAGGTCGAGCCAGGAGCGAGACGCCAAGTGGTACATGGGATAGAAAGTCCCGAAGTCGCCCATGTGAGCGACCAGCGCCAGGACGGGAATCACCAACGCCAGGCAGAGCAGATAGATCCACGCGTGTTCCATAAACCCGCGCACGCGCAGGCCCAGATCAAGAGGATTCTCCTTGAACAGCAACGGCCAAACCGCCAACGGCAACAGGTAGGCCGAGTAGCGCGACAGGCCCCAATAGATGCGCCAGTAGAGATCCTCGTACAACCAGACGCGAAGGGTTCCGGGATGGTCCGCGTCGTATCGCTGCAACGCCGGCACGATGTGGGCGTCGAAGAACTCGAGGCTGCCAAAGTAGTTGATGAGGATGAGACAGAACGCGGCCAGCACCAGGGTTGCGGGCGTGCGCGGGTCGAGGCGTCCCCCTCGATTCTGGCGATGGACCGCCGCTGCGGCGTCAAGGGTCGCCCAGGTGTCGCGGAAAAACCAGACGATGATGGGCGCAAGGCCAGCCAGCAGGACGACCGAGATTCCGAACTGGCTGAGCGGGCTGTTGAGGGTGTTCATCCGTACCGGGGCTGGTTATCCCGGATTTCCCTGGTTCCCACAACTGACGCGTATGCGTTGACCCAGCCGCCGGACCGTGGCAAGAGATCGCATCATGCCGGTAATCAAGTCGATCAAGGACGTTGTCGTGGGTCAAGCCATGCGATTGGCGGGCAGCCCCCGCGTGGCCAAGTTCGCCAGCGATCCCCGCCTGATGAACGTGGCCATGAAGGCCCTCAGCCTGGGCGGCACGCTCAAGTCCGGAATGGACCGAGCTGGAGGCGTGGCAGCCGGAGTCCTCGGCTTGGCCACGCAGCAAGAGGTCGCCAACCTGCGCGCTACCATTCAGCAGTTGGAAGACACGGTGTCCACACTGGAGGCCAAGACGGCCGCAGCCAGGACCCAACCTGCCCCCTAGGTGTTTCTACTGCGGGCAGTTCGGCGCGAGGCCGAGCCGAGGCAACCCGAAACATATGTGGGTCTGGCCAGAGCCGCTGAGGCCGTAGCAACGGGGGGCCGCCCAGCAAGTCTGTCGGTCGGTGCCGGGTTCACAGGCCGCCACCCAACGCCCCTGTGGCTGGCTGACGTAGTCGATCTCGAAGCTCGTTCCAGCCAGTGTCTCAGCCCCGATCACTCCATCGACCTGAGCGCCCGAGGGGAAATCCTCGTTGATGTTGCTGATGAGGTCGCTGGTATCGCTGACAATGGCCGCAGGCAGGTCCGATCCGATCTCGAGATAGGCGGCAGCCGGCAAGGCCACACCCCCGCTGACGTCGCAAGGCTGAAAGCAACCGCCGTTGTTCTGGTTGGCCAGCGTCCATTCGATGCGGCGACCGCGCGCCAGCTCTGCGCAGGCCCCGGGCCACGCATCGCCCGAGTCGCCGTCCACCAGAGCCAAGCGCGACACGGTCACCCAATGCGCAGGAATCGGATCCGTGGTGAGGGGCGAGTAGAGTGCCGGCTCCCCGGCTCCGAGCGGCACCGGCACCTGGCCACTCAGGCGCTGCCAGGCGCTCGCGCTCAGCACCAAGGGACCATGTCCCGTACTAAGCGCCAGAAGAAGATTGGTTCCGGAGGCTTGCAGCTCGACCTCTCCAGTCTTGCAGTTTTGCGCCGGCCCGTCGGGAGAGAATGCAGGAGGGTTGGCGCACACCCGCAGGACGACGCGGCTTGAGGGCAAACCCGGCAACCCGTTTCCCGAGGCAGTGGCCGCTGCCGTGCTTCCGCGCAAGCTGAATCTCATCACGGCGTATCCGTTCGCTGCCAGATCGGAATCACTGGCAGGAAGGTTACTGTAGATGGTCATGGTGGCAGGCGTGGCAGGCTGAGCGGGGACTCGCGGAAGCGCGAAGGCCACAGAGAAGTTGAGCAGGATATCGCCGCCTAGAACTGCCGCCACCTGGGTGCTGGCATCACCCACCGCGCCCGCACAGAGATCGAAAAGGGTCACGCCGCGAAACGAGGCCCGCAGAGGCGCACTGGTGTCCGAAACGCCCAGCAACTGGATGTCCCCGGTGTAAGCCGTCGGTTCAGTCGTGGGCGACGGACAGACTCCGCGGCTCAGGCTGGACAGCAAGGAACCGGTGTCGATGACGAGCAACGGGGAGTCAGAGCCCACGGCGACCTTGGCCAGCGTGGCCCCCAAGTCTGGCCCGCCAGACGCGGTTGGCGCTCGTTGCAGCTCGATGGGACGGGAGTCGTACTCGAACACCGGCCCCTCGCTGCAGCCAGCGAGAGCGAAGATCAGAGGAAGAGTGCCGAGCAGTCGCACAAACATGATCTAGAAGCTCACCGTGGTCATGAGCGCCAGCGTGTGCTGCAACATCTTATAGCTGCCGGCCGCGGTCGGGAGCGCCTGGCCCGCCAGGCGCGTCTGGCACGCGGGTGAGGAGAGATCATAGGCCGCCTGCTCACAGGCTGCGGCGGCAGCCGGGTTGAACACCGAATTGCTGACCGTCACGGGCACCATCCAGGTCAGCGCATAACCAGCCGCGATCCGCAGGTGGCGCCCGAGTGTGAACTCGGCGGCCAGCGCGGGCTCAAACTTCAGCCCGTCTACCGCGGCTGCATTCACGTTGGCTTCGGGCACAGCCGAGGTTTCCATGCGCAGCGTCCCACTCCAGCGAAACCAGCGCAAGGGTGCGTGCACGAGACGCGCTCGCAGGTCCCAGCTATCCTGGAAACCGCGGTACAAGACCAACTGATCCGCCAGGCCGTTGGCCCGAAGTCCGTTGCCGCTCGGGCCGACGAGGCGGATCGTGATCCGATCATATTCGCCATAGCGAACCCAACGCACGATCCCTACCGCATCCAGGTGCGGGGTGGCGTGCCATGTGACCCCCGCTGTGAAGATATCGGGCAGGTGGTAGCGCATCTCGCTCGACACGCAGGGGCTGTGTCCGACTGCAGAACAAAGATCGCGGGTCGCCGCCGTCGCAGGAGGTGTGACCTGGCTGCGTTCCATGGCCAGCTTGACGGTCCCGTCGCTGCCCAAAGGAGCGCTGGAGTAGGCCAGGCCCACTTCCCAGGCGGCCCGGCGAAAGTGGATGCCTCCCACTACGAAATAGGACGGCGCCTGAGTTCCGTCCGTCGCTAGGTCGTAGCGGGCCGCCGCGTTGGGATCCTCCACCGACGGGCTACCCAGTGCCGTGTCCTCGTCGAACACCAGATGGCCGTAGCTGAAGAGCAGCCCCGGCGCGACACCGACTTGCAACGAATCCGTGAGTTCGATGGCTAGCCCGGAAACCAGGGCGAGTTGTCGAGAGTCGACGCTCACCAGGTGATAGCGCGTGGGCGTTGCCACATTGAAGCTGAGCTTCTGAGAAAATGGCGTGTAGGTGGCGATGGCCAGGGCGAATCGCCGCGCCACGCCCGCGCCCACCCCGAGAAAGCCCGCGGGGCCCGGTGGCCAGGCCATGGGCTGCTCGAGGCCACGGCCGGACGCCGATGGAAAACCACTTGTGCCGCCCGGCAGCCCCGTCGATGGCTCGATCGGGGCCCGATTAACCGTGACCTGGGTCGCGCGCAGTGAAGCCCCGAACATGAACTGATTGCCCTGGAGAAGGCCCAAGGCAGCCGGATTCCAGTACACCGCCGTCAAATCGCCGGTGGTGGGTCCGGAGAAGCCGAGACTGCCCACATGCGGATCGTCCAGCGGGCCAGCCAGCGCTGGCGTCGCAACAAGCAGCAAGGCCGCGGTCATGAGAATTCGACGGTAATGCACGGCGCCTAGGTGTCCACAGTATCGCGAGCGCAGGCCCCAGTCGACCATCCGCATCTCGTCGCGCGTGCGGCGTTGCTCTGAGCACCGCAGCGTTGACCACCCGCCTGCGGTGTTTCCAGTAGGAACAAACACGAAGGAGCAGCAGTCATGATAACCGGTCATCGCCACATCGAACCCGCCGAGAACCCTCCAGAGCGCGAGGCTGCCAACAAGATCCAATTGGCGAGCAGACTCGACCGGCATCTTGCGCAGGCTGCCAAGCTGGCCTCGGAGTACGGCGTATCGCCCGATGCCTTTGCCGCAGCAGCGTGGCATGCGTACCTGCACGCCTCGCCGGCCCTAGCCGAACACATCGAGCGACTCCAGTTCATGGCCAGCATCGAAGAATTGCGTACCGCCGGCCGGCTGGCCAAGGCGTAGGGCTCTGATACCAGGCTAGCGCCTGGGCAGATCACGAACCACGTCACGCGGGTCGACTGATCGGCGGATGCGCCACAACTCAAGTGAAATCACGGCGGCGCCATCCAAGTTCCGGCCGGCCAGGCCGAGAACCTGCCCTAGCTCGACCGGTTCGCCAGGAGCAACCACCACACCGCGCAGGCCAGACAAGACGCTGACCCATCCTGCTGGGTGTTGCGTCACCACGGCGTACCCGCCCTGGGGCAGGTTCTCCACGCGGCGGATCACACCGGCAGCCACAGCGCGCACGGGTTCGTTCAGTCGGGCCAGCAACTCGATTCCGTCACGACGCAACTCGGTCCCCGTGGGCCCGTCGCGACGGATGCCAGGCACGCCCACCATGGCCCCGCGCACCGGGCGGGCAAATCGGCGAAGGGATTCGCCCGCGTCTGCAAGTGGCTCCACCCGCTGGCTGCGTGCCCGGTCAAGTGCCACCCGTTCGGCACGCACATGCGCAAGCTCTTCAATCAGGGTGCGAGTTTCGGAGAGACCCTTGCCGAGTGAGGTCAGCGCCAGATCAGCTGCTTCCGCGTCTTCCCGTCGTGACTCCGGACTACTCATGAAGCCCAGCTCGCGTCGGCGAGCGAGCCGGTAGGTCAGCAGCGCCTGCTCGCGCACCCTGGCTTCCGCCCCATCCTTCTGACCTTTCAGTACCTCCTGCCGCGTAGCGAGGCGTTGGGCGAGTCTTGCACCCTCGTCGAACGGTTCGTCCTGCGCCGCTGCGGCTGGCATCAGGAACAGCAACCAGACAAGCACCTTGAAATGGAAACTAGGCATCGAGCCAGCCCGGCACAGGAGTGGAGAGGTAGCCAAGCACCCAACCAAGCATAGGAGCAGCCAAGAGACCCACGGCGGACTCCCACAAGCCCAGAGAAAACCCCGCCGGCGTCGATGCAATGCCGAGTGCACTTTCGACCGCAGTCAGCAGTGCGGGCCAGGCGAGGCGCAGAACCACCAGCGCGGCGAGCGCACCCGTCAACCCCGCGGTGGCAAGCGCGATGTTCGCGGGCAGCCGAATATTCGCCGCAGTCTCGCCGAGAATCACCAGGACCTGCGCCTGCCGCCGTCGGCTTTCCCTCCCGCGCAAAACCGTGCCGACGAGAAACGAGAGGGCCGCGATGCCCGCGGCCAGAACCACGGCCCAGCCCAAGCGTTGGCCGAAGCGAACCCAGGCGCCAAGACGTGCCACGCCATCTGTCATGGCATCCACATCCGCCACCCCTGCCAGTCCGCGCAGGCGTCGAGACAGTTCCGCTGCCCGTTGCGGCAGGTCCACCGAGGCTGCAAGCGCGACTTCGATAGAGCGCGGGAAGTAGCCGGGTTCGAGATCGTTCATCCACGAGCCTGTACCCGACGACGGCCGTGCCGCATCCCGCAGCCGCGCGAGGGCTTCGGCCGGTTCAACCAAGCGCACGCGAGCCACGCCCGGCCGCCGCTGCAGCAGGTCGGTCAGCTGAACAACTTGGTCCGGTTCCATCTCGTCCCGCAGGAAGGCGATCACATGCACACTCTGACCCACGGTGTTCATCCAGCCTCGCGTCGCGCGCAGCCCCAGGACGGTTGCGCCGCTGACAAGTCCGAGGACCAAGAACGAAGTGGCCGCGGCCCACAGGGCACGGCGCTGAGATGCGGACTGCCGCCGTGCTCGGCGCAGGATCCAGGCGACAGTCATGACGACTCCTCGCCCGAGGAGCGGCGGGCGGATGACCGAATCGCTTGGGACGACTCAGCGTTCTTGGGCTCGCTCTCGCCGGCAAAACTAACCGGCGCGGGCACGAGACCGATGGCTGGCGCGCCGGCAATGCGGCCACCTTCCAAGTGAACTCGCCTGCCACCCGCATCCACCAGCATCTGAGAGAAGTCGGGATCGCAAGTGGCGCACAAGACAGCGCAACCCCGCTCGCGAGCCCAGACAAGTGCGCGAACGATGCCCTCGCGGTCGTCTCCGCCCATACCCGCAGCCGGCTCATCCATCACGACCAGTGGCGGGGGGCCTACCAAAGCGCGTGCAAGTGCGACCAGGCGTTGCTGGCCCGTGGACAAAGACCGGGCCAGTCGGTCTTCCCAGGCCGAATCAGCTACCATGGCCAAAGTCTCGCGCGCGTCTGCCTCAGCCGAATCGATCGGCTCGCCGCGAACGGCCAGGGCCAGCATGATATTCTCCAGCACGGTTTCGTCCGGGATGAGCAAGGGCTCAGGTGGCAGATATCCAACGTTGCGGCGAACATAGGGCAGCGACGACGCCTGCAGGCCGACGATGTTGTGCTCCGCTATCCAGACGGAACCCGAGTCTGGGGCTCGAGCTCCGGCTGCCACGGCCAGCAGGGAACTCTTGCCCGAACCGGTCAGCCCCTGCACAACTACCAACTCACCGAAAGACACTCCGAGTGTCACATCTTGGAGAGCCGGGCTACCCGCACGCAGGTAGGAAACGCCTTCGAGCCAAATCACAGGGTGATCTTAAACGAGAAGCATGAGGGTCGATAGTTTACGGCTCGGCGGTCATCGGTCTCGCTGTGGAAGACGTGATGTAACGTATGGTCATCTCATTTCTTTCCACAGGCAGACCCACGTCCAGAAGTGGCCGGATGCAAAGGCGAATCTTGATGAAAACCACAGACTATCAACACACAATATATAGTGTAGTATGGTGTGGCATAACACTATATCTTGTGTTTATTGTTGACACGAGAGCCTTATGGAGACACTAATCTTGCCGTCCGTCGTGCAGAGCTAGCGAGTCGTTCGCTGGCTCTGCTGGTTGGTGATTTTGCAACTCATTGGGTCACCAAGGAAAGAGCAAGAGCGCAGACAGCAGGCTCGGCGGCCCTGAAGCCGAGACGAAATCGCGGAGGAGGAGTGCTGATGCTTGACAAGCAAGATAGCCGACGTCAACGGAACCTTCGGCCCAACGGGCTTGAGTTGCCAATCCCGGGCCCAGCGTTCACCAAGGATGGGCGCGCCAGTCGCGGCAAGAGCCGCAAGCTGGCGCCTGGGATTCGGATCGAGCGATCCTTCACCCGGGCCGGTGACAACGGCTACGCGGGTGTCACCTGGGAACAACGCACGGCCAGCATTGTCGGCGAGGGCGGCAAGGTGGTGTTCGAGCAACGCGATGTCGAGGTTCCAAGCAGCTGGAGCCAGACCGCGACCAACGTAGTCGTGCAAAAGTATTTCCGTGGCCAGTTGGGCACACCCGGACGCGAGCGTTCCGTGCGCCAGCTCATCGACCGCGTGGCCGACACCATCACCCGATGGGGGATTCAGGACGGGTACTTTGCGGACCAGGCTTCGGCCGACAACTACCGCGCCGAGCTCAAGCACCTGCTGGTCGAGCAGAAGATGTCCTTCAACTCTCCCGTCTGGTTCAACGTGGGCATCGAGCCAGATCCACAGTGCTCAGCCTGTTTCATCAACAGCGTCGACGACACCATGGAGTCCATCCTGGGCCTGGCCAAAACCGAGGGCATGCTGTTCAAGTACGGCTCCGGTACCGGCACGAATCTGTCACCCATTCGCTCGTCCAAAGAACTGCTCCACGGCGGCGGAACCGCGTCGGGCCCGGTCAGTTTCATGAAGGGCTTCGATGCCTTCGCGGGCGTGATCAAGTCGGGCGGCAAGACGCGACGGGCGGCCAAGATGGTGATCCTCAACATCGACCACCCGGACATCGAGGAGTTCATTCGCTGCAAGGCCAAGGAAGAAAAGAAGGCGTGGACGCTCATCGACGCGGGCTACGACGGTTCCTTCGATGGCGAGGCTTACAAATCTGTCTTCTTCCAAAACTCCAACAACTCGGTGCGCGTGACTGACGACTTCATGGAGGCCGCGCAGAAGGACCGCGATTGGTCCACGCGGGCCGTGGTTGGCGGACGCACGGTGACCACCTACAAGGCGCGGGAGCTTTGGCGCACCATCGCGCAAGCGACCTGGGAGTGCGGCGACCCCGGCCTGCAATTCGACACCACGATCAACGCCTGGCACACCTGCCCGAACACAGCGCGCATCAACGCGTCCAATCCCTGCTCCGAGTACATGTTCCTCGACAACTCGGCGTGCAATCTGGCATCGCTGAACCTACGCAAGTACTTGCGCCCCGACGGCACCTTCGCGACCGATGCCTTCAAGCGTGCGATCGAGATCACCATCTTGGCGCAAGAGATCATCGTAGGCAACGCGCGCTACCCGACACCGGAGATTGAAGCCAATTCGCTGCGCTTCCGGCCGCTGGGCCTGGGCTACGCCAACCTTGGCTCGCTCATCATGTCGCTCGGCCTGCCCTACGACTCGGCGCCCGCGCGCGCCTGGTGCGGTGCCGTCACGGCCCTCATGACCGGCTGGGCCTACCGAACCAGCGCGGTCATCGCGCGCGACGTGACCGGCACCTTCCCTGGTTACGCCGAAAACGAGCAGCCCTTCCTGGCCGTGATGAAGAAGCATCGCTACCACGTGGACAAGATCGATGCGGCGCTTGTGCCCAAAGATCTGACGACTGCGGCCTGTGAAGCGTGGGACGACACCATTCGTCTGGGGACTGAGCACGGCTTTCGCAACGCCCAGGCCAGTGTGCTGGCGCCCACGGGCACCATCGGCTTCATGATGGATTGCGATACCACCGGCATCGAGCCCGACATCGCGCTCATCAAGTACAAGCGCCTGGTGGGCGGCGGAACCATCAAGATGGTCAACAACACGGTCGACGAGGCGCTACAACACCTTGGCTACGACGAGGGCCAGCGCAAGACCATCGCCGACTACGTGGACCGCGAGGAGACCATCGAGGGCGCGCCCGGCTTGGACTGCGACCATCTGCCGGTCTTCGACTGCGCCTTCCGCGCGGCCAATGGCACCCGCTCGATCAGTGCCATGGGGCACATCCGCATGATGGCGGCTGCCCAGCCCTTCATTTCGGGCGCCATTTCCAAGACGGTGAACCAGCCCGCGGACGCGACCGTGGAAGAACTCGAGACGGCCTACATGGAGGCATGGAAGGCGGGACTGAAGGCTATCGCCTTGTACCGCGAGGGCTGCAAACGCACCCAGCCGGTCACCACCAGCAAGAATGACCCGGGCGCGCAGCAGGCGACGGCCCAGTTGGCGGGACCGCCTAACATCATCCGGCGCAAGCTGCCCGACGAGAGACGATCAGTGACCCACAAGTTCTCGGTGGCGGGACACGAGGGCTATATTCACGTGGGCCTCTACGAAAACGGCGAGCCCGGCGAGATCTTCGTACGCATGGCCAAGGAGGGCTCGACCATCTCGGGCCTCATGGACAGCTTCGCCACGGCCATTTCGCTGGCTCTACAGTACGGAGTGCCCCTCAAGCTCTTTGTTGACAAGTTTTCGCGCACGCGCTTCGAGCCTTCGGGCTTCACGGGGAATCCGGCGCTGCCCCGCGCTTCGTCGATCATGGACTACCTCTTCCGCTGGCTGGGTTCCAAGTTCGTGCGTGACGAATCCGCCAGCGAAGGCCCGGTGGAGAGTCGGCCGGCGAGCGAAGTGCCTGCCGCCGCCCAAACCGCCGTGACGCCGACCCTGGGGGCCGAGACCGCGCCCGCTCCGGCCGAGGGCAGCAACGGCCACAACGGTAAGAATGGCAATGGCCACGGACAGACCGGAAACGAGATGTACAGCTTCCTGGTGCGCAGCGACGCGCCCACCTGTCCCGAGTGTGGCTCGATCACAGTGCCCAACGGCAGCTGCCACAAGTGTATCAACTGCGGCACCACAACCGGCTGCTCATAGACATTAGGTTTGTGCATGACAACCTTGGTTGATGCTGCGCAAGAGCCTTGCCGTGGGGCCGGTGGGATGTAACTGCTCGGTGGTGGTTTGTCCGGTTACGCATGAGGCCCTGATCGTCGATCCAGGCGGCGATGCGGGAAGAATCCTGGCGCTGCTTCCCAAGCTGGGGGCGCGGCCGGTCGGGATCGTGCACACGCATGGCCACTTTGATCACATCCTCGGCACGCGCGAGGTGGCGATGGCGACCGGCGCCCCCGTATCTATCCACGCCGATGATCTGGACCTGTATCGGGGCTTGGTGCGCCAGGCGCGCACCTTCGATCTGGTCGTCGACGAACCTCCCGAACCCTCACAGATCCTTGCCGGCGGCGAAATACTGCCCTTCGGCCAGCTGCAGGCTCGCGTGCTGCATACGCCGGGACACACCCCCGGCTCGATATGCGTGTTCATCGAAGCGACGGGCGAGGCGCCGCTCTTGCTCGCCGGTGACACCTTGTTTGAGGGAGGCATCGGCCGCACCGATTTTTCCGGAGGCTCCCTCGAACAGATCCTGCACTCGATCCGCGACACGTTGTTCAAGCTGCCCGACGAAACTGTGGTCGTTCCCGGCCATGGCCCGGAGACCACCATTGGTGAAGAACGCGAGGGAAATCCGTACGTCGGGCGCCGCGCTAGTGCCGGATGAGACTGAGCACGATCTCGAAAACAATGGGCAAGACGATGGCCGCCTCTAGCAGAACCAAACGGCGGTCACGCGCCACATCGGTAATGAGCTCCAGCGCGTCCTACACGCTACGCAGTTTTAGCTCAAGGGCGTGGTAGCGATCGACAAGGTCGAACTCCGCACGCAGCTCACTGTAGACATGGTCCGCGCCGGGGTCGTCCCAGATGGCTTCTGGCTTGTCGAGCAGGTGGAGGATCGAGAGCACCTCATTGCGGGTGCCCAGGGCTGCTCCGATGAACTTGTGCAGGTGCCGGGTCCGCAGGGGTACCGTGAGTGATTGCCGGCAGAGAAACTCAGTGGACCTCGCGCTCACCGCCAAACAGAAAAGAGATTTGGAGTCTGCCCATTGCTTCCGCGCTGCTAACGGATTAAGACCGGGGTCGTTGTTCTCCCGAACCCCTGCGACGCGGAGGGCCATCAGATGAATGCGACCCACATCTTGTTTGCGATTGGAACCTGTCTCGGCCTCGGAGCTTGTGCCTCGGCCACTTCAGCCCCAAGGGACACGGACACCGGCCCGCGTCCCCGGATCGTGCGGGATGACACCCAGATTGTCATCGACACCGGCGGCGTCCCTCCGGACAAGGAGGCGGACATCAAACTGCTCTTGCAGGAGCGCGATTCTTCGGCGCGCCGGTGCTATCAGGACGTGCTCAACGAGAAACACACCCGCGAGTTCAAAGGGACGGTGAAAGTCATCATCACCATCGACACCGCTGGACACGGCGAGCCGCGCGTGGCTGGCGGTACGCTGGGAAACCAGGAAGTTGCGGACTGCCTGCTCGGGGTGTTGCGGGATTTCGAATATCCCAAGCTCGACAAGGGCGGGGACGTCCAGTACGAATACAAGTTCGAGCCGCAGTACTAGCGCCCTCGAATCATTTGCCTCGATCTCTCGGCATGTAGGCATCCGGGCTCGTGGTCCTATGATGTAGGCATGGCGGTGTGCTCCGCCGTTGGTCGCACGCCCGGAACGCGAAAAGACGAAATTGTCAAAAAAAAAGTCGACGATTTCCTTTCGATAGGCCCTCAAATAACTGACGACTCGCCAGGCTAGCGCATGTGCGCCCGTGTCTCTGGGGCAAGGCGAGGCGCGCCAGCAAGCGGGTTGCTACAGCTGCCGCCCGAAAAGCCGATGTATTCCTAGCAAAATATATGTACAATATCTCACCAAGCATGCGCGGTCAGACGTTTACAGCCGCTTGTGTTCTTTGCGCGCTGGTTCTCGGCTGCGCTTCTGAGCCAGAAACTGCAGGGGCACGCTTGCCGTCGCGCTCCCGGCAAAAGGGCTCAGTCCGTGCCGGCGACGACCAGGCGATGGACTTGCAGATGTCCATCGGCGTGCTCGACGAGCGCACAGTGGACCGGGCCATGGCACCCCACGTGCCCGCCCTGATTGATTGCTTCGAACGCGCTGGGGATGCACGCAAGTACCTGTCAGGCCAAGTCGTTCTCCGCTTCGTGGTCGAGGCCAGCGGATCGGTTTCGAACATTCACGTTATCAAGAACGAGTTGGGCAACTACCCTGTCGAGCGCTGCCTGATTGATGCTGGCATGCGTATCGCGTTTCCTCGACCCGAGGGCAACCGCAAGACCGATTTCGAGTATTCCCTGCGTTTTCGATCGACCGGCGAGATGCGCGTGCTGGATTGGCGGGGTGACAACGTGGCCATGCGAGTGGCCTCGACCAACGATTTTTCCAGTTGCGGAACTTTGGGGCCGCTGCAGGTGGAAGCGATCGCATACGTCGAGCCGGCGGGCACCATCGGCTCGGTGGGCTTTGTTTCGCAGGGGCCTATCAATCCTGCCGCGGCCTCCTGTGCCGAGGAACAGATGCTCAAGCTGAGGATCAGCGACAGCCGGCCCAATGTGGTTCTGCGCACGGTGTTTCCGCTGATCATTGCCGCCCAGCGCGCCAGCAAGGCCGACCTGTCGCACCGGCCTGCCAAGCATTCCCGGCATCCCTAGAGAGCCGGAGGTGCCCGAGAGCCGTCTTCAGCGAGGACGGCCGACCAGGCTGCGAGCCAAGTTGGTCGCTACAGCCAAAAGACGCTGCAACTCCTCTGCCGTCGTGCTCGCCCGCAAGAACAGAGTTTGCTCTTCGCGCGACAGCTCGGCGCGATCGAGCAAGGGGGCAAACCCGGCCAGAAGCAGCATCGGGTTGAGCATCAGGCGGCGCCTCCACGACGGAAAACTGCTCTCGCACGCGCGCGCTTCCGCTTCGTTTGCGAAGGCGCCCACCAGCTCCAAGTAGGGTTCTGGATCGATGCCGGCCACCAGAGTTATCGCCTGAGGCGTTGGCCCGTACGGCCCCATTTCGTGCACATCGTCGACGACGCCGCGTGTCCCGGGAACCACGGGCGACGGTCCTGGCAAGACAAAAAGATTGATTGCCGTGATCATGAAGACCGCGTCCTCGGGCAAAGCGCTGTCCTCAGCGTCGATGCGCGCGACAAGCTCGCGCCAGGTGATGCGCGCGCGACTCTTGCCAGCGGGCGTGGAACTGGCATCCCCTGCACTGCCATCGCTGATCCCCGCATCGCCGGCCGCCGCACCGGCGCGGGCAGGCCTACGCGCGGGCCGCCCCAGTAGTTGCTCGGCGTAGGCGGGCGGCGCGATAACAGCCAGCGATGGTTGGGGCAGCACGAGGATACGGTCGTCCAAGTTGAGCCCCGTAGGCTCATCAGGTGCCGGCGCGCGCGGCCTGCGCACTCCTACGGGCCGGCCATCTTGCACGCGCCATTCGATGTTTTGGCCGTTGGCAGAGGCGCCGCGGTCAAGAGCGGACCGCAGGGTAGCGTCCTTCAGGTGGTGTCGGGCAGCAAGGAAAGTGACCTTGTCATTGTGCGGTTCAGGGGTGGCAATGAGCAGGGCATCGAAGTCACGATAGAGATCCAGGCCGGTTCCGTCGAGCAGCCGACGTCGATCGGGCAGCAGCACAAGAAGCTGATCGATGGCTGCCAGGTAGCTCGCACCGACCGATGAGGCGCGCAATCGATCCAGACGCAGCAGCGCCGTGAGGCGCGAACCTTCGGGACCGTAGTTGCGCAAGTCGCCGGGCCGTCGGCGACCGCCGTCGGCTTGGTCACCTGCATCGTGCGCCACTTTGCCCGCCTGGGCGGAGGCATCAGCCGCACCGCCGTCAGGCGCTGGGGTGATCGCCACGCCTTCGTGGGATGCGCGCGCGTGAGCGGCTTTGGGTCGGCGAACCGGACGGGACGGGCCTTCACCCTCGCTCTTCACCCCGGTCGAGCGGCCGCCACCCAAAGGCAACTCTTTGACGTCTATGGCGATGGTCGCCAATCGAACCGGTGGCAGCAGCGTGAACCCGCGCCAAGCCACGACAGCCACCGCCGTGACCACGAAGACTGCGTGCACGGCCAGGGACAGCGCGAAGGCAAGTAGTGTCCGGCGCATGCCTTTGAGCGAAGGGACCGGCGGTGACGGCGGATCATTCACGCGCTTCGCCTGGCGCGGCCAGCGGACGCGCCGCTCGAATGGCCGTCACCGTCGGTGGTGGAGCCGATCCGATGGTGAGCAACGCACCTTCGCGCGGGCGAACCTGCGTGATGCCGGTCAGCGCCGCCGCCAAGAACAAGGCCGCCAGTCGCGCCTCGGTTTCCTGGTGCTTAGTGGCGTCCAGAGATACCACGACCCCGTCGGGCCGCAGCGCCGGAAGCAAGCCCACCAGGAGATCTTCGGCCGCGGCCTGGTCTTCCACGTCCATCAGGTTCTCGATGAGGATGGTGCCGACCATCCCGCGTCCCAACGGCACGTCCTCCCCTGCCGACACGACCAGCAGCGGATGGGCCGACTTGCTGGCCCGCCTCACCGCACGCAAGGCCGCCGGCCTCTTGTCTTCTTCGACCAGTGCGAGAACCGGAAAGCTGCTGGCCAGTGCCTCGGCAAGCCAAAGTGCGCTGAGCACCACGGTGGGCTGGTGTCCCTGCAAAAGGCGACAGACCCGGTCAAGCGTGGCCGAACTGCCCAGGGCACCGGATAGAAGAGATCCTCGCATTGCCGAAGACTATAGGAGGCCGCGCAAGGTCACGGCAAGCCGTGGGTGTCTCCCCCGCCTGTCTCACCTGGCCCCGGGCGCAGGCGGGGGCGGGGGGGGTGGCGGCGGGGGCGGGGGTGGCGGCGGGGGCGGCGGGGGCGGCGGCGGGGGCGGCGGGGGCGGTGGCAAGGGTGGAGGCGCCGGCGCCGGTCGCGGCTCCGAAACGGATGTCGATAGCGGCTGCTTTGCGACCGCCGTCTGCTGGACTTTCTTCGCGCAGCCGCCCGCCAACGACGCCCCGAGAAGCAAGAGTAGACAGATCCTGCGGCTGGTCGACATGGCACCGAGTGTATGGCGAAACGCCGAAGTTCGCAAAGAGAACGGGGCTCTGCCTCCGGGATGGTCGACGAGCCTTTGGACCGACGTGCGCCCACATGTATCACACGATATCACGAGAAAGCTAGCTTACTCTTTAGTCACTAGCAAATAGTGTCGATAACGAGTACGCTTGATAAAGAACCTGGCAGGGAACTCAATGTTGGTTGCGCGGATGTGTCGTCGTCAGCCGAACCTTCTTGTTCAGGCGTGGGCCGTCTGTGTTCTGGCGTGGACCGCCGCCTGCAGCGTCGACAACATACTGACCGGATCAAACGACGCTCCGGTGGGGATCGGGTCCCCCGAGGCTGGGGCGTCGGCTCCCGAGACCCCGATTCTCATTCTGGCTGAGCCGCGCACCAGCGACGGCGGTATTTGCACGGCACTCGCTTGCACTTCGGGAACCACCCGGTACTGCGGAGATGTCGAAGACAATTGCGGGCAGACCCTGCATTGTGGTGATTGTCCCGCCGACCAAGCGTGCAACAACCATGTTTGCAAAGGGACCAATTGTTGGGCGGCGTGTACCTTCACGGGTG
>PLNW01000027.1 GCA_003142855.1 Myxococcales bacterium
AAGCTGCACCCCGACCGAATTTGGTGAATGTGCGGAAGACCGGTAGCCAGAAGCGCGGGCCGCGCAGCTTGTCCTTGCTAGAAGGACGTAGCATCTATAATCTGTCCTCCTAGGAAGGACAGATGCGCGAAGTCCTACAGCAGAAGATCGTGGATTCCCTGGCCACACCCGTGCCGCGGCTGACGCGGCGAGATGTGCGGCTACCAAGAGTGGCGGGCAAGTCCAAGGCGGTCATAGGTCCAAGGCGAGGTGGCAAGACAACCTTTCTGTGGCAGGTGTTGGCCGAGCGTGTGGCCGCGGGAGTACCGCGTCCTCACCTCCTTTACTTCAACTTCGAGGACGAACGCCTTGCAGATCTGCGGGCCACGGATCTTCACCTTCTGGTCGATGGCTATTTCGCACTTCGACCAGAGGCACGCGATGACGATCAGGCAACCTTCTTTCTCGACGAAATTCAGGTCGTGCCTGGGTGGGAAACATTCGTGCGGCGTCTTTTGGATACCGAGCACCTGGATATCTTCCTTTCAGGTTCATCGGCCCGCTTGCTCAGCCGAGAGGTCGCGACCAGCATGCGCGGCCGGGCCATGGATGTCCTGGTCTACCCATTCAGTTTTCGGGAGGTCTTGCGGCACGCAGGCTTGGAACCAGCCGCGGTCGCCAAGCGGTGGACCAAGGGTGAGCGATCCGTTGTAGACAAGGCACTGCACGCTTACCTGACAGGCGGTGGCTTTCCCGAGGCACAGGGCATCGATGCTCGCGATCGTTTCGAGCTTTTGCGTGGCTACGTGGACACCGCTCTCTTTCGCGACGTGGTTGAACGGCACTCGGTCACGCATCCGGCCGCCTTGCGCTGGCTGGTGCGTCACCTCCTGTCCAATGCAGGCGGTACCTTCAGTGTTGCCAAGTTTTACAGCGACCTGCGCTCGCAAGGGATCCCTGTGGCCAAGGACACATTGCACGCCTACCTCGCGCATCTTGAAGATGCGTTCCTGGTTCGCTCGGTACCCATTGCCACCGATTCGGAGCGTCGTCGCATGGTCAACCCACGCAAAGCCTACCCGATCGATCCGGGCTTCATTCCCGTTTTCGACCGTTCGGGGAAGACCAACCTAGGCCACGCACTAGAAACGGCCGTCGTCCTGGAACTCGATCGGCGCGGCGCGGACGTGGCCTATGTGCGCAGCCACAACGATGCCCGCGGCTCCGACTGGGAGGTCGATTTCCTGGCCAGGTATCCCGACGGTCGCCAGCAGCTAGTCCAGGTTTGCACGGATCTCCACGATCCCAGCACACGTGCCCGCGAGATTCGAGCGTTGGAGTGTGCGGTCAATGAGTATCCAAAGGCGAGTCGGATCATCATTACGCTCGCAAGCGAATGGGTGCGTGATAGGCCGGCGGGTATCCAAATCCTCCCGGCCGCCGACTGGTTCCTCAACGCTGAATAGGGTCGTCGAGTAGACTGACGGCGCCTGGTTGCGGAGATGCAAAAGGGTCTTGTCAGTGAAGAGGTGAACGGGGCCCAGGCGCAGCGCCTCGCCGCCCTCGACGCCTGGATTGCGAAGGCGGGTACTGGCCAGTCCTCATTCACGGATGTGGCGCGCGACAAATACAAGCACCTGGCTGATGTTTACGCGGACCGACACGAGTAAGTCCTTTGGATCTCGGTTTCTGCGGCGTGGAGCGGGTGTCCAAGGAAGACGAAAGTCTTGCCATCGATCTCGTGCGCTCCCACGAAGACAAGACTTACTCACTCTGCGACGCCATGAGCTTCGTGGTCATGGCGCGCCTGGGTATCACGTCGAATCGCCAGTTCGGATCGTCGACTGCCCGGCCGCGCTCGCTTGGCTGACCGGCGCTTGAGATCAAGACGCCGTTCGGCTCTTTCGGCATCTCTAGGTCTTTGTCCACCCCGTCCCGTGATTCCACGTTCCGAAGCTTCCGTTTGTCTGCGCCAGCGCAGCCAGGACGGGCGTGAGAAAGGCTCGAAGTCGAGCGTTGACCTGCGCCAGATCTGGCGCCGCGTTTGGCAGACGCGCTTTCGTTACGAAGGCCCGCCACTGGATCTTCTTCTGCGGGTCGTTTTTGAAGTCCGAGGTCAGCGCGAAGGGCAGGGCAGTCGGCAAGACGGTCTTGCGGCGTGCGAATGTAGCGCGAAGCGCGGCCCCAAGAAGTCCGCCATCGAACTCGAAACCGCCCGCCAGGAACCAGATGTCATAGAAATCCTTCATCCTGCTGTTCGCCAAGCCGAGTTCCACCATCGCGTGAAACTTCTCGGCGACAACTGCCTCGCGCGGGTATACGCGCAGCACGGGTGACGGCATCTCGAGCAGCGTGGGGTAGGCGGTCTCGACGGGCAGTGGGGCGACGTCATCCCCGAAACCGATGTCGACCTGCAAAGGAATTCTTGCACCGTCGAGTTTGCCTTCCAGGGTAACGCGGATCCCGTCGTAGACAGCATCCTCGCGAATCCGGGTCACCTTCACTGTGTCTGGCAGGAAGGTCACCCCATCATCCGCCGGAACGGCTGCAACGGCCCGGAATATATTCCCGATCACGTCGAGGTTGGGTGGGCCGAAAGCCAGCAGGTCCATGTCGTGCGTGGCCCGGTGGGGCGACCCGGACCAAAGCGGGAAAAGCATGGCGCCTTTCAGGACGAACTGATCCCGGTGGCTGGATGCGAGGCGGAACAATAGTCGCTCCAGACCGTACCGTGTCAGGATGAAGTTGAACTCGTCGCCACTTCTCCTGGCCAGATCGAGCAGCCTAGTCGCGTGGGGAGCCCGCCGGCTTCGCCGGCGGCGCACCATCGTGGGAGGGCATGGGAACCCTTTCAGGGTTCCCATATCAGAGAGAACGGACGCGCCGACATTTCGGACTTTCCCGGCAGTCACGTGGTCAGTGCCTCCAGATACGGTCGGAGCACCCTGGCTACGCGCACGTCCTGCGCTGCCTGGAGCAGATTGTCCAGGGGGCGACGACTGCGTCGATATTCTCGCAGAGCTTCTAGTGCCACATCGAGACCGATCTTGTTGCGATACTTGAAACAGTCGGCAACGGTCCTGGCTGGCGAAGTGATGGAAACGGTCACCCCCTCGATGATGTGGCGCTCGATGCCGGCGGTGAGCGCACGGCCAGAGAAACGAACGATCTTTATCGGCGGCACATCCGGCCGGGGCTTGCGGGCTTTGAGGTCGATGGCCATCCAGACTTCCGACGGGCTCTGGGTGCCTATTCGGTGAAAGCGCAGAGCAGACAGGGCTTGCGGGAAAATGAAGATGAAACTAAACTTGATCTCAGATCATCCCATGATCTAAGAGGCAGCAAACTTGATCGGTACGAAGCGAAGAAACTGGCTCAGCAGATTGTCCAGGATGGCAACTTCTCCTTCACCTCCCATTGTGAAAAGGAGCTGGCGGAGGATGGTATGGGCACAGTCGACGCGGTGAACATCATCGCCGGCGGCAAGATCATACGTGAGCCCGAGTTTTCGGATAAGTTCCAGGCATGGAGGTATCGAATCGAAACACAAAGGATGGGAGTCGTAATCGAAATCCACTCCAAAACTTCCCTACGTGTCATCACGGGTTGGAGAAATAGGAAATGACTTGCTCTAACTGCGGAAACAAGATGTCCAGCAGGCGAGAGAACTACAAGTACACGGCCTGCGGGCTTGACTACGTCACCCTGGCGAATCTTGAGGTGCGCAGGTGCAAGGAATGTGGTGATGTCGAAGCCGTTATTCCCAAGATTCAAGAACTGCACCGCGTGATCGCCCAAACTATCGCGAGGCGGCAATCGAGATTGCGCGGTCGCGAGATCCGTTTCTTGCGTAAGCATCTCGGGTTATCCGGCGAAGACGCTGCAAGGGCGCTCGGAGTCGGGGCATCGTGGCTGTCTAGGTGCGAGAACAACAAGACCGATCTTTCGCCAGGATGCGAGCGGTTCTTGCGTCTCATGGTCCTCTACGATCAGCCAAGTCGCTGCTATCCCCTGAAAGACCTACTCGCCGAAAAGGACGATAAGAAACCGGCACCGATCAGGCTTGACCACGGTACATCCTGGCAAGCCGCCGCATAGCGTGCGTCGCTTTCTGTTGACCAACCTCATGGACGTTGAGCCTCTCGACGCACACCACGCGATCGACGACGCCAGACGCCCTTCGAGACCGATCGCATGCGTGGGGTCACCATCCAAGACTTTCTGCATTCGACGGGCACCCCAGGCCATTCCGGCCCATAGCCTCGCCCCGCGCAGCCGCCACGTCATCGGCCATGCCCCCCGGCCGCGCAGCGGCCATACCGCCTCGCCCACGAAGTGGGAGAGGCCGCCCGCGAAGCGGGCGGGTGAGGGTCCGGTGTGAAACATGTTATCGCCGATGGTACGCTTGCCACATGACCT
>PLNW01000112.1 GCA_003142855.1 Myxococcales bacterium
TTTTTGAATCAGTAGTGCTAGCCCGCCACGGCGAGACGGAATGGAACACCGAAGGTCGTTATCAAGGCCAGGGTTTCGATATTCCGCTTTCCGCAGCCGGACGTTTTCAGGCCGAGGCATTGGCATCCCGTCTCGCGGATTTCGAGTTCACACGAATCGTTTCCTCGCCGCTCTTGCGGGCCAGACAGACCGCCGAGATTGTTCTCGGTGATCGTTCAGTTCCCGTGACCCTGGACCCTGATCTGATGGAGATCGCCCATGGGGATTGGGAAGGGTGTTTGGACGCTGAAGTGAAGAAACGGGATGAGACTCGGCGCCGAGCCTGGCGGGAGACTCCACATCTTGTGACCCTCCCTGGTGGCGAGTCTCTGGAACAAGTCATGGTCCGAGCCTGGAGCGCCCTGTGCAGGGCCTGTCATGGACTTGAACCGCAGGAGACCCTGCTCATGGTTTCTCACGACGGCGTGAACCGCGTGCTGCTCTGCCGGATTCTCGGGCTGAGCCTGGCTCGGGCATGGGCGTTTCGTCAGGCCCCCGTCTGCTTGAACCTGCTGGAAGGACCCGATCCGGAACACCTGTCGCTGGTTCGCCTCAACGATGCCTCGCACCTGACGCCGCTTTTCGGAGAGGTGGTGCATCGCCGGGTTTGAAGCGAGATCCAAACGGATGAGGACTCCATTGCCTGCGCGAACCCTTTGTCCGCTCTCCGGCTCTCAGTAGTTGTGATGTCAGCGAATACGGAACATACGGTGGGCAACGGCGAGCGCCTCTGCATCCTGGTGGGCGCCCCGGACCCGCTATTGCGACAAAGGCTTACGTCGGCCTTGCGGCTTCAGGGCCACGAAGTCCTAGAGGCGGCGAATGCCGAGGACATGCGCGACAGGCTGGCGGAGCATGCCGATCAGACGGACAATCCACTCGATCTCATCCTGTGCGGGGGACTGTTTGCGGAGAAGGAAGACCCCGAGTTGGCCCAGCGTCTTGCCTCCCCGGGAGTCACGCGCGCCTTGGTCCTGATCCCGTCTGGCGGGTTCCTGTCCACGGCCGCGCGGGCGCAGCGTCTGGGGGCCAACGCTGTCATAGGAGAGCTGCCGGTCGTCGAGGATCTGTGGGAGATCTTGAAGAAAGCGGCGAGCGGTCCGCACTCGCCGTCCGACGGTCAGACTTGAGTTCTGGAAGCACCGTCAGCGGGGAGGCATGTCTTTGAACGCACCGCCGTCAGTCACGTCGGTGAAGCCGTTCTTGTCGAGGATGGCCTTGGCCTGCCCGCTGCGATGGCCCGACCGGCAATACACAACGATGGCGCGCTTGTGGTCGCCGAAATCGGCCAGGCGTTTCTCTACCTGGTCGAGGGGAATGTTGGTTGCGCCCGGGTACGCGCCTGCCGCGAACTCGGCCGGCGTGCGTACGTCGACCACCAGCGCGCCTGCCTTGATCTTCGCCCGCACCGTCGCTGCGTCGGTGCCGCCAGCGCGGCACGCAGAAACAGCGGCCAGAAGGGCAAAGCCCGCCACGATTGCTGAGATAGTTCTCATTGGTGCATCTTCTCGTTTCGACGGGAATGGTGGCACGCACGCGGGGGTATTGCCAGGACCCCCATGACTTGAAGGAGGCGATCGATCAATATGTCTGCCATGAGCACCGACGAGCCCAGGGATCACCACGGAAATCCCGCCGACCTGAGCGAGTACATCGCCCGGCTCGACGATCCGGCGCGCGACGAGTGGCAACGGCCTGACGTTGTTCTAGCGGCGCTCGGCATCACCCAGACCAGTGTGGTGTGCGATGTTGGCGCGGGGACAGGGTATTTCGCGCTTCGCCTGGCCAAGCTGGCGGCCCAGGTCTACGCCGTCGACGTGGAGCCGCAGTTGCTCGTTCTACTGCGTGACCGTGTCGCCAGCGCGGGATTGCATAACGTGACGCCGGTGCTGGGCCTGCCCCATGACCCGCTGGTTCCGGCCGCTGTCTGCGATCTCATTCTGGTGGTGAATGTGTTTCACCATGTGCCCGACAAAGCCTCGTACCTGCGGCGCTTGCAGGCTGCGCTGCGACCTGGGGGCAGGGTGGCCATCATCGACTTCCACAAGCGCGAGCTGCCGGTGGGTCCGCCTGTGGACCACAAGCTCTCCCGCGAGGACTGCCTGGAGCAGGTCCGCGCGGCGGGATTGCAGGTGGCAACCGAGCTTGATTCGCTTCCGTACCAATACTTCTTGGTCTTGAGCCCCAAGGAATCCCATGTCCGATAAGGCTTTTCAGGTGTTCGCCGTAATAATGCCGATCGATGACTGCTTGAGCTGAAAATGGTTCCAGTGAATCTTCGTTAGAGGAGCTGGCGGCGCCATCTTGAGGCCGAAGCGCGCGGGAATTTGGCCCGCGAACGAGCGGGAGCGGATGGTGGACAGACGAATATCGTGTCGTGCGTCTTCCAGCAGGCACGCGCAGCGGCCAGTCTCACGCCACTCGCGCGTAGTACTCGTGATGGAGGCCACCCAATATAGGTCGAGAGACGACGTCTTTGGGTGGGACACGGCGCACGGGCGGGAGCCAGCGAGCTCCCAGTGGCGGTTGCATCCGAAGACCGCGATGGGGTCGGCCATGGTAGTAGCCAACGTACTCGTTCAGAACACGTTGGCCGTGGAGCGCGTTTCGCACAATCACGTGGTCGAGGCAATCGTGGCGTAGGGTTTCATTCAGTCGCTCGCAGATTGCGTTTGCCTTTGGCGACCGTGGCGGCGTGATCAAACAACGGGTCCCGCAGTTCTTCACACGTCGCCGGAATTCCTCGCCGTAGATCGAATCACGGTCGCGGATCAGGAACCGCGGATTCTCGTTGTCCCGATCCGCGACCGCTTCGACAAAGGACTGCCCCGCATACTGCGCGCTCGGCGAAGACGTCACGCCGATGTGCAAGATTTCCCGCCGGGCCAGGTCGACGATGACGAAGCAGTAAAGGATCTGGAACCGCAACGTGACGATGGTCAAGAAGTCGCACGTCCAGGTTTGATGGAGATGGTTGCGCAGAAACGTGGACCAACTCTGCCCACGGTTGCGCGGCAGGTGCGGCGGACGGTACTTGGCGACAGTCCGCGGCGATACCTTGTAGCCAAGCTTTCCAAGCTCGGCGGCGATTCTGTCCTCACCCCAGAGAGGGTTTTCGGTCCAAAACCGCCGTATCAGGACCCGCAAGTCGGCATCGGCTGGCGGTCGTCCAACTGGCCTTTGGGACTTTCTACGCCAGATCAACCGCCAGAAGGAACGATGCCAACGGACGACGGTCTCGGGCCGTACGATGGTGACTGCCTTGACCACCTCGCCGAAGATGCGAGCGGCCAAGGCGAGCACGACACGATCCCGCGTCCGAATCCTGGGCTTGGCCACCGAACGTTGCAGCACGACGATCTGCTGACGAAGGACGACATTTTCCGCGAGGAGCACGGCACGCGAACAGAAGGCTGAGCGCAGTGCGGCCAGTGTGGTCTTGAGCATTTCCCTGATCATTGCGGCTCAAACCCTATCAACCAGGGATCACCCGATGAATCCCGAGGAAATTTCCTGCTGGTTGGACTTGCCACCGAATTTTTGCGGCGCACACGTGCTTTTCAGTCTCGCGCGGCTGGGCGAGGCCCCAGTCGTCGATGACCAGGACGTCAATGCGCGCGATCCTGGCCAGCAGTCGCGCATAGGTGCCATCGGCGCGGGCCAGGGCCAATTCGTCGAAGAGGCGCGAGGCGCGGTGGTAGAGAGCGGAGTGACCGCGCCGGCACGCCTGCTGGGCAAGCGCACAAGCCAAGTAGGTCTTGCCGGTTCCCGTCGCGCCCGAGATCACGACAGCGTGATGCTCCTGGACCCAGCGACAGGTCGCGAGTTGGCGGACCACAGATTTGTCGAGTTCGCGTTTGGGGCCGTAGTCGATGTCCTCGATGCAAGCCTGGCCGAGCCTGAGCTTGGCTTCCTTGAGCAGCCGGCCCAGTCGTCGATTTTCGCGTTGCAAGCATTCAGCGTCGACCAGTAGCCCCAGCCGCTCGTCGAATGAGAGGCTGACGTGTTCGGGATTCTTCTGCTGTTCGGTCCACGCGGCGGCGAAGACATCGAGCCGCAAGCTTTTCAGTTTCTCCATTGTCTGTTCGGTCAGCATGGTTCTTCCTCCGTTGTTTGGTAGTAGTCCGCTCCTCGGACGTTTTCGTGGTGCAAGATTGGGCGCGGCGGTTCTGCACTCCCCGGTGCCACAGGCAGCGGCTGCCGGTCCAGACCCCGCTTCAGGATCGACTCGACGCTGAGGACCGTACGTGAGCGCACGATCACAGCGCGGGCACTGGCCGCCTCAAGTCGTGGCTCGCCGTATCGTCTGCCCAGTCGCAGGATGCCCAGGCAGGCGCGGTAGCCGTGCTCGGGGTGCGGCTTCTCGTCGATGATCGCGGTGACCAGTTCCGCCGTCTTGGGTCCGACCGTCTCGGCCCACCTGAGCATGCGTGTCGGCGTCCACTCGGCGTGGTCGCGGTGGATTTTCGGCATGTGCTCCGGGTTCGTGGTGTACCCGCCACGCACGTAGCTGCGCACGTGCGAAGCCACACGCCGGCTCTTGTAGAAGATCTCCACTGTGCTGGCGGTGAAACGCGCATCCACGCGCTCATGCACCAGGGTGAACGGCACCGAGTAGTAGTGGTGCTCGACGTCGATGTGGTAGTCGATGTTCACGCCGGCGTTCTTCCAGTCGCCCCACACAAAACGTTGCGCGGGCAGCGGCCGCAGCGCCGGCCGGTCCAACTCCTCGAAGAGCTGGCGCCTGGTCTTGCCGTATCGGCGCATCACCCGATTGTTCAGATCTTCGAGCAATTCCGCGATCCGCTCGTTCAGTTCCGCCAGAGAGAAGAAGGTTTCGTTGCGCATGCGTGCGACAATCCAACGCTGGGCGATTTGCACGGCCACCTCGACCTTGGGCTTGTCTCGCGGCGAGCGCGGCCGCGCCGGCAGTACCGCCACACCGTAGTGCTCGCCCATTTCCTCATAGGTCCTTTGGATCTCGGGCTCGTAACGGTGTGGTTTGCTCACCCCAGAGCGCAGCTGGTCGGGCACCAGGAGCATCGGGGCGCCTCCCCAGTACTCCATGGCTCGCACGTGACTGGCGATGAAGTCCCGGCTTTTCTGGGTCAGCGTAGCCTCCGCGTACGTGAAGCTGGAGGCGCCCAGCACCGCCACAAACAGCTCCACCGGTATCTTCTCCCCCGTCGTGGCGTCCGTGATGCAAGGCCGCTTGCCCGAGTAGTCAACAAACCCCTTTTCGCCGGCCCGGTAGACCTGGCGCATCGACAGCCGGTGCCGGCTCAGCCACCGTCGGTAGTACTCACAGAACTGCGAGTAGCTGTACCCGTTCGGATTTCGCTCCACGTATTCCAGGTGCAGCAGCTCCAGCGTCACCCCGACCCGCCGCCGCTCCAGATCGATTCGCGCGCAGTCTGGAATCGGCCGAGTCAGGCCCGCTTGCAGGTCGCGCGTGTGGACGCGCGCCTCCAGGGCTGCGTCGTCCAGAGCTTCGACCGCTGGCCAGTCCAGCCCGGCCTTCTTGGCCCGATCCACCACCAACCACACCCCGCCCAGACTCACGTCGACGCTACTGGCTACGTCCCGGTACCCAAGCCCCAGCACCCATTTGTGTCGCAGGATTTCTCGTGTCTTTCGCATGGACAGTCTTTCCGTGGCCATCGGCTCTCCTCACGGAGGCCGGGTGGCCCGCAAAACCATCCAGCATCACTTCCTTCCGGCCGTCCCTGTCCGCCGCAAGTCCCTTCTCCCTCGCTTCGCGCACGCCGTCACCGGCGTTCACGATGGCCGATCTTCGCGTTCACGATGACCGATCTAGCCGTTCACGATGGCCCGATCTTCGCGTTCACAATGGTCCGAAATTCGCATACGAGGATGGAGCGCTCCAGTACTTGCGCCTTCTCGGGTTGGCCCAGACATGCCGGTTCCAAGAGAAGTCATTCCTGCGTTTCCTGCTGTCCGGCGCGAGGAACATCGATGATTTCAAGATGGAGGGTCGGCGAGGTTTCGTCTGGCCGCAACATTGAATAGAATTTCGGCTGGCGGTAGGCGCATGGGGAGTTACGCCAGTTCATCATCGACGTCCGACTCTGCCAATCGCGACCGGGAGCGAGGTCGTCGTCGATCTCGCCAAAGCCCAGAGGGGCCTCGCCTTGGGAATAGCCGAGCGATCGGCAGCATCTCCTCGACGAGTCAGCGAGACTGATACTGATATCTCATGGCCAAGAAGGCTTTCATGGCCATGAACGTTGCTTTCATGGCCATGAGAGGTATCATGGCCATGAAAGCCACTCCATGTCTCTGCTGACCGATATCGCCCGATCGGATGTCGTTGCGCGCCAGTTGAAAGACCGGTTGCTCGGAGCCTTCAAAGGGGCTGGCTGGCAGGTGGATCTCGAACTTTCCGGGTCGGAAGGGCGATTTCGGCCCGACATGGTGGTGCACCGCGGTCCCCGCCGGTACGCGGTGGAACTGAAGGTGGCGCGGGAGCCGCGGCGTTCGCTGCTAGAGGCGATGTTAGCGGACGCCACACTTCAGGCACGCGTCTACGCCCAAGAATTCCGCGCCTCGCCCCTCGCGGTCGTAGCAGCGGCGCGAATCTCTCCGGCCGCGGCGCATGAAATCCGCGAATACGCCCAGCGTTTCGCCGCAGATGTTGCCTGGGGCTTGCTCGACTCAGAGACATGCTTCGATCTCCACGGCGAGGGACTGGAAGCCATCCGCCCAGAACCAGCGAAAAAGGGAGACCCTAACGCTTCGCTGTCAAGACCACCACCGGACCTATTCTCGGATCTTGGCCAGTGGATGCTGAAGGTTTTCATGGCGGATGAGATCGGGGCCAAGTATCTCGGAGCGCCTTGCGGCCATATCAGGAACGCGTCGCACCTGGCCAGCCTCGCGTCGGTGTCACTTCCTAGTGCTTCGCGTCTGGTAAGCCAACTTCGGCATCTGAATTTCGTTGAGTCCGAGCATGACGGTCTACGACTCGTTCGGATCGCCGATCTGCTGCAAAGCTGGCGGGTATCGAGTTTCGATACGCCTCATGAAATCGGAGCCAGATGGCTTGTACCGCCTAAAGATAGCGCGGAGCAGCTTTCCATTAATCTCGCTGCATACACCCGCTTGCTCTTCCCCGTAAAATCAGCCGAGGCGCGCCAAGGATATGGTCCAGCGCGTGAGGGACCGCGCGCGTGCCTCGGACTCTTCGCTGCGAGCGAGAAGCTGGGCTTCCGATTTGCCCATGGAACCCCACTCCATCTCTATCTGGAAGACATCTCCGTTCGAGTCCTGGTCGAGCAATTCAGCCTCGCCCCGGTGCGATCGGGCGAGCACATTGATGTGATCGTGCGCCGGCCACGCTTTCCCGAGGCGGTCTTCCGCGCATGTGTGATTCGAGATGGTGTTCCAGCTGCAGACATCATCCAATGCTGGATCGACATCTCGAGCCACCCGGCCCGTGGTCGAGAGCACGCCGAGCAGATATGGCGTCGGGTCCTGGTGCCGCGCCTCGCGCTGGGGGCGAACTCGTGAACGCGATGGAGGCGGGCAACGCGATGTTTGCGAGGGCGTTGAAGGCTCTCGGTCCGTATCTTGGCGAATTGGTCGTAGTCGGCGGATGGGCTCACCGTCTATATGGCCTGCACAGCATGTCGCGCGCTTCTGGCTTCCAGCCACTCATGACAGAGGACGCGGACATCGCCGCCCCCACGAAGATGAAGAAGAAGGGCGAATCGATCGCGGAGCTTCTCAAACGAGAGGGATTCGAGGAGACTTTCTTCGGTGAAGACAAGCCTCCCGTCAGCGAGTACCGCATTGGCGATGAGGATGGCGGCCTCTATGTTGAGTTTCTCGTCCCGCTCATCGGCGGCGATTACCGACGCGATGGAAGCCGTAACACGACCGCCAGAGTCGAGGGAGTAACCGCGCAGAAACTCCGCTACCTCGACATCGTGGTCACCGAGCCTTGGACAGTCCGACTCTCTGATAAGAACGGGTTTCCGCTCGGCAGCGTCGGCCTCGATGTCCAGATTGCCAATGCCGCGTGTTATCTCGCCCAGAAGTTGCTCGTGCTTCGCGAGCGCAAACCTGACAAGCAGGCGAAGGATCTGCTCTACATTCACGATACCCTCCTGATATTTGCCCACAGCCTGGACGAGCTTAGGGCACTATGGGCGCGCATAGAGCCAAGGATTCACCCAAACACGCTACGGGCGCTCACGCGTCGCCGCGCAGATATCCTTGCGAGCGTGACGGACACGGTGCGGAACGCAGCCGTGATGGCGCGAGGCACTTCACGAGTAGATCCGCCCTCCGCCGATAGGCTGCTCGGTACCTGTCGCGTGGGTCTGGCGCGAATCTTCGGTTGATCCCATTCGACTGGAGAGATCCGGGAGTCGCATGCCGGCTTGACTGGAGATGATGGTGCGATTCGTTGGGTTCTCAGCCGAGCTTAGCGCGACCGCAGGGGGTTCGCGAGCGTTCGTCGAGGAATGGCAAGCGGAACCTTCAGGCGAAGTTGGGAGCAGCGGGCATAGAGTTATCGCGCGAAATCTCGACCGCATCGGGGTCTTGTCTTGGGTGATCACGCCGAACCGAATCAGCGGATAGGGATGGAAGATTTCGGGGCGTTGGAGCCACCGGATTTCTAGCTACTTGGCCTGTCGGGCGTCGATGTGACCATTTTGGCTGCGCCGACCGGGACCGGCGCGGTGGTGTGTAGGACGCCCCTTGGCTGTGTCCGCCGTTTCCGGCTTCGTGCCCGTTTAGGGGGTTCCATCACTCCGTCTCCGGCCTGTGGTTCGCCAAGACGTCGTCCGCGACGTGTGTTTTGCGACGGTGGCGATGATGGACAGTGGGTCTAGCCGCCGTGCCTCGCCATCTCGCATAATCACACGATGGGTTCCCTGTTTCTCAGCCTCCTTGGAGCGTTGCGTTCCGCCCTCCGCAGCCGCGCGGACCTCGCAATCGAGAACCTCGCCCTGCGCCAGCAGCTGGCCAACTTCCAGCGCACCTCGGCCCGCCCTCGCCTGCGCAAAAGTGACCGCGCCTTCTGGCTCGTGCTCTCCCGGCTCTGGTCTCGCTGGGCGGACGTGCTTGTCGTTGTCAAGCCAGACACCGTGGTCCGCTGGCACCGGACCGGCTTCCGCTTGTTCTGGCGGTGGAAGTCGCGCGCTCGTGGCCCAGCCGAGGGTGATATCTCCCAGGAGGTGAGGCAACTCATCTGCCAAATGGCCAA
>PLNW01000082.1 GCA_003142855.1 Myxococcales bacterium
ACGTCGTCAGTCGGACGGTTACTTCGCGACGGCCCTTGGTCTTGGAGGCAGGCACGGGGATGCTCCGCTTAGCGGACTGCTGTCCACGCTGGAAAACGAGGTCGAGGCTTTGCGGGAGACACGCGATTTCGTGCAGTCTTTCGTTGACGGCAAGATCACCTGCGCCCAGTTCGTCGCCGGCCCTGCGAACGGGCAGCCCAAGGATACTGACTATGAGCCCGAGATGGGGGATCTCGAAGATTTCCTCGCCGACATCCTGATGCCATCGGGCTTCGGCGCCCCAGGCCTCCGCACTCCTCGCAGTCGCCGACGGAGGTGAGGTCACCAAGGATTGCACGACCTGCCGCCCAGCAGAAAGACGTTCCACACAAGCCTGTGCGCAACCGCCGCCCCCGGTGTGAGCCGCAGAAACCCCGTACGGGCCTGGAAATGCTTGGACCGGTGTTCGCGGGCTCCCACAGGTGACTGGGGCTGGGGAGTCAGCCGTGGGTACGCCCGACAAGCGGGACACGCACGAATCCGGAGACCGCATCGAATCCGGCGTCGAAGGTCGCGACCGGGCCTATGCGGACTTCCTTCTGCAAAACGGCGATGAAGGCGTCATTGAAATTGAGCTTGCCCCCGGTCGATGCGACAAGATCGAGGATGTCTTCGTAGAGTCGCTCGGCTTCCGAGCCCACCCACATGATGGCCGAAGGCTCGATCCTGCGACGGAAGTCGGCGAGCATGGCTGCCAGATCGCCAGTCCGGCGACGCTCCCGAAAGCGACGGCAGAGAACGGACACGGCCTCGCCAACCAGAACGTCGAGGAGCACCGGATCGGTGCCGTCTTGCTCCAGCCGCGTCATGAGGTCATGCGCGCGGGCGTGTAGGCTGTCCGCAGCGTCGATCCACGCCACAAGAACGTTGGCGTCGAGGACGCACTCAGCCATCGTAGAGATGCGCGCAGTCTTCCACAGCGTCTCCACCCAGGGTGACGATACCCTCCAGGTCGTGCAGACGCTGCCAAACAGCGGTCTTCTGGCTTTCGTGCGCGGACCTTGGCCCTCGACGACTCACCTCCACCAGGACGCGAGTTCGATCCTCAGGGCTCAGAGCAGCCAGTTCTTTGGCCAGTTCTTCTATGCGTGCGCGTGTTGTGGCCATCTACAAGCAAGCGTAGACCCCTTTTCTGCAAGGAGCAACCGTCGTACCGACCTTCAGGCGCATGAGGAACGTCCCTCATGCGGCCTACACGGTCTGGTCTGGCAAGCTGCTTTTGTGCCGCGAGGCGCTGGGCCGCTCCCCGCCCAGCCTTCAATAGACCCGTCCTGCGAGGGGCTGGCCACGAACGAATCGATCGAGGTTGGCCAGAAACAGCGCCACAAGGCGGTCGTATTCGTCGCCATGTCCGCCGGCCACGTGGGGCGTGATGAAGCAGTTGGGCGCTGCCCACAGCGCGTGCTCGGGTGGCAGAGGCTCGGGCGAGGTCACGTCGAGGTAGGCGGCGCGCAGGTGGCTGTGCAGGGCCGCGAGGAGCGCGGCCTGGTCCACGGTGGCACCGCGACCGATGTTCATGAAGATAGCGCCGGGCTTCATGGCGTCGAATTTCGATTGATCGAAGAAGCCAGCCGTATCGTTCGCGGCAGGAAGGATGTCAATGACCCAGTCGGCACGCGGGAGCCCGTCGGAAAGTTCGGCCATCGGACGCACCTCGATGGCCTCGTCGCCGCGCGGGCGCCGGCGGAATCCGACGAGGTGCAAGCCGAAGGGTTCGAGCAGCTCGGCCAGCCGTCTGGCAATGGCGCCATATCCGACTAGCATGATGGTCTGGCCTTTGAGCAGAAACGAGGCCGCCCGCGTAGACGGGGTATTCCACGCGTGCGTCGTCGCCTGGTCGACGATCGAACGTGGCAATTGCCGGGCCTCGGCCAGCATGAAGGCAAGCGCGTGCTGCGCGCAGGGCTCATCGTAGACCGACGAACTACTGGTCAGTGCAATGCCGCGCGCGATGAACTGGCGGCGAATGTCGTCACCCGCGAACGTCGTGTACCCTGCGCTCGCCAAATGCACCCATCGCATGCGCGCAGAAGCCACGCATTGGTCCGCTTCGGGTTGCCCAAACGCGATATCCGCCTCGGGCAACGCGGGATCCCGACGTCCGATGGGCTGGAAACACGTGGTCGATTCCGCTGCATGCACGAGACGGTGCGCGCCAAGCCCTGACTGGAGAGCAGACAGCGCACGCCCAGTCAGTTGCAGGTTGCACCACACGGTGAGTAGACTCGAAGTCATAGGCGCCAGCTTACAACGCCGACCTTCCGTTCAGCCCGTCGAGTTTCTTTCAGCGTCTGTTCGTCGCAGAAACTTCACTCAGTCCCAGTTGTCGCCACCGAGTGCGAGTATGAGCGTCGAGCAAGGTACATCGGCCCGGCCCTACCGCTGTTGTGTGCACAGAAGCATGGAATGTCCGCGCACACAGCTGGAAGAAATCCCCAGGGCTACCCGGACTGTTTTCTGACCGTTCCTGGTGTCAAAGGTGTTGCCAGCCTATCACCTGAAAGAACACTCTTGCCAGTATGCCGAACTCGGCATATCATCTTCTGGTGAACGAACCGCGAAGCTTTGCCAGGCGTCCCCTGCTCGAAATCCCGAGCAAATCGCTGGCCTGGCTACACGGGGAGCTCAAGACCCCGCCTATGTCGCGAGAGGCCCGAATCGAGGCGGGGTTTCTTCTGCGTCGTGCGCAGGAAGGCGAGAACCTCTCGATGCCTGAATCTCGCCCGATGCCCAGCATCGGGCAAGGTTGCCATGAGCTTCGCATCACAGACGTTGAACACCGCATCGAATGGAGGGTGGTCTACTGCGTCGGCAGGCTGGCGATCGCCGTCCTCGAAGTGTTTGAAAAGAAGACGAAACAAACGCCCCAAGACACGATCGCGAACTGCCGGCGGCGCTACGCCGCTTTCAAGAAGGAAGACACACGATGAACAAAGCTCAGCGAGAACGATTCCAACGCGCTGGTTGGAAGGTCGGCACTGTCGGCGAATTCCTCGAACTCACCCCTGCTGAAGAGGACCTCATCGAGACGAAACTCCGTCTCGGTGGACTGGTTCGAGCNNAGCCATCTTTCACAAGCCGCCCTGGCCAAGAGAATCGGGTCGAGCCAGCCCCGTGTGGCCAAGATCGAAAGCCACGACCCCGAGGTCTCACTCGACTTGCAGATGAAGGCGATCTTTGCCTCTAGACCATCGGCTTTCCGCGAACTTGCGGCTCTCATCAGGAAGTGGGAGGCCCCCATTTCGGCAAGAGGTCCTGCGCACACGCGACGGCTGGTGAAAACGCGTTTTCCACTTCTCGGGCGCAATACCAAGACCGCCGCCTGATAGAAGCCTCGGATGACGTGGCGATTCAGTTTGGATTTCGCCACATGTTGCATCACCGCGCCAGCCCTCGACCCTACCGGGGTCGATTTCTGGACACCTCTTCAGCGCGGAAAAAGATCCTGTTGTTCGGAAACCAGAATAGGTCTCGTCCTGGGACCGTCACCGATTGGCTCGCGGCGAGCCAGCTCGAGGAGTTGGGTTAGGTTCGCCCTTCCGGTCGCACGACTTTGCCGTAGGCGCAGGGCACCGCGCTCCAACAGAATGCGATTCCCGTCGTTGCTCTCCTCTTGTGCGCTGTAGTCTGCGGTGAAGAGCGGGAGGCCCATTCCCAGGGCTGCTTCACCTGCCGCAAATGTGCCGCCCGTTGAGCGGGCCTCGATCAAGACAAGGGCGCGCGATAGGGAGCAAATCGTTCGGTTGCGTTGCATCGCCCTCCCGGCGATCCAACGGTCGTCCGGGAAGAACTCGCTCACCAGCAAAGTGCGTGCCGGATCGAAAACGTCACGAAGCTCCTGCCGCATCCGGTACTGGAGGATACCTTCAGCCAAGACTACTGTTGTAGCTCCACCGCATGAGAGTGCCGTCTTGTGGGCAGTGATGTCGACACCCTTTGCGCCCCCGCTCACGACGTTGAGGCCATGGCGGGCCACTTGTTCGGCGATGTCGAAGGCCACCGCCAGCCCGCGCTCGGTTGCGCTGCGGGAGCCGCAGAACCCCACGCTAGGAACGGTCATCAGGTCGGCCGGTCCGCGTGCGAAAAGCACCGGAGGAAGATTCCTCCGGGCGAAGTCTGTGATCGCGAGGTCGTGAAAAGGGGCGACAAAGCAGCGCACTTCGTCGCGCCGGAGCTGATCAGCTACAGATCCGATCATCGATTGTGGAGACGACGGGGACAGCCCCATCGTCGTCAACAGGCGACGCCCACTTTCGCTGAAGGCTTCCTCGATCGGCATCTGGGCCTCGCTCAAGACTGAGATGGCACGCCGGAGGCGCACCGGGCCGACGCCGGGGAGCTTCATGAGGGTCAGGATGGGTTCGAGCTTGTCCATCACGGCACCAGCTAGAAAAGGTCCTCGTCGTTCAAGTCATCATCCGTCTGTGGTGATTCCGCGGTTTTCGGCACGTTGTCGTCGTTGCGGAGCGTCTTGACGGCTACCAAGCCAAAGACCTGCTTGGCTCCGGCCGCGCGCAACTCTCCGGCGATGTAGTTGATCGTGAGGCCGGACTGATAGAGGTCGTCAACCACCACAATCGACTTGCCGCCTACCTTCGTTTTCTCGACGGTAACCGAGCCGACCAATGCATTCACCTTCTGCTCCCAGGCAAGATTCTTGATCTCTGGGGTGGTCTTCGATTTAGACAAAGCGGCGCTGAGATCGAGCTTGCCAGTGCGCTTTGCCAGCTCATGCACGAATCCACGCGGGAGCGAAAACGCCTTCCCGGGGTTGGAAGATGGGACCGCGATGAATCCGTCGACATTCTGATAGAACGGCATCGAGCTGACGAATGTGCGCATTCGACGTGCCAGCTCCTGACCTGCTTTGCGGTGGCTTTCGGTTGCTGACTTGTCGTACGGTTTCGCGTCGTGCATGAGCTGGCCGAGCTCGGTGCGTTCAAGTCGACCGCTGTCGCTCTTCCTGGCGCGATAGCCGAGCGCCACGCTGCCATCCGTGAGATCCTTGATGATCACGCAGGGCCGTAGGCCCTCAATGAATTGGCGGACCAAAGCAAGGTCGTCATTGGAGATGTGTCGGAAGTACGTGCCGCAACTCTTCTCGGTCACCCTCCAAGGGTTCTTCGACAGACCGGGAAAAGCGCTGTCGAACATCTCGCAATAGAGTTTGCTCGGGAAGGTCAGCCCCCAGTCCCTTCCGTCACGCTCCGGAGCGTGCAGAGCCTCCCATTGGCCGCCGAGCGACCAGCGCCGGATGGCGAGCTTCGCGAGCTGCGAACGAAGTGTCATGACCGAGGATATACTGAACACCTGAACAGTACATTGTCTTGGGCCGAACCGCAACCGCGCCGATGTGGCCTAGATGCTTGGAACGGCATGGTCCCGACAGTGATTCGGCGCAGATGAGTACGCACGGGCCGGCAGTTTCCCATCCCCAGCCTGAACATGGCAAGGCGATCCGCATGGCTCGGCCGCTAGATGCGCGCTGCGGGAACGCCTTGCGCAAGCAATCTGACGCACGTAGGTCTGGCTCATTCATTGGGGCCATGAGGAACGTCCCTCATGCACCGGCGCACGTCCCTCGTCGGGGGCAAAAGGCCGCAAAACATCCGCTCTTGGCCCGAATGAGGAACGTCCCTCATGCCCGTGAATGAGGAACGAATGAGGAACGAGATTTGGCCGCTCCTGGCCGCTCCTGGCCGCTCCTGGCCGCTCAACTCAGCCGTAACCTGCCGAACTTGTTGAAATCATGGGGCCGGGGCTGAGCGATCATGGCCCTCATAACCCGAAGGTCCCAAGTTCAAATCTTGGCCCCGCTACAAACAAATCAATGGCTTAGCCCTCATGGGGTGATGCCCTGATGCAACGTGGGGCCACTCTGGGGCCACTGGGGTTCCTTCCCAGGCCCCGTACTGTCCGGAAACGCAC
>PLNW01000135.1 GCA_003142855.1 Myxococcales bacterium
GTGGTGCGGGTGGTGCGGGTGGTACGAGCGGCGCGGGCGGTGCGGGTACTGTGCCCGCCGGGAATCCGGTGAATCTTGGAACTGCCAAGAACTACGCGATTCTCGCAGAGAGTGGGATTTCCACAGTGCCAACTTCGGCCATTACGGGAAACCTTGGCATTAGCCCCGCTGCCGCCACCTTCATTACCGGATTCTCGCTGATTGCGGATTCCACGAATGTGTTCTCGACCTCGCCGCAGGTGACCGGGAAGGTGTACGCGGCCGACTACGCCGTGCCGACGCCTTCCGTCCTGACCACGGCTATCGCCGATATGCAGCTCGCGTTCACCGACGCCGCGGGACGCGCACCAAATACCACCGAGCTGGGCGCCGGCAGCATTGGCGGTATGAACCTAGCCCCGGGCGTCTACCAATGGGGCACTGGGCTCCTAATCCCGACGGATGTCACCCTCACGGGTACTGCGAGCGACGTCTGGATCTTCCAGGTCGCCCAGAATCTCACCATGAGCAGCGGCACGAAGATCCTCCTGGCAGGTGGAGCACAGTCCAAGAATATCTTCTGGCAGGTCGCCGGTCTCGTGGATCTCGGCACGACGGCGCATTGCGAGGGTGTCATCTTGACCCAAACCTCGGTCACGCTGCGAACAGGGGCGTCGATCAACGGACGGCTGCTCGCGCAGACCGCGGTCAATCTCGACAGCAGCTCCGTGGTCGAACCCGCTCAGTAGAAACCCTGCGTGGGCAGACTCAATCACTGCAGGTGGGTCAAAAGGCCAGTTTCCAGCTCGCGTTCGTGGAAGGGCTCTTCCAGGGTCAGGAAGTCGAAAAGGTAGGGATCTTTCAGCAAGCCGGCGGCGAGGTTCGCGTGAATCTCCGGCAGGGTGGTGGCGAAATTGGTGACGGCCGTGCCCTGGCGCTCGTGGGCGCGCTGTTTGATCTGGGCGGTGAGTGCTTCGCGGCTCCAAGCGGCACGTTTTCGGTGTCGCGCAGGTTGGCATCGGGCACCGGCTGGCCCTTGCGCTTGCCCTTGGTCCCGAGCACGACGTTGACCTTGCCGTACTCGGACTGCTTGTAGTCGCCGCGAAGTAGGTCGGCGACCGACCAGATGAAGGACGAAAGGTTGGTGTCGCTCATGTGCTTCCCCGTCGGAAACGACGGCGGCCGTTAGTCTCTCCCGAACGGAAGGAATAAGCCAGATTGCGCCCGGCCCCTCATCGCCACCGCATCTGCGACGCCGATTCAATCAATGGGCTAGGCACCCGTCTGCCCAGACATTCCAATTGTGGCGTAGATTACGGCCTTCAAGTGACCGCTCCCTTGACCTCAGCGCTTCGCCCACCCGCCGGCGGGCTCGATGCGGCTCGCGTGCGCCGCGCTCTCACCCCGCTGGCCGCCCAGGCCCGTGCTTGTGTCGCTTACGCGTACACCGTCGAGTTTCGCTTGCCCTGGAAGAGCCTGGCCATCGCCGCTCTGGTCGCGACCTCTGCCGCAGCCACCTTCTGGCTCTGCCGTGGCCTGCGGCACGACGATGCGTTCATCACGTTCGTCTACGCCCGCCACCTGGGCGCGGGAGAAGGATTCGTGTTCAACCTGGGCGAGCGCGTGCTGGGCGCCACCTCACCCTTGCACGTGCTGTTGCTGGCCTTGGTCTACCGGGTGGCTGGCGACGTGCTCCCGACCGCCGCGATCGCGCTGGGCGCCGCTGCCCTCTCGCTGCAAGGACTCATGCTGTACTCGATGGCGCGGCGATTCTCGCCGGTGCTGGCGCTGCTGCTCGGCCTTCTCGCATGGGCCGGACTGGCCGGCGGCCACACCTGGCTGGCGCTCGAGACCAATCTGTTCGTGGCCCTGGTTCTGGCCACTCTCCGGGCGCACCAACTGGGCCGCCCCCTGCTCTGCGGTCTCTGCCTGGGCCTGACGATCCTGTGCCGGTACGACGGTGCCCTGCTGATTCCGGTTCTGCTCATCGAGAGCAGACTGCGGGGGCTCAGATTCCCCAAACGCGAGTTGCTGGTGTGTTTCGTCACTGTGGTGCCGTGGCTGGTAGCCGCGACACTCTACTTCGGTTCGTGCCTTCCCCAGACGCTGCTTGCCAAGCGCGCCTCGTCCAGTTTCGGGGAGTACCTCGGCCACAACCTCCACCATGCGGCCGAACAGCCGCTGTCCATGCTGTTCCCCGCGCTCTCCCCCTCGGTCATGTTTGCGTTGGCCTTGCTGGGCTGGGCCTCGGGAGTCCTGCTCATGCTTCGCCACCTGCCCGAACTGCGCGCCTACCTGATCTTCGCCGTGCTGCTTTTCCTCGGCTATGCAAGCATCGGCCCACCGCCGGTGCAGCACTGGCACATGTACCCACTCATCCTCGGTTCCAGCGTCCTGCTGGTGCTCGGCTCGATCGGATGGCTGGTCAGGGCCGCGGCCTGGCGTGGCGGTTTTGGTGGCGCGCATGGGCGCATCCTGCTTCCGCTCGTGCCTGGTCTGGTCATGCTCGCGCTCACCGGGATGCACACGCGATCCTGGGCCGCAGGCATCGACCAGGATTACTGGCTGGGCCAGCGGCATCACCGGTACGAGACCGTGGCGGCTTGGATGAACGAGAACCTGAAGCCCGGACAGGTCTTCCTGGCCGCCGAGGTGGGCACGCTCGGCTATCTGACCCGGGATCGCATGATCGATCCCTACGGCCTCATCAACGACACCAACGAGTACCCGGTGACCCAGTCGCCCGGCGCTCTATTGCGCCTGGTCCGGCGCTATCGTCCGACCGTGGTGCTTGTCTTTCCCGTGTTTCACGGACTGTGGCTGGAGAGGCAGACCGACCTGCGGGTGGTCAAGAAGTTTGCCTGGAATTCGCTGGGGGCCGCCTTGCTGGTGAACTCGCCCGACGTGCTCCAATCTTACCCGCACCGATAATCCCGATGGTTGCCATGTTCATCAAGCTAGCACTAGCCCGTCGCTCGGCAAGGCAGCACCAACGCGCAACAACTGCGCGATTCCGCCGGCGATGCTCCTAACTACTCTTTTCCGTCCAGACGGACAGCATCTGCAGGCAGACGCCCACTGCTGCCGCCATCCATTCCAGAGACACCCATTCGCGCACCGAGTGAACGGCTTGGCCGCCGGCAAAGAGGTTCGGCGTCAGCAGCCCTTGCGCAGACAATCGCGCTCCGTCGGTGCCGCCGCGGATGGCTTTGCGGACCGGTTCCAGTCCCTGGCGCCGCACGGCCTCGACTGCATATTCGAGGACCTTCGGATCCTTCGCGATGTAGGTGCGCATGTTGCGATATGATTCTTTGACGGTGAGGGCGATCGCCACGCCGGGGAAATGCGCCTCGACAGAAGCAAGAATGCCGCGCAGTACGTCCTCGCGCTCGCGTAGCTCGTCGTCACTGAACGCACGCACCAGTAGCTTCAACTGCGTGCTCGCCACGTCACCGCTGATGGAATACGGGTGCAAGTAAGGTTGCCGCTCGTCGGTGGTCTCGGGAAGGAAATTCACTGGCAGGGCTTCCACAACGGCGCAGGCCGCGCGCACGGCGTTTATCATCACGTTCTTGGCGTGACCGGGGTGAACGTCGTGCCCGGTGATGGTGACGACCGCTGTGTCGGCGCTGAAGGTCTCGTCTTCCACCTCGCCCAAATCCGCTCCATCCACCGTGTAGGCGTACTGCGCGCCGAAGCCAGCCACGTCGAAGCCCTCGGTGCCGCGCCCGATTTCTTCATCAGGCGTGAAGGCAACCCGCAAACTCCCGTGCCGCAGTTCCGGGTGCTGCCCAAGCCATGCGAGCATCGTCATGATTTCGGCAACGCCCGCCTTGTCGTCGGCGCCCAGCAAGGTCGTGCCGTCGGTGTGGATCAGGGTGTGTCCGATGCAGCGACCGAGATTGGGGTTGGCGGCCACCGTGATCGCCGCCCCTGTGGCAGGCAGAGTGATGTCGCCGCCCGCGTAGTCGTGAACCACCTGAGGCTTCACGTCGGTCCCGGAGGTGCCGTGGTAGGTGTCCAGGTGCGCGAGAAAACCCAGCACAGGAATTCTTTCCGCGGCTCGATGCCCCGCCGGCAGGTTGGACGGCAGGGTGGCCTTCACGTGGCCTGAGTCGGCCATGGTCGCATCCGAGCAACCCAAGCCGACGAGCTCGGCGACCAGCAGTCGAGCCAGATCCTTCTGTTTTTCGGTCGAGGGAGAGCACGAGGCGTTCTCGTCGCTCTGCGTGTCGATTCTCACGTAGCGGACAAATCGCTCTAACAGCGCCCGCCGCTCGGTGGCGTCGAGGGTCCATATGGGCATGGCACCATGGTAGACGCCCTCGCCTCATCCTGCCCTTCGAATCGCCCACGCGCCGCGTCTTGCTCCCTCTTTCTGTCTTCGCCGGGCTCGTTAGGCGATGCGAATTGGCTGAGCCAGATGACCAGAACAGTTCACTGCTTCCCTTGTTCGTGACGTACAATACGCTGGGGAGAAGCCATGAACATGATGAACAAGACACATTCTCTAGTCCTCGTGTTGCTCTTCGGCCTGCCGCTGGCTGCAGGCTGCGGCCAAGATACTTCAGCGCCTCCCCACAACAGTAGTGGTGGCGCTCATGCCGGGGGAACCGGCGGTTCAGGTAGCACCACTCACACAGGGGGCACGACCGGCGTAGCGGGACAGACGGCAGCCGGCGGTGGCTCGGGCGGTTCTCCAGTCGGAGGCGCCAGCGCTGGCTCCATGAGCGCCGGCGGCGTTGATACAGGAGGCGCCGTCGCCACGGGAGGCGCCGGCGGCCTGAATACTGGCTTGCCGGGCGGCAACACCCAAGCCAGCGGGACTGCCGCGCCGGGGGGAAACACCTCCGCCTCGGGCGGCACCACCACCGCCTCGGGCGGAAACACCTCTGCTTCCGGTGGCAGCACCACCGCCCCTGGCGGAAACACCTCCGCTTCGGGCGGCATCACCTCCGCCTCGGGTGGAAATACCTCCGCTTCGGGCGGTGACACTGCTTCGGGTGGCACCACCTCCGCTTCGGGTGGCAATACCTCCGCTTCGGGCGGTGACACTGCTTCGGGTGGCACCACCTCCGCTTCGGGCGGTGACACTGCTTCGGGTGGCACCACCTCCGCTTCGGGCGG
>PLNW01000019.1 GCA_003142855.1 Myxococcales bacterium
CTCAGCTTCGTCAAGGCGATCGTGGAGGCGCATGGTGGACGGGCCGAGGTGCAAAGCGAGCTGGGCGCGGGTTCGACCTTCATTGTTCGACTACCTATGGGTTGAGGCGCGCAATCTGCCTTTTCTGCCACAGATTCCAGAGCAGATATGCGACCACCGCGACGTTCAGAGCGAACAGAACCAATCGTGTGGCGGTAGCCTTGCGCGCGGCTTCGTATATCTCCACCGGAATGTAGATCCCGCCGCTGATCGCACCCAGCCATTTGGCCCAGTTCCGATCCTTCCACAGTCCCACGGCCTCCAGGAAGCGAAGCCCCGAGTAGAACAGGGCGCCAACTGCCACCGCCCACAGCTGCACACCATCGAACCTGGACGCAAGCATGAGGAAGACCCTTGGGTAGGGTGCCGAAGGATTCAGATGCAGGTGCCTCACGACATCTTCGGCAAGCTGCTGCAAGTCGCGATGAATGAAGCCGAGCAATCCGAGACCCACCGCCAGCACGAGAATTCCCTTTGCTCCTTCGCAGACCGCCACCGCGCGCAACCCTGGTTGAACCTTCATCGCCCCAGAACCTGCCGGAGTGTCAGACGGTTTCGAGCCCTTCATGTCGTCGGCGTCTCCGCAGGACTCGAATGTTGGCCCGGACCGTGCGAGATTGCACGTGAATCCCTCATGTTCAAACGTCGGTTGAACCGAGGTCTCTTTCTGCTCTTGGCCCTGATGCCAGCCGCAGCCTTCGCTTCGCCAGGTGCCGGGCACGGCGATCCGGTGGCCTCGGTGGTTCTTGCCCTGACCGTGATCCTTGTCGCCGCCAAGCTGGGTGGAGAGCTGGCTGTGCGCGTGGGCCAGTCGGCGGTTCTTGGCGAGCTGGTTGTCGGCGTGCTCTTGGGAAATCTCACGCTGGTCGGGTATTCCGGTCTCGACTACCTGTTGACGGATCCGTCCATCGACATGTTGGCGCGCATCGGGGTGCTCGTGCTTCTCTTCGAGGTCGGCCTGGAATCGACGGTGGGGCAGATGCTGAAGGTGGGCCTACCATCGCTTCTGGTGGCGACCCTGGGAGTCGTCACGCCGTTCGCGCTCGGCTGGGGTGTCGGTGCCTGGCTGCTCCCCGGACACAGCGTCTACGTGCATGCCTTCCTGGGCGCCACCCTCTGCGCTACCAGCGTGGGTATCACCGCCCGCGTTCTAAAGGATCTGGACCGTCTGCAAACGCGAGAGGCGCGCATCATCCTTGGCGCTGCCGTGCTCGACGATGTGATGGGCCTCGTGGTCCTGGCGGTCGTCACAGGGATGATCGGCGCGGCGGATCGGGGGGGCTCTTTCTCCTCCGTGAGCGTGGCGATGATCATTTTCAAGGCAGCCGCCTTCCTAGTGGTCTCTCTCTTTCTCGGCGTGCGCCTGTCCCCGAGGCTGTTTCAACTCGCGTCCAGGTTGCATGCGCGCGGAGTGCTCTTGGCGCTCGGTCTGGCCTTGTGCTTCCTCATGTCCTGGCTCGCCAACCTCGTGGGGCTGGCCCCCATTGTCGGCGCCTTTGCCGCCGGACTCGTTCTGGAGGACGTGCATTACCGGAATTTCGTTGACCGGGGGGAGCACCCGCTGGAAGATCTCATCCAGCCCATTTCGGGATTTCTTGCCCCCATCTTCTTCGTCCTCATGGGGGTGAGGACCGATCTCCGCACGTTTGCGGCTCCCGGCGTGCTCGGCCTTGCGGCGGCGCTGACTCTGGTGGCGGTGCTTGGCAAGCAAGCCTGCTCACTCGGCGTCTGGGGACGGGGTGTGGATCGGCTGACGGTCGGCCTTGGTATGATCCCGCGCGGCGAGGTCGGCCTTATCTTCGCCAACATTGGCGTCGGGCTCACTGTGGGCGGCCAACCGATCATCGATCGCGGAACCTTTTCGGCAATCGTGGTCATGGTGATCGTCACCACGCTGGTCACGCCGATCGCGCTGAAATTCGGCATGCAGCGCGCGGATCGACGACAGAGTTTCTAGCGCAGGATTCGGTACACCGTTCATCCTGAGTGGTCATCCCGGTGATCCCGACGACGCTGGTCGCGCCGACCGCGCTGAAGTTCGACCTGGAGCGGGCAGACCGAAGACATGTTTGGTGACGAGGCTGCCTTTCTGCCCGCCAGACACGTGGCAATTTGTCTCGCGTGGCGGAATGCCACGCACCAGAGCCGTCCGTCGAGCCGGAATGCGCCGTGATGAGGCGCTATGGACTGGCATCCACCGTGCATCCGCACGCCACCGACGGGCTTTACGCCAATGGCGGCGAGGACAAAGGCCCATGGAAAGGAAAGGAATCGTGCACATCAAGACAGCTGCTTTCGCAATGCTCCTCGTAGGAGTTGGGTGCTCACATGCACAAACGAAGCCTGACCAGAGCCAAGCCCAGGCTCTCCGAGAACCGCGGCCAGCGGCAAAGCCCATGACCACCGCTCGATCGCAGGATAATGAAATGGCTTCCGACCAAAACAGTCGTGTCGCTGGCGAAGCCATCTACTTCGACTTCGACTCCGCCCTGCTACGCAACGACGCTCGGCCGGAGCTACAGAAGGTGGCCCAAGAGGCGAAGCGGGCCAAGGCCATTCGGATCGAAGGCAACTGCGATGAGCGCGGCACCACGGAGTTCAACCTGGCTTTGGGCGACGCGCGTGCTCGCTCCGCTGCGACCTATCTGGAGCGACTCGGCGTGCGCAAGAACAGGATCTCCACGGTCAGCTATGGCAGCGAACGACCCAGGGTCCCGGGCCATGACGAGTCGGCCTGGTCCCAGAACCGTCGCGACGACTTCAGGATTCAGTGACTCGCGCGTGTGGCGGTGGGCCACCGGGAAGTCCCGGCTCTAGCTTCTCCAGGAGCCGCCGTCCCGCTTCTCGTCGGTGTCAGTCTGATTACCGCCAGCTCGGCGCACGTGCCACAATCAAACCCACCGCCGCTTCACCCCATCATCGGCGGACTTCGATCCTCCGGCGGCAAGTGCAGACATGAAGCTCGCAGCAAAACTGATCGCCGTGACCATCTTGGCCGTCCTGGCGGTCTTTGCCGGGCGTGGCTATCAGAACGCCCGGCGGCAGATGGCACTATCCGAGGCCGATGCGCGTGAGAATGCCTGGCTGGTCGGCCGCGCTCTGCGGCCGGCACTTGTCGATGTCTGGCGGAAGGAAGGCGAGCAACGCGCCCTGGAGGTGTTCTCGTATGCGCGCGAGAGGGTTCGCCTGGCCAGTCCGTGGGATCTGCGCTTCATCCCGCGCTCCAGCCAGGACCGTCCGGACAGCGAGCCGTTGGCCCCGCGCACGCAGTTGGAAAAGGTCTGGCAGGGCGACGAGGTCACGCTGGTCGTGCCAGTTTCCGGGACCGAGCACCTCGTCACCTACCTGCCCGTCCAGATTGAGGATCACCCGCTGGGAGCGCTGGAGGTTTCGGGACCGCTCACGGTTCGCGACGAAAGATTCAAGACGGAGATGATCCAGATCGTGCAGCGCACGGCTCTGGGAGCACTGATCGCGATCCTGTCGATTGCGGTCGTGGGTTTCATGTTTGTCGGGCGGCCGATGCGACGTCTAGTGGACAAAGCGCGCAGGATCGGCGCCGGGGATCTGAGTGGTCCGCTCGACATGCGCCAGCACGACGAGATCGGCGTCCTGGCGCACGAGATGAACGAGATGTGTGATCGCTTGCGGGCCGCGCAGGAGAAGCTCGCCGACGAAACCGAGCGGCGTCTGGCGGCCGGCGAGCAGCTCCGGCACGCAGATCGGCTCACCACCGTCGGGAAACTGGCATCCGGCGTGGCCCACGAGCTGGGGACGCCTCTCAATGTCGTCTCGGGACGGGCGAAGATGATCGTACGAGGACAGGCAGTCGGCCCCGCCGTGGCTGAGAGCGCCCAGACCATCGTCGAACAGAGCGAGAGGATGACCCAGATTATCAAGCAACTGCTGGGTTTCGCTCGGCGGCGCCAACCGCAGCAGAAGCAAGAGAGCCTGCGCGCGATCGCCGAACGCACGCTGGCCCTGCTTCGACATATGGCGGAAAAGGCGGGGATCACATTTGCATCGCTGGACGGCGTACCGGACCCGGTCGTGCAAGTCGATGCATCGATGATCGAACAGGCACTCACCAACCTGGTGGTCAATGCGATACAGGCCATGCCAACTGGCGGCACCATCAGCGTACGCCTTGGCGCCGACGTGATAACTCCGCCCGCCGATATTGAAGGGCCGCTGGCCGAGTACGCCTATGTCTGCGTCGAAGACCAGGGGGTGGGCATGACGTCCGAACAGATGACCCACGCCTTCGAGCCGTTCTTCACCACCAAGGATGTGGGTGAAGGAACTGGCTTGGGCCTATCCGTCGCCTACGGCATAGTACGCGACCATGGGGGCTGGATAGGCGTTGCCAGCGAAATTGGCAAAGGAAGTCGCTTTTCCATCTACCTACCGCTTGCCCAAGGGACAGTGAAAGCCGATGACGACAAACCTGCTCGTAGTTGATGACGACCAGGCCCTGTGCAGTTTCGTGATCGATGGGCTGGGCCGCGAGGGTCTTTCCGTTCGGAGCTCGACGGCGGCGCTGGAGGCCCTGGAAATCATAGCAGCCGGCAGTGTCGACATCGTTCTCGTGGACATCAACATGCCCGGGATGAATGGGCTGGAGCTGTGCCGGCGCATCCTGGACAGCCGACCCGACCTCGTGGTGATCGTGATCAGCGCCTTCGGCAGCCTGGAGACGGCTGTCGCTGCCATCCGTGCTGGCGCTTACGACTTCGTGACCAAGCCGTTCGAAATCGAGCAACTAGCGGTCGCGGTCGAGCGAGCGCGCCAGCACCGCGAGCTACGGGACGAGGTCAAACGCCTGCGGCAGGCGGTCGCGGACGCGCAGCCGTTCGAGGACATCCTGGGGGAGAGCCCTGCGCTTCGCCGCATGTGCAGCCTGGTGGACGGCGTTGCCAACGGCGAGTCGACGGTGCTCATCACGGGTGAGAGCGGAACTGGGAAGGAATTGGTGGCCCGCGCACTTCATCAGCGTGGCTCGCGCAGCAAGGGTCCATTCGTTGCGCTCAACTGCGCGGCCATGACCGACTCGCTGCTGGAAAGCGAGCTGTTCGGGCATGCGCGGGGCGCCTTTACCGACGCCAAGGAGGCGCGCGCCGGACTGCTGGTCAAGGCGAAGGGCGGCACCTTCCTCCTCGATGAGGTGGGGGAGATGCCTCTCGGCATGCAGGCCAAGCTCCTGCGCGCGCTAGAAACCAGGATGGTCCGGCCCGTGGGCAGCGATGTGGAAGTTCCCTTTGACGCCCGTTTCGTCGCGGCCACCAACCGGGATATCGAAACCGACGTGGAAGATGGGCGTTTTCGGCGCGACCTCTACTTTCGCATCAATGTCATCCGCATCGACGTCCCGCCCCTGCGAGCGCGAGGCAGCGACATCTTGCTTCTTGCCCAGCATTTCACCGAGAAACTGGCTCGGCGACTGGGCAAGGCCGTGACCGGCATCTCCGCACCCGCAGCTGAGCGTTTGCTCGCCTACCCATGGCCGGGAAATGTGCGCGAGCTGCAGAACGCCATCGAGCGCGCTGTGGCGCTCACCCAGTACGAAAAGCTCGTGGTGGAAGACCTGCCCGAGCCGATTCGCTCCCACCGGCGTTCGCAGGTTCTTCCGTCAGGCGACGATCCGTCCGAGATGCTGTCCATGCACGAGGTCGAGAAACGATACATCTTGCGGGTGCTGGAGGCTGCGGGCGGCAACAAGACGCTGGCTGCGCAAATCTTGGGATTCGACCGCCGGACCATGTACCGCAAGCTGGCGAGCTTCGCGGATTCCAAGAAATCGCTATAGCGCGTGGCAGTCTGCCACGCGAGGCAGCTTGCCACGGTCCCGGTGGGCGCCGCCATGGCCCGATTGGCATGTAAGCAAGCAAACCGCGTGGCATTCGTTGTGCAGATGACACCAAGAATGAACCACTCTGTGAGATGTCAAGCATCGCCCGACGACCAGCAGCCCCAAGGAAATGACGTCGGACCTCCTGCACTCTGCGGTCGCTTGCTCGTGGCGGAGGACTCTTCGGCCTTTCGCTACCTCTTGGCCTCAGCCCTTCGGGCCGATGGACACGATGTGGTCGAAGTTTCCAACGGGGTTGACCTCATGGACATGCTGGGTGGTTCGCTGATCCCCGAATGGGGCGCGGCGCCCTTTGATCTTGTCCTTTCAGACGTGCGCATGCCGGGCTGGAGCGGGATCGATGCCCTGGCCAGCCTCGGCCACGACTTTCCGCTGCCGCCAGTTGTGTTGATGACAGCTTTTGGCGACGACGAGCTACACCGTCGCGCCAAGAGTGCGGGGGCCATGGCTGTCTTGGACAAGCCGATCGACGTCGACGATCTGCGCCGCTTTGTGATCCAGCTCCTGCGGCGAAAGGTTCACTGAACCTACCGGCAGCTCCTGGCGCATGCCACCAAGACAAGAGACCGTCGTCCAGGCGTCACGTCTTCTGCTTCGCGGACTTCTTGACCTTGACCTTCTTGGCTGCAGGGACCACTGGCGTCGCTTCGGTGGGCTCTGGCTGAGGGGAGAGGTTGGGCAGATCCATGAGCACGCATTGGCGTTGCCTGCAATCCCACCGGCTGCCCGATGGTGGGAGGGCACAGGTGTCATCGCAGTCGAAGGTCTCATTGCATGTTCCTGGGGCCAGCCGAACGGGTGGGGCGACCGCAGGCGGTGGAGCGTCGGGTTTGGAGGCATCGGCAGAACCTCCGTCGGCCGGCGTGCGCACGGCGACGACAGGGGTTGGTCTCCTGGCGGAGACAGTTGGAGCCTTGGTGGCCACCGAACAAGACGAAAAGACAAGCATCAGCAACGCTGTTGTCACAGCCAATCGAGTCATGGTGGTTTGCCTCGGGGTTATGGGTGGCGAGTCGTCGGTGAGATCCGCTAACGGGACAAGCAACCGGCGTGCCGGCGAAAGAGACGTGGTGCGACCCGATCTGAACGTTCCCTTGCGACGTCCGGGCATTGGGTGGGCCTGTTCCTTGCTTGCTGCCATACTCGGCCAGGCAGCAGCCGGCCGGAGCCCTCAAAGTGACCAGAACCGCAGCCACAAGTCCACTCGCCAGCAGTGGCGCAATCACCTCGCGCACAATTTCTGGCTCCGCCCGGCAGCGGAACATTCGCCGCCGTCGTCGCACAGCCGAGTACGCGAACATGTTCGTTTTGGCGCTCGTCTTCCTGTTGCCAGCGGTTTCGGCACGCGCCAACACCGTGCAGGTTCCCGAGGGAAGTGGCCCGGTGCCGGTTGTCCCGCGCGGGGTAGTGTGCGGCCCAGCGCCTGTCGGTTGGACCATCGGGGCGGAGAACCGATTCGTGCGGCCGCCAGCGCCCGATGAAGTCGGGCCGCGCGTGGCAGAGGTGAAGGTCGCCGCAGACCAGGCGGCATGCAATCGGTCCACCAATGGCGTGACCCTGATCGCAACTGGGCAATTCCCCGAGATCGATCTTGCCAGCGTTGCGTTCTTTCCTGATGAGGGTCGGCTTGAAATGAAGGGTCAGCACCTCAAGGGCCTCCAGATCCTCTGGCGGACGCCGCAAAAAGGCGGACAGGACGTATGCCTCGATCCCCAGCCTTCGGGAAAGCAGGAACAATGCGTGGTTCCAGTCGGCCGAGATTTGCCTGGTGATACCAGCCTGCGCTGGATGCCTTCGCGGGCCAGATTCGATGCTGACGTGGTCACCTACGACGAGAACGGAACTCTGGTAGATGCGAACGGTTTCGTATTGCGACCAGCACGGGTCGTCATCTCGAACATGTTCCCAGCGTCGGGGTCGGTCGACGTGTCGCAAGGCCCGGGCCGCGTCGCGCTCGTCCATCCTGAGACGGTGATCTCAGTTGACTGCGGACAGGCCCGCTGCGAGCTCGCCGAGGGAGTGGTCGCGGTGCGCAGCTTCTCCCCGATTGCCACCACTGTCACCGTGCGCCTGCGCCTGGGACCGCGATTCTTCCTGGCCCACGGAGCGGCACAGGAACAGGTGGTCACTGCCACCCTGCCACTTCTGCATTGCCCGCTCGCCGTCGTATCTGGGCCACCGCTTCGTGATGGCGACGCCACCCAGGTGATCGTGCGCATGGATGCCCGTTGCGTGTCAGGCACACGCCTGCGTTGGCTGACGGATGGTCGTCCAGCCGAGGTACTGCGGACAGAGAAGAGCAGCGACGCGACGTTTTTCCTGCTGGCAACTGGACGTGTGGTCAGCGAGCGAGTCACCATCGCGGTCACACGAGCGGATCTGGACGGCACTGTGATCGGAGTTGTGGAGACCGCCACCATCCCCGCACCTCGGCCACGTGTCACACTGGAGTTGCCCAAACACGGCCCCATCGATTTCATCCCCACCAACCGCGATGCCGTGCTCACCGTAGTCGGTGCGGGAGAACACGCCCGTTTCGTACCGCTTGCCGTGGAAGGCGCCTACGCCGTGACCCCCGCTCCCGACCACAGAAGCTACCTCGTGCGCGGAGAGCCGGGCGTCACCGGCTTCGTTTCCCTGCGCTTTGGCTATCGCCCCGATGGCCTTCCCTCGGAGTTCGCCGGAACGAGCCTCGCCACCCTTGAAGACCCCGTGCAGCGTGTCTTGCGGGAAGCCAACGTACCGGCGCCATTCTCGACCTCAGCGTCAGGCGACAACGCCCTGATTGAACTGGTGTGCGCCGATGCACAGGGCAAGCCCCACCGCCTCGAACCTGGCAAGGAGAACGTCATCCCGTTCGCCGAGCGAAGCACCTGCCGGGTACTCATCCACCGCGAGCGTTTGCGACCAGAGGATGGCCAGCAAGAAGTTGTTCTGGACGTGGACGTGACGGCGGCCGACGGAAGTGCTCGCGGCTCGGCCGGCCTGCACGAGCGCATGGTCTTGCGCCCTGGCGGCGACGTGCGGGTGATCCCACTTAAGGGCGGCACGCGGCAGTTCGATCACATCGTTGTGCGCATGGCCCACGTACTCGACGAAACACGCTACACATTGGGCCCGCTCACAAGCGATGGACTGCCAGCGGTCCAGTGGTCAGTTACGATCGAGGGCGGCCGGGCGCGCCTCTATGGAACCGTCTCCATTCCAGCAGGCCTGTACCGCATGACCAGCCCGTCCGGGCAACTGACGCTCAATTTCGGGGTGCTTTCCCGCATCGTCAAGCTCGACCGGCGGGGCAAGGAGAGCCTGCTGGGACTGGAACTGGGCTTGATGGGCATGGGCTTGCTCCAGCCGGCCAATACCACGCCGTATCCCGCGACCCTGGGCGCCGTCGGTGGGGTCGGCATTCGCCTACCACTCGGCGGCAGCGACACCGCAATCGCCATCCACATGTGGGGCGTGTACGAGTTTCGTGGCCGCTACGCCCCGGACCCCAGCTCGCCCAATGCCGATGCCTCGCACTGGGCTATCATTTTTGGTCCCAGCGTCTCCATCGGAAATGTGGGCGCGAACCTCTGACGGTATTGTTCATGACCGACGATGCGAATCAGTTCACACTCGACTTGGACCTGAAGAATCTTTCGGTTGGCGCCACCGGCACACAGGCGCTAGAGAGGAAACCATGAGAAACCACGTCTTCGTCCTTATTGCTAGTGGTCTCCTCGTCGGTGCTTGCGTGACCACGGGCACCTACGACAAGAAAGTGGCCGAACTTCAGAAGGTCACGGCCGATCACGACCAGGCCGCAGCGGCGCGCGAGAAGGCTCTTCAGTCGCGCGTGGACGATCTGCAAAAGAAGATTGCCGAACTCGAAAAGCAGCTCGGCGCAGCCGTGACCGAGCGCGATGGTCTGCGCAAGTCGCTCGACGACACCACGGCGCTGGCGGGTGAAATGAAGAAGCGTCTGGAGAAACTTGGGCAGAACGTCGACAAGCTAACCGGCGAGAAGGGCGAGCTCGCGCGTACCCTTGAAGACGCCAAGGTCCGATTGGAAGAGCTGCGCAAGCAGAAGGCAGCGGCCGAGGCGCGCGCGGCAACGTTCCGCAATCTGGTCGCGCGGCTCAAGTCCATGATCGATGCAGGCCAGCTCAAGGTGATCATTCGCGACGGGCGCATGGTGATCCAACTCGAGTCCGACGTGCTCTTCGACTCGGGCAAGACCAACATCAAGCCCGACGGACAGACGGCGCTCGCCAAGCTGGCCCCCGTGCTCGCCGGGATAACCGATCGCAAGTATCTGGTCACCGGGTTCACCGACGACGTGCCGATTCACACCCAGCGTTTCCCCTCAAACTGGGAGCTCTCCACCGCACGCGCCGTCGAGGTGGTGAAATTCTTGGTGGCGAGCGGGCTGAAGCCGCAACAGGTGGCGGCCGCCGGTTACAGCGAGTTCGATCCAGTGGTGGCCAACGACACGCCCGAGCACCGTGCGCAGAACCGACGCATCGAGATCGTATTACAGCCGAATCTCTCCGATTTGCCCTCGCTCGACAATTTGCAGAGCGTCGCAAAGTAGCGCAGCCACGAGCCGAGAGGGCGTCAAAGCGCAGGCGGCCTGCGTGGCAGACCGCCACACGTGGCAGACTGCCACGGACCGTTTGCCGGTGGGTGATGGCGTTAGTAGCGGCTGCCTTTGGCCGAAGCATCTGGCACCGCTTGTGCAGGCCTCGGAGCAAGAGGCAGCTCGTGCGAAGAACCTCCCTGGTCGAATCGGCGTCCGCTCAATCAAGCGGCGACAAGCCAATCGCTCCTTCCCGGCGCCTGCTCGTGGCGGAAGACGACAAGGAGTTTCGCGGCCTGTTGACGGCAGCCCTTCGGTCCGATGGATATGAAATCGTCGAGGTAGCCACCGGATTCGAGCTGCTGGATGCTCTCATGACGTCTTCGACTTCTAATGCCAACGGGCGTTCCTTCGACCTGGTCATCTCAGATGTGCGAATGCCCGGATTGAGCGGCATCACCGCCCTGGCAAGGCTGGGCGACAGCCACAGGGCCCCGCCGGTTGTCTTCGTTACGGCATTCGGTGACGACGAAGTGCATGAGCAAGCGCGGCAAGTCGGTGCCATAGACGTCCTGGACAAGCCGCTCGACATGGACGATCTGCGGGCCTTCGTGGCTGAGTTTCTGGCTGGTACGCGCCAGACCATCATCGGTCGCTAAGCAGGTCCCTCGGGACCACCGGACCAGCTCTTCGGCAGCCATCCCCGCACCCGACGAACCAGCGGACTTGCCTGGGGCTCTGGCAGCGAGGAATTGAGGATCTGCTCGTCGTAGATTGCGTTGATGTCGCCACTGGTGAGCACTGCGACCACTTTCTGTTTCAAATCCTGGGTCTCGACCACCAGCAGATCCTTGCTTTCAAACCTGGCCATCTTGGTAAGGGCGGAATACAGGCTCTGATCGCCGGTGACTGTGACTGCGGGGGTGGCGAGATCACGGGCCACGACTAGCGCAGACAGGGCGGCACGGCTGCTCAGTGTGTATCGCACCGCCTCGAACGAGACGACGCCTACCAGAGCGCCGTCCTCGCCCAACACCGGCAGGCACGTGAGCCCGCTGGACGAAAAACGCTCAAGGACCGCAGCGAGCGGCGTTCTTTCGCTCACCGGCTGGGGCGGCGGGCTGGGACGCAGGGCCAGGATGTCCTGGACCGTGGAGCGTTCGAGGAGGGTTCGAATGATTCGGCGCTGGTGCGCGGGAGAGGACAAGCGGGCCGGAAGCTGCTTTTCGTAAATGGTCCGGTTCCTGACCAGCAAGAACCCCAGCATGCACACGAACATCGTGGGCACCAGGAGTTGGTAGTTGCCGGTCATCTCGCTGACCATGATGATGGTGGAGATGGGAACGCGAGCTGCGGCTGCGAAGAAGCCTGCCATGCCCACCATTGCAAAAGCGCCTGGGTCAGGCACCAGAGCAGGCTGCCATCCGTGGAAGATCAATCCCACGGCGCCGCCAAGCGAGCCGCCGATCACGACCGCCGGTCCGAAGACGCCACCGCTGCCACCCGAGCCAACCGTGAATGAGGTGGTCAGCATCTTGGCGCAAGCAATGATGAGCAACGAGATGACGGTGCCTTGTCCCTGAAACGCACCCTGAACCACGCCCAAGCCGGTTGACAGCGCCTCAGGCACGAAGAGGCCGACGGCGCCCACGATCAGGCCTCCCAAAGCTGGCTTCAGCCACGGCGGCATGGCCAGCTTCCGGAACCAGTCGCGGATTCCGTAGAATACTCGGGGATAGGTGCGGCCACCGAACGCCACTACCAGCGCGAGCACGAGGTACGGTCCGAGCTCGAGCGGAGTTCGGAAGCGAAAATTCGGCGTCTCGAACAGGGGGGTCCAGCCGAAAATGGAGCCGAACGTGCTATAGGCAACGATGGAGGAGAGAATGGCCGGCGCGATGACCTCGTATTCGAGGTCCATCTCGCGGTAGAGCACCTCGGCGGCGAACAGGGCGCCGGCCAGCGGCGCTCGGAAGATTGCGCCAATGCCAGCGCCCAATCCGGCGGCCATGAGCGTGCGACGCTGCCGGGTCGACAACCCGAGCCAGCCCGCGACCGTGGACCCGAGACCCGCGCCGATCTGGGCAATTGGTCCTTCCCGCCCGGCTGACCCGCCGGTGCCCATGGTGATGGCGGCAGTGATGGCCTTCACAAAGGGCACGCGAGCCCGAATCTTGCCGTCGCGAAAGTGATAGGCGTCGATGGCAGCATCGGTGCCGTGTCCCTCCGCCTCGGGCGCCAGCCAAAACACCAGCAGGCCGCTCACCAGGCCGCCCAGCGCGGGAAGGACGAAGAGGATCAGACGCGACAGCGGACGCGCAGATGCGGCGAAGAGCGGAAGCTCGCCCAACGGTCCGGGCGGCCGGTATCCCGCCATCCGGTCGAGAAACAGATGCTTGGAGTACCCGAGCAGGTAGTGAAACCCTGCTGCTCCAAACCCGGCGATCACTCCGACCACTGCGCACAGAACCAGAAGCGTTCCAAAGTCCACGAAGTGGCGGCGTAAGGCAAGCGCATTCCGGTCGGCGGGAACAATCACTGCAAATCCTCCGGCGCCTTCATAGCGCACGCGGTGCCAACTCCCCAAGATCGTCGACGATTTTCTCCAGTATTCGACGACTCTCTGCCGAACCATGTCGACGCGGCAGGCAAGTGCAGATTGCAAGGTTGACCGCGCTCGCGCGCACACCGGGTCTCAGTGCGCCGCCAGCTCAAGAAGAAGTGGGCTGGATGCAAGCGTGGAGCAGAAGACGATCAGAGCGTGGCAGGATGTCACGCGAGGCGGATTGCCACGCCTTCGTGCCGGGCGGTCATCGGGCATCCTCCTCGGATAGGGTCGCATTGGCGGCCACTGGAACCCATTCGGCCCAGGGCAGCCTGCGGCACGCGGTTTGCTATACGCTGACGGCGAGGTAATTCATGCCGGACGCCGGACACATCATTCGTTTCAGCTTGGTCGCAATCTCGCTCGGCCTGGCCCTGACAGGCTGCAAGGCCCAGTACCCAGCGTGCGATGCGGATCGCGACTGCAAGGACAAAGAGTTTTGCGTGGACCGCAAGTGCCAGCAGTGCCGCAATAACGGGGACTGCGGCCAGGGTCGCGCATGCACCAGCGGTCGCTGCTCCGCCATTCTCGGCTACTGCCGCGACAAGAGCGAATGTGCCAAGGGCCAGGTTTGCATGGCCAATCAGTGCCGGGCTTGTCGGCTCGACAGCGAATGTCCCAGCGGTGACCGCTGCGACCAGGGCCTTTGCATCAAGGCATGCACACGTGACGAGAATTGCGCTCGCGGCGAGACCTGCGTCAATGGTGTGTGCATGGCGACCAGAAGCGAGATCGAACCCAAACACGCCTGCTCGCTTGACCCAGTGTACTTCGCCTTCGACAAGGCTCTGCTGACCACAGAGGACAGGAACACGTTGAAAAGGGGCGACGAGTGCCTGAAGAAGACACCAGATCCCCTGACTCTTGTCGGGCACGCGGATCCACGGGGTACCACCGAATACAACATGGCCCTGTCCGATCGCCGTGCTCAGGCGGTGAAGGACTATCTAAAACGACTGGGCGTCAAGCCCAGCCGTTTGCGCACGGTGCCGCGCGGAGAGCTCGATGCCACTGGCACCGAAGAGGCCAGCTGGGCTCGTGATCGACGCGTGGACTCGGAATGGCGCTAAGCACTTGCAGTTTCGATCAACCCATTCGCATTACCAACAACAGTGGAGGAGAAGAAGATCATGAACCGCAAACTCAGCGCATTGATGTCTCTGGTTCTGGGCGCAACCTTGCTTGTCGGCGCCGGATGTGAAGACGAGGCAGGCAAGGCCGCCCTCAATACCTGCAACACAAGGCTCCAGAACGCACAGAAGAGCTCGGCCGCTCAAACGACAAGCATGAACCAGATGAAGGCTGATCTTGCCCAGGCCCAGGCCAAGGTACAGGAGTTGACCAAAGAGAACGAGCAGCTCAAGAACCCCAAGACGGGCAAGGCAGAGACATCTGCCGCCAAGAAGCCTGCCGCTCCAGCCAAGAAGAAGTAAGCAGGTCGGCCAACCAAAGCGGAAAGGACGCGTACACCAAGATCTCCATTGGGAGCGCCATTGCAGGGATAATAGCCATCGTATACACACAATATTCGAATGTCAGTTGGCCATACATTCTTGCGGCGGTACTTGGTGTAGTGTCTCTCGTCAGCTACAAAAGGCTGTGTTGATGCCCGGGGCACGCGGACGCTGGCGCTGATCGTCCGCATGAGACTGTCGGCGAGACCGCTCTCGGCGCCGGGCGCCAGATCGTCCACGAGTCAGCCGCCCGCCAGCCCTTATCGGAGGTTGTAGCCCGAGGTAGTTTTCGGGCGCTGCCAAGCGGCGTGCAGCTCGCTCGCGCTAGTCTCGATCCAGGCGCCTCGAGCACCGCGACAGATGTTGAACTTGGAGGCGCTCCACACGTAGCACACTTGACCGTCCTGGCTGGGTCCACAAACTGGCAGAGCCGATCTGGCCAGGACGACCTGCGTCTCTCGCTGGCCGCAGGTTGAAGGTATGGCCGTCCTGTGATGGCAGGAGCACGCCGTCGCAACAGCCAACAACGCCATGACAATTGTTCTTCTTAGCTCCTGAATGTGTCCCATTGTCGGATACCACGAGTGGGCTCGCTGACGTGGTCGCATCGATCCACTCCTTGATGGCGATTCGATTGGCGGCGCGAAAGCGCGTTCCTCGCTGCTGCTCGATTACCTGCAGATTGCATGCCAGGGATGAACTTGGCCCCGTCGTGTGCCATCCTTCGGGCTGCCGCCCCCGGGGTAGGCCATTCTTGGAACATGCGAATTCTCCTAGCACTACTGATTCAAAA
>PLNW01000007.1 GCA_003142855.1 Myxococcales bacterium
GCCTTCTGGGCAGGTGCTGCGGGCTTTCCGGCAAGGACTCTTCACGCACGTCACATCGAGCGCGATCCTCGACGAGATGGTGGATGTGTTGGCCCGGGAGAAGATCCAGCGGGTGACACAGCTCAGTCGTCAGGACATCGCGAACCTGCGCGTGGCCATGCAGCAGCGAGCGGAGAGCGCATCGGGTGAGTACCAGGACGTGGACTTGGTCGACAGCGATCCCAAGGACAATCCCATCGTCGCGGCAGCGCTGGAGATGCAAGCGCAGTACGTGGTCACACTGGACGCAGTCGATCTGTTGCGCCTGAAGGTCTTCCTGGTGTCTGCCCATCGGCCGGTACAAATCGAGTCTCCGACGGGATTTCTGCGCCTGCTGGGACGCTGATCGCGGCTAGAGAAGACGTGACTGCTGCCGGGCCAAGCAACGGCGCCGCCCCCATGGGCGCGAAGTCCTTGGTGTTGCGCGTAACCGCCCAATCGTGCCCAGGCGGCGGCACGCCCTCTTCAGAGGTGATAAAGCGGGAAGGACCCAGGCTGCCGCCGGGCGGAAACCGGCGTATAATTGCCGTCATGTCCAGTCCCGGGCTGCGGGCCAACGTGCCGTACACCTACCAGGAGTACCAGTACCTGCCGAACGACGGCCGGCGCTACGAGATTGTCGAAGGAGAGCTCTACGTGACACCAGCGCCTTCCCCCATGCACCAGACCGTGTCGCGGCGCCTGCAGTTTGCGCTGATGAAGCAACTCGAAGAGCCGGGCATCGCCTTCATATTTGATGCCCCCTTCGACGTGATTCTCGCAGAAACTTCCGTGGTCGAGCCTGATCTGGCCATCATCCGCCAGGGTCGCCGCGGCAGTCTCTCGAAACGCGGCTTCGAGGGCGCACCCGACGTGGTGGTCGAGATCCTTTCCCCCACCACGCGGGGCAACGACGTGTTCCTGAAAAAGGCTGCCTACGCTCGCCTGGGCGTTGCCGAGTACTGGATCGTGGATCCCGACCTGGGCCGCATTGAGGTCTTCCGCCTGAAAGAAGGCGGATACGATCAGGGCTTGCTGTTCGATCGCTCTGCCACGCTCAGTTCGCCCTCGTTTCCCGAGATCGTTGTCCCGCTGGCGCCTCTTTTCGCGCCTTTGTAGCCGAGAGAAGCGGAAGAATCTAGAGAACGCTTCTTCGGCCGAGCTGGCGACCCTGGTGCGCGACATGGTCGGCTCGCGCGCCGGGATCGTGCATGCGTCCTTGCCCAAGGACGATCCAGTCAGACGGCGCCGATCCTCCGTGGTGAGTGACCCGTGGCATGGTATATACTGGTATCTATCAGGAGGCGGATGTCATGGCATCGGTGGTAACGGCCAAGCTGTTCAAGAACGGGCGCTCGCAGGCGGTGCGTCTGCCCAAGGAATTCCGGTTTACAGGTGACGAGGTCCTCGTTCGACGCGAGGGTGAGGCCGTCATCCTTGAGCCGGTCAAACGAAAGGCGTGGCCGCGTGGCTATTGGGAACGACTGCGCGAGATGCACCATGAGACCGATATCCAGCCCTTGAACATCACACTGCAGGACGTCGATGTGGACTCGCCGTGAGCTACCTTTTCGACACCAACGCCTGCATCCACCTGATGAAGCTGCGTGAACCGCTTGCCGGTCGCGCCCGCGACGCAGGCCCATCGGCCATCGCCATCAGCGCGATCACCTTGGCCGAAATGTGGTTTGGTGCTGCCAAGAGCCAGCATCCCCGCCGCAGCCGCGCCGATCAGGACGCCTTCTTGGCTCCCTTCCGTGTTCTCGATTTCGACGCCGCCGCTGCCGATTGTTACGCCCATGCCCGCGCCCACTTGGCAGCCAAGGGCCAGCCCATCGGCGATCGCGACTTGATGATTGCCGCCATCGCCGTTGCCCACCGCTTGATCGTGGTCACCAGCAACATCTCTGAGTTTGCGCGCGTGCCCGGGGTTGTGGTCGAGGACTGGATGAGGTGAAGGCCAGGTCGTCCCGCTCCTTCGTACGCCAGCTAGCACGCCTGGAAGGCCCTGCGTAGACTGTACGGGCGCTATGCAACCGTCCGCCCTGCCCCTGCCGGTGGGAAGGCAGCATCTGGATGAGGTCAGGCAGTCGACCCCCGCGCGCTTGGCACCCGTCGCCTTGGTGTTTGGATGTATACTGACGCGCGGATGAGCGGGATGATCGAAACGCAGGTCCAAGACCCTCTCCTGGGATGATCCCGCCGGCGTGGCCGAGACGAAGTCTTGGTTCGCGAAGGCGGCCAGCGATTTGCGCGCGGCCAGTCACGAGCTGCAAACCCATTGACCAAATACCGCAGCGAGGCGAAGAGTCAGGAACCTGACGCGGAGATGGCCTAAGAACTGAACGGATGCGTAGCATGGGAGCCATGACGTGCGGAGTTTACCGAGACGCACGAGCACTTGATTTCAAAGCATCCCGGGCTTATTCAATCCGATATATCCTTAGGAACCTACACGAAGTCACAGAATCTAAAGAGCAGAGGGAATTTTGGCCGTTACTACTTACCCACTGGTTTTTTCCTTCCGAGATGTGATCGTCGGGAACGGATTCGTCGCTCACGTCGCGGCGAGCGGCAGGGTGATCCTCACAGATGAGGGAGACGGAGACATCTGGATGTTCGGCGTCCAGCCCGGAGGAGTCGCCGGAGGCGGTCGAGAGAGGTCACAGGCGTTCTACGAGTTTAAGAAGAACTACAGGTCGGTCCTGTTCGACATCGCTATCGAGTCGTCGACCTATGAAGCTCTTGAGAGCGCTATCTCCAGTTTCTACTCGGAGATCAACCATACACACCTAGAAATGTGGACCGAGGCGGTACAGGCCGTGCGGGCGGGGAAGCTGTCTCTGCCGGATCTGAGGTCAGAAAACGCCGATCTATTCCCGTCGAAGATCGAGATCAGAAGACTTGATTGCCGGGATGCCTCCTGTAATGACAATTCATTCGATGAGATCAGAAAGGCTGCCTAGCCTTCGGTGTCATCGTCTGGAACCATAGCGCTGAACGATATTTGGGCGATGTTGGATCACTGTGCGCCGGGGCATTCCCGCAAACAGCGTACCCACAACTGGGTCGTGTCGTATCGAGCATCCACGTTTCCCAACCTCCCGGTTGGTGAGCACGGACAACGCAAGAATCCGGAAATCCAGGTCGGTCACGTCAAGGCGATGGTTCGCCAGCTCGGCATTGCGGACTGTGCGAAGACCCAGATTGAACGCCTTCGCTGCTGACTAGTACCGCCGTTTTCCGCCCAACATTTAAACCGTTCCGTGCTCCAGCGCGCCTCCCCGCGGACATAGGTGCCTGACGATCCAGACCGCCCGACCGCCCGAACCCGCACTGCGGGGCTGTCAATTGGAATTGGCCGCCACGGACGGCGCCGATCCTTTTGGCGCTGCCAGGAGCCACCATCCCCGCCGCAGCCGCGCCGATCAGGACGCCTTCCTGGCTCCCTTCCGTGTTCTCGATTTCGACGCCGCCGCTGCCGATTGCTACGCCAATGCCCGCGCCCACCTGGCAGCCAAGGGCCAGTCCATCGGTGATCGCGACTTGATGATTGCCGCCATCGCCGTTGCCAACCGCCTGACAGTGGTCACCAGCAACATCTCTGGGTTTGCGCGCGTGTCCGGGGTTGTGGTCGAAGACTGGATGCGGTGAGGGCCAGGTCGTCCCGCTCCTTCGTACGCCAGCTAGCACGCCTGGAAGGCTCTGCGTAGACTGCTGCCGCCCACATCGCCGTCACTTTTCGACGCCACTGAAGACCTGTCCATAAATTGGACGGGTCTTCAGCAGCCGAGCCAAGGGCTCGGCCGCAGGTGGGGTGAAGTCCGCGAATTTACTTCGCGGACGAGGGGAGGGCAGCGGCCCTCCCTTCAACAATCTTCAAGACGGGTCCATTTATGGACACGTCTTGAGCAGTCAGCCTACTCCCGCCAGGGGTCAAGCAGCGGCGCCCCCGTGGGCGCGAAGTCCTTGGTGTTGCGGGTAACCACAGTCAGTCCGTGAAGAATCGCGGTAGCGGCGATCAAACCATCGACGACAGACACATGGCGGCCGCTCTGCTCGGCCGCCGCGCTCATGCGGCCCCAGGCGGCTGCCACGGCGGCGTCAACCGGTAGGACGCGAGCAGAGTAGGTTGAGGCTAGGGTTCCGAGCCAGGTGCGCAGCGCGGTCCGCCGGCGACCTGGCGGCAGAAGCGCAACGCCCTTCTCGATTTCGCCGACGGTCAGTGCGCTGAGGTGGAGCGCCTCGGCTTCCTGCGCTTCGAACCAAGCCAGAACGCCTGGGTGAGGCCGCGGTTTGACCAGCTCGGCCAGGGTGCAAGTGTCGATGAGGAAGCTCACAGCCCGACCCGCCGCCCGCGGTCACGACTGCGCGCCAGGTCCAGCCCGCGAATCGGCGCCACGCGTAGGAATGCCTTGAAATCGCGCCCGGTTCGCGACAAGCGCCGGAAGTCGTCGGCCCCCACGACCAGAGCCACCGGCCGACCGTGCCGGGTCACGGTCTGCGGGCCCATTCGGATGCTCTCGTTGATAACTTCGCTTAGGCGGGCCTTCGCTTCCTGCAACTGCCATTCCCTTGTCATGTTGCGCTCCAATCTGGTCAGACTAGTCAGATTACAGAATAGCAGCAAAGCGGCCGGGGGTTCAATGCCGCGTTGGCGGCCCCAGCTCTGGACGTCATCGGACGAACGCGTCCGTTCGCGCTAGGCTGCTCGATCTGGCCAGGAGAAGTGGCGATGAGTTCAACTTCATCCTGACACGGTACGGTCTGGAGCGACTATTGTTCCGCCTCGCATCCAGCCACCGGGATCAGTTCGTCCTGAAAGGCGCCATGCTTTTCCCGCTTTGGTCCGGGTCGCCTGGGGCAGAGACTCGTCTCCGAGCTTGTTGTCCGTCGATTCGAATAGGCCGGTGATGGGGGGACGGCGACCCGCATAGTACCGTGAGGCGACCACGCGTAGCCCCCTTCGGATAAGGTCCGACGTCGAATGTCCGTCGTCAGCCGAGGCGGTTGCCAAGCTCGGCCAGTCCTTCGCCGAGCGGAACGACGTCGATCTCTCCGAAGCGGTAGTGCTGATGGCCGCCGTAGAGCAGTAGCCCGCGCGCCTGTGGGTAGTCGTTGCAAAACAGCCGCAGAGAGGCGATGTCCTCCTCGCGAAAGCGGGACGTACGCTTGACCTCGATGGCATGGAACCCGCGTGGGCCATACAAAACGAAGTCGACCTCTTTGCCATCGAACGTGCGCCAGAAGTGGATGTCGTAGCCGAGGCTGTGGTTCGCGTTCTCCGCGCGCAGCGACTGCAGGACCAAGGTTTCGATAGCGGAGCCGTCGATGTCATCGGCGCTGTCCAGGGGGCCACGCGGGCGCAGCGCCCGATACACGCCTGCGTCGAAGAAGTAGAACTTCGGGTGCGTGGTCAGCTTGCGCTTTGCGCGCCGGCGGAAGGCGGGCACGCGCACGGATAGGAGGAGATCTTCGATGAGGTCGAAATGGCTCTCGACGGTCTTGCGGTTGATACCGCAGTCGGCGGCGACGGACTGCACATTCAGCACCGATCCCTGCGAAAAGCTGGCCGCCTCGAGGAACCGGCTGAAGGTGGCCACGTTGCGCACGAGCGCCTCCTGTTGAACCTCCTGGCGAAGGTAGGTGCCGACGTAGCTTTTCAGGTACTCGGTGGGATCTGGACTCACCCAGACAGTCGGAAGCATCCCGTGGCGAATGGCATGCGGTAGGTCGAACTTTCGGCCCAGCTCGGAGGCGGTGAAAGGGTGCATGGTCAAGGTTCGAGCGCGACCGCCAAGGAGGTTGCTGCCCGAGCGCTTGAGCTTGCGCGCGGACGATCCCGTGAGTACGAAACGCAACCCGCGTGTTTCGATGAGTCGGTGGACTTCGTCTAGGAGCGACGGCAGCTTCTGCACTTCGTCGACGACGATGGTCTTCGCCCTGGCTGCGTCGGCTAGGGCTTCTAGCCGCTCGGCGTGACCGGCCAACTCGGCAAAGGTGGATTCCTTGAGCAGGTCGATGTGCAGGGCAGTGGGTAGCACCGACCCGATCCAGGTGGACTTCCCAGTGCCGCGCGGCCCAAAAAGGAACAGGCTTGCCGACCCGGGCAGGCTCATCGTTCTGGCAATCACGTTGCCTTTTTTACCATAAAAACGGCAACAGAGATGCCGAAAGAGCCGAATGGCGGTTTCGCTCTCAAGCGCTCTACAGTATGTTGTGCAACAAGCAGCTTCTACGTCCGCGCTTCAGCGTGCAGCTTGATGCCCAGAGCGCTGATGACCTTGAGAATCGGGTTTGGATGTATACTGACCGGCGGATGCGCGGGATGATCGAAACGCAGGGCCAAGACCCACTTCTCGGGAAAATTGTTCAACGCCTGGTTGATGCGTGCCAGCCGGAGCGCATCTA
>PLNW01000037.1 GCA_003142855.1 Myxococcales bacterium
ATGGCATTCAGGAGGCCGACGGTTCGATCCCGTTCAGCTCCACAAATTACAGGGACTTACGGCGGCGGCGGGCGCCGCGAATGTCGCTCCGGAACGATACCGGAACGATATTCCGCCGGATCCGGCTCCCACGGCCCCCTCCAATTACTCCCGCGGTCACTCGCTTCTGCCGTCCTGCTTCTACGCCCTCCGGCTTGGCGTAGCTCATCAATGTGGTTCTGGCGGACTCGTGGCCCAAGGACGCGGCCACCATGTGCGCGGACATGCCGGCGTCCATGGCCAAGGTCGAGTGGAGCCCGCGCATGGAGTGCGCACACACCACCGGCACCCCGGCCTCCTCGCAGATCCGGACCACCCACTTGCGCACCCAGTCGCGCCAGTGCTGGCCAAACAGCCGGTCGCTGGCAGCCTTCCCCTCCGCCAGACCCCTCAGCAACGGCTGCAAGACTGCTGGCACCTGCACCCGGCGATTCCCCGCCTCGGTCTTCGCATCTTCCACCACCAAGATCTTCCCATCGTCGTCCAGATCGCGAACCACCCGCTTGACTACCTCGCTCGCCCTGAACCCCATCAACAAGGTGATCAAGGCCGCCACCGCCCCGGACTCGCCCTCCTCCGCCAGTTCCAACGCCCTGGCCGTCCACTTCCGTGCCTCGTCCAGCCGAAGTTGCGGCTTGCCATGCCGCCGCTTCCCTTCGACCTCGATGGCTGCGAGGGGGGTTGCTCGCAGCCACTTCTTCTTGCTCACACACCAGTTCATGAACGTCTTCGATTCGGCAAGGATGTTCCCCAACGAGTCTGTCGAGAAGGGCCTGTCGTACTTCGTCTTGCGCACCTTCAGGTTGTCAAAAAGCTCCTGACACCGCTTCGGTGTCAGACTCGACAACAGATCGTCCCCTTCTGGGAACAACAAGCCCAGCCGGTAGACGGTGTCGGCTACCGAGCGGGGTTTGTCTTTCTTTTCCGTCCTCTGGAACATCTCGTATCCCTCAATGGCCTCCTTGATGGTCACGCCTGCGGTTTCCTCGAACTCCTGCTCAGCGATCCGCTTAGCTTTGATTGCTTCGCGTTCCGTCTCAAAGTAGAGACGGCGTTTTTGATCTGGTGCCTCAGCGAGTACGATTCGCCATCCTCTTCCGTCACGGTACGGGCCGAGCACTCGCTCGCCCTTTCGTCGTCGCGCCATGTGTCTTGCTCCTTTCTCGGGCGCGGCGATTCGTCAGCAGCACGAATGTTACCACGCTGTTGTAAACGGCGGAGCACCTGCTCGACCATCCCTGCAGCGCGCGCATCGACGGACAGATCGAACTCGGCGGTGATACCGTCGATCGTGATCTGGCCGTGAAGCCTGCCGTACGTGGATCGCATGACCCGGTACGGCTGTTGTACGGCCGTTTCTGTACCTAACCTGGAACAGCGTTTTCGGGCGCAGCGTCCCGCATTATGTCGTCGGGCCGTGGCGCTGCCGCTGCGTCCGCTTCTGCCGCTTCTTACGGCTAGGCCTCGCGGGAAAAAGTCGACACACGTCATCGTGCAGCGCCGGAGATGCCCAGGCCCAGACCGCGAGACGACGGACCTGTTCGTCGACCTCGGCAAGGTCTTTGGCCGCGAGCGGGGCGCCAGCGCCGATGAGCCCAGTCATGTAGTTCTCTCTCGGGTGCGACAAGGCAATGTCGGCCCGCTCCCCCACCCGGCGAATCGCATTGCGCAGGGCCTCGAAGTGCTCCTTGGCGCGGTCCGTATCAACTATCTTGCGTTCCTCCACGGCTCGCACAAGTGCCGCCTTCTCCAGTCCCGCCTCGTCCTTCGCAAGCCTGTAGAAGATGTCGTCTTCGTCCTCCCACGGCAACGCGACGTCCTCGTACCGAGCCGCGCGCTGGACTTCACCTCGAATGAGCTCATCGGCCACACGCAGAAGGCATCGCCCGCTTCGAACAAGCCGGTTAGTCGGCTCGGCGTACTTCAACGTGTCCGCCTGCCAGTCTTCCATGGCCTTCGTGTGGCTCGCCGGCGCAAAGGCGTCTCTGACCTTCACGTCGCCTATCCAGCGCTGCTCCGCCTCCTCCACGGCAAGCACCTCGGGGCTTGGCTTCGTCTCCGGCCGCTCCGCGGCGACCTTCCTGCGCTGCCGGATCTGCATGGCCGTTTCGATGGCCTCCTGGGCCTCGGCGATGTGATTGGCCGCAAGCAAGAGAGCGTGGTTCTCCTCGTTCAGCAATGCTGCCTGGTGTGCGCGATCCCGAAGCTCCGGGATCCTCGCCTGCTGCTCGGGCGTGGGCAGCAGGGGAGCCGGCCCACGCACGCCAGCCGGTTTTCCACGTGGGCGTCGAGGCATTGGCTCCAATTATACGTCGAGACGAACGCCGACGCCCTCGTGTGAAGATACGTGCCCAAGGTGACAGTGGTGTACCCATCTCGCCACGTCCCCACGACTGTCGAATCGGCTCTGGACCGCGCACATGCAGTGCCATTGCCAGGGCTTGTCTGGCGGCGGCTCGACCGCGCGCACGGACCTGTAGCTGGATGGACTGACACCCAGGGAGGCCGCCGCGAAGCCCACGCACCGCGCACGCCCGGACTCGTTGCTGAAGGAGATGGAGCGTGACGAGAACCGGGTCGAGCCGGGCCGGCGGCTCGACTTCGGCAAGATCCGTCGCACGCTCGGGATGGAGTGAACCTGTGGCGAAGCTACCGAGGGCGGTGACGTAACCCCTACTTCGAGGATTGCTTGCTCGCTTGGTGCTCGGCCAGGCCCCGCTGCAGCCACTCGGCGGCGAGCGCTGAGTAGGTCTGTCCTCTCTCGACAGCTGTTTCCTTCAGGCCGTCAATGAGAGCCGGCGGCAGATGCAGCATGATCTGGTCGTGGTTCACTCTTTTTCCGGTTTTCTTGCGCCGAAGCATCGCTCCGAGGTTAGGGGTAACCTCGCGTATTCACAAGTGTAGTAGCTTTCTAGTAGCTAATTAGTCGTTTTTGAGTAGTATAGGAGCGAGGCTTCAAGATGGGGAAACCCACCGTCCTGGTTCCGCTCAAGAACATCTTTCTGCTCTGGACCGAATCCTCTGATCGGTCTCGGAGCAACCACCCCTTCGTAACCTGGGCCGAGACGGGAGGCGCGGTTCATGCCGCCGCCAAGGTCGCGCCCGAGGGTTCGCCGTGACCGGCACAACCAAGACAGAGAAGAACGAGCCAAGGGTGTACGTCGGCACCTACGGCAAGTACAACAACGGCAGCATCAAGGGCGCGTGGCTCAACCTAGCCGACTACGCCGACAAGGACGCCTTCTATTCGGCCTGCGCGGAGCTGCACAAGGATGAGTCAGACCCGGAACTGATGTTCCAGGACCACGAGGGCATCCCCGAGGGCATGATCTCGGAATCCAGCATCGAGGACGAGCTGTGGGAGTGGCTGGCCCTGGGCGACGGCGAAAGGGAGCTGGTGGCTGTCTACCGCGAGCACGTCGACGCATCAGGATCCATAGAGGATGCGCAGGACTCCTACCAGGGCACGTTCGAGAGCGAGGAGGACTGGGCCGAGAGCTTCCTGGACGACACCGGCATCCTCAAGGAGGTCCCCGAGAGCCTCCGTGGCTACATCGACTACGAAAAGTATGTCAGAGACGCGGGCTACAACGGCACAAGCTTCGTCCGGCACGAGGGCAAGGTTTGGGTCTTCAATCAGTGAAACCCGGGTGCGACGATGACCGTCTACCGGCTCCGGTGAACGCAATGGTCACGAAGAGGGCTAGAAGATGACGACCAAGCAAGCTCCGAAAAGGAAGAAGCTGAGGACCGCAGGTTTCTCAAACCCGAACGCCCTCAAGCTCGACATCCCCACGCCGCCCACCTTGCGCGAGTGCCTCGGCCGGGGTTTCTTCAGCTCAGGGATCTCTCCCTATGGCCACCGCGAGATGACCGTCGCGCACTCGATGCAGCTCATCGAGCGTTACCCCTCCCTCTACCGTCTGGCCTGCGCCTCGCCCGTCCCGTCTTCGTCGCCGTTCGCCCGGGAGGGCTTCGCTTGCGGCGACGGCTGGTTCGCCATCATCAACAAGCTCTCCGCGAAGCTGTCCGCCGATCCAGATCTCGTCGTCGGCCAGCTCAAGGAAAAGCTCGGTCTGCTGAGGGTCTATTTCGAGCCGAGCCTCCTTCCCTCCGATGAGATCGAGGAGGCCACGGACGCCGCCCTGGCGGAGGCGGTGGCGGAATCGCGAATCACGTGCGAACGGTGCGGGAAGCCCGGCGAGCACGCACAGCGTGAGGGGCACTGGTCGGTCAAGTGCGAGGCCTGCGCGGCGGAAGAGGCACGGAGGAAGAAAGTGTTGCTGCCATCATGGGTGAGGAGGCTCCTCGCCCTCCGGAAGAAGACCGTCTTCGACCGATCCGGGCTCCTCGCCGCCTCGGGCGAGCGGAGCCGGCTCGACCTGTCGCCGGAGCACGCGCTTGCACTCCTGGAAAAGTACCCTGTCCTCTATCGTGAGGCATGGGTCGCGCCGAAGAACCCGGCGAGCCGATTCGCCTGCGGCGGTTTTGAAATCGGCGACGGGTGGTTCCACATCCTCGACCGCCTCTCGGCGAGGTTGGCCAAGGACACGGCCATCCACGTCGTCCAGGTCAAAGAAAAATACGGCCGGCTGAAGGTGTACTGGGAAGGGCAACAAAACGCGCCGCCGGACCCGCGCCTCGACGCCGAGATCGAAGCCGCGATCCGCGAGGCTGCCGACGAGTCCGAACGGACCTGTGAGGTGTGCGGCGAGCCCGGCATGAGCGAGATGCGGGGAAACTGGGTGAGCGTCCGGTGCGGGCCTTGCGATCGGAGCGACGAGATTTCTGCCGCATGCGAGCGCATCGCGGAGCGGGTAGAGGGCCTGGACTTGGCAGCGTTCTCCGCGAGCGCGAACGCACAGGATGCCGTCAGGCTTGCGATTGTGAACATCGGCCATGCGGCGGTAGATCAGCCCCCGGCATCGAGGGCCAGGCTTCCAACCATCGACTGGCAGAGGCTGGAGCGGCTCAAGGAAACACAGGCCGTCACGGACATGAGCGTGGATGAGCTGTGGAGGTTCGCCATCGATGAGGCCTCCGTGCTTGGGAGGAAACTGCGGTGAAGAGCAAGAAGTCGGTCGCGAAGAAGCCCCACAAGCCCTGGCTCGGCGACTTGGTCCTGACGCCCAAGCCAGCCAGTGCTTGGTTCAACGATATCCTGATAGCCTGCAAGCGCCTCCCGCAGTGCCTGGAGGGCGTGAGTTTCGCGAGATTCTCGGCGAGCCGCCCACACCAGGACGCGGCCATGCGCCACATACAACAAATTGGGGAGGCTGCGTCCCGCCAGCCCACCAGGGTCAGGCTGCGGCACCCGGCTGTCGACTGGAGAGCCCTGGTCCGCCTCAAGAAGATGATTGGCCTTCGCGGCAGCCCGACGATGACCCCGAGACAGATCTGGGACTTCGTCCTTGAGATCCCAAGGCTGGAGAAGTGGTTGCGCGAGACATGGACCAAGGCCGAGCGCGAGGCGGCGGAGGCCCGGGCCGACGCCAGGGACGCGAGGATTGCAGAGCGCCGGATCGCCGAATTAGAGGCCGGCCGCGTCCGCGCGATCTCAAGCGAGGAGATGCGTGAGAGGCTCGGGCTCGGTCCACGCGGGGACAAGCCACAGACCCCGTACAGCCACAGGTACCACTTCGTGTTCTGGCTGGAGGATGAGATCTGGTCGGCCAAGGCGCCATCCGTTCGCAGCGTGTACGGCGTCGGCCCGACGGCGGCGACGGCCAAGGATGCCCTGGTCAAGGCGCTCGAAGCTCTGTCCGAGCACCTCAGGAAATCAGGCGAGAACAGGAAGGCGGCCGTGTGTGACCGCCTGGTGGCATCATGGAAGACCAAGACGAGACGACGGAAGACAAGCTCGCGGCGGAGCTAGATCTGAGGTTCCTGGCCAGGGTCGCCCTGGCCGGTCTTGCACTCCATTTTGCCGGGTATGCGGCGGACTGCCCGGCTGCCGGCGACGCCGCTGCAGCCGTGTTCTTCGCTGGCTGGCTCTGGGGAGGGCGCAACACCACAGAGGAGGGCAAGCCGTGAGCAGACCACGCACACCTTCATTCGGTGCGCAGCAACGCTCGCGCCGCGCCCGTCGCGCGGCGACCGCGCGGTGGGCGCGGCTGGGCCGGGGCGTCCTCACGCTGGCCCAGATCCGGGATGCCGTCACAAAGGCACTGGCCGACCGCAAGGCAAAGGCGTACCTATTCGAGTCCTATGCCCGGGGCGATGCCACCGCCCGGGACGAGATCTACATCTTGGTGATCGTGGAGAAGATGCCGGAGGATTGGGCAAAGGAAACCGCCGATTTGACCGGGGCGATACACAAGGCCGTGGGCGACGATTGCAAGGAAATCGTCCTGTACCTGGCCGACGAGGCAACATACGGGGAATGGAAGGGAGCCTTCGGCACCCCTCACTACGCGGTCGCCACCGAGGGGATACGGCTTGTCTAAGCTCCTCGGAGTGCTGGCGGATGTCCACGGCGATCTGCAAGCCCTGGACGCCGCCCTGACCCGGCTCCGCGAGATGGGTTGCGATGCGATCTTATGTGCCGGCGACCTGATTGACATGGAGCCGCTCGGTGAGGAGGTCATCCAGCGGCTCAAGTCCGAGAAGAACCTGAACTGCATCTTGGGCAACCACGAGCGCTGGGCGCTCGATCGCCGCCACCGGCAAAAGGACGTGCGCAGGTTCTTCGAGCCATGCCACATCTCCGAGTATTTCGGCGGCGGCGCCGACCTTTCGCGCGGCTCGCTGGCCTGGCTGGCAACCCTGCCCTCACATTGGGAGGCAGAGCTAGAGGGCGTGAGGGTGGCGATGTGGCACGCCCGGCCGGGGTCCGACATGGAAGGGATCGAGAAGGAGCGGACTGGCCCGGGGCTGCGGCACCGTCTGCTGGAACAAGCTCACGCCGACGTCCTGATAGTCGGCCACTCGCACGTGGAGTTCGAGCTGGTGGTCAACGTCCCACCCGGCAAGATTCTGAATCCCGGCGCATGCTGCTCGAAGGCCTATGTCTACAGGAAAGCCGGCCCGCTCATAGTACCCGATGTGTTCCGGCCGGCCACGTTTGGCGTCCTGGAGCTACCCTCAATGCGGTTCAAGGTCTTCCGCGCCCTCGACGGAGAGGGCATCTTCGGCACCTCGCCGGACCAGCCCTGCATGTGAGCACCGCTGCGCAGCTCGTCCCTGCCCAACTCCGCGGTGGTGCCCATGACCGACATCACCATGCTCACCGACATCTCCAACAACGCCGAGGATCCCATCCCCAAGACCCCGGTGGGGCGCCTGACCCGGCGGCTACCCCGCCCCGAATCTGCACCACCACCACTTCTGGGGTCGTCCTGACCCTGACAGGCTTGGCCGCCGCACTCTGAGAGTGCGGCGGCACCAGGTTGATCCGCCATCTACTTCTGGGGTTGTCCTGCCCCCTTCTCGGACTTGGCCGTGGGGGTCTGTACGGGCGGCGGCACCAGGTTGAACGACTCGGCCAGCTTGATGAATGCCTGGCGCTCGTCGGGGTTGAAGGCGACGTCCACGGAAATGAGGTCGTAGTATTCCTGGGCCGAGATAGAGCCCAGGAGCATCTTGAAGATCCTGGTCGGGTTCGCCAGCGAAGTGGGAGGCGTCAGGGGCTGGCCCGCCTTGATCTGCTCGATCGCCCAGGGCAGCAGATCCCTCTTGATGCGCTCGAGGGCGAGGAAGCCCGTCTCCGCCGACGGTCTACCGTTGTGTGCTGGCGCCTCGGGTCCGGCGGCCCCTGGCTTGCTGCCTGGACGCACGGCCTGCAAATCCTCGAAGAGCATGCCGAGACTCGCTAGCTGGGATGGAGTGAGCACGCTCTGCAGCCCGGCGAGTTGATCCTCGCTCAAGGTCTCGAAGATGCCTGCCATCATTTCCTCGCGCGGGGTGGACGCGGCCGGCACCGTGCCCTTGCCCAGGATCCGGTTCAGCACCGCTGGAACCAGCGGCGCCACCCGCTCAATACCCAGTTTCATCAGCATCTGGTTGCGATCGAACTGCGCCATCTCCCGGTGCAGTTCCATCTCCAGCTCCTTCTTGGTTGTTTCTGCGAAAACCTCGCGCTCGAAGTGTTTGTCGGCCAGCTTGGCCATCATGTCGTAGAATTTGTCTTGCGTGTCTTGGGACCTTGCCTTTTCCTTCGCGTCCTGCGCGGTCCAGCGGCCCACCACATCAAGGAAGGTCCTGTAGGCGTCCGCGGCTATTCCGAAGGCCAAGTTTGTCTGTCGCATGGACATTGCCACCAGGCCCTGCCCGGTGGCGGGTTCAGAGTCGAGCAGGGAGCCGGAGTCACCCGACACCGACGTAATCGCCGCGTATCGGAGCGCGATGCTGCCGAGAGGCGCACCATCAACCGTCTCGGCGTTGAGGGTGAATCTTTGCATGCCCCGGCCGAGTTCCTTGGCCTCTTCCGCCGCGGTGCTGTCGATCTCTTCGATCAGATCCCGAAACGCCTGCGGGTCCGGAATGCTATCCAGTTCCCACGTGCGTAGCAGCCGCTGTCCCCCGTCGATGGGCGCGTGATGGAGTGTGAGCCGCAGGCCGCCTGCTGGCGCGCCGGGCCCGACCACCACGCCCTTCATCCAACGCTCGATCCTCTGTGTACAGTTGCCTTGTCCTATCATGATGGACTCCTTTTCTAGGGTTGACTGACCCCGAAATGGTGGCCACAGCGGCAAAGCGCGAGTGGACAGGTGCGGGCGCCAGATCTGTCCACTTCGCGTCCCCATCCAGTGGATCCTCCAAGGAAAGGTCCATCCAGCGGCCGCCGGAACCGGTGGTTCGCGGGACACATGGCCTTGAACATCACGAGGTTGCGGCAATCACCGCAGCCCCGGGCAACCCGAACTGGAGAAATCCCATGGCGAACACGGCAACCCTACTGACCCGACGACAAGTGGCTGCGCTCCTCGGCGTGTCCGAGGGCGAGGTCAAAGCGCGCGACAATGTGGCCCTCCACCCGATCAAAGGCGCGGACGGCAGCTGGCGCTACCCGCCCGAGGAAATCGCGGCCATCCTGCGCGGCCTTGTAGTCGGCGATTCCAGCGCCGAGCCTAGTGGCGCTGTCTGCGCAGCCGCCTTCGAGCTCTTTGAGACTGGGAAGAACCTCCCTTCAGTCGTCATCACGTTGAAGCAGCCCCCTGCCCTGGTTCGCAGCCTGCGTTCCGAGTACGACGTCATGGCTGCCAGCCTGACCGTCACGCCCGCGTCGGTCGCGCACATAGCGCAGGCGCTCGGGACGCCGATCCGCGACGAGGCCCAGATGGTTTCGCTGATCGTGGATCTCCGCGAGCGTTTCAGCCGAGAATACCAGCGCGGCTACGACGCCGGCCTTGCCGATGCGAACGACCTGGGAGAGATCGTCGACCCCATCACCGGCAAGCCGCGGCCGCTCAAACCAGACGACGTAGCTGCCGGCGCAAAGGCCGTGGAGGAGCGATGGGGGCGGACTGATCAAGGAAAGCCGGCCTCTCGCTCAGATGGGTAGTCATCACAGCTCCCCCAAAGGTTGGCAGGCTGGAGGCACCGGCCCATCGACGCGGCACCGCTTTGGCCGCTGCTCACGGCACAGTGATCGATCCCAGCAGGTAGTTGCTGCTGGGGTCGCGGCCCTGCATGGCCAGTAACATGGGCGGCGAGATGGCCTGCATGTCCCCCACCCGCAGCAACGCCTGGTAGGTGGAAAGCCACGCCCAACACCCGCCCGCGAGCGCCATCACCCAGGTCGAGTTCCCTGTTGAGTTGGTCATGGGAAATCTCCAAGCCACGCCCCGTGAGGGTACCACCCGCGGAAGAACCGTCGGGGCGTAAGGCACCTGGTCGCCACATCCCGCGCATGAGTCACGTCCCGTGGATCCTCCACTGGAAAGCCTATCCCATGGCCACGGGATCGGCGTCTGGCTGGCACTCCCGCCTGCAAGATCGCGGGGTTGTGCCGGGAATGGCACCCACGGGGAACAGACCCCGCGGAAATTCCCGATGGCGGCACTTCCCCCAGGGCGGTGATGTGGGTACGATGACTTCGGCTCTCCGCGGGCTCACGGATGACCCGGTCGTGGTGCCACAGGAGATTCTTCTCAAGCCCGCACCTTCCAATTGTCTCCCCACTGCGGAGACAATCTGCGCCCCGTACTCGGCTCGGCGCTGTTTCAAGACGTCCTCGTGGATCAGCGTGGCGTCGACGCGACGGTCTCCCATGTCGGCGCAGGGGGATTCCGTGTCAGTGGGGGATGCCATCGTGGAATAATGCTGATGTGGATGCACTTAAGCTGTTCGCTGTCCCGCTTCTACGGTGACGATCTGTCGGGAGGAATGATATGAAGATTCTGCACACCAGTGACTGGCACCTGGGCAAGCTGTTTCACGCGGTGAACCTGCTCGGAGACCAGCGGCATGTGCTGGGGCAAATCGTCGCCATGGTCGAGGACGAGAAGCCGGACGCGGTGGTAGTGGCGGGCGACGTGTATGATCGCGCGGTGCCGTCGGCGGAAGCGGTGGACCTTCTGGACTGGGTTCTTACGGAGATCGTTGACCGGCTGGCGACACCCACGATCCTGATCGCGGGCAACCACGACAGCCCCGACCGGCTTCAGTTCGGCTCGACCTTGCTCAAGAAGAACGGTCTGCACGTCGCGGGTAGGGTCCACGGGGATCTCACGCCTGTCCGCGTCGGAAAGGATGGAAACGAAGGTTTCCTTTGTTCCGTGCCGTTCTTGGAGCCGGCCGTCGTGCGCGAGTACCTGAATGACAACAGCATCGCGACCCACGAAGCCGCCCTGCGCGCCATCACTAGGCGATTCAGGGACATGGTGCCGGTCGGCGCCCCATCGGTGCTCGTCGCCCATGCGTATGTGGCGGGCGGCAGCCCCAGCGACTCGGAGCGAACCCTGAGCGTGGGCGGAGCCGACCAAGTGGCGGTGAACTGTTTCGACGGCTTCAGCTACGCCGCCTTGGGGCACCTGCACCGTCCTCAAAACGTCTCAAGCCCGCTCCTTGCGTAGCCGGTCCGCT
>PLNW01000011.1 GCA_003142855.1 Myxococcales bacterium
CCGAGGAACCGGCTCGTTCTCCGAGACGGACCGCGTGAGTCCTCGGATGGGAAGGTCAGCCTCTACGTGCTGTCCAGGCTGGCCGGCGGCGTCCGCGATCTGGTGGGGCTCGACGCGCGACTATGGCCCCTGCTGGAGGGGCTGGAGCTATGGGGCGACGGTCCGCGCGAGCCGGTCGCCGGTTTCAAGGGCGGACAGATCACTGCGCTCGTGATGCCCCGGATTCTCTCGGAAGCGGACAAGGACCCCGCCCCGCCGAAGCCCCTGCCGGACCGTGTGCGGGATGCATGCCAGGCCGCTACGGACGCGCTTGTCACTCACTACAATCCTGCGAAGACCCTGGCGTCCCTGGACGCCATGGACGACGCGATCGGCATCGTCGAGCGCAACGCCCGGGCGATCGTGCGGACACCTGGCCTGGCCGCCGAGCTGCGCACGATCATCGCAGAGTGCCAGGCGCCGGCATGGGTTGCCGACCGCGCCCGGTACGCGGAGCTGATGAGCAAGCGCAGCAGCCGCGCCGGGGACTTCCACGCCAAGATCTGCGGCTCCCTCGATCGCGCGGAGGCCGCAGAGAGAAAGCGCGAGTTTGCCGCGCGGAAGGAAGGGTAGAAGATGGCGGCCAAGCAAGTCCCGAGACAGAAAAAGCTGAGGAGCGCGGGTCTCTCGAACCCGAACGCGATCAAGCTCGACATCCCCACGCCGCCGACCCTGCGCGAGTGCCTCGCCCGGGGCCTCTTCGGCTCAGGGATCTCTCCCCATGGTCATCGCGAGATGACCGTCGCGCACTCGAAGCAGCTCATCGAGCGCTACCCCTCCCTCTACCGACTGGCCGACGCCTCGCCCGTCCCGTCTTCACCGCCCTTCGCCCGGGAGGGCTTCGCATGCGGCGACGGCTGGTTCGAGATCGTCGATCGGCTGTCCACGAAGCTGTCCGTCGATCCGAACCTCGTCGTCGGCCAGCTCAAGGAGAAGCTCGGTCTGCTGAGGGTCTACTTCGAGTTGAGCCCCCTGCCCTCCAACGAGATTGAGGAGGCCACGGACGCCGCCCTGGCGGAGGCGGTGGCGGAATCGCGGATCACGTGCGAGCGGTGCGGGAAGCACGGCGAGAACGCACAGCGCGAGGGGCACTGGTCGGTCAAGTGCGATGCCTGCGCGGCGGAGGAGGCGCGGAGGAAGAAAGTGTTGCTGCCGCCGTGGATGAGGAGGCTCCTCGCACTACGAGAGAAGACCGTCTTCGAGCGATCCAAGCTGCTCGCCGCCTCGGGCGAGCGGAGCCGGCTCGACCTGTCGCCGGAGCACGCGCTCGCGCTTCTCGAAAAGTACCCTGTCCTCTATCGCGAGGCATGGGCCGCGCCGACGAACCCGGCGAGCCGATTCGCCTGCGGCGGTTTCGAGATCAGCGACGGGTGGTTCGGCATCGTCGACCGCCTATCGGCGAGGCTGGCCAAAGATTCAGCCCTCCACATCGTTCAGATCAAGGAAAAATACGGCCGCCTGAAGGTGTACTTCGAGATCGATGAGAACGCGCCGCCGGACCCGCGCCTCGACGCCGAGATGGAAGCCGCGATCGACGAGGCCGCCGATGAGTCCGAGCGGACCTGCGAAGTGTGCGGCGAGCCCGGCACGAGCGAGGAGCGGCACCGCTGGGTGAGCGTCCGGTGCGGACCATGCGATCAGATCGACGAGATCTCTGCCGCATGCGAGCGCATCGCGGAGCGGATGAAGGACATGGCTCTGGCCACGTTCACCGCGAGCGGGAACATCCAGGATGCCGTCAGGCTCGCCCTGGTGAACATCGGCCATGCAGCGGCCGGCCAGCCCCCGAAGTCGCGGGAGAGGCTCCCGGGCATCGACTGGCAGAGGCTGGAGCGGCTCAAGGAAACACAGGCCGTCATGGGCATGAACGCGGATGAGCTGTGGAGGTTCGCGGGCAAGGAGGCTCCCAAGCTTGGGAGGAAATTGCGGTGAACAGGACGAAGGACAAGAGCAGGCGCAAGGCCGCCCGTGCGGCGGCGGAAGCCAGGGAGGACGCCGAAGATCAGCGTGCCGTCGAGAGGTATCTCGCCGACCTCCGCGCCGGGCGCGTCCGCACGATCTCATCGGACGAAATGGCGCTGAAACTCGGGAGAGATCCATTCAAGAACCGACTGAAGAAGCCCAGGCCGTATCCGGTGTACGACTTTGGCTTCTGGGAGGTGCGGACTCCTCCGGCGAGGTGGTGTTGCCACGCCTTAGCGCTTCCGGGCGTCCTCGGCGTCGGCGGGACGGCCGCCGGGGCCAAGGACAGCCTGTTCCAGAAGCTGGCGCTGCTGGAAAAATGCACGAAGGCGCCGGGCGAGCGCGAGCTGTGCAGGCATCTGCTGGGGACGTGGAAGGCCACGGCTGCGGTGCGGATGCAGGATTTCGTGTTCTGGGAGGAGAAGGGGATCTGGTCGGCCGTGGCCCCACCCATCCAGGGCGTCTACGGGATCGGCCCGACGGTCACGGCGGCCAAGGATGACCTGATCGAGGCCCTCAAGGTCATGGCCAACTACCTGAAGGAGACAGGCGAAGGCAAGAAGGCAGCCGACTGCGGCCGATTGGTGGAAGCATGGAAGACCAAAATGAGACGACGGAAGACAAGCTCGCGCCGGAGCTAGATCTGAGGTTCCTGGCCAAGGTCGTCCTGGCCGGCCTGGCGCTCCATTTCGCCGGGTACGCGGCGGCCGGCCCGGCGGCGGGCGATGCCGCCGCGATCGTGTTCCTCGCCGGCTGGCTCTGGGGAGCGCGCAACATCGAAGATGAGGGCAAGCCGTGAGCAGGCCCCTCGCACCCTCATTCGGGGCGGAGCAGCGCTCGCGCCTTGCCCGCCGGGCCGCGACCGCGCGGTGGGCGCGGCTGGGCCGGGGCGTCCTCACGCTGTCCCAGATCCGGGATGCCGTCACGAAGGCCCTGGCCGACCGCAAGGCGAAGGCGTACCTCTTCGATTCCTACGCCCGGGGCGACGCCACCGCCCGGGATGAGATCTACATCCTGGTGATCGTGGAGAAGATGCCGGAGGATTGGGCGAAAGAAACCACCGATTTGACCGGGGCGATACATAAGGCACTGGGCGACGACTACAAGGAAATCGTCCTGTACCTGGCCGACGAGGCCACATTCGAGAAATGGAAGGAAGCTTTCGGCACCCCTCATTACGCGGTCGCCACCGAGGGGATACGGCTTGTCTAGTCTCATCGGCGTGCTGGCGGACATCCACGGCGATCTGCAAGCCCTGGACGCCGTGGTGTCCAGAAAGCTATCGCCAAAATTCTCGCATAAACTCGCGACGATTGGCAGCTTGGATCTGCAGGTCTGAACGGGCAGGCTGCCCCCGATGCTTCCGTTGACCCTCCAGTTTGTCATCGCCATGATCGCGTCTGCGATCAACGAGCGGATGCGGCGGAAGCTGGACTACGCGGGATCGGACAGCGCGTGCCGTCTGGCATTCGGCATCACGACCTGAGCAAGCCGATTGTCATCAGACCTGTGCTCGGCGGTCTGCATGCTGACTACCGGAGGGCCGCGTAATCAATGAAGTTCTCGACGGACGAGCAAAGTAGCCACCACGCTTGCCGCCGTTGGACCACCGCTGAGAAAAGCATCCTTCCCCCAGCGTTCTATCCCTCGATGAAGCTCTTCAGATGCAAGCTGCGCGACGAGTGGCGCAGCTTGAGTAGGGCTTTGGCCTCGATCTGGCGGATGCGCTCGCGCGTGACATCGAAGTCCTGGCCCACCTCTTCCAGAGTGTGCTCCGACTTTTCGCCGATACCGAAGCGCATGCGTAGCACCTTTTCTTCCCGCGGGGTCAGCGTGGCCAGCACCTTGCGCGTCTGTACCGCCAGGTTCATCGAGATCACGGCGTCGGCCGCCGAGATGACGCTCTTGTCCTCGATGAAATCGGACAGGTGCGAATCCTCTTCCGCGCCGATGGGGGTTTCCAGCGAGATGGGCTGCTTGGCGATGTTGAGCACATTGCGGACCTTGTCGAGCGAGACCTCCATCTTCTCGGCGATCTCCTCCGGGGTCGCCTCGCGGCCCAGTTTCTGCACCAGATAGCGGCTGGTGCGGATGAGCTTGTTCGTGATCTCGACCATGTGCACCGG
>PLNW01000079.1:0-56168 GCA_003142855.1 Myxococcales bacterium
TCGGACGGCATCTCCGACCCGACACAGCCGCGTTTCGATGCGGAATGTGCATCCGAAGAAAGCGCGCCGGGCGCACCGCAAGCCGGCGTGTGGTTCCAGTCGTACTTCGTCGACCTGGTCCGCAACGCCGTCCCGCCCTTGTGAGGGGTCATGATGGCAGGCGGAACCCAAGCCAGTCTCGCGAAAAGCGACATCTGTCCCGCACCCACCGGTTCGGAACTTCTCGCGAGCGCCGGTGCGAGCCTTGACAGCGAGATTGGTTTGGCCGACCTGTATGAGAAATACGCCCCCGCAATCTACGGCCACTGTCGGCGCATGTTGCAGTCGCCGGCAGCGGCTCGCGACGCGACCCAGGAGGTATTCGTGCGTGTGCTCACGCGGGGGCCACGCTTTCTCAACGACGGCGATGGTCGACGCTACCTGTACCGTGTGTCGACCAATGTTTGTCTGAACCAGATCGGCAAGCTCAAGGTTCACACCCGCGCGGCCGCGTCCCTGCGGGCGCGGCCTTCGTGGGTGGGATCGGCAGAAGGCTGGCATGCGGATCGCGAATTCGTGGCCGCGGTGCTGGAGCGCTGTGGCGAGGCGGGTGCCACAGTCGCGGTCCTGCACTACGTGCATGGCATGTCGCAGGTCGAGATCGCCGAGAGCTTGGGGATCACAAGGCGAACGGTATTCAGCCGATTGCGCAAACTGGCGCGAATCGGTCGGGAGTTGTTGGGGCTCGCGCAGCCCGAGGGTGAACGACGAGGAGCGAGGAAGACTGAAAATGGATTGCACTCTCCATTTGCCGTTCGTTCACCGAACACGATTTGAAACCCCTGAGAACAGCACGAACTTCAACCCACACGGAGTTGACATCGTGCCGGGCTCGGATCGCACACTTCTGCGACTTCTGCGGCTCGGCGGCATTGCACAAGGAACCGATCTTCGACAGGATGGCATACGAACGGTGCTTCGTCCCATGGTGCGCTCCCCCTTCTCGTCGCAGCCTGCCCCCGATGAACCGGACGGCGGCGATGGGTCGCTCGTGCGTGCGGCGCGCGGCGGTGACCGGCGGGCTTGCCGGGCCATCTGGGAGAAATACGCACCCCTGGTGCAGCGATTGGTGAGGCGGTTTTTCGGGCCGGGCCCCGATCACCCTGACGTCTGCCAGGAGGCGTTCATGCGGGTGTTCAAGCGCCTCGATGAACTGCGCGAGCCTGCGGCCCTGCCGGGCTTCATCATCGGCGTCACCCTGGGCGTGGCCCGCAACGAGGCCAGGCGCCGTCGCATCCGGGCGATTGTGGGTTTGAACTCGACCGATGAATGGCCGGGCGCCGTTCTGCCCGGCGCCGCGGATGAGGCGCGTGAGGCGGTCCGTGCGCTTTACCGACTGCTGGACAGCCTGGGCGCAGAGGATCGATCGCTGTTCGTCGCCCGATATGTCGAGAAGATGGAAATGACTGACGTGGCCGCGGCTCACAAAATGAGCCTTTCCACTGTCAAGCGGCGCCTAGCTCGTCTCGCCCAGCGGGTCGACTCGCGCATGAAATCCGAGCCGGCCCTTGCGGAATATGTGGGCTTGCTGAGCCAGGGAGGGACGAGTTGACCAAACCACAAGATTCATTCAACGCGGGCGAGGCCCGCTGTCACGCCCTGGGTGACCTGGCGGCGCGCGCGGTCGACGAGCAGCCCGCTGATCTCCGGCAATGGGCTGAAATCGAACAGGCCCTTGCCGGAAGGCCGAGCTTCCTGCGCCGGCGTTGGTGGGCTCTGGCCGTTCCAGCCGTGGCGGGATTGGCCCTGTGGATCGCCGCGGGCCGTACCCTGGGATGGCAAGCGCAGGGCTGCTCGCCGGCCTCGGATGGCAGTATGTCGGTTCCTGCAGATCGCGCGTGCGTGGTCGCATTTGACGACGGCACGCGCATCACCCTGGGGCAGGGCAGTTCCGGCCGGGTGCGCGGGTTGGGATTCTGGCGCGGGGCCCAGCTGGCGCTGACGAGTGGCCACGCGGGTCTGTCCGTGGTTCACCGTCCCGGGTGTCGCTGGGAAGTGCTGACCGGACCTTTGCACACTCGGGTGACAGGCACTCGCTTCGAAGTAGATTGGGCGCCCGGGCCAGGCCGTTTCAGCTTGGGGGTGAAAGATGGGGAAGTGATGGTAAGCGGCGATCCGCTGCACGACCCTACCCCGGTGCGCGCTGGACATCGGCTCGACGTGGACACGGCCACCGCCAGTGTGGTGATGGGCGACTTGGTTGACCCCCCAGGGGCACAGGCCACGCCCGCGCGGGCCGTCGCGGCCGAGAGCCCGGGGAAGACCGAGGCACAATCGGCCGCTGCCCCAGGTTCGGTGGCTCGCGCTGAGCGCAAGAGAGGCGCTCCCAACAGGAAGAGCGCGGCTCGCCCTCTCGCATACTTCGCGAGAGAAAAGAGCCTCGAAGCGAGGCCTGAGACTCCCGCCGCCATACCCGAGTTGGGGCCTGGCACTTGGACCGCATCTTCCGCCGAGGACGAGGCGCCTGCGCCTGCGCCTGCACCGCCTGGCCCGCGCCGCCTGACCATCGGTCGCAACGGCGAGCTGGTCGGCGGTGCCACGGGCCCGATTCGAGTTCTTCGCGGTTCGGGGACTACCTTTTCAAAGCGCGCCTATGCCTCGGCCAACCATCTCTACTTTGATGACGGGGCGCTGTGCACAAGCGGCAAGACGCCCCAACTCGCGTGCGTGGACGAGGCCGGCCAGCCCAAGAGGTGCGACTGGGACACCAACTGGGGCGTGCTCATGATGTGGCACACGCGCGAAGATCAGAAAGCCTGGGGCGGCGGCGCAAGCTCGAGCATCGCCTTGGAATTCCGGGGCAACCTCGGCCACTACCGACTGGTCGCCCATCGCGCGGGCGATCCGGCCCAGCGGGCGTATTGCGTTGCCAACTACCGATCCGGGGCGAGCGTGAGGCCTTCTGATTTCGAAGATTGCTGGAGATCTGGTGGTCCACGCCTGACCGACTTCACCAAGATCGACTACTTCGCCTTGCAGCTGTTGTCCGAAGAGGCCTGGCTCAATTTCAAGTTCTGCCTGTCGGCCATCAGCCTCCCCTGAGAGACGAAAAGGCCGTCTGGCGGCTACTTGACGAGAGCGGCAGTTGGGGGTGATGTGGTGGACGTCGGAAATGCGCGAAATGACCCAACCAGGGCGGATGCTCAACCAGGCTCGCCCCACAGCGACCACCCCTCCGAGAAACCGACTTGTCCCGTGTCGCCTTTCCACCTCCCTCAGCTTTGTGACTTGCTTGGCTGTGGGCAGCGCCGCGTTTGCCCAAGCCGGTTCTCCGTCAGCGAATGATGACGAAACGTCGTCGGCCGCGGCCGCCCTGGCTGCCCACGCAACAGATGAGGCGGCCCCGCGTGCGTCCCGCGAGGCGGACGCGCTCAGGCCGGAAGCCGTCACGGCCAGCCCGCAGCCCAGGCGTCGAGGAAACGCCACCCAACTCGGGCTTTCTCCTCAGACTACCTCGGTTGCTGGTCCTTCGACAGATCCGTCCGCGCAGCCCGAGGCGCTCACTTCGACTTGGGGTTTCAGGTTTCACGGCTTCTTCCGCGGTCCCATGCGACTGAGCATGGATTCCGAGTCTGGCGGCGGGATTCAGTTCCACGCCCCGCCCGTGACGCCTGATTCGAACTACACCACATGGAGCTTCACCAACAACAACCCCGGGCCCTGGGGCGAGATGCTTTTCCAGTATGGGAACAACCGCGTGACCATGACCATGGCCATTGCCAGCTACAACATCACCTCGGGTGGCTGGCGCGAGCTGCAGGACCAACTCGGCATTGACCGGGCTTTCGTCACTCTCAATTTTCCCGACGCTCTCGGCGACATCGGCATGATGGTGTGGACCGTGGGCATATTCGGGGACCGCTACGGCGCCATGGGCAAGTACGATGGCGGGGCCTACGACACGTACCTGATTGGCCGCACCCGCATCGCCGGCGCCACCGGCACATTCAATTTTGACCTGGCCGACAATTTCAGGCTCGTTGCAGAGGGAGGCGGCGGCGCCAAGATGGATGTGCAGCAGTGGACTCAGGCCCCCTACCCATCGTGGCAGCCTTTTCCTGGGCACGCACAGATGGGAACCACCATGTTGGCCCACGGCCATATTGGCGGGGTGTTTGCTCAGGTGCTCACATTGACAGGCCACTGCATGTTCACCTGGACTATGGACGCGACGCGGACCGACCTGAACGATCCCGTCTCGGCCCAGAAGCCCACGGACTATGCCAGCCCGGGTCTGTCCTACGCAGCCAGGGATGGCCGCATGCGGATTCTGGGCGTCGATCTGAGACTCGACGGTCGATGGCTTGGCGACGGTTACCTCGGATTCTCCTCCATCAAGACGGCAAACGTGGGCGTCTTGTCAGACACAATCGAGGTCCTTCACTCTCAAGGCGGCTGGCAGTACCAGGCCAACTATACCGGCAGTACGAACAGTCACGGCGACAGCACGGTCAACAGTATCGGTTTCCAGTACACCTTCAGTTTGGCGGCCTTTCTCCTCCGGCCGCAGGAGTGGTGGGGACAAGGCACGGACTTCACCATACAGGTTTTCGGTATGTACAACCGTATCAGTGGCCTTGCCACGACGGACGAGGAGAGGACGGCGCTTGCGGGCAAGAGCAAGCTGAAATTGGGCACACAGTGGCTCTACACGCCGCTGACCTTCATGTCTGGCGGTGTTCGGTTCGACTCGGTTCAGCCAAACATGGACGACCGCACTCACAACTTCTGGGTTCTGTCTCCGCGGCTGATCTTTCACACGGCGTTCGTCACACGCGAGCAGGTGATGATCCAGTACCAGTACTATTGGTACGGAAGCTGGACCTTCAACAGCCCAAGCGCGAGCCTTCCCTTTCCCTACGGTCAGTCAGGGAATCTCTGGCTGCCTCGCCAGCCCGACCGACATACCTTTACTGTCGCCGCCAGCATGTGGTGGTAGCGGTGGGGCTGCTACGGCGGATTGAGATCCCAGTGCCAGATCGGCTTCTGCTGCAAGCCAGCCGCCAGCGCCAGCTCCCGCTTGACCGCGACGTAACCGTCGGCTTCCTCGTTGCCGGGGAAGAACTTTTGCCCCTCGGAGTTCTTGATCCGGCCCACCTGGTGATACACGACAACGTAGCCGAGCTGTGCGAAGAGCGGGAGCAGGTCGTCGTCCAGGACCGCGTTGTAGACGATGTCAGGCAAAGGCAGTCCGCAGCGTCTGGTGATTTGTTCGTGCTCTCGCAGCGGGCGCTCCGTGCTGATGAAGGTGCCATATCTGCCGGCCGACACTGTGCCTCGGGGCAGGCAGTCGAGAACCTGACGGTCGGTCAACGACCACAAGTCGAGGATCTTGACCTTGCCGAAATGCCTGGACGCCAGATGGTAGGCGGTCATCCCCGCCTGTCCGGTCATCACGTGAACGGGCCGCGTTTTCACCTGCGCGACCAGGGCGTCTGCCACCGGCAGCAGTTCACTCACCGTGACGGCGTCGCGGCGGTGCATCTTGTTGAGCAACTCCACCCGTGAAAACTGGTGGGAATCTTTCACCCGCGCATCGACGCGGGCGAAGACCCCGCGCATGGTCCACAGTGGCTGGCCTTCAACCGCCCCCTGGTGGAGAACCTGGACTGCGAATACCAGATTCGCCGCTGCGTAGAGCGCCGCCAATCCGGCCCGTCCCGACGCCGCCTGGGCGAATTGCTCCAAAGCCAAGAATCCGGTGAGAATCAGCGAGGGCACGATGAGCGCCAGAAATCTTGCCCCTTGCATCCAGTCGCCGCCGCTCGACACCAGGAATGCGAGCTGAGCCAGCCCCAAGCTGGCCACCAGTTCGGCGGTCGCATTGCCCGCGCCCCGCAGCCGCCGCACCACCAGCACGGCGAGGCCAGCGATGAAGAGCAGCAGGGGAAACGCGCCCGTTGCCAGTCCCACGTCCCACAAGTAGAGCGCACCGTCCTGCGCATTGAACCCGCCCACCTTCATGAGCGCGGGATTGGGCCACCAGGCATGGAAGTACAATTTGCGAAATCCGAACAGTAGTCCCACCACGCCCATGGCCACGGCCGCGCGGCCCACCGGGAAAGCGAGGGCCTGCCACGCGCTTTGCGCCCCGGAGCGCCGCGAGACCACCGCGAGGACGATGGCAAGCAGGACAAGACCGACGAGCAAGAGGGGCGCCTCGGGGCGGGCCGCCGCGAACAGAAACGCCGCGGCCCCGAAGCGCAGCCAGTGCCAGCGCTTGCACTCTTCTGTCGCACGGGTGCACTCGTCGATGAACCACAGAGCAGCGGCTGTGGTCAGGGCGGTTTCCATCCCGCTGGTGGCCCAGTAGCTGAAGCACCCGAAGGTGCCGAGAGCGGCCACCAGACCGGCGCGTGAGCCTAGGCCCATGCGCCGGCCGACCCGCACCGCCAACAGCATGGTCGCCACGCCAGCGCCCAGCGAGACACAATACGCGGCCGCGGGCATAGACAGAAGCGTCAGTCGGTAGACCAGCGCGAGCACCAGGACCAACGAAAGCGACGAGCTTTGTTCCAAGCGCAGCCCGTTGTAGTTGAGGATCTGTCCGTGCTCGGCCAGGGCTCGGGCCGCCCAGTAGGTGATGTAGCAATTGTCCTGGCCGCCCTGACTCCACAGAATCACCGCCAGCGCGGAGCACAGCAGCGCGGCCACCACGATGTCGGCGTGGTCAGCCAGTCGACGCACGCGCCGCCGAACTGGTCGCACATGTTCCGCCCGGGCCAGGCCCGACGCCAGCGGCAGGTCCGGGGAATCGGGAGTCGATGACATGGCGGGAAATCTACAACATTCCTGCAACACGAAGGTCAAGGGCGCGCTCGCCCGAGGTTGCGAGTGTGACGTTGGTCACGTTGGTCCGGTCCGACCCAGCCGTGAGACTGTTGGTTGACAGGCTGCCAGAGGACAGGGATCCTCCTGCCCACCATGCGTCCTGACGGCCGACGACCTGACGAATTGCGCGCTATCCGAATCACCCCGGATTGCAACCGCTACGCCGAAGGCTCGGCCTTGGTTGAGTTCGGCGAAACCAAGGTGATTTGCACGGCCACCGTCGAGAACAAGGTGCCGCCCTTCCTGGCGGGGCAGGGCAAGGGTTGGGTCACGGCCGAATACGCCATGCTCCCGCGCTCGACCCATACGCGCTCCGGCCGCAATCCGGGCGGCCGCGGCCAGGAGATCCAGCGGCTTATCGGCCGGGCTCTGCGCGCGGCGGTGCGGACCGCGCATATGGGCGAGCGTCAACTGACAGTGGACTGCGACGTGATCCAGGCCGACGGCGGCACACGCACAGCGGCCATCACCGGGGGATGGGTCGCGCTGGCCCTGGCCCTGCGGCGGCTGGTGAAGAGCGAGAAGTTGGCCCACGATCCCCTGCGCCGGGCGGTGGCGGCGCTGTCGGTGGGCCTGGTGTCCGGCGAGCCGCGCCTGGATTTGGCCTACGAGGAGGACTCGGCGGCTGACGTGGATTTCAATTTCGTGATGACCGACGCTGGCCAGTTCATCGAGATCCAAGGCACGGCCGAGGGAGAGCCCTTCTCCGCCGACGACTACGCCAAGCTGGTGGCGCTGGCCAGCGTGGGTGCGAAACAGCTCTTTGCTCTCCAGCAGAAAGCTCTGCAGGCGGCCAAGCTCCCGTGAGGGTCGTGGTTGCCAGCCGCAACCGGCACAAGTTGCGCGAGATCGGCGTTCTGCTGGCCGATGCGGGCCTAGCCTGGGACCTGGTTTCCATCGACGAAATCGCGCCCGCGTGCGCGCTCGTCGAGGACGAGCCCAGCTTCGAAGGCAACGCCTTATGCAAGGCGCGCCAGGCAGCAGCCGCCACCGGATTGCCGGCCCTGGCCGACGATTCGGGCATCGAAGTGGATGCTCTCCACGGAGCCCCGGGCGTGTACTCGGCGCGATGGAGTGGTGAGCCCTGCGATGATGCGCGAAACAACCAGAAGATGTTGCGCGAGTTGGCCGGCGTCCCGACGGAAAAGCGCACCGCTCGCTACCGCTGCGCCGCCGCGTTTGTCGACCCGGCCCGCGGTCTGGAACTCGTGCGCATGGGTGCGTGCGAAGGCCGCCTGCTGGAATCTTTGCAGGGCACAGGCGGCTTCGGCTACGACCCGCTCTTCTTCATCGAGTCGTTGGGCCTCACCATGGCCGAGATCCCGCTTGAAGGAAAGAACCGGCTCTCTCATCGCGCGGCCGCGTTTCGCGAGCTCGCGCGCGCACTGGCGGCGTTTCATCTACTGGGCTGAAGGCAGGCCGGGCGAGACAGAAGAAACGGTGCCGATTCCGATTCCGGTGATGATGCCGGTGCGGGGAAGGGTCCTCACGGTGGTGATGCTGGTCGAGGTGGAGGCATCGCTCCCAGCATCAGCTTTGGTCGCTGTGGCGGTCGTGGTCGCTGTGGACGTGGCGGTCGCGGAGCCGCTCCCGGTCTGCGATTTTGTACCCGTGGTTGACTTGGTGGACGTCTTGGTTGTGGTGTCGGTGGACGTCGCTATTCCGGCGTCGTACGGCGTGAAGGTCGACGTCACCGTCGACGTCGCGCTTCCGCCATCGAGGCCTGGCTGCCGGCAGGTTCCACTGGAACACACCAGCGAGGCGTTGCATGCGTTGTTGGCGCAGCACTGCTGATCCGCCGTTCCGCAGGGAACGCAGTTGCCGGCGGAACAGACGGTGTTGCTACCCGAACAGGTGTTGAGGGCACAACAGACGTAGCCGCTGGAACCACACACGACGCAGTTGCCTGCGGCGTTGCAGATCGAGCCAACGCCAGGGCAAGCGTTGTTGGCGCAGCAAGGCCGGCCGGTGATGCCGCAGGCGACGCAGACCCCGCTCTCGTTGCACACGGTATCTATTGCGTTGCACTGTTTGTTGGCACAACAGCCCCGATTGAGTCCGCCACAGGCCGTGCCGGTATCGGTGCCGGTCCCCGCGTCGCTTCCGCTGCTGCCCGGCCCGTCACTGGCCTGGGCTGCGTCCAGCCCAGGTTCGCTGGCATCGGCCGGGGTGTTGTAGCACCGGCCGGCTCGGCACTCGTATCCAGTGGGACATTGTTTTCCGGCGTCTGTACCGGCGCACTTCTGGGCTCCATTGGGTGGATGGGGATCGTACTTGCACGACAGCGCAGCCAGCAAGCCGAGCGTCAACAGGAGATCGAAGCTTGGCTTCGCGATTGCCATCAGAACACCCCCATGGCCGCCAGCCCCGCGGTTCCGGGGCCCACCACCGGGCTCACGCTCACCCGCGAGGGTGTTTCGCGTGCCGCTCGCCAGCCATAGTAGTAGAGGCCGCCACCGACCAACGTGGCGACCACGCCCACGAAAAGGTAGGACCCCTGCGACTTCTGCGCGGCCGCGCCAGCCGAATCGTCCTTCGGATTGAACTGGTCAGCAGTGGCGACTTTGTGCGACAGCGATTGCGTTTGCACCCCATAAAGGGCACCCACTACGATGGCGGCGACTCCGACGGAACCGCAGACAATGCCTGCGATGCGAAGGCCGCGCCCTCGCGGTGCAGGCTCGCTGGCCTTGGCCACAACGGACGCTGGGGTGCTCTTGCTTTCGGTGGCAGCCGCAGGAGCTTGGCCGGTCGGCTGGGCCGGCGGAGAAACCGGGCTGGTCGCAGGCAAGGCCGCTGGGCTTGGGCTGACCTGCGGCGCAGACGTCGCGGACGCCTCGGTTGGGGCTGGCACCTCCGCTGGGCTCGCAGGCAGCACAGGGGATGTAACTGTCGGTTCCAGCGCAGGCGCGGCGGGCTTGGCAGGGGCCGCTTCCTCGATCTGCTTCTGCAGGCTCTTGATTCTCTCTTCGATCTCGGGGCGCTGAGGAGTCTTGGGGACCTTGGCCAGATAGTTCTTGTAGAGATCCAGCGCCCGCTTGGGGTCGCCCTTGCGGCGGTAGGCCTGCGCCAGATTGTAGAGGAAGCTGGGGTCGGGCCGCAGCTCGTAGGCCTTCTCGAATTCTCGGATCGCATCGTCCCAATGGCCGAGGTCGTACTGCTGGGTCCCGATCTCGTAGTGCTGCCTGGCTTGCTCGGTGGCGCCGTCGTCGGCGCGCGCGGGACTGGCCAGGGCCAAGACCAGCGCGGCCAGAAGACAGGACACTGTCCCTGTCGCCTTAGGTCGCACTTTTCTGTGTATGGGCGTCGGCACGGGCCGATTGTACCACCTGCCGGCACTGGAGGAATTCACAACCAGCACGGGCAGGCAGTTGCATTTGGCTTACCCGGCCTACACGATCCAGGCTCGCCAGCCTGACATGACCAGCAACGGTACCTACGCCGGGCCGCAAGGCTGGGGCAAGGAAGTGGCAGTCACAGACCCTAACAGCATTCAGAATACCTCCAAGCGATCGAAGTACATGACCACGCGAAGCCGCAACTGAGTCGCGCGCGCGGCGATAGCTTTCCGATGAAACCGCCGCGTCCTTCTGCGCCATGGGAGTGTTTGGCGTCCTGCGCCAGCGCGGCTGATTGAATGCAGGATCTGCGTGAAATGATCTATATTTCGCCCCAGACTCCGTGGCAGTTGTTGCACGTTTCTTTCACCATCGTTGTTAAGAGTTCGCCACAATCCATCTGGCGGCAAGAGAGGGAACCATGACCGGAAAACTAGACTTCAATCGATCGCTTCGAAGCGCAGCCTGGGCTCTCGCGCGAGTCAGCTGCGTTGGCTTGCTCTTTCTGGGCACGACCAACTGCCTGCCTGCTCCGTCGGACAATAACGGGGGATCGAGCGGGGGAGGCAACAGTTCCGCGGGTGGCAATGGCGGCAACGTGACCCCTCAGGGTGGCACGACTCACGCCCCGACAGGCGGCTCGACCTATGTTTCAGTTGGCGGCTCGACCTATGTTCAGGGTGGATCGAGCTACGTTCCGCCGATTGGCGGCACGCCTTCGGGCGGCTCGAGCTATGTCCCGCCGATTGGCGGCACGCCTTCGGGCGGCTCGAGCTATGTCCCGCCGATTGGCGGCACGCCTTCGGGCGGCTCGACATATACCCCGCCGGTCGGCGGCACGACCAGCCTGCCACCGGTTGGCGGCACGACCACCACGCCTCCCGTGGGCGGATCCACGGCCGTGACCACTTGCACGCCTGCGCCCAAGAGCACGGGCGGCCTCCCTTGTCCCGGCGGAAAGTGCACGGTCGGGGCGTACAGTGGCTACGATTTCGGCTTCAGTGACGGCCTGGGTTCGACCTATTGCGTGGATGCGAACAGTCTCTGCGCGGCGGGAACCACGCTTGCGCAGAATCCACCTGCCTACACGATTTGGGGAGCTGGCTTCGGCTTCAGCCTGTCACCGCTCACCACGTTGACCAACACCACGCCAGTGCAGCTCACCGGATCGGGTGTATCCGTTACGCTGAGCAGCCTTCCCACCGGAGGAGCGACTGCTCGCGTGCAAGTGACCGTGGGTATCACGCAGTATTGCGCCCTGATGACCTCGGCTAGCCAAACGATTCCCTGGGCCAGTTTTAATACCGAGTGCTGGCAGCCGGCCAGCGGCACGGCGCTCACTGGTGCACCCAATGCAACGAACATCCAGATCGAGGCCAGTGCAGGCGCGACGGCTGGTGCGTACGATTTCTGCGTGACCGCCCTGTCGTTCCAGTAGGCAGTCTCTGCCACGGGGCGAGGAACCGCTCGCCCCGCGCTGCTGCTACACACGCTCGGGCGCCTGCGCGGCACGTTCGCGTAGGCCAATGAGCCGCTGCCCGGCTGCTTCCAGGGTTTCGGGCCGCTTGGCAAAGTGGAAGCGAATCAGGTTGCGTACCGGCTCGTGAAAGAAGCTGGAGCCGGGAACCGCGGCCACGCCGACCTGCTTGACCAGCCAGTCGCAGAAGGCCCGATCGTCGGTCCATCCTGATTCTGCAATGTCCACCAGAACGTAGTAGGCACCCTCGGGTTCGGTGAAGCGCAGACCTGTCTGTCGGAGGAATCCCAGGAACAGTTCACGCTTCGCAGTGTAGCTGGCTTGCAGTTCGGTGTAATAGCTGTCGGGCAGGTTGAGACCGGCCACCGCCGCTTCCTGCAACGGCGCCGCTGCCCCCACGGTGAGAAAGTCGTGCACCTTGCGCGCGCCTGCGATCACGGCCGGTGCCGCGATGACATAGCCCAGCCGCCAGCCAGTCACCGAGTAGGTCTTGGACAGCGATCCGCAGGTGATGGTGCGATCGAACAGACCTGGCAGGGCCGCAAAATAGGTGTGCTGGTGGGGCGCGAACACGATGTGTTCGTAGACCTCGTCGGTGATCACGAAGGCGTCTGCTTGCGTGGCAAGCCGACCGATCAATTCGAGTTCGCCCCTGGTGAAGACCCGGCCCGTGGGATTGGCGGGGTTGCACAGGATTATCGCCTTGGGTCGCCGGGCGAAGGCAGCCCGCAGTTCGGCCTCGTCGAAGCGAAAATCGGGCGGGTGCAGCGGCACGTAGATCGGTTCAGCGCCCGACAGGATGGTGTCAGCCACGTAGTTTTCGTAGAAAGGCGAAAAGACAATCACGCGGTCGCCGGGATTGCAGGCGGTCATCATCGCGGCCATCATGGCTTCCGTGCTGCCGCAAGTGACTACGATGTTCGCGTCCGGGTCGATGTCCAGGCCCGTGAATCGGGACTGCTTGCGCGCCAGGGCCTCACGGAAGGCGGGTGCGCCCCATGTCACCGCGTACTGATGTGGACCGTGCCGGCCGGCGTGCTCGGCCGCCTGCTTGAGCACCTCGGGTGGGTCGAAATCGGGAAAACCTTGCGACAGGTTGATGGCCCCGTGGGCATTGGCCAGGCGGGTCATATGGCGAATGACGGATTCGGTGAAGCTCGCGACGCGACGACTGGTGCTGGGCATGTGCAGTCCACCGTCTAGCACGACTGTCTGGAATTCTCCCGTCGGAGGAGCATCCAACCAAGCCAAGGAAGCGAGAGCAGAGGTTGACTATTTGGGACTGGAACGTATGTTGCGACATCCATTTGCCTGACCTGCGGAAATTCGCTTGCCACCTGTGAACAACTCCATGGCCGCCGGCTCGCCCAGCGGGCCGCCGCCAGTGAACAAGTGGCTGGTCACGGTTTCGGTAACCTTTGGCACGCTGATGGGCACCATCGACGCGTCGATTGTGAATGTGGCCGTGCCGCATCTGCGCGGATCGCTCGGGGCCACGGTCGAGGAGATCACCTGGGTCACCACCGGCTTCGTCATCGCCAATGTGGTGGTCATGCCGCTGACCGCGTTTCTGGGGCACCTTTTCGGCCAGAAGCGCGTGTACATGGCCGCCTTGGCGATGTTTATCCTGTCGTCCGCCTTGTGCGGTCTGGCCGGCAGCCTGACCACTCTGGTGGCGTTTCGTTTTCTGCAGGGGCTGGGGGCGGGCGCCTTGCAGCCCACCGAGCAGGCCATTTTGCGCCAGACCTTCCCACTCAAGGAACAAGGAATGGCCATGGCCGTGTTCGGCATGGCGGTGATCATCGGGCCGGCTGTGGGACCAACTTTGGGCGGCTACATCGTGGACAACTACAGTTGGCCATGGATCTTCTTCATCAACGTGCCGGTGGGCGTGCTGGCGCTGACTATGGTGTCCAATTTCGTGCGGGAGCCCGAAGACATTCGCGCCGCCCAGCGGGCCATGGCGACAAAGCGCCGGGCCAATCTGGATTGGGTCGGCATCGCCCTGCTCAGCATCGGGTTGGCGGCTTTGCAATACGTGCTTGAGGAAGGAAATCGCGACGACTGGTTCAACTCACAGGTCATTTCTGGACTCACCTTGGTCTCGTTCGTGGCGCTCGCCAGCTTCATCGTTCGCGAGATGACCGCTGTGGCTCCTGCGGTGGACATCGCGCTGTTCAAGGACAGCGTGTTCACCGCGGGGACAGTGGTGGGCGGGGTGATGTTCGCACTGCTCATGTCGGTGACTTTTTTGTTGCCGGTGTTCTTGCAAGAAGTCCTGGGCTACACCGCGACGCAGTCGGGGCTTGCCCTCATGCCTCGCGCTCTCATCATGATGGTGGTCACGCCCATCGTGGGCCGCACCTACAACGCCCTCTCGCCGCGTCTGGTGGTCAGCTTCGGCGTCACCTGCGTGGCGGTCAGCACTTGGATGATGAGCCACTACACCCTGGCCACGTCGGAAAGTGGGATCGTCAGCGCGCTTCTGGTGCAGGGGTTGGGGTTCAGCTGTCTGTTCGTGCCCTTGGCCACCACGGCGCTCAGCCGAATTCCGCGGGCCAAGCTGGCTGATGCGGCGGGATTGAACTCGGTGGTGCGCTTCATTGGCGGCTCAATAGGGTTGGCGATCTTCGCCACTCTGCTCACGCGCCACATGACGGCGGTGCGGTCGGTTCTCGCCACCCATGTCGTCGCGGGTTCGCCCACGCTGCTGCCGCGCCTCTACGGCGCGCAACGGATGTTCGCGCAGATGGGCATGAACGCGTCGGCGGCTCACGACGGCGCCCTGCGCGTGGTGGCCGGGGCCGTGGCACAGCAGTCGGCGGTGATTGCCTTTGAACAGGTCTTCTTGCTCACTGGGATCTCGTTCCTGTGCGTGTTGCCCTTGGTGTACTTCCTGAAGCGATCACCTCAGCAGGCCCCGTCCGACGCTGCCGGGCCCCCGGTTCACGTGGAGATGTGACATGAAGGAATCCCCGCTGCTTGCGAATGAGAAGAACGGCCCAGTGGCCGACAACGCCTTGTCCAGACCGCGCAACAAGCGCCGACCCTTCGTGGTTCTGGCCGTGATCATCGGCACGGTTCTGGCCGGCGTGAGCGTGTACATGATCGCCACGGCCGGCGAGGAAGACACCGACGATGCCCAGATCACGTCCGACGTGGTCCCGGTGGCCACGCGCGTGGCGGGACAAGTAGTCGCGATTCGCATCGAGGAAAACCAGATCGTGAAGAAGGGCGACTTGCTGGCCGAGATCGACGACGCCGACTATGCGGCCCGCGTGCGCCAGGCCGAGGCCGAGCTGTCGAGTGCGGAGGCGCAAGCCAAGTCAGCCGACGCGCAGGTGCAGGTGGTGCGGGCCAGCTCACGTGGCGGGTTCGCCAGCGCGCAAGCCGCGGTCAGCGGCTCGTCAGTCGGAGTGAGCAGCGCTTCGGCCCAGGTGGCGGCGGCCCATGCGGCTGTGGCGCGCGCTGAGGCCGATTTCCACAAGACCCAGATCGATCTCGATCGCGCTAAGCAATTGCGTGCCGCACACGCCATTCCGCAAGATCGCCTGGACGCGGCCCAGATCTCCTACGACGGCAGTCAGGCGGCGCTGGCCCAGGCCCGCGCGCAGTTGGCCTTTGCCCAGGATGCCCGGCGCAGCGCCGAGACGCGCGTGAGCGAGGCGCGCGGCCGTTTGAGCCAGAGTGCGCCAGTGGAGCCGCAGATCGCGGTGGCCGAGGCCAACGCGGCGCTGGCCCACGCGCGGATGCAAAGCGCGCAGGCGACGTTGGACCTGGCGCGGCTGCAACTGTCGTACACCAAGATTCAGGCGCCGGTAGACGGCTGGGCTTCCAAGCTGGTGGCGCACGCGGGGCAACTGGCCGCTGTTGGGCAGCCGGTGGTTTCTATCGTTCCGACTGCGACCTACGTGGTGGCCAATTTCAAGGAGACCCAGGTGGGTCACATGAAACCCGGGCAGCGGGCGGTCCTCACCGTGGACGCCTATCCCGGCCGCAAGCTGGAAGGCCGGGTGGAAAGTTTCTCGGGCGGCACCGGCGCAACTTTTTCGCTGATCCCGTCGGACAATGCTACGGGCAATTTCGTGAAACTGGTGCAGCGGATTCCGGTGCGCATCGCCTGGGTCAATCCCCCCAAGGATCTCGATCTGCGGGCCGGGTATTCGGTGGACGTGACCGTGCATCTAAGGTGATCGATGCGTAGGCTTTTCTCGCTTCTTTGTTGCGCACTTGCCACGCTGTCGTCCGTCGACGCAGCGGCGGGCGAGTCGCGTGTGATCACGGTCGATGAGGCGGTGGCCATGGCCATGGCACAGAACGCCGCTTTGCAGGCCGCGCGGGCGCGCCTGGAAGCGGGGCAGGCTGCGGCCAGCAGCACCGCGCGCCGCCTGGCGCCTGCGATTCATCTGGGCGACGAATACCAGCATTACAATTCGACCTTCGACGCAGCCATCAGCCCGGTCGCGTCCTTCCGGGTGCGCGGGCGGGACACCAACATGTTCACGGTTGCGGCGGATCAGCCACTGCTTGGACTGTTGCGCCTGTCTGCCGATTACTCCGGCCAACAAGAGAGTGCCGAAGCCGGCGCAGCCCAGGTGGAAAGCGCGGAGCTGTCCTTGCGCCAAGCGGTGGAAACCCTGTACCTGCGGGTGTTCGAGGCCAGGGCGCTGGAGGGCACGGCCCTTGCCTCCGAGCGCGAGCTCAACGATCGCCTGGACGTGGCGCGTGCGCAGTTGGCCACGGGCGTGCTCACGGAAGCCGACGTGCTACGGGTGCAGGTGGCTGCGGCGAACGCGCGCCAACAAGCGATTCAAGCGCACTCGCAGGAGTTGGTGTCGCGCGCCGGGCTGCTGGCCCTCATGGGCCTAGCCGCCGACGATGCGGGGGTGACTTTCGTAGAGCCGAAATCTCTGCTCGAGTCGGGCCAGAAGCGGCCCGAGCCTTCGGCGGCCCAGGATCAGGCCCTGAGCGGGCGGCCCGAGATTCTGCAGACCCGGCTTTCTTTGAAAGCGGGCGAACACCAGCAACGGGCGCGCCTGTATGCCCTGCTGCCCGAGATCGATCTGGAGGGCGCCTACCTGCGTTCTTACGGTCAGGTCATCGTGCCCACGAATTCGGAGTTTATCGGGTTGAAGGCCCAGTGGGCCATCTGGGAATGGGGTGCCAGCTACGCCGCCTATCGCGCCAGCCGGGCGCAGGCGCGCGCAGCCGCGTTCGATCTGGAAAACCAGAAGCAGCAGGTTCGCGCCGAGGTGACCTCGGGCATGGCCCAGCTCGACGCTGCGGCCAGCGCCATTTCAGTCGCAGAGCAGACCATCGACAGCGCGCGGGAAGCCTATCGAGTGACCGATGCGCAACTGCAGGCCGGCACCGCCACGACCACCGATCTGCTGGAGGCGCAGTCGGCTTTGACCCAGGCGCGGCTCAACTACCTGCGCGCCCAATACGAGCTGGCCATCTCGCGCGTGAATCTGCGACGGGCGCTGGGACGATAGTGAATGCAACGTCAAAGTGGGCTACGCGCGGTGGCGGTGTACGAGGCGGCCAAGGGAATTCTTGTCCTGGCGGTGGGCCTGGGTTTGCTGCGGCTCATTCATCACGATGTGCAGCAGATTGCCGAGCACATCGTGAAGCACTTGCATCTCAATCTGGCAGCGCACTTCCCGAGAGTCTTTCTCGCCGTCGCGTCGAAAATCGATGATGCTCGCCTGTGGGCCTTGGCCGCTGGCGCCGCCGCCTATTCTGGGCTGCGTTTACTTGAGGCCGCGGGTCTGTGGAAAGGCCGGCGTTGGGCTGAATGGTTGGGCGCGCTCAGCGGAGGAATCTACGTTCCGGTGGAGATCTACGAAGCCGCGCAGAAGGCCACGGCAACGCGATTGGTGCTGCTGATCTTCAACGTCGCAATGGTCGCGTATCTGCTATGGGATCTGTGGCAACAGCGCAAGTCACGTCCGGCGCTGGCCAAGAAATAGGGCTCAGTGGGCCGCCGCTGCTTTGGCCAGATTCGCCGGTCCAATTTTGAAGCCGACCGCGGTTTGGAAGGGCATGGCCGCTGGGCAGGTGATAGTGAGCCCGGTCGCGGTCTGGGTCCAGACCAGGGTGGCGCTGCTGCCCAGCAGAGACACCGACTGGATGCGGCCCGAAAGCGCGGTCTGGTTGGTGCCCAGCGATGTGATGGTGATCTTGGCGCCAGCCGCCGGCACCTTCATGCAAAAGGCGTAGAGGAAGCCGTCCTGCCCGACGGTGAAGCGGAAGTCTGCGGTACTGAACGTGGCACTGGCCTGCGTGCTGCTTAGCTTGCCAGTGGGTTGCGTGTTCGTGCCCTCGCCATATTTGATCCACGCGCTGCTGCCGTAGATGCCGGCGCTGTTGATGTTCATCCAATCGCCAATGGCTTTGAGCTGGGTGACACTGCCAGGATCCAATGATCCATCGGGCTTGAGCGCAATGCAGATGGCGGCCGCCCCGTCGCGCGATACGCATTCCAGCAGGTAGCGAATCACCATGCCGGGGTCGTAACTGAAGCCGGTGTCGTAGAACCAGTCGCCGACTGGCACTTCGCCAATCCACGGCTGGTCGGTTTTGACGGCGGCGGGATAATTGTTCTCAAAGGTGGTGACGATGCCCTTGTTGGGACCGTGGAATTTGACTATGCCGAAGGTGTCGAGGGAAGCGCGTCGCTCCAGCGTGCGATTGAAGTAGTGCGCGAGAACGCGCTGAATCCCGTCAGCCTTGTAGCCGGTGCCGCTCTTCAATCCCGAAAACGGCTGCGTGGAATCGCCGTCGGTGTAAATGAAGTCAGGGTCGTAGTTCTCGATCACATCTATAATGCGCAGTGCCCACCAGGTCACGTACCAGTGGGCGTAGTCCAGGTGATTGCTGAAGATGCCCTGGGGAATGGTGGTGTTCATGCTGTCGATGCCGTTGCAAACACCGTCGTATTCGCGCAGGTTGATCCCGTAGAGCATGCGGGGGTCGAGGCCTTGCCACCACTGGCCGACATCGGTGGTCAGTAGTGAAATCTGCTCGGCATCGTAGGGTACGCCGAGCTTACCCTGGTTGTTGGTAACGTCGGCGCGAAAGGCGCTCTGGTACCACCACCAGCTATATTCGTGATGGAAGGTGACACCATAGCGCATGCCCTGGGCGCGAACCGCGGCCCTCCACTCGCTCAGCAGATCGCGATGCGGGCTGAGGTTGACCGAGTTCCATAACTGGTAGCGGGAGTTCCAGTTGTCGTACTCGTCGTGGTGCACGCCTTGAACCAGAAGAAACCGCACGCCGGCATCGTGATAGGTCTTGGTCAGCGCCGCTGGATCCAGGGCTGAAGGATTCCAATTCTGCAGGATATCTTTGTAGCCGGCCACCGACGGATGCCCGAAGTCACGGATGTGATTGTCGTAGGCGGGGCTGCCCCAGGTCTCGTTTTCTATGTACATCTTTCGCGCGTACCAGTCGCCGCTTTGTCCGGCGGCCTGGGGACCAAAGTGCACCCAGATGCCGAACTTGGCCTGGCGTAGCCAGGCAATGTCGTTGCTCGGGTAGTTTGCCGCCAGCGAGTCCCAGGTCGGCTGGAAAGTTCCAGTCTCGATGGGGAAATCCATCTTCACTTCGGCGAAGCTGGCTGGATCGCCGAGGGCGACAGAGCCGCACGTCTTGGGAGCCGGGATGGTGGGAACAGGGGCAAGCGCAGGCAGGGCGAAGCCGGTTGCGCTCGCACCGCCCGAGGCGCCTCCGCTGGCTGATGTCGTGCTGGTCGTGCCGCCACTCTTCGTCGCACCGCCGTTGGCAGCGGTACCGCCGCTTGCGGTCCCGCCGCCCGTCTTTGCGGTGCCGCCACTCTTCGTCGTACCGCCGCTCGCCGTGGTGCCGCTGCTTCCCATCGCGCCGCCGCTTGCGATCATGCCGGCGCTGCCAGTGGTACCGCCGCTCGCTGTGGCGTCGCTGCTCGTGGTGGCGCCGCTGCCTGCGCCCGTGCCGCCGTTGCTCGTCGTACCGCCGCTTCCGATGGTGCCGCCGTTTGCGGTCGCGCCGCTGCTTGCGATCACGCCGCCGGCCTCGGTCGTACCCCCGCTCGCCGTCGCCCCGCCACTTCCGGCTGCGCTGCTGCTTGTCCCCGCGATCGGATTCGGGCCGTCAGCGGGCACCGCTCCCCCAGTGTCCATGACCCTGCCAGCCGTGCCTCCCGCCGCGGCCCCGCCGCTCGTACAAGCCACCATCGTTAGTGCGAGCAGCGGAAAGAGGCAACCCAACGTCCTCGGCGGGAAGACGCGGGTTGTTGATACATCTTCCATCTCCAGGCCATAGTACCACTACGCTCCCAACGCCGCAGACCCACGCGCCATGAATCGTGCCCGCGCCCAACTCGACGAGATCTTGCACCGCCTCTTCATTGACGCGCCTGCGACTAGTCTGCGCGACGAAGATCGGCGCAAGTCAGACGAAATGGCAGGGTTGCTGGTCGAGGTGGAGAGGGCGGTAGCCCGTCGGCCGACCAAGACCGAGCTGGTCCTGGTGGATGCGGCGGCAGGCAAGGCCTATGTGGGCCTCCTCGCCGCGGAGCTGATCCTGGCGCCGCGTGGCCAGCCGGCGCGCGTGCGCGTGATCGAGCGCGAGCCAGCGCGCGTGGCCGCGTGTCGCGACGCCATCGCGCGACTACGAGCGCCTGGCGTGGCCGTCGAAGTGGTAACGGCGAAAGTCGAGGATGCGGCGGCCTGGCCCACAGAGCCCGATCTCGTGGTCGCGCTGCACGCCTGCGGTCCGGCTTCTGACGTGATCATTGACCAGACGCTGGCTGCGCAGGCGCGCACGTTGTTGCTGGTTCCCTGCTGCACATCGAAAGACGTGGCGGCCGCTACCCTGGCGCAGCAGCGCGCGGAGCAATTGGGCCTGCCTCGCCACGCCGAGGTGCGACGCCGCTTCATCCAGTCGATTGTGGATGCCGAGCGCACCCTGCGCCTGGAGGCCGCGGGTTGGCAGACCACCGTGGTCAACTTCGTGGCGCCCACCGTGACCCCGCACAATCTCCTTTGGCGTGCCGAGCGCGTGGGCGAGCCGGGCCGCATGGCCGAAGCCGCGGAGCGATTGGCGCGGTTGCGAGGTGCGGGTTGACCCAGCGCCGCCCAGCGACGGCACAGACGATGCTATCCAAGCGGGTCGGTCAATGGCAAGCTGGTCAATCGGGAGAGTTCGCATGCAACGAATGTGCGCGCTTGCAGCCTTGCTTGGATTCGCTGGCGCCGAAGTGGCGGCGTGCAGCTCGGGCCACTCACGCGTGGGCAGTCCCAGCGATGCAGCAATCGCTGCCGACGCTCCGGAGGCAGACGAGAGCCCGGCAACCAGTTGCTCGCAGCCCCTGTGCGAGCCGACCCCGCCCAGTACGCTGTTGCCTGCGGGCACCACCAGCCTGCCTTTCGCCGTGACCAGCGATCAGCCCAGCAACTGCGCCTGGTCCTTCAGCGCGACGGCCAGCTATGTTGACATGACCCCGTTTTCGTCCGGGCAAGGCACGACATCACACCAGACCACGTTCACCGGCCTCGACCCCAGCACAATGGTGGTAAATCACATTGCCGTTCGCTGCGACGCAGGCGCGAACTACGCCCTAGATCTCAAGTACCGATCCCTGCCCAACGCCAACCCGAACTTCCCGCGCAAGGGCAATCTGTGGGGCTCGTGGCAAGTGGTCGAGCAGGGCCTGCCGCACGCCGCGCGCATTGATCTCTACAACGGGGCCGGTTTCACCCCGCAGGAGATCCAGACCCTGCGCACGCTCAATCCCAACATTCTCATCACGCGCTCGATCAACACTGTCGAGCGCGACACCTCCAGCCAGGCCGGCGTGCCCGACGCCTACTGGCTGCACGACACCACCGGCAAGAAGATCGAAGTGTGGCCCGGCGCCTGGCGCCTGAATCTGACCAAGCCTGAAGTGGCCGCCATGCAGGCCCAGTACGCCTACCAGCAACTGGTCGACGCCGATTTTGCGGTTGATGGCTGTTTTTTCGACAACTTCTTCACCAGCCAGTCGTGGGTGAAGCAGGACATCTACGGCAACGCGGTTTCGGTCGACGCCAATGATGACGGTCTGCCCGACGATCCGACGTGGCTGGACGCTGCCTGGAAAAAGGGCGTGTACGACGAGCTGCGCGCCTTTCGCAAGTGGATGCCCTGGGCCATCGTGACCGGGCACCTGCCCCGACCGCCCGATGCCGAGCTGGGCCAGATCTTCAACGGCGACAGCTTCGGCTTCATCGTGCCCGAGGTGCGCGAGGGCCTGAACCCGTTCGCCGATTTCTGGGGCATGTACCAACCTTGGTACACCCTGGGACAGAAGCCCGTGGTCACCATGATCGAGGCCGCGCCGCCCATGCAGATCGGCTACGGCTACGGCTACGACCCACTGAATACCATCCCGGCCTCGACGCTGGAATTTGCGCGTGGCGACTGGCCCAACATGCGCTTCGGGCTGGGCGTGACCCTGATGAACGACGGCTACTTCGCCTATGAGTACGGTGACACCTACCACGGCAACGATTGGTGGTACGACGAGCTGGACTTCGACTTGGGCCAGCCCTGCGGCGCTGCCCAGCGCGTGGCCTTGCCCGGCACGGTTGCCAGCGACCATGTCAGCGATGGCGGCTTCGAGAACGCGGCGCTGGCGCCGTGGACGACCTGGGTCAACACCGACGTGGGCGCCGCCGCCACCTTCCAGCTGGAATCCAGCGACGTGGCCGACGGCCAGCAGGCCCTGCGCGCCGATGTCAGCAACGCAGGCCAAGGCGTGGACTGGCACATCGCTGTCCAGCACCGCGACATCTCAATCGTTCAAGGGCAGAGCTACGACGTAATGTTCATGGCCAAGGGGTCGGCCAGCCAACCGATTTCCATCGGTCTGCAGAAGCAGGTGGCCAACTGGGACAACTACGGTCTGTGGCAACAGGTGACGCTGACGCCGCAGTGGACGAAGGTTCAGCTCACCTTCGAGGCCAGCGTCACCGCGGTCGACGGCGAGTTGGGATTCTCCATCGGAGTCGTCGTGGGGACCGTGTGGCTGGACGGCGTCCAGATCACGGAGCACCCGGCCGATGTGTTCACGCGGGCATTCACAAATGGCCTGGCCGTCTTGAACGGCACGCATGATCGGCAGACCGTCAGTGTGGGCAGCGATCTCGCGCGTCTTTCCGGCGCACAAGCCCCGCGCACCTTCCTGATTGTCGACGATTCCAGTGCCGCATTCAGCACCACCGGCCCCTGGCAAAGCTGTGACTACGACAGCGGGGACTGGACCGCCACCGGTCCCTTCTTCCACAACTGGCGGCCCGGCTGTCACGAACTGACGAGCGGCACGGGCGACGCCACCTGGGCTCTCGACATCCGCGCTGACGACACCTACAGCATTGACGCCTGGTGGGCCGCAGCGCCCGGGCAGGCGGGCTGGACCAAGCAGGCCGTGTTCGAAGTGATGGTGGGCAGTACCGTGCTGGCCACCGCCACGCTTGACCAGAGCGCGACCGGCGACCAGTGGCACCGCGTGGCCAGCGTGGCCTTGCGCGCCGCCGACCAGACCGTGGTGCGCGTACGCAACGCCGGCGCGGGAACGCTGATGGCCGACGCGCTCCTGCTGCAATCAACCGCGCGTTACAACGACGGCTCGGCCGCGTCCAGCGTCGATCTGGATGCGATGGACGCCATCGTGTTGCGCCGGACCGGTGCCGCCGGATGTCCGTAGCCTGAGCTGGGCTACAGCCGATCTTCGATCATTTTCTGGAAGGAAGACAGGATGGTCATGGTCGTCACCTCCTGTCTGGATCAGCGCCCCTCCAGTCTGATCGTTCCCCGGTCAACTACGATTGTACGCCTGCTGGACCACTCTCGTCACGAACGACCGCGGATTCGCGAGATTCGTGGACATCGATTGTTCTCTGATACGCCATTGGCGCGGCGCTCCGGCGCTGACTGTTGGTTGACCTTGACCATTCCATCGGACATCCTCCCGCCCGCTGCGGGCCATGGACCATCGTGCCCTGCTGTGCCGAGGTTTCGTTGACGGACCACGGCGGCACTGTAACCAGGACACAAGGACCGAAAATGAAGCGCGAGGACTGCATCTGTTTTAGCGGCGCCGCCACTGGCGCCGAAGCGATGTTCGGAGCCGCGGCGGAACGCTACGGCATCGACGAGGTAAATTTCACCTTCGAGAGGCACAACCCCGCACGCCAGCGCGGCCGACGCGTGCTGACCCGGGCCGAATTGCGCCACGGCGATGTCAGCCTCGGCTACCTCAGCAAGCTCATGCACCGCAAGTATCCCGACACCCCCATCTTCCGCAGCATTCTGCAGACCATCTGGCACCAGGTGCAGAACGGGCAAGAGATCTTCGTCGTCGGAAAGATCAATCAGGACGACACCGTGACCGGCGGCACGGGCATCGCCGCCGAGTACGCGCGCATGTTCAACAAGCCGGTGTACGTATTCGACCAAGTGCGCTCCGCGTGGTTCCGCTGGAATGGCGAAGTCTGGGAAGGCGCAGCCGAGCCGATCATTCGCCAGCCCCTGTTCTGTGGAACAGGCACGCGCTTTCTTGAGGCGAATGGGAGTGCCGCCATCGACGCCCTGTTCGCCCGCAGTTTCGGCTAGGTATCCAAGATTCGAGGTATTGACACGGACCGACCTCCACGCTCAAATGAGCGACTGACTATGGTTGTTCCCCACGCTGCCAGGACGATGGCGACTTCGTTGCGGCCCCGGCTGCGCGGGGTGCTAGCAGGAGCACTGGCCTGCGCATTCCTGCTGGCAACCGTCCCAGCCCGTGCGCAACAGGCGGCTCCGCAAGAGACTCAGGCCTCCAGCATCCCGGCCGAGGCCCAGCCCGCACCTCCCGCGGTTCCCGCGCCCGCGGCGACAGACAAGCCCGTGGCGGCTGCCGCCCCGGCCGGCGTTGCCCAGACCACGCCGGCCCAGCCGTCGGCGGACTCCCGCGGCGCCGGACTGCGCTTGGGGGGAATCGTGATTGGCTCCATTGGAGCTGCAGGCATTGTCACCGGGGTGATCTTCAGCCTGACGGCCCGGAGCATCGCCAACCAGGTCACGTCCGACAACGCCCAGCACACCTACAGCAGAAGCAAGGACGATCGCGGCCGGCGATACTCGAATCTGCAGTGGATGGGCTACACCCTGGGCGCGGCTTTGCTCGTGGACGGCGGATTTCTCTACTACCTCGGCTACCGGGAAGCCCACGCGCCCGCTTCCGATTCCTTGAGCTTCTTGCCCGTGCTGCTGCCGGGCGGAACTGGCGCCGTCATGCAGGGGAGTTTCTAGGTCATGGGCCTGAGAAAAGCTTTCTTGCTCGCGTCGGCTTTGTTGCTGCCTGGTGTTTCCGCCTGCAAGTACAACCCCACGGTCGACCCGAGCACCCTCGTCTGTCACGACGACAATGGCTGTCCGTTGGGCTACCGCTGTGTGCTTGGCACTGGCCAACAACCCGGCATTTGCTGCGCGCCGGATGCGGGCGGCGCCTGTTCCGTGTCTCCTGATGGGGCAAGCGATTCGGAAGATTCCGAATCTAGCGAAACAGCGTCAGACTAGACCACCAGCATTGATGGCCGCACCTTGCAGACCTGAACGGCGCCGCCAGTCCGACCTCGTCGATCTCGTTCGCGCATAGTCGCCATTCTCCTGCTACTCTACGCGCCTCCATGGACGAGCCGTTGAATCGCTTGCGGGCCGAGATTGCGGCCCGGCGCACCTTTGCCATCATTTCGCACCCTGACGCGGGCAAGACCACGTTGACCGAGAAGCTGCTGCTCTATGGGGGTGCGCTGCACGTGGCGGGCTCGGTGCGCAGCCGGGGCGACGGGCGGCAGACAACCAGTGACTGGATGGACATCGAGCGGCAGCGCGGGATTTCGGTATCGAGCAGCGTGCTGCAGTTCGAGTACGCCGGCCGGCAGATGAACCTGCTGGACACGCCCGGCCACAACGACTTCTCCGAGGACACCTACCGCACTCTGGCGGCGGCCGACACCGCCATCATGCTCATTGATTGCGTCAAGGGCGTGGAGCCGCAGACCATCAAGCTGTTTCAGGTCTGTCGCATGCGCGGCATCCCCATCGTGACCTTCGTCAATAAGCTGGACCGGGACGGCAAGGATCCATTCGAACTTCTCGACGAGATCGAGCGCGTGCTCGGCATTCCGTGCAGCCCGGCCAATTGGCCGATCGGCTTCGGTCGCTCGTTCGTGGGGCTAGTCGATCGCTGGACCCGGTCGCTGCAGGTCTTCCAAGGGTCAAGCGGCAGCCGCCGGGGCGAGATGCGCCTGGCGAGCTGGGACGACGCCGAGCTGCTGCAGATTATCGGGCAAAGCCAGATGGATCGTTTGCGCGAAGATGTGGCCCTGCTGGATACGGCCGGCACGCCCTTTGACCGTGAGGGTTTCCTCGCCGGTCAGATCACGCCGGTCTTTTTCGGCAGCGCCATGACCAACTGCGGGCTGGAACCCCTGCTGGATCACTTCGTGGATCTGGCACCGGCGCCGCGCACGCGCATGACCTCGGCCGGACCTCTGGCCGCCGACGAGCCCGCGTTCTCGGGCTTCGTTTTCAAGATCCAGGCCAACATGGATCCCCAGCACCGCGATCGCATCGCGTTCGTGCGCATCTGCAGCGGCCGTTTCGTGCGCGGCATGGATGTGCAGCATGTGCGCACGGGCAAGACTCTGACGCTCGCCCGCTCGGTGCAGTTCATGGCCCAGACGCGCACCGTGGTGGATGAGGCCTTTTCCGGCGATATCGTGGGCCTGTGGGATCCGGGGGTTCTGCGCATCGGCGACAGCCTGTGCGAAGCGCAGCCGCTGGAATTCGAGGGCATCCCGCGCTTTTCGCCGGAACATTTCGTGCGCGTGCGCCTCCACGATCCGCTCAAGCGAAAACAGCTCAAGAAGGGGCTGGAACAGCTGTCAGAGGAAGGGGCGGTGCAGGTGTTCTACGATCGGCAGCGCATGGAACGCGACCCGATCCTGGGTGCGGTGGGCGCGCTGCAGTTCGAAGTCGTCGAGCACCGCCTGCGCGGCGAATACGGCGTGCGCATCGGGTTCGATCGTCTGCCCTACCGCTTTGCGCGCTGGATCGAGGGTGACGGAATCGACTTCGACCAGCTGGAACTACCCGGCCGGCAGAGCTGCGTGGTCGATGTAGAAGGTCGGCCGCTGGTCTTGTTCGAGACCGAGTACCTGCTCCGGCGCACCGAGGAGAAGTACCAGAGCGTGACCTTCATCTCCGCGGTGCAGCCTGGCCGGAGCCACCGGGCCGCGGCGTAAGTCGCCAGTCCATTCACTGTATGGTCGAATTGGTGACTGTGGTCGGCGTGTCGTCGAACTCAGAAATCTGCGGGTGTTGCGGGTACCACGAGCCGCCGACGTTGTTGGTGATGACCGAACTATCGATGACGATACTGCCAGTCTTCTGATCGTCGTTGACGAAGAAGATCGCGCTGCCGAACGCATTCACCTGATTGTACTCGATGCGCGTGCCGCACAGACTGAGGGTCATGTTGTTGCCGTCGTTGTAGATGGCGCCGCCGCTGCCGCCGCCGGGCGTGCCCGCGGTTGCTGGGTTGCCGCCGTTGCCTATGGCGTGGTTGTAGCTGAACAGGCTGTTGAGGATGGTCCACGACACGCCGATGCTGCTGATGCCTCCGCCGTTGGAACACACATTGCCGGCGCCGTCGGCTCCGCCGAAGGTGCTGTTGACGACGTACACTGGCAGATTGTTGTATTGCTCGAAGGCGCGGATACCCGCGCCGCCCACATCGGGACCGCTGTCGGCACACACATTGTTTATGAATCGAGAATTGATGACCTTGAGACGCCCTCCGCTGGCATAGATGGCACCGCCGCCGTCGTATGTGGTTTCACCTTTGGAGTTGGCGTTGGCGAAGGTCAAATTCTGCACCGTGAGCTGGGGTGTCTCCTGATTGTCGCAGTGGCTAGTGGTCCAGACCTGATTCTGGTCGCAGGTGTTCATGTAGAGAATGCGCGTGGTGCCGCCCCCGCTGAGGATGACCTTGCCCCCGCCATCAATGACGATCTTCGGGCCTTTGTCGTTGAACACCTTGGCTGGTTTGGTCAGCGTGATGGTCGCTGGATCCGGACCACAGTTGAACGTGATGATGCCGCCTGCCGCGACCGCGGCGATGAATGCGTCGGCGGTGCAGCTGTCCGGCGTACCCGTGCCTATGACTGCGGTTGGACTCGACACGTCCTCGAGTTGCGCATCGGTGGGAATCGGACAATGACCGTCGGGATTGCCGGGCTGGCCGGGTTGGACCGGCACCACGGTGCTGCCGCTGCCACCCGAGCCAGCCGAGGCCGCTGAGCCTGCCGCGGCCCCCGCGCCACCTGAAGGCCCCGAACCAGCCGAGGCGCTCGAACCGCCCGAAGTCCCCGCGCCGCCCGAAGCCCCCGCGCCGCCCGAAGTCCCCGCGCCGCCTGAAGTCCCCGCGCCGCCTGAGTCCCCTGAACCACATGCGCTGAAGAGCCCGGCGGAACCGATGGCGCAAGCGTACGCCATCCAAACAAACAACCAACTCTTCGTCGAGCCAAGCTTTTCGATCATGGCGCTCTCCTCCGTGGCCCGATCATAACAGAGATCCTGTGCCGTGTATCGAGCACGCATGCGCCGTGAGGCCTTCTTCGAGCATCGCCACCGGCAGGCGAGAAGAAATTGCCGCGGTCGTCGGTTGCAAGTCGGGCAGAGCCTGTTGCGCAGCCTTGTGATCTGTCGAATTCTTGCTCAAAGGGATTGGCGGCTCAGGAGGCCTTCTTGGTTCGTTCCCGGCCGATTCGTTCCGACAGATACAGTTTCATGAGCGATTGGTAGGGAACGTCCCTCTTGTTAGCCAAACTCTTCAAGTCCTCCAGCATCGCCACTGGCAACCGAAGAGAAATCGCCGTCGTCGTCGGCTTCAAGGCGGGCAGCGTCGGTTGCACGGCCTTGTCCCAGTCGAAGTAGTCAGCCGTGTCTTCCTTGGCCCAGAAACGCCGCTCCTGGTCCTCGTTGGCGAACCTCGGAATCTCCTTCCTACGCTTTGCTACTCGCTTGCTCATAAATTCTCCGTTCTCGCCGGCTCATGTCTCGCGCAGAAATGACTCGCAGCAAGGCTCCTCGCACAGTGAATATGACCGTGAGCAGTCGCCGTTGGTCCGTCCGGCCCAAGGCCGCATATCGAGGCTCGCGCTGGGAGTGCCCCGAGTCAGGTGCGACTATGAATGGCCGATTGAAGAAGACACCCTCGGCCTCTGCGCGAGTGACCTTGTGTAAGTCCCAGTTCTTGTCCGCATTGCCCGTATCCCATTCGAATCCCACACAGCGCGCGAGTTCGTCTGGGAATTCCTTCACGAGCTGTATATTACTCCCATATACGCTCGCGGCAAGCTCCACGGCGGTTTCGCGCGATCTTGCCATGAAGTTTGGGTTACCTCCTGATAAGATCCAATTCGATGAGGTCGGCTTCTGCTGGGTCAAGCGGCAGGCCCACGCGGTAGGTCTCAAGACAAGATCGCCTCAACTCGAGGAAGCAATGCCATTCCTCGTTCCGTGCGCCGCCACGCCCGCTGACGTGCAACCGAAGGCTCGCTAGCGGCTGAGCCCCCGGCAGTCGCGTTCTGCTCGCTGGCGCTTGCTCGTGGTTGCAGCGTCGGTGGGCAGCTTCTTGTAGGCCTCGGCCAGGCTACAGTGCACGCTCGGGTCAAAGGGATTGGCGGCCAGCGATGCGAGTAACGGCGCCACGGCTGCTGCGGCGTCGCCCTTTGCCAACAGCGCCTGTCCAGCAATCAAATGCGGCCAGGGCACTTCGGGGTAGAGCGTCTGCGCGGACGCCACCGCCTGCAAGGCTCGGTCGGCCAAGCCCATGGCCAGGTAGCTGCGCCCCAGCTTCACGGAAAACAACCAGTACACCGGGCCTGCACTCTTGGCCCCCTTTTCGTATTCAGCGCTCGCTGCCCGCACCCGGCCGCGCTGTAGCAGCATGTTTCCCAGACGCAGGAATTTTTCGGCGCCTGCGCGCTCTGGACTGGCCTCGTCTTCAACCGGCGCGCGGCGAGCCGCGATGGCGCCGCTCTTGCGATACTTGGGCGATAGGGCCTCGAAGCCGGGAATGACCTTGTAGTGTTGCGCGGTCATGAAGGCCCGCCACGCCTTTTCGAACTCGGCCCAGGTTCCACTGCCGCCATAGGCCCGGGCCACGGCCATGCGCGCGTCGGCGCCGAGGGCGATCATGGAAAGCACATTGCGCAGGGCCGGCATGCCGCCGCTGGTGAAAAGCAAGGCGATGGCAGTGGTCACCTCGGCGAAGGCCAGCGACGCGTCCTCGGCACGCGGCAGTTTGGCCATGGACGGGTGCATGGCATCGAAGCTGATCAGCTTGTGGGTGGCCAGCCCCTTGGCCAGCAGGTGTTGCAGCGACGGCGTGAGCGCCAAGCCGGGCGGATCGCGCCAGCGGTGTTCGAGGAACTTGGCCAAGCCTTCTTGCAGCCACACCGGCGTGCGGTCGTGGGTCACGCTCGCCACCGCGTAGTGGACCAGCTCGTGCGACAGGCTGTCCAGCCAGGCATAGCCCAGCCGCATGGCACGGGGAGTGGACAGCATGATGCGGCCCCATTTGGATACGGCAATGGTGCCAGTGCGCTCCACCTCGTCGATGCTGAGCGCCGTGACCAAAGCCAAATCAGCGGGGCTGCGCAGGATGTCCACTGGAATCGGGCGGATCGGGACAAAGCCCAGGTCGGTCTGCAAAGCCGAGGCAGCGGTTTCCAGCGCATCCAAGGCGTAGTCAGCAATGACCGCATCCTCCGGGGGAAAGCGAATCACGAAGTGCGCCGAGCGCCGTTCCTGATGACCCTCGATGCTCTTCTGCGCGCCCTCGGCCAGGAGAAGCAACTCTTTGACCGGCATGCCCGCTTCGGCGGCTTTGAGCTTGGCCACGGCGGCCGGATAGTCGCCGCTCAGGAAGCGCTCATAGCCCCTGGCGTAGAGAGTGCGCGCCTCGCCGGGATGTGTCTTCTCCAACTCGGCCAGCATCCGGTCTGCATCCTGGAAGCGCCACTGGTCGTACAGTCTGACGACCGTCTCTGACTCCTCGACATTGACGACTTCATCGGCCACGCCGGAGATCGTCGCGGTCAGGGCCAGCGCAATCACAGCCAGCGACAGGCTTCGCTTCATCGCACCAGCTCCTCGTAGTACCGGCGCACCTCATCGCGATATTTTTCAGGCGTTTGCTCGCGCATCGCCTCCATCAATTCCTCGCGCCACTCGCGTGGGGCGCGGTACTCGTCGGCTCCGGGAATCCGGACCGGCTCGCGCGCCGCGCGCCCGCTGCCCAGTGGACGCTGGCCCATCGACTCGCGCAGCTTGGCCAGGCGCTCGGCCGCTTCTTGGGCACGGCCCGCTCCTTCCACGGCGGCGCCCTGCCGCAGATCCTTGCTGGCCTGCCGCATCTGTCCGGCAATGCCACCCAGCTCAGAGCCAGCTACGTCTCCACCCGGCACCTGGCCTTTGTCCAGCTCCTGCGCCAGCCGTTCCGTGCGCTCGCCAATGCTGTCTTGCCGCTCGCCCATGGCCCGCGCTTGCTCGCGCTGCGCGGGTGCCAGCGCTTCCTCGCCGCGGGGAACCAGCTTGGCCAGGTCGGCGGCCAAGTCTTGCGCCAAAGCGCCGGCTTCGTTGATCTGCGCTCCATAGCTGTCGAGGGAAGAGGATGTGGGCTTGCCAGCGCCGCGCTCCACCAGCGTGCTCTGTGCGCGCCGCAAACCCGCCACCAGACGCTCGCTCTCCTTGCGCGCTTCGGCCCATTCCTTGGCGGGAAGTTGCCGGCGCAATTGCCGGACGCTGTCTCGTGCCCGATCCAGATCCGTGCTCAGGCTGGAACCCGCCTCGCGCGGCGGCGCGCCCCCGATGCGCCGTTGCACGCCATCGAGGTTCTGCTTGGCCTTGGCCAGAAACTCGTCGAGCTGCGCTTCCATGCGCCGTGCCTGTGCCGCCTCGGCTTGGTCGGCCAGGCCCTTGCTGTCCATGGCCAGGCTGCGCTGGTCGCCTTCCAGATCGCTGATCTTCTTCATGGCCTCGGCCAGAGCCCGACTCTCCTGCGGGAAACGTTCGTGGGTAAAGTCGTCGGCGTTCTTGTCGAGTGCCTGGGAAAGCGCCGCCAAGGTCTTGCCCAACTCGGCCAGCGCTTCGGCCAGAGAGCGCGCATCGCCCTTCTCCAGAAGCGAATCGAGCCGGGCCGCTTGCTCCATCGCCTTCTTGGGATCAGGCATGTTCATCCAGTCAGTCGCCACCTCGTTGCGCGCCTTGACCTCGGCGATCTTGCGCGCCAACTCCGCGATGCGCGCGCGCAGCTCGCGGATCTCGCGCTCGATCTGGCGGCGCAACGACTCGTCGCCGGCTGCCTGGTAGCGCGCCAGCAGATCCTGCAGGCGCTTGTGCGCGTCGGTCAGTTCCTTGCCCAGCTCGGCCAGGTCATCCAGGCGCTGCCGGCCAATGAGATCGTCGAGCAAGAGCACGGCGCTCTCCAGTTCGGCCACATGGCGGGCGCCCGCCGGCAGCAGCCGGTTGAGTCGCGACGAGGTCAGCGCACCTCGGTCGGCCTGGTTGCGCAGGCCTTTGAGCAGGTCCGCTTCGTCTCGCATCTGTCGTCCCAGCCGATCCGCAATGCTGCCCAGGGCGGTCACCAGGGTCCGGCTGTTGCTGGCCTTGCGCCGCTGGTCATCGACCAGGCGGCCGAGCAGCACCAAGTGCGACTCTTCGGCTTCGTGGAGATCGCGCCAGCGCCACAGGCGTTCCAAGGGCGGAGACTCCGACACCGCTTCGCCAAACTCGATGCGGTCAGCCAGCGTGCCCACCAGCTTGTCGAGCACGGCGTGCTCTGCCTCCACATGCTCGTCCAGGGCTTCGCGCGGATTCTGGATCACCAGGGTGAGAGTGCGCGAGGCGCCCATTTTGCTGCCCGAGACGTCGTCGCGGTCGCGGGCCTCGATGTGATAGGCGACACGCGCGCCCGGTGTGAGCATGGCCGTGATGGGCTCGAACAGCGTGGTGCCGCGCACGGACCGTGCACCCTGCGCGTCCTGGAGAGGAATTCGTTGCTCGGGTCCGCTGTTGACCCGGTACACGAGATCGATGCGGGAAAGGCCATAGTCGTCGCGGGCGGAGTAGCCCACTTCCACCGGCCGCGGCGCAGCCAGCTCCAGGCGATCAGCCGCCGCCACGATGTCCACCTCAGGCGGCCGGTCGACTTCGGCCACGATGCGATGGGGCCGCGTTTCGCGCACCGGCCGCCCGAAGAGTGGCGACAGCCAAACGCGGTAGCTGCTGTCTTCGTTGATGATGAGCCCAGCAGACAGCTTGCCGGCTGCCAGTGTCGCCGGGATCTCACCCCGCTCGCCTGACTCACCCAGGAGCAGCAGCGCTTCGCGGGCCGAGCGCAAGGGTCGCATCTCGAGCAACACGCGAGTTCCCCGCAGCGCCACGATGTCGCCTGTGGATCCCTCCACCACCCGGGGCGCCAGCGCGGTGTAGGCCGGGTATTGATAGGTGATGCGCAGGTCGGCCACCAGCGGGTCACGCGACAGGGTGGCGGCTTCGAACCGGCTTGGCCGGGTCGCAAGCAGGTGCAGGCCACGACCAACCGTGTCCGGTGACAGGACCACGGACAGCAGCATCACCAGGGCGGCCAGCGCGGCGGCAAGCCCGGCCCCAAGCTGCTCCCGCAGTGGAAGCAGGCGCACAAGATCGAGCGGCGCGGCTGCGTCTGCCACCGTGGCGAAGAAAGCGCGGGTCATGGCCGGTGATGGGGAGTTGGGTAGCTCATGGTCGTCGCCGACATCAAGCTCGGTGGCGGAGAGCAGATCGCTGGCCAGCGGTGGATGGCGCTGGCCCGCGAACGCCGCAACGGATCGCATCGGCCGCAGCCGCCGTGCAGGCAAGCCCAAGCCCAGTCCCAAACCCGAAAGCAAGAGCGTGAGCAAGGTCACGACCGTCACCGCCGACCAAGAAGTGGCCGGTCCGATCCAAGCGGCCATCAGTCCCAGCAGCAGGAGAGTGGCCAGCATGGCTGCGACCGTGAACCCCGCTGTGCGCAGGCCAAACATCAGCAGGGCCCGCCGGCGCACCTGGCGCAGGAAGAAACGGACGCGCTCGATGTCAGTCATTGGCTTGGAAGTATAGTCCGCACTTGGGGCTGTCCCATCGGGTTGACGAGTTGCGGCGATCATGGTCGAGTTCGTTGGGGTGGGTGCATCGCAGGGCGTCGGTCCCGGCTTTGCACAAGGAAGTTACTGCCATGCAACCAACCACGGATTTCGCGATGTTAGCGGACCGGGCCGCAAGACTGCCACAGTCGAGCGTGGCGGGTCGGTCTTTGGTGGGCGGTTTGGCGCGTCGGAAGAGGCCTGCGGAGGTGGACGAGCCACGACGCGATGACGCATCTCTCCTGGCAGAGCAGGCGCAGGCGGGCGATGCCCAGGCCCTGCGGCCGCTCATGGATCAGGTCCGTCCGCGGGCTCTGGCCATTGCGATGAAGGTGCTGCGCAATCGCGACGACGCCGAGGATGCCGTGCAGGACGCGATGTTGAAGGTGTGGCGCAACCTGGACCGCTTCGAGGGTCGCGCGTCCTTCACCACTTGGCTCCATCGCATCGTAATGAACGCCAGCTTAGACATTCTTCGCAAGCGGTCTGGTCGAGCAGAAGGCGCGGCGGTTGACGAGCGTGGTGATGACTGCCAGCCCAAGCTGGAGCCAGCCCACGACCAGACTCCTGAGAGCAAGATGGGGATCGCTGAGATGCAGCTCCTGGTGCGGGCCGCCGTTGCCCGCTTGGCGCCCGTGCAGAAACAGGCCATCACCTTGCGCGAGTTCGAGGACTGCGCCTACGACGAGATCGCCGAGGCTGCGGCCTGTCCCATAGGTACCGTGATGTCCCGCTTGCACCACGCCCGGCAGCGGGTGGCCGAGGATCTACGAGCGACTGCGGACTTCGAGATCGAGCTCTGGGCCGCGTAGAACTACTTCACCAGGCTGCGCACTAGATCCACCAGTGGTGCGCTGCCGGGGAGCGCGGGTGTCGCCGCCAGGTCGAGCTTGCGCAGGATCCAGCGCACGGTCCAAGTCGTTGCAGCGCCGGGCGCGAGACTGACGTAGGCGCCCTGGTTCTCGACCTCGACGTAGGTGTGGCCGGCATTGGCGTAGATTTCGATCTCCGCCTCGCCGGGAGCGGCCTGCGCAGGCAGGGTGTCGGCAAAGGACTTCACCAGCAGGAGATCGCCGTCGACATGGGCTATCCAGCCTTCCCGTCCGTCGGCGAAGAGTTTCTGATCTGCGGTGATGGCCGCGGCGTCATACGCGAACCAGGCCACACCATCCACGATGGTTGTGTTCAGCAGGTCTTGCGGCCCCTTTCGCGGCCCACCATCGCCCATGGGAAAGAAAGTGAGGCCGCCGGCTGCGACGCGTGTGATCTCCCAAGGCGCCGCCTGGCGCGCCTGGCTGCCCCGGTTGGCGATGGTGTACTCGACAGTGACCGCACCCACCTGGCCGTCCGCGGAGAACTTTTTCCCCACGGCGAGGCCTAGACCGGGGGCGGTGGCGCCCGACAGGGAGAGAATGGTGCCGTCCAGGCTGGCCGCATAGGGCGCCGAATCGATATCAGGGGGAGGGGGCCAGTTCCAGTCACTCTGCGGGCTGGACCAGAACGTCGACCCGAAGTTGGCTGCGTCCACAGCCGGGCCGGTGAGGATGTTGTGCGCCGAGAGGGAAAACGTGACGATGCGGCCGCCCAGGTTCGCGTCGACCGCGAACAGCGTGTCGCCAAACTGGAAAGAGAAGACGCTGCCGTTTACGGCCGGCACGACAGAGTTGGATTTCACGGTGTCTCCTTTGTCTTCATCAGTGGATCCGGCGTCGCCTGTTCCACCGGCTGGGAAAGGGTCGGCCTTTGTCTCGCACGCCGCCGCCCACAAGGCAAGCCACCCGACCATGCTTGCGGACAGGATGGGAAGCTTCGTCATTGGCAAGAGACATTGTATGGGGATCAACGTCACGAACAACCACTCTTGGGTGCCCTAGCCGGGGGCCGACAGGTAGAATGCATCGCCCTCGAATGTCGCCCCTCGTCAGGCTTCTGCGTTTTCTCAAGGCCATCCTGCTCGACCGACGGGTATGGGCGCTGAGTCTTGTCGCGGGGGCTGTGGCGACCTATCCCCGAGCCGTAGGAGCGCTGGGCGGGTACTTGGTCACATCCAAGGCCACGGCCAAGCTGGGTGTTTCCGTGGAGGCCCAGCGGGCGCGCGCGGGATGGGGTGTGCTCCGGCTCTATGGCGTGGTGGTGGGGAGAAACCAGGGGCCGCTCTTGACCGTGGACAGTCTGCAGATTCCTTTTTCCGCGCTGTGGGGACGTGGCGTGGTGGTGGCAGACGGCCCGGCCGCCAGCCTGGTGCGCGGTGGCCCCGGGGACAACGTCAGCGCGATTCTCGGGCGATTGCACGGTGCCCCGCCTGGACCAGCCCCCGCCCGGGCCAGCGCGTCGTCGCTGCCTTCGCTGGTCGTGCGTGGCGGCAGCCTTCAGCTCACCGACAACCGCAAGGGCCTTTCCGTCACGGTGGGGGTGGTGGACGCGAGTTGGGAAACCGGGCTGCGTTTCCGCGTCGACGCGAGGCAAGTGTCCGGGAGATTCGGGAGCTACGGAACCGAGAGCAATCCGGCGTTTGGTGCCGAAAGTCTGACCCTGCAAGGAAGCCTAGCCGGCCTGCGCCCGGTCGGCTGGCCTGAGGCTTCGGTGCGCGAGGGCTACCTGCGGCCTTTGGCAACGCTGCCCCTGACTGGCATCAGCGGTGCGGTTCGGCCTGCGGCAGCGGCGTCAGGATCCTCTGCCCGCGCTTTTGATCTGTTCTTTTCCGGCAGCTACGGCGGGGCCAAGCGCGCCCTGTGGACGGCGACAGGCCAACTGCGACCGTCGATCGATTCTCGCTCGCTGGAAGGCACGCTTTCGCTTCGGGCCGAGCGCTTCTCGCTCGACAAGATCGCCGAGATCCTGCCTGCCTCTGTTCTCGAACCTGAGAATACCGAGATCGACGCCGCCATCGAGGCCAAGCTGGAAGGCCGGCGTGTCTCATTCTCGGGCAAGCTGGACGTGAGCGGGCTGAGCCTGCTGCACGAGAAGTTGGCGAGCGAGCCAGTCAACGACCTGACCTTCGGGGTGGACGTCGACGGCGCGGTCGACTTGGACAAGCGGCTGCTGGTTCTCAATGAGGCGAAAGGCCGTCTCGGCAGCCTCACCGTGCGGTTGGCCGGCTCGCTGGAACTGGCCCAGGGGACGTTCCGTTTCAAGAGCGGCCGCGAACTGCACTACCTGCCCAAGCTTGAGGTGCAACTGCGCGTGCCACGCACGGCCTGCGCCAAGCTGCTGGCCAGCATCCCCGGGCCCATCGTGCCGCATCTCGCTGGTTTCGTGTTGCAGGGCTTCTTCGAGGCTGACCTGCATACCAAGATCGACCTAGCCAATCTCGACTCTTTGGACCTGGGAGGCAAGGTCGGCATTGACGGCTGTCAGGTGGTCAAGGCTCCCGCCGAGGTCATCGCTCTTGCGGGCGACGAATCGTTGGTACAGACCGTGGAGGTTCCTCCCGAGCCGCCGGGCAACGGCCCCAGCGAAGTCATGACGTTCATCGTGGGGCCTGACAATCCGGACTTCGTGCCTTTTGCCCAGGTGTCGCCTCACCTCATCAACGCCATCATGACTACCGAGGACTCGGGGTTCTTTAAGCACCGCGGTTGGGTGGCGCCTGGGTTCAAGACGGCCCTGCGCCGCAACATCGAAAACTACGGGTTCCGGCTGGGCGCCTCGTCCATCACCATGCAGATGGTGAAGAACCTGCTGCTCAGCAAGGAGAAGACACTGTCGCGCAAATTGCAGGAACTGTTTCTGGTCTGGTACCTGGAACAGATCCTGCCCAAAGAGCGCATTCTTGAGCTGTACCTCAATGCCATCGAGTTCGGGCCGCGGCTCTACGGCATTGGGCCAGCCGCGCGGAACTACTTCGGCAAGACCGCGTCCGAGATCACCCCACTCGAGGCGGCATTCTTCTCGTCCATCCTGCCCAGCCCCAAGCGGCGCTACGTGCACTACTGCCATGGCTCGCTTTCACCGGCTTGGGAGAAGTATTTGCGTCGCATCCTGACCCGCATGTACGAGCGTGACCGCCTGACCGAGGAGGAATACGCCGGCGCCATGGCCTCCACGCTGACGTTTGATCACGGCGAGATGACAATGACCGAGAAGCAGTGTCTCGAATGGGTCCGTCGCATCACGGCCAAGCCCGAGGTTGAGGCAGAGACTGACAGCGACGCGCAATGACGGCCCCCACGCCACTCTGTGCCCTCTCCTCTCCTCTCCTCTCCCCTCTGTGTCCTCAGCGACGTCTGCTTGTCCAGATGAACTCGCATATTTGGTTGAGTCCCCAGACTCGCATTGAACTACACTGACTTTCGGATGGCCAAGCGCAACAGCAGGTCCGGCGCGGATCGCTTCGACCCAATCGATCACATCCTTGCGCTTGATCGGTCGCCGCGCGATTCGGAGAAGCTGGACGCCCCGCCCCCGAGCCCGAAGCGGCGTCGGCGTGGCCAGACCCGATCGTGGGGTCTGCGCATCCTGCGCTGGGTGCTTCTCCTGCTCTCGCCGTTCGCGCTGGGTGCCCTCGCGCTGGGGGCCGTCTTCTACTATTTTGGCAGCGATCCCAATCTCCCCAGTCTGAGCGGAATCGCTGACTACCATCCGGCTCAGATCACGCGCGTGCTGGATCGCGACGGCAACCTGATGGGCGAGATTGGTTCGGAACACCGGACCGTGGTGACCTACGCTCAACTGCCCAAGGTTCTGATTCAGGCCGTGCTGGCCGCCGAGGATGCCGACTTCTTCGAGCACGAGGGCCTGGACTACAAGGGGATGGCGCGCGCCTTCATCGAGAACCTGCTGCGTCGGGAATTCGCCCAGGGCGCCTCGACCATCACACAGCAGGTGGTCAAGCAGATGCTGCTTTCTCCCGAGAAGACCTTGCGGCGCAAGGTGCAGGAGATCATCCTGGCGCGCCGACTCTCGCAGAAGTTTTCCAAGGAGGAGATCCTCGCTCTCTACCTCAACCAGATGTACTTCGGCCACGGCCGCTATGGCGTCGCAGAGGCCTCGCGTTTCTACTTCGGCAAGTCTGTGGGTGACCTCGACGTCGCCGAGGCCGCCTTGCTGGCCGGCATGTTGCAGTCGCCGTCGCGGCTGTCGCCCTACAGGCACGCTGAGGCGGCCAAGAAACGTCAGAGCTATGTGCTCGGGCAGATGGCCAAGCTGGAGTACATCTACGAAGAGACGGCGCGCAAGTTGGCCGAGCAGCCTATCGCCGTGATTCCCGAGAGCAACGCGCGCACGCACAGCGCGCCCGAGGCAGTCGACAGCGTGCACCGCGCTCTCGACGAGAAATTCGGTGCCAACAAAATCGACACGTTGGGGCTGACGGTCAAGACCACCATCGATCCGCGGCTGCAGGCCATGGCCCGCCAAGCGGTGGAGCGCGGCCTGGAAGAGCTAGATCAGCGCCAGGGCTACCGGGGACCGGTCGGCCACCTGGCGGGGAAAGCCCTGGACAAGCGTCGCCTGGAGCTGAAGAAGGATCATCCGAGCTTGGGTGATGCGGACATCGTGGACGGCATCGTGGAGCGCGTGGAGAAGGATCCCAACGATCCCAGGCACGGTCGGCTGCTCGTGTTCGTGGGTGGCAGCACCGGCGCGGTTGATACTACCGCGGAGACACGTTACGCCCTGGGCGCGTCGGCGCTCGTCGATCGTTTCCGCCCCGGGGATTTGGCGCGCGTTCGCTTCGCGCCCGAGCGCAAGCACGAGGGCGACAGCGACATGCCTCTGGCTCTGGAACTGGGCCCGCAGGCGGCCATGGTGGTGCTTGACCCGGCCACGCGCGACATCCTGGCCCTGGTCGGAGGCTACGGCTATCGCCCCGGCGGCTTTGATCGATCGCAGCGTGCGCAGCGCCAGCCCGGCTCGGCGTTCAAACCTTTCATCTACGCGGCCGCCATCGATTCCCAGCGCTACACCGCAGCCTCGGTCGTCAATGACAGCCCGGAAGTGTACAAGCTGTGGAAACCGCAGAACTATGACAAGGACAATTTTCGCGGCCCGGTCCGGCTGCGCACCGCCTTGGCGTTGTCCATCAACACTGTGGCCATCAAGCTGCTATCCGACGTGGGCCTGGGCGCCACTCGCGAGATGGCCATGCATGCCGGAATCACCTCGCCCTTGCCCGATTCTCTTGAACTGTCACTGGCCTTGGGCGCCAACACCGTCACGCCCATTGAGCTGGCCAACGCCTACGCCACCTTCGCGGCCGGCGGCCAGCACGGCGACACGCGCCTCATCTCCGCCCTTGGTGCAGAAGCCATCCCCACGCCCCCGCTCGAGCAAGATGTTCGGGCCGAGACGGCGTACATCATGGTCTCGCTCATGAAGAGTGTGGTCGAGTCGGGCACCGCACGCGCGGCCGGGCTCAAGCTGCAGAGGCCAGCCGCGGGCAAGACGGGCACGTCAAACGGCAGCCGGGACGCGTGGTTCGTGGGGTTCACGCCCGAGTTGCTGGCTGCCGTGTGGGTCGGCTTCGACGACGGCAAGAGCCTGGGACACGGCGAGGCCGGCGGTCGGACCGCGTTGCCCTTGTGGATCGACTTCATGGTCAAGGCCATGGCTGGACGCCCGGTGCGCGACTTCGGCCAGCCGCCGGGAGTGGCCATGGTGCAAATCGATCCGGCCACCGGACTTCTGCCTGCGCCTGGTGCCGAAGGCATCAGCGAGGTTTTTCTCGACGGCACCGCGCCCAAGGAAACCGCGGCGCCGGCCGGCGAGCAGGAGAATGCGGATCAGATGCTGCTCGAGAAGAACGAGTAGTCACCACAATCCCGCGACAGCCGTAGCCGGTCGTGGTCGTAAACGTGGTCGTGGCCGTGGCCGGCTCCGAATCCGGTTCCGGTTCCGGCCCCGGTTCCGGCCCCGGTTCTCGAAAGGCGGCTAGCTTCTCACAGGCGTCGCTTTGATCGCGGCCTTGCCGTCCTTCACGTAGACCGAGAAGCGAGCTGAGCGGCAATTGTACTTGGCGATTAGTTGCTCCCGGTTGCTGCGCAGCTTGGCGAAGAACTTGTCGGCCGCCACCGAGCTGGCGGACTCACCGCACTTGATACGAAGAGCGATGTATTCTTCAAAGACCTGCTGAAAGTGAACAGAATCTTCATCCTTGGGCTGGTTCGCCGCGACCCGGGCCAAGCGCACGGATGGCTGCGGGGTGGCGAAGGCAGCCGAGGTGGGCACGGGTGGTGGGGTCACATCGCGGCGCAGGGGCGGGGGCGATGGCGCTTCAATCAGGGAGGAAGGCGAAACCGCGGCGAACTCTCCCGAATTGGACGATGTCACTTCCGCCGGTGAACGCAAGTTGGGCAGCATAAGCGTCCGGTTCACAGAGGCTACCGGTACAGCCTTTGCCGGAGGGCTAGGAGCCGGGATGGACGGGACCGAAATCGGCGTCGGCGTCACGCCCATGCTGGGCGGAAGTTTGGGCGCACCGAACAGCGAAGCGGCCACCGACGCCGGATTGGACACAGGCGTGGGAGGCGTGGGCTTGGCCCGCGATACGTCGAACGACTGGCCGTCAGCCGAACCGCCGCGATCCAGAATCGCGCCGATGTCCTTCTTGGCTGTTTCGGACTTGGGCGGAACGGCGTGGGTGAAACGCTCCACCGTGGCGTTGATGTCGCGCGCGACACCACCCAGCTTACCGCCGTACTTGGTGTCGTCGATCTTCTGGATTTCGTTGCGGGCCAGACTGTGCACCTCGGTGCGCAGTCGCCGGATGGGGCCCTCCACCTCGGTCCGCTGCAGCAGAAGACCGATGCCGATCATGGCCAGGATGCCAAACGCCAGCGGCAGCCAGGGAAAATGGCCCCAGCGCAGATCGTCCGAGGAGGCGTTCGACAGCAGGACCCACGGATCCGATCCAGGGGGTTGCTTGTTGAGCAGCACGTAGTAGGCCCGCTGTTCTGAGGCTTCACCGACGAAGGGCGCCGCAATCAGCAGCATGCGTTCGGTGCCCATGTACAGGATGAGCGGGCGCGTGCGCTTGTGATTGGCGATCTCCGTGGCGTGCTGCTCGATGAGTTCGGGCAGCTGGCCGAGAAGCGCCTCGGGCAGGGTCGACGACACGACGTTCCTACCGAGAACGATCGCCACATCCACGCCCAGGTTGCGCTTCCACATCTCAGCCAAGCGCTTGCCGGTTTCGACCGCCACCACCACCGCGCCGACGATGCGCTCACGTGACTTGGAGGTGACGGGCGCTGCGCCTACGCGGCGCAGACGACCGGCAGCCCCCCACACGTCGTCCGACAGATAGCCGCGCAGGGCGTCCCCCACCACCTCGGCGCCCGCCAGCGATTCGCCGTACTCGCCCTCGTCGTCGCCCACCCGGGCCACGACACGTCCCTGTTTGTCCACCGCGATGAGCGACTCGACCCCGATGCCGGCGCGGTCAGGCACCAGCGCCTTGAGACGGCTGCGCACGGTCTCGTGCAGCGCCTTGGGCTCGCCCGCTCCACGCGAAGAGGAATCGAGAGCTTCGGTGAGGTGGGAGTCGCGGCCCAGCTTGGCCACATAGTCGATCCAGCGGCGCGCATCGTTCTTGAGCATCTGCTCGGCCGCGTATTGCGCGCGGTCCAGACGCTGACCTTCCAGCTGCTCGATGCGACGATCAGCCGGGCGGGGCGCCACGAAGGCCGCGGTGACCGCAACCCCGGCCAGCAGCGCGACCAGAATAAACCATATTTTGGACAGGAACATCGCTTCCGCCCTTATTGTTCGGTGGGGTTGGCGGCGCCAGACACCTTGATGGTCAGGTCAGCTCCCTTGGGGGTCACCTCGATCGACTGTTCATGGACCCAGCGACCGTTGCTCCACACTTTGAGCGTGGCCGGGCCCTCTGGCACATCAGGCAACTTGAAGCCCCCCTTCTCGTCCACCGCCGCGAAGAACGGCGAGCTGGTGACGATCACAGAAATCACGACATGGGGATACTCCGCACAACGTACCAAGTATTCCCCGCTGATGCCGAAGCGCTGCTTGCGGACCGTGCCCGGGCTAAGACGCTCGGGCGGCATGATCTCGGGGTGGCCTGGGACGGAAAGGTCGTGGGCAACCTTGTCCGAATTCCGGAACTCCACCACGGCACCCTCACCGACGACCACTGTGCTGGGATTGGCTTGCATGCCGACGATCTCGACCGGCGTGTTCTTGGGGGCCAGCACCTGCGGTTTGGGGCCCAGCAGCACGACGACGGTATCGCCCCGGGCAGGCGCCGCTTGCACGGGGACGGTGGTGTTCTCAACCCGCCAGTGTCCCAGAAATCGCCGGCCAGCCTTGAGCTCTTCGGGCAGCACCACCGTGCCGCGCACGACGCCCACGGCTGCTGCCAGGGTGGGCGCCAGTGCAACAAGGCCGCCAAGCAACAGCGGCGAAAGCAAACGATATCGCATCATCCGATAGGGCCTCCCAGCGGTAAGAAAGCGTCGCTTTGGGTTTCCGCAAGTGTCAACCGGGAGGCGCCTGCTATCATGGCAGGTGTATGGGCACCATGCCATCCCAGACACTCGATAGCTTCCCCAATCCGAAGCCCGAGCGGGACTACCTGATCCGCTGCGAGACGCCGGAGTTCACCTGCCTTTGTCCCAAGACCGGTCAACCCGATTTCGCCACGGTTCGCGTCGAGTACGTGCCCGACCAGCTTTGCGTCGAGCTCAAGTCGTGGAAGCTGTACCTGTGGTCGTATCGCAACCAGGGTGCCTTTCACGAGGCCGTCATCAACCGCATCCTGGACGACCTGGTGGCGGCGGTTCATCCGCGGCGTGCCCGCGTCGAGGGTGACTTCAACATCCGTGGTGGCCTTCACACCACCGTGGTTGCTGAGTATCAGTCGACGTAGCACGAGCGGCTCCCTGATCGCGAGAGCAAAACCCGCGGGCCTAATTCGCCTTCTTCTTGTTTTGGATGACCGCCAAGGCCACGCGGGTCTCGCCCAGAAGGTCACGCGCGCCGGGCAGACGGACCGCTTGCTCGTCGCGCTCGATTTGTTTGAGCAACTTCTCCTCGCACAGCTTGCATGAGGCATCGGCCAGCTTGGTGAGCGACTGCAGGATCGCCTGGTGCACGGGGTAGCGATCCTGGGACAACGAGGCCACCGGCTTGAGTGCGTTGAGCAGGATGGGCACGCCCTTGCCGGCGTTGCCGGAGAAGCCGATGGCGAACGCGGCCTTCTCGGCGCGAGTCCATGACGGATCGGTGTTGAGAACCTTGGCGTAGCAGTCGATGTCTTTGTCGCAGTCTTTGGCTACCTGCATGCGGTCAAGCGCCTCGCCGAAGATCCCCTGCGCGTCCTTCTCCTTGGCGGCCAGGGCTTTGAACGCATCGTAGGTCTCCTTGCCGGCGATACGGGAAAGATCGATGGCGGCGTTGGCACGCAGGTCTGATGCCTTGACCCCACCCACAACCACGTAGCCATTCTTGGCCGTGTCGAGCAGGATGGGCACCGCGCGCTTGTCGCCTGACAAGTAGATGCCGTCCTCGGCAGCCTGTCGGTCGGTCGCCTCGGCCTTCTTGTCTGTGAGCACGTCGAGCAGCACCTTGACCGCTTCCGGAGTACCGATGAAGCCCAGGCCGATGAGAATGGCCTTGTGCTCGCCGGACTTGGCTGGAACTTGCAGGCGCGCCGCCATGGCCGGCACGGCACGGGCCGCGCGCAGGTCCCCGAGCAAATAGGCGGCCTTGAAGGGCACGATGCCGGGGCTGACTTTGTCGAAGTCGAGCTTGCGCGCCATTTCGGCAATCTCGGGATTCTTTTCGTTGAGCAAGGTGATCAACGGATCGATCGCAGCGTTGCCGATGCGCACCAGGGCGAGACGGCATTCCTGGAAGACCTGAGTTCCACGGCCGGTCATGAAGAGGCCCTTAATGAGCGCCGGGATCGACTGCGGGTCGCGCAGCTCAGCCAGACCGAGCGCCGCCTTCTGGTTGAGCAAGAAGTCCTGCTCGTCGGCCGACGTGGTGAGAATTTTCATAAGCGTCGGCACAGCTCGCTTGTCCCCAATCTTGACCAGGGCGCGAATCGCCGCCAGTCGTACCGTGTTGGCGCGGGACTTGATGGGAAGCTGGTGGTCGACGGCCTTGATGAGCTGCGGAACGGCGTCGACAGCCTTCATCTCGCCCAGCGCGCCGGCGGCAATCACGGCCCGGTCGAAGTCGTCCTCGGTGAAATCCAGGGCTTCGATGAAAAGAGGTTTGGTCTGTTCATTCGCGAATCGGCTGAGGGCCTCGAGGTGCTCTGGCTTCTTGGTTTCCTTGTACAGCGCAATCATCTCGGGCAGCGCCTGCTGGGCACGCTCCACGCTCATCTTGGCAAGCTGGTCCAGCGCCTCCTTCTGATCGCGCAGATTGCTGAGCTTGCGTGCCCAGGTGCGCGGATCGTTCGGATCGCCTCCACACCCGGACAGGATAAGGCCGACCGTGAGCGCACAGACTGCCACAAAGCTTACTTTTCGCATCTCAGCACCTCCCTGGGAAAGTCCCGTAACAAATCCCTGCAGCCGGCTTCAGGGAGAAGCCAGCCGCCCGTACCACAGACAGCGGGGCGAAAGCTGTGATCGACCCGCTGAAAAGCGAACGTCACTCGGCCGCGGCCGGAGCGGCGGCGCCGCCCTTGGCCTTGGGCCGGACGGCGAAGTTCACGTTCTGGTAGCCGGCTGTGGCGGCCGAGAACATGACCTTGCGTAGCATCTTGAACTCGACGGCTTTGTCGGACTGGATAATGCACACCCCTTTGAAGTCCTCCGTGGGGTGCAGTAGCTTGTAGTTGTTCTTTGCGGTCACGAGCTGATCGGCCAGCTCCGGGATCTTGGCGTCTCCGGTGGCCGAGTCCTTCATAAGCTCTTCGCCGGTGGCCACTTGCCGCCCGTCCAGGGTGACGACGTCCTTGGTCACACCGATGACCGGAGCGCGTTCGAGGTCGGACCAGTTCTGCGCGTCGGGCAGGGTGATGTTCTTCTGCACGAAGAGAATCTCGCCGCTGGCCGAGAAGGTCATGAGCAGGAAGATGACGAGAATCGTCATCATGTCGATGTAGGCCACGAGGTTGAGGGCCTGATACAGGCTCTTGCGGCCGCCGCCCTTCAGCTTCGAGTTGGCAACTTCGAGGCCGATCGAGCGATAAAGGTGCGCATGAGGCGCCGTGATTGCCATGATGGTTCTCCTCGGTCCTAAATTCCGGCTGCGCCTGAGTCAATAAGCGAGATATCGGGGAATCTCGCTTGTATGGCGGTGTCCATGGCTCGTATCAGGACATCGAATTTTATGGTGTCCTCGGAGGCCACCTGAGCGTCGTTCTTGTCCGGGTGACCATCCTTGGCCTTCTTCAACTCGGCTGCCAGGCGCTCAAAGTCATAGTCAGCGCCCTTCTTTGGAATAGGGGTCTGGTCCTGACCAACGACCAAGTTGAAGCCTTCCTGGTTCACCATCACGACGATCTTGACCTGCAATTCGGGCGGAGTTTCCTCGCCGGCTTGCCCCTGGCCCTTTTGCTGGGCCTGCAGGCGGGCGAGCTGAGTCCACACCGCGGTGATGAGCAGGAAGGCGACCATGCAGGTGAGCAGGTCGATGTAGGGCACAAGATTCAATTCGGCGTTAAGCTCCTTCTTGCCGGACTTACCGCCAGTTTCTACTGAAACACTCATGATTGAGCTCCCGTCTTGGGGCCGGGTGTCGGCCCCTCGGTTCGCTGTCGGCTAACGCTGAGCGCCGCCGTCTGAACGGCCGGCCACCACCAAGTTGAGCGCCTCGACCGTGCCCTGGTTGACGCCGTCGAGGATGGATTGCGTCTTGCCGTTGAGCACGGCGAAGGCGGCAAGGCCGAAGATACCGGTGCCCAACCCGAAGGCGGTGCAGTTCATGGCCTCGGAGATACCTTTGGAGAGCATGGTCGCCTTCATCGAGGGGTCAACGCCAGCCACGGCTCCGAAGGACTTGATGAGGCCGGTGATGGTTCCGAGAAGGCCGGCCAGGGTCGCCAGGTTTCCCAGCATGGCCAAGTAGCCGGTTCGCTTTTCCACCTTGGGCAGCTCGCGAAGGGCTTCCTCGTCCATGGCTTGCTGGATGTCATGCTCGGAGCCACCGGCCTTGTTGAGACCGGCCGCGATGATCTTGGTGAGCGGAACGGGTGTGGCCTGGCAGGTTGTGATGGCGCCGCGGATGTTGCCGCTGACGATCTGGGACCTGATCAGCGATATCAGTCGGTCCGCGTCGACTTTGCACTTTCCCAGATAGGTTGTGCGATCAATGGTCAGATAGATGGTGATGAGACAGATGAGAAGGATCGGGTACATGCCCCATCCACCGAGTTGGAACGCTTCAAACAAGAACATGGCTGATTCTCCTTTTCTTTAGCGTTGCGTAACTTGTTGGGCTACCCGTGCAGCGCAGCTTTTGCGCCAGCCAGCAGGTTGGTCACGTTTTTTCTCATTTCGCCGACGTCGTCGAGGATTCCTTGGGTCTTGCCGTTCAGCCAGGCAAAGGCGGCGAGGCCGATGATGCCGGTGCTCAGGCCGAACGCCGTGCAGTTCATGGCTTCGGAGATGCCCTTGGACAGCAGGGTCGCCTTTTGCGATGGGTCGACGCCTGCCACACCGGCGAACGCTTTGATGAGGCCGGTGATGGTGCCGAGCAGACCGGCCAGGGTGGCGAGGTTGCCCAGCATGGCCAGGTAGCCAGTGCGCTTCTCGACAGCGGGCATCTCGCGCAGGGCGGCTTCATCCATGGCCGCAACAATCTCGGGCTCCGAGCGATTGGCGCGCATGAGGCCGGCTTGGACGATGCGGGTCATGGGCGTGGGATTGCCGGTGCAGACCTTGATCGCGCCTTGGATGTTGCCCGCCGAAATCTGTGAACGGAGCAGGGCCAGCAACTTGTCCTTGTCGATGACGGCCTTGCGAAGCACCACGGAGCGCTCGGTGACGATCGAGATGGTAATCATCAGAATGGTGAGGATAGGCCACATACCCCATCCTCCTTCGTGGAAGGCATCGGCTAGCATTTTAAGGATGGTCATCTGTTCCTCCTTGGTCTTGGTGCCGGTGTCCCAGACAGCCAGGTCTGTGCGACGGGAAACCGGCCAGAAATTTGGCAAAGCGTGAGGTGCGGAAGAAGCGGTAGGTTACGGTTCGTCGGCTCGCTCCGACGCCAATCGCCCCAGCAGGAATCGCCCAGCAACTACAGAAGCATTTCAAATGCCACAGGCGGGAGGTTGTTGTCCAGCTAAGAATTCTCGCGACCTAGCCGCGCGAGGGAGAATCTGACCGGGGCTTTCTGCCACGGTCTGGGGAATCTTGGGGCACCGGCCGTCGGGCAGCTGGACCGGAGCACGGGGCTGCGGTACGAATAGAGTCCGTGGTCACGCGCATTCTCGACTTGGCGATCCTGTTGCTGCTTGCGGCAGCGATCATCATTCCCAGGCCAGACGTGAAGGTCAAGCCGGCGCTGCCGCCGGATCCGGCTGTGCGCCAGCGCGTCGCGGAGTTGCAGACCCAGCTTGTGGCCGCTCGGGGCGATGTGGCGGCTGCTCTGGAACTCGCGGATATTTTCATGGACCTGCGCCATCCAGATTGGGCGTTGGCATCGCTCGACGGTGCGCTGGATGCCCATCCGGATGACTATCGCGTTCACCATCTCGCGAGCCTTGCGCTGGTGGACCACTTCGAAGCAGGCCACGCCTACGCCGAGGCGCAGAAGGCGTTGGCGCTGTGTGAGTCGGGGTCGAGCGCGGTTTGCGGCGAAGCCGAGCGCAGTCGCCTCGACATTCTGAAGAGCACGTTGGAGCGGATAAAGAACATGGACATGCGCCGGGATCCGAACTCGGCCAAGGAACAACTCATCAAAGGTTTGCGCCTGACCTACATCCCCAAGAAGGTGGCGGAAAAGCCAGGAACGAAGAATCCGCCGGCCAAGCCCGACAACAAGCCTGGCACCCATCCTTGACAGGGACGGTGGGGGCCGGGATTATGTCGCCCTTCTGCGCCCGTAGCTCAATTGGATAGAGCATCGGCCTTCGAAGCCGAGGGCTGGGGGTTCGATTCCCTCCGGGCGCGCTGGTACTTTGCCGGGCTCCCCGGAGGGGCACTGTCTTGACTTGGCCGTTCTCGCCAGGCATACATTCCCATCCCGCGGGCGCATAGCTCAATTGGTAGAGCAGCGGACTCTTAATCCGTTTGTTGTAGGTTCGATTCCTACTGTGCCCACTGCTTCAAAAGCACATCTGCCAGGGTGGCTACGAAGTAGATGACCGAGACGTAGCCGTTGAGGTTGAAGAACGCCACGTTCAGGTGGGACAGGTCTGAGGGCCGCAGGATGGCGTGCTCCCAGACCAGCATAGCGATGACCACGGCCATGCCGGCGAGATAGATCCAACCCAGCCCCGCGGCGTGTCCTGCGGCCAGCAAGGCCGCGACGCTGGCCGCGTGAAGTACAGCGGAAAGCGCCAGAGACGCGGGCACGCCAAAGCGAGCTGGTATGGAATGGATGCCGGCTTTTCGGTCGAAGGCCCGGTCGTCCAGGGCGTACAGGACGTCGAAGCCAGCGATCCACGTGGCCACTGCGAGGCTTAGCCACAGGGCTGGGGCGTCCAGCCGTCCGCGCACGGCAATCCAGGCAGCCGCGGGCGCGCTGCCGATGGCCAGCCCGAGGAACAGGTGGCACAGCCAGGTGAAACGCTTGGTGAACGAATAGCCGAGCACCAGCACCAGCACGATGGGCGCGAGCTGCAGGCACAAGGGACCCAGCCAGGCCGCAGCCGCCAGGAAAAGTGCCGCGCTCGCCACGGTCAAGCTCGCGGCAGCAGGCAGCGAAACCTTGCCGGTGGGCAGCTCGCGGCCCGCGGTGCGCGGGTTGGCCGCGTCGATGCGGCGATCGATGATGCGGTTGAAGCCCATGGCTGCGGTGCGCGCGCCGACCATGGCAAGGATAATGGCTGCGATCTGCGCCACGGTCACTCCGTGCCCGCGCGCCGCGAGGGCGACAGCAGCCAGGGCAAAGGGCAAGGCGAAAACCGTGTGGCTGAATTTCACCATGCGCCCAAAGGTGATGACAGCGATCCAGGGGCGGCGGGACCGTGTCATGGCCGGGCCACCCAGCGGACCGACGGCGTTGCGGCTGCGACCAAAGAGGCGCAGGGCGCTTGTGTGTCGATCGGCGTGACATCCATGATGCCGGGCCGCTTGCCAGGCACAAGCGCGCCCAGGGCAGCAAGGCCCAGTGCCGCCGCGCCGCCGACAGTGGCCGCGCGAAGCCAGATCTCGGGTGCGATGTCTGGAAAGTGCGAGGCGAGCGCCGCCATCTCGCCCCACAGCGAAAGGTCAGGCGATGAACCCAGGCTGTCGCTGCCAAGAGCCAGCGCCAGGCCCGCGGACAAGAAAGCGCGCAGGTCCGGCAGGCGGCCACCAATGTGCAGGTTCGAACGCGGGCAGAGCACGACCGGAGCGCGGTGCTTGTGCGCGAGCGCGATGTCCTCGGCGCTGGCACAGACCATGTGCACGAGAAGCGGTGGCCGCTCACCGGCAAAGGCGCCGAGCGATTCAAGATAGGCCAGTGGACCCAGACCAGGCGTGCGCGATCCGGCCGGAACCTGCAGCAAGGCCAGGATCTCGGCCCAGCGGCCGCTGCCGTCGCGTAGCAGCTGGATTTCGTCTTCGCCTTCGGCGATGTGGATCGAAGTGGGATGTCCGGTGCCTGCCGCGGCTGCGAAGATCCGGCGCAAGAGATCGGGCCCTGCCGAATAGAGCGCGTGCGGCGCCGGCACGCGAGCGAGCCTCGCGGGCCAGGGGCTGGACTCGACAAATTCCCTGTATTCTCGCTCGGCACCGGCCAGCGCGTCGCCGGTCACGGCCTCGCGCGAGCCAAGCAACTCGTGGAAGAAGACCCCGACCAGACCCGCCTCGGCCAAAGCGGGTATCGCAAGAAGGGTATTGCCGACGTCGCCCACCGCCGCCGTCCCCGCCGCAACCGCTGCCAGAGCTGCGCGCCTGGCGGCGTCGAAGCGTTGCTCGGCGGAAAAAGCGGCGGTCTCGCGCCCGACCTGCGTGGCCCAAGAAACCAGTCCTTCTCCGCCGCGCAAGCGCCCAGCCAGCACCGACAGCTCGACGTGCGTGTGGGCGTTCACCAGCCCGGGCAACAGCGCACCCTGCGCGCGCTCCTCCGGTAGCGCAGGAAACGCCGACTTGATCTCAGCGCGCGGTCCGACAGCGACAATGGTATCCGCGCCGTCCACGACCACTGCTGCATCGGCCAGCGCAGGGCCCGCCATGGGCAAGACCCAGGGCGCGCTGATCAGCCGAGTGGGGTTCGACAAAGCCACGATGAAATGCCTAGCACAGAGGCACGATGCTGGTTGAAGATCTACGCGGCGTCGCCCAAACGCGACAGGCTGACCGCCCGGATCTTGCGCGCGAGCGGGAAGGTGTCCTGCCCGGCGTGGATCACGTCGAGCGAATCGAGCTTCAGGTCGTGCAAAGCCACCTGCATGGACGGTGTCACTCGCGGGGAAACGGTGCGCTTGATCTCGAAGCCCCTCCGGCGTCCCTTGGCGACCACCAGCAGGTCCAGTTCGGCGCCTGCATGGGTGGCCCAGAAGTAGCACTGCTCGGGCCGCGCCCCGAATTGCGCGATCAACGACTCGACGCAGAAGCCCTCCCAAGACGCTCCGATCTTTGGGTGCTGCTCCAACGCGTGCATGGTCTCGATGTCGAGCAGTGCGTGCAGAATGCCGCTGTCGCGGATGTAGATCTTGGGCGCCTTGACCTGGCGCTTGGACAGGTTCTCGTGCCACGGAGGCAGCACGCGCACCATGAACGTGCTGGCCAGCACATCGACATAGTGCCGGATGGTCGCGTCGCTGACCGCCATGGATCGTCCCAGCTCGGACCAGTTGAGGATCTGTCCGTGAACATGCGCCAGCATGGTCCAGAAGCGAAGCAGGGTCGTGCTTGGCACTCGGATTCCGAGCTGGGGCAAGTCCCGTTCGAGGTAGGTGGAGACGAGGTCGCGGCGCCAGCGCAAGCTTGTGCCCAAGGTTCTGGCCACAAACGAGCGAGGGAATCCGCCCCGCAGCCAGAGATCCGAGGCGCGGCGGCTGCCGACTTCCTGCAAGGACAGCCCGTCGAGGTGGTGGAAGGCTATCCGGCCCGCCAGGGTCTCCGACGTCTGGCGGAGCAGTTCGGGCGAAGCGCTGCCGAGAACCAGGAAGCGCGCGCCGCGGCGACGATCCGCGAGCACCCGCAGCGTGGGGAAGATGTCAGGGCGCCGCTGAACCTCGTCGAGCACCACCAGGCCGCGCAGGGGTTCCAGCGCCAGCATGGGATCCGCGAGCTTGGCCAGATCCCGGCTGGATTCGAGGTCGAAAAACGCGACGCCGGCTCCGTAGCTCCGGGCGACCTGGCGTGCGAGGGTCGTCTTGCCGACCTGGCGTGCGCCCAGCAAGGCCACCACCGGCTGTTCGGACAGCAAGCGGCGAACCCAGGTGACATGGTGCGGTCGTTCGATCATCGGCCATCAGACTACCCGAATACGCCTTTATGCGCCATTGAAAATTTGTAGGCTACCTACGAATTTTCAACCCTGGGACTTGCCACCCCGTCGGTCGTCATGGCCGACACGCTCCGCGTGAATGAGGAGCTGTCGCAAAGCCACCCTGTCTTCGGCCAGGGTGCGTCCGGCCCAGAAGCTCCTCGCCTTTGACTGGATCTTGCGGCTCTGGTAGAGCGGTCGGCGAAGCTGGCCCCACGCTGGGGCGAGCACCCGGAAGGCGCGACATGGCTGGACAGCGTTCTTTCGATCCCATCGCAATCGTCGAGCGCTCCTATGCCTTGCAGGGCAGCGAGAGCGAGTGGATTGACCGGCTGCTGGAAGCGGTCGCGCCGGCGATTGACCAGGGCATCGGCGTCTATGGATTCACCTACCGCTGGCACGGTGGCCGTGTGAACTTCACGGCGTTCGCGAGTGGCAATCCGGCATGGGAAGACATCCTTCGACAAATGAACGACGGAGCGTCGGCGGATTACCTTGCCGGTGCGATTGACGTCCGCAAACCCTGTTATAGCTTCAGTCAGCAGGTGGCGAAGTTGCAGCCACAAACGCGCGAGTGGCACGACAACTTCTACCGTCGGCTTGGTTTCGCCGATGCCCTCATGGTTCATGCGGCCGATCCCGATGGTGGAATCGGTATCCTTTCCCCGCGTGCGCTGGAACAGACCGTGTCGGCGCGGGACGTGGCCCGCTGGCAACGGATCACGGCGCACATGGCCTCGGCGCTGCGACTGCGACGGCGTATCGAGCAGGAAAAAGTCGAGGACGAGGCGGTGCTTTCCCCGTCGGGGACCTTGCTGCACGCCACGGGCGTGGCCAAGCAAGCCGACGCGCGCGATCGCTTGCGGACTGCGGCGCGCGCGATGGATCGGGCGCGCGGGCCCCTGCGCAGAAACGACCCGCAAGAGGCGCTCGAACTTTGGCGTGCCCTGTGTGCCGGACGTTGGTCGCTGGTCGATCGCTTTGAATCCGACGGCCGCCGCTTTCTCATCGCGCACCGGAATCAGCCGAGCCTGCCGAACCTGCGCGGTCTGTCGCGACGAGAGGCGAGCGTGGCCGCCTTCGCACAGCTCGGCCAGTCGAACAAGGAAATCGCCTACACTCTCGGGCTGTCGCCGTCGTCGGTGGCGACCCATCTGTCGGGCGCCTTGCGCAAGCTGGGCCTGCGGTCACGGGCGGCGCTGGTAACCACGTCGTTCGGCCTGCAAGTCGACAAGCCGGGCGACCAACTCTGACCGCGACGAAACCGCGAGCTTTCGAAAGATCGCGGCCAGTTGATTGGCGACCGTCCGTGGGCGCGCACCTCTTTTCGCCGCGATGGCCTGGTTCGAAGACCCATCTGCCACCAGTTGCGCCACTTCGCGCTCCGCCTCAGTGAGGGCGGCAAGGTCAGCAGCGCCGACAATCGGCTCGCTGACCACGACGAATTCGTCGCCGCCCACGCGGAACTGCGCCACGCGAAGACCTTCCTGCATCGCCTGCGTCCTGCGCGGGCGAGCGCGCGATGGCCTGTTTCGGGGATGCAAAGGAGGCGCGGCCATTTCGATCCTTTTGTCGCTCGGCGTCGTGCGAGTGCCTCGACGAACTTACTATGGACCGCACGGACGTCACATTCCTACAGTGTCCCCGGCATTGCGGCGAGCACTGCCATGAGAATTACCCCACAGGTGTAGGAGATTGCGGGTTGGACGTGGGGTAATTCTGATGGCAGTGACTGGCCGCGGACGGCGCCTGATTCCACCTTGAGGAACGGAGGAAGCTGATGAGGTTCACGACGGCGAAGATCTGCGGTCGCAGTCGAAATCATGCTGTGTTGGCGGTGATGGCGTTGCTAGCCGGCGCGGCGGCGTGTTCGGGCCAGAACACGTCCGGCGCGCCTTCGTCGGCCGATACCACCCCGGTGCAGTTCGCGCTGACCACTTCGTGTTTGCCGACCTGCGGTCCCAGCCAGGATGGTGATGTCTATTACGTGTGGAGCGATTCCAAGTTCTATGTCTGTCACGGCAGCACGAAAACCTGGGTCCAGACCAACCTGAACGGCCTGAACGCCGCCGTCAGCGTGACACCGGTGAGCCCAGGCAGCCAGTGCAAAGCTGGGGGCTCAAGCATCGCGTTCGGGCTTGACCAGAACGGCAATGGCAAACTTGACACATCGGAAGTGACGGCCACCACGCTGGTGTGCAACGGCAGCGCCGGGGCGCAAGGATCGACCGGCGCGACTGGCGTGAAGGGCGCGACTGGCACGACCGGCGCGACTGGCGCGATCGGAGCGACAGGGTCGAGTGGTCCGACTGGCCCGACCGGTTCCGTGGGCGCGACTGGCGTGATGGGCGTGACCGGCGCGACAGGCGCGGTGGGCCCGAGTGGTCTGGTGGGCGCAACAGGTGCGACAGGGGCAACGGGCGCGAACGGAGCGAACGGAGCGACCGGCGCAGATGGCGCGAACGGAGCGACAGGGCCAATGGGGCCGAGTGGCCCGGTGGGTGCGACAGGGGCAACGGGCGCAGACGGCGCGAACGGTGTGACTGGCCCAATGGGGCCGAGTGGTCCGGTGGGCGCAACAGGTGCGACAGGAGCAACCGGCGCAGACGGCGCGACCGGAGCGACAGGCGCGGATGGCGCGAACGGAGCGACTGGCCCGATGGGGCCGGGTGGTCCCGTGGGTGCAACGGGTGCGACAGGAGCAACTGGCACAACGGGCGCAACGGGCGCAACCGGAGCGACCGGCGTGGGTACCACGGGCGCCACAGGCGCGACGGGGGCCACAGGCGCGCCTGGCGCAGACGGTACGCCGGGCGCCACAGGCGCGACCGGTTCCGATAGCTGCTCCGGCGTGACGGCTCCGGTCATCTCGGGGGTGACCGTCGGAGCCGGAAGCGTGAACTACCTCCCGGGCGTTCCCTATACCGTGACCGTGACCCTGTCGTCGAACGGCGGCAGCACGAACCTGACGTACTCGTCGATTGGCGATGATGCCACATTCACGGGTTCTGGCAGCACCCAGACGCTAACTCCGACCGCCATCGGCGGCCCGTTCAACTTCGAGGCCATTGTGTCCAACGGCTGCGCGATAGCGATCTACCCCTATTCGATCGCTTCGGTGTCGAAGGCGACGTCGATCGCCGCGGGCTATTTCCACACCTGTGCGCTGAGCACGACGGGCGCGGTGTACTGCTGGGGCAACAACGTCTGGGGTCAGCTCGGGAACAACTCGACCACGGATAGCCACGTTCCGGTTCAGGTCGCGGGGGTGGGAGGCACCGGGTTTCTGTCCGGCATCGCGAGCATCGCCGCGGGCTATTTCCACACCTGTGCGGTGAGCACGACGGGCGCGGTGTACTGCTGGGGCGACAACGTCTACGGTCAGCTCGGGAACAACTCGACCACGAATAGCAACGTTCCGGTTCGGGTCGTGGGGGTGGGCGGCACCGGGTTCCTGTCCGGCATCGCGACCATCGCCGCGGGCGAATACCACACCTGTGCGGTGACCACGACGGGCGCGGTCTACTGCTGGGGCTACAACGGCAACGGTCAGCTCGGGAACAACTCGACCACGAATAGCAACGTTCCGGTTCAGGTCGAGGGGGTTGGAGGCACCGGGCTTCTGTCCGCCATCACGAGCATCGCCGCGGGCTGGCAACACACCTGCGCGTTGACCACGACGGGCGCGGTCTACTGCTGGGGCGACAACTACTTTGGTCAGCTCGGGAACAACTCGAC
>PLNW01000079.1:56231-56370 GCA_003142855.1 Myxococcales bacterium
CGGAACACACCTGCGCGCTGAGCACGACGGGCGCGGTCTACTGCTGGGGCGACAACGGCTACGGTGAGATCGGGAACAACTCGACGACGGAGATCAACGTTCCGGTTCAGGTCGTAGGGGTGGGAGGCAGCGGGCTTCT
>PLNW01000156.1 GCA_003142855.1 Myxococcales bacterium
TTTCCCGACAGACTCTAGTTAGCTAACCTATTTGCAAGCGAGGAACTGGATGTCGTCGAGCCACAGGTCGTAGGTCTGTCCTCCGGCGATGGACCAGTCCATGGAAACCAGCTTGCTGGACGTCAGAGCCGCGGGACGGGGCTCGCCCCAGCCGGCTTGCTGCTGGAGCTCGGAGAATAAGACGCGGAATTCTTTCCACTGGTTGGTCACCGTCACATCCTTGCCGAAGTGATTCCAGCAGACCTTGCAGACCCCGGCATTGGGGTGGGTGTTCACGTCGCCGATGGCGAAACGGATCTGGCGCGTCGAATTCGCGCCCACCTTGGCCCTGAAGGAAACGCCCACGTACTTGGAAGCGTCGTACACGCCATCCTTGCGGGTGAGCAGCATCAGGCCAAAGCCCGCGCCCCATGCCTCTTGTGGCGCGCCGATGGCGGTCTTGCCCATTGCTCGGAGGGCCAGGCCCGAGCCGTCGTTCCCCACTTCGCTCGGGATAAAGGGATCGGGCCCGATGGTCGATCCCTTGTCGTCGTGCTTGGTCCACCAGTAGCCATTGCGGCCCGCTATTGCGCTGATATCGGTGTTCTCGTCCTCGAAGTCGTCGATCATTCCGTCGTCAGCGGGACGCGTACCCAGCCGGCAGCTGGCGACGTCGACCGCGCCCAGGGCGCCGGCAGACGCGCGTGTTTGTGAGACGCCGATGCAGCCCGAGGCGCTCGCCAGCACAAGAAACCACGATAGAAAACGAGACATGGCCTGCGCAGAACTATACATCAGGCGGCGGTTGGCCAGGCCAAAGAAAACGATGGTAAGCCGGCCGGTAACTTGGTAAGAGGCTCTTACCAACCTCCCCTTTGGTCGCGGTGTGATCTGCGCGCTCCTTATCCTGAAATTGCTGGCCCTGCCGCTCGCCGGCCCTTCGGCTGAGGCGGCCGCGTCGGCTGAGCCTGCGCCGACCGCACCGGCCGATGCGCCCGCCGCGGCGGAGCCACCAGCAGCGCCAGCCGAGGGCAGTCCCGCCCAACCGGCCTCGGCTGCGGTTCCGGCCCCGACTCCGGCTCCGGCCCCGGCTCCGACACCGGTTCTGGCGCCGGCACCGACGCCGGCTCCGGCACCGGCCCCGGCCTCCGACAGTGGACACACGACCGATGAGTTGGCGGGGGCAGGGTACGTTCCGGGATACCGCGCATACCAGGCGCTGGTCTTGTCGCCCCTTTCGCCGCGAGTCGGTGGTGCTCCAGGAGGCATCACGCCAGGATTTGCGGCACCGATGCCGTTCGGACAGTGGACTCCGCGCTTCGGCGGGTTCATGTCCGCCAGTTTCCAGGGCAGCATCGGCGAGCGCACCAACCCCGTGGCCGGCCAGAGCAAGACGGTCATCCACACGCCACAGCAGACTCTCGACGAATACGCGTCGTTCGTGGGCACCAACACCATACCAGGGCAGTGGGTGGCGTTGAATTTCACCTACGGCAATGGCGTGGTCAGCGCCAACGTGAGCCTCAACACCTGGAACCCCACCGAGCCGACCACGTACTACCAGATGGGCAGCCAGATCTTTCTCATGAATGCCTATCTCGAATTCACCATTCCGCAGATTGGTCCGTTGCGGCCGCGCGTGATGGCTGGTTATTTCGGTCCCTTCTACGGCAGCCTAGCCGAGTACGGGCTGGGCATGTACACCAACCCCATGGTGGGATCGCCCCGCGGGGTCGGCGAGCTGGCCATCATCGAGTATCGCTTGCAACCGACCTGGACCTTGTTCGTTGAGCACGGATTTGTGGGCAGTCGCAATGGCAACGTGCCGTGGAACGTGGTTCCCACTGGCGGGAACGGCGGTGCCAATCCCGTGCTCCCGGCGGCCTGGGTGCACCACGCCCACGTGGTCCTGCGCCGGACCGGTGATACTCAGTTTCACACCGGGTTGCACTACCTCTACAACTGGGCGCAGGATGATCGCTCGCAGCAGCCCATCGACAACAACACCACGCGCGAGGTTTTCGAAGACCGAATCAAGGACGGGAGTATTACTGTGATCGGGTGGGACGCCAACGCGCGCAATGCCTCCTGGGGCGCTGTTGGCGTCGGGGCCTCATATATACGGGGCGAGAATGCCTTTCTCTTGCGCGGGCTCAATACCTTTGGGGGCGAGGGTAACAATCTGACTGACCGTTGGTTCGGGCCAGCAAGCGGTGGCACAGGAACGCTGCTGGCCATGGGGCTCAACTACAGCACCAGCCTGGGCCGCATGCTGCGACCGTCGTACTCGTCTGACGCCCCTGACGTGGCGATCAATGCGGGCTTTGTCATGGCCTACACTCTGACCCACACGCTCACGATTCCGGGCACGGGTTCCGCCGAGGCCCCCATCGACCCGACCCCTTTGCCGGCTGACGCCGACCTGTTCAACCATCGTCTGCGCTACAAGTTCGGGGTCGAGTCGATCTACACCTTCCGCCCCTGGGTGGGCGTGGCCTTGCGCGCTGACTGCGTGGCGCCGAATTCCAAGGATTTGGGCGAGACCTTCTATGTGCTGGCGCCGCGGGTGATATTTCGCACCAACTGGGTCAGTCGCGAGACGATTTCGATTATCTATGGCAGATGGTTCTATGGCCCGCGCAGCCACCCGGAGGCGAGCTCCTTGTTGGCGCAGGACGTGGGCCTCGACAAGAACCTCATCGCCTTCAACGTGAACATGTGGTGGTAACCATGGATGATAGGTTCAACATACGCGTTTTGCGGGCGCTGGCGATTGCGGCGACGGCAGTGGCGACGCTGGCGAGCGCCGGTCCAGTCCATGCGCAGGGGGCTCCGGTCACGTCGCCCGATGCGCTGGCCCAAGGGTTGCGCTTCGACCCTTCGCTCAGCCTCGATCCAACCTTGCCCCAGGTGGCGGCCATGCCCGGCGGCCTGACCCCGGCCTTTGGCCAGCGCTCGCTGAGCGAGGGCGAATGGCGTTTCGATTTTCACGGCTACATCTTGGCGCCCTTGAACATGGGGTTCAACACGCGGCCCGATCCCCTGCCTGGGCAGAACAAGACCGTGCTGCACGCGCCCCCGGTGGTGCCCGACGATTTGGAAACATTTTCCCACACCGGCGTCGTGCCCACCACCTACGCGCAGCTCAATTTCTCTGAAGGCAACAGCATCATCAGCGCCAACGTGAGCATCCTGGCCAAGCAGGCCAATGTGTCTGAGAGCTTCATCGAGCCGGCCAGTCAGCTAGGCATCACGGACGTTTTCCTCAGCATTCTGCCTCCCTTGGGCGAGAAGGTTCACATGCAGGCTTTGCTGGGCGCCTTCACGCTTCGCTACGGCTCGACCGGCGAGTACGACGAGGGACGCTACGGCACGCCTCTTATCGCACGCATCAACGGCGTGGGCGAGCATGTGGCGGTCAGGACCGGGTGGCGCAAGTTCACCTTCACCCTTGAGGAAGGGGTTCACGGCCAGACCAACGTCGCGGGGTCCAGCATCACGCCGGACGTATGGAACGACTGGGCGGACCCGGGAGCGGGCAGTAGCTTCGTGGCCCATGTGCACGCGGGCGTGGGCTACACCAATCGCTTGATGGTCGGGGCGCACTACATGCGCGCCTTCAGTCAAGACGAGCACGCAGGATCCGCGGCCCCTGACGGGCGCATCGATGTGTATGCAGGGGACGTGCGGCTGAACCTGGGACGCTTTGGCCATTTCTATGAGGCGCTGTCGTATACCGATGCCCTGCAAGCGCGAACTGTGAGCCGGGTCTTCAGCGTGCTCAACACCCTGGGCGGCAAGGGGCTCATGGACAATTACCTCGGCCCCTTGAGCGGCGGTACTGGCCAGCTTCTTACCTGGGGCGGACAGTACGATCTGAGTATTGGCCGGTTGGTCAGCTATCCCGTGCCCTTCTCCGGCGACGGTCCGGATTTGTTCGTCAGCCTATTTTGGATGGGGACCCACGTGTCGAGCGCGGACAAGACGAGCACCTATATGTCCGTTGATCCCAAGAGCCTGGATAGCCGGATCAAGTTCGACAACGTCACCAAGACCAAGTTCGGCATCGAGGCAACCTACAGTATGCTTTCCTGGTTGGCGGCTTCGATGCGCTTCGATCGCGTGGACCCCAACCTGGCCGACACGCGCTACAGCTTCTCGGTGCTTTCGCCTCGGATCATCTTCCACACGGGCTGGCAATCCACAGATCAAGTTGTCTTGCAGTATTCACACTGGTTCAATGGCCCATGGACGACTGTGCGAGTGGGCGAGCCGCCAGTTGAGGATATCTCAGTGGTTCCGGACGGCGACATGGTGTCCCTGTCCGCGCGCATGTGGTGGTAGGAACCGTGGCGAGGCAGAAGACATATCCGGTTGGACTGCAGCGCGCGCTGCTGGCCGGGCTTTGTGCTCTGGCGTGCATACCCACTGCGGGCAATCAGGCCACGGACGCGCAGGCCACCGGCGCGTCGCCGGGTTTCTGTGTGAAGCCGACATCCTGCAACCCCGATCCAGGGCCGCAGCCGGTAAATTGTGCGGCTGCCGAATCGGGGCTGGAGTTTGCACCATTCAACATTGCCGATTTCGAGGAGCTCGGCAGCGACCTCAACAACAACCCGTCGTACATCGGCGAGTTCATGTACTCGTACACCGACGCGACCGCCCAAATCTATGCCAACGGGGACAATGGATTGCAGTTCCCGGCCGCGTACGGCCCCGTGGCAACCACTGCGAACCGGTGCAGCTCAGATGATCCGAATGGTCCCAGTAATCACATCCTGCACGTCACAGGTGGGCATGTCCAAGGCGGATCAATTATTGGCGCGCCATTCCTTGGCTGGGGCGGTGGGCTGGGCGTGGCCATGCAGCACTTCGCAGTGGACAAGAATCTCTGCTTTGATAGCCAGGCCAACTACTTGCCTGAATCTGAGCGTTCGCCTTTCTGCGAGCCCGACAGTGCCGAACTGCCCGTACGTTACGCCGCGCTCAACCTGAGTGATTGGGATGGCGTTGCTGTCTGGGCTCGGCGCGCGCCCGACAGCCAGCCTCTCCTGCGCGTGCTCGTGGGCAACAAGTACACCGACGACGACATCAGCTATCTCACGTATGTCCGAGACCCAAACGAGCCGCGCTTCTGTGAGCGGGTCCGTGAATGTGACTGCGTGAACGGCAAGGACTGTGAGAAGTGGGATAATCCGGGCGGGACGCTGCCTGCGGGCTACTACTGCGGAGATCCGGCGGCGGATCCGCAACCTGGAACCATTTCTGGCGCCGGGGTGCAGGCCGCCAACAGTTGCAACATGACCCAGTGTAACCAGGTGTACCCGGCCTACCCGGGCAATGGACCGGATCCACAATTCGCTGGCCGGCCCTGTACGCCCTATGCTCTCCGCAACGGAACCCAATGGAGCTACTGTTTTGATCCCGCCACTGATCCGCCCCCCGCCGAGTCTGACAAACAGTGCGGGGATCACTGGACTTTCCCGTTGCATCTGACCACCGAATGGCAGCTCTTCCTGGTACCCTTCACGACCATGTCTCAGCAGGGGTGGGCAGAGCGGTGGTCATTTTTTGATACCTCAACGGTGTCGGTAGTGCGTCTGACTTGGGACGCGGGCTGGGTTGACTACTGGATTGATAACCTTCGATTCTATCGGGTGCGGCGCAATGGCTTGCCGAATGCCGCCGCAAGCGCGAGCCAATGAAAGGAGTTCACTCATGGAGAAGACGGCTATGAAAGTGCAACGGTATCTCATGATCTTCGGCATGTTGGCCCTGGCCGCTTTTGCGGCGGGCTGCGGATCTTCGGACACCCGGCCTGGGACCGGGGGCACCCCGGCTGCAGGCACCCCAGCTGGAGGAACGTCGCAGGCCGGCGGCACGACCGCAGTCGCAGGAACTCTTGGCGGCGGCACGACCACCCCGACGGGTGGAACCACGACCGCAGGAGGCACCACTGCCGCGGCTGGAACCACAGGGAATCTGAACGGGGCGGTGTGCCCACCTGGGGTTACACCCACGGGGGCGGAAATCACGAACTTCACCTCTACGGAATGGAACGGAATCACGGACAAGTTCGGAACGGGCACTGTGATTGGCGGCATTTTCAGCTACGGGGGCGGCAAGACCGGCTCCACGATGAAGTCGAGCGTGGATTCTACCAATCATACACTGGTCCTATCTGGCACCGTCGTGGCCGGCGACTATTCCGGCGGCGGCTTGTCGTTCGATGAATGCGTAAATGCCTCGACCTACTCTGGCGTGCAGTTCACCTTGGGTGGAACCACGGGCGGTTGCGACCTGATTTTCAACGTCCAGACCTTCGACGAAAAGCCTGCCGGCACGAATCAGGTGGGCGGATGCACCAGCAGCAGTTGCTACGCCTTCCCGAGCGTGAAGCTGACCAGCACCTCGGGTCCAATCACGGTCGCCTTCTCGACCTTGACTGGCGGCCAACTGGTCGTTGCGACGGCCCTGCAAGACGAGATTGTGGGGTTGCAGTGGCAGTTCCAGTCTCCCGCGCCTGTTGGCGACGCGGGCCAACCCGGGTGTGACGGCATCAACCTGACCATCACCGACGTTTCGTTCGTTCAGTAACTGAGACAGACGCAAGGTTCGCGCGCTTCTCGGTAGGGGCGACCTGCGGTCGCCCCAGCGACTACGGGCGGGCGAGGGAAGGGCGACCGCAGGTCGCCCCTACGTCTGCGGCGAGAAAGGGCGACCGTAGGTCGCCGCTACGGCCGACAGACGAACAGGGTCGCGGTCAGCGGCAGCAGGCGGTACTCGATCTGGTCGTCCTTGACCGCGACGGCGGGCATCGGGCGGATGGTCGGCTCGCTGCCGCTGAGCACGAACACATCGGCTGTCTTGCACTCCGCGCCGGCGACGTGGATCTTGCCGGCGAAAAGTGTGTGCAGCTCTTTGTTGATGACGATCATGGTAAGCGCCTTCTTTGAATCCAAGGCTGCGTAGATAGAGGCCTTGGCATTGTCAGTGGTCGCCGTCACGGCTCTGTCGCCAAAACGCCCGTTCTTGCCGTCGTAGTTGCGATACATGCGGTAGGCCGCTTGCGTATAGGGGGGCAGAACCGTGTTGCCGGCGTTGTCGCCCCAGTAGTTGGCCATGTACATTCCCTCGCGCCCGAAAATCCCCAGCACATCGATCTGGGCCAGTCCACCCGAGATGTGCTCGCCGGCGCCGAAGTTGTACTCGGTCATGGTCAACTTGGTGCCCGGGTATCGCTCGGCGATGCGTTCCAGCAGCCAGGGGATGAGGCGCAGGGGCTTGCCCCTGGAGTCCGCGATGCCAGTCTCATTGTAGTCAGGATCCCAAAAACTGCGCGGCGCCTGCAAACGCGCGGCGATGGTCTTGGGGGACACGTCTTTCTCAGTGATGCGCTTGCTTCCCCGATCCTCGGGGTACCAGTGGACATCCAGGGCGTGGACCAGGCGCTTTCCATGCTTGGCTTCCAGCCTTTTTGCCTCGGCCAAGAAGTAGTCGAGATAGCGGTCGTACTTCTTATTCCATTCGGTTGCGTCGGGGGCCGCGTCCAGGGTCTGGAATTCGCTCCAGCCGAACATGACACCTCCGAGTACGAACGCGGTTGGATCCACGCCCAGGATGGCGTCCGCGGTCGCCTCGCTGCGCTCGATGATCTCCTTGTAGGTGGTTTTCTGCGGGTGAACTCGCACGTGCAAACCCGACCAAAGCGCCGGCTCGTTGTCGAGCGAGTAGAATCTGGCACCGCCCTTGTCTGCCTGGCCCAGCTTGTTCACCAGCAGATTGACGAACTCGTCTTGGTAGACTTTGCCATCGTTGAGATCGGGGGACAGGGAAAACGGGCCGGGTTTCTTTGGGTATGAGCGCACCCAGCGCGGGCTAGGCGCCTTTTCATTGTCGGCCACGGAGCCAAACTTGTCCGCACTCACGTAATCGACCAGGGGGATGGTCACGATCGATTCCATTCCTGCGGCCCGGTTTTCCTGCACGAAATCCAGGAACTGCGCACCAGGCGTGCTGCAATTGCCATAGCCCATGGCCGTGCAAGGCCATTCGTCGCTGGAATACTGGTAGTCGCTGCCTGCGTTCGAGGCGTTGATTTCCCAGTTGTAGGCGGTCTGGCGATTCCCGCCCATGCGGCGGACCGTGGCGCCGAAACCCTCGATCTTGTGTGAATTGATGCCGTAGACATACGGGCTGATGGTGCGGATGACGGACTTGGGGTTGACCTCGAAACGCAGCTCGCCGCCCTCGGTGGGCGGGCCTGACAGGGCGGCCTGGTCGCGGGTGGCAGCCAGGGCCGCACTGGCCTTTTCACGGTGGCGGTCAGCGGCGCGCGTGTTGGGCAACTGGCTGAGGGGAATGCGCCTGCCGAAGTTCTCGACGGTAGCGCCGGCGATGTCGATGGTCTCTGTATCGTAGCCGAGGTGGAAATTCATGTGCGCCTCCCCAGGCGCATAGGCCTCCACAGATGGGAAGCGGATTTGCACCTTGGTCCATTCGGCCAGGGCCTGGACCGGGTATTCCACGGACTTGGTGTAGGGCGGCTTGCCCAGCTCGAACACGAAGGACGTCTCACCCACGCCGTCGTCTTTGGGCACCTCAGCGCGCAGGTAGAAGGTGGCCAGCAAGATGTCGCCAGCCTCGACCGCTGCGCAGGTTGGGGCCTGGAACTGGACCGCATACTCTAGGCCCGAGCCTTGTTTGACCCGAAGGCGGGTGGCCTCGCCAAAGGGCTGGCCATGCACGGAAATCTGGCTGGATTCGATCTTCTGAGCGTCGCCCTGCACGACGAAGTCGCGCAGCCCGCGGCCGCACAGCAGGTCGACCCGAGGCACGTTGGCGATGCGGGCGTTGGCGGCCTCGAGCAGGGCCGAGGCTTGCGGCGTATCGGAGGCAGGCGAGGAGGGAGGAGCTGCGGTTCGCTGGATGCACCCGCCGAGCATCAGACCGAGCAGCGCGCAGCGACAGAGGATCTGCGTGGACATTGGGGCGAGCCTAACGGGAAGCTGGCATTTCGGAAAGGGCTTTTACCTCGCAAACGGTCTTGTCTTCGCTGGCCGCAAAACGTACGCTGCTTCCGTCGTGGACAAGCGAAGCCATCCTCGGTCCCTCTCAATCTGAGCCAACATGCGCAGACGACAGGAAGCCATGCTGGGCAAGGGCGATAACCAGGCCATCCGGGAGATCAACCGATCGATTATCCTGGATCTGGTCCGGCGCGCGGGACGGGTTTCGCGCACAGAGCTGGCCCGCCGTTCGAAGCTCACCAAGCCCACGGTCTCGACCATCATCGACGAGTTCATCGGCGAGGGAACTGTGCGCGAGGTCGGGCTGGGCGAATCGCTCTCGGGCGGGGGCCGGCCGGCGCGGCTGCTGGAATTCAACGATGCCTCGGCTGCCTATCTGGGGATCCACTTCGGCGTGCGCGCGACCCGCATCGCCGTGGCCGACGCGCGCGGCGTGATCCGCGTGGTGCGCGGCCGACCGTCGCTGCGGAATGCGCCGGCGCGGGTGGGCAAGGTGGTGCGGTCCATGGTCAACGAGGCTCTGCAGGCGGCCAAGATTCCGCGGGCGCGGGTGGCGGCTGCGGGCGCGACGGTGCCGGGGCTGGTCGACCAGGAAAGCGGCGTGTGCGTGCTGGCGCCCAACCTCGCCTGGCAGGACGTGCCCCTGCGCGAGGTCCTGCAGGACGAACTGCGCATGCCGGTGGTGGTCAACAACATCACGCAAGCCTCGGCCGTGGCCGAGGGCAGGGTGGGGGCCGCGCGCGGCGTGCGTTCCTATGTGTGGCTGTACGTGGGCAGCGGCGTGGGCGCGGGCATTGTGATCAACGGGCGACTGTTCCACGGGCAAAGCGGATTTTCCGGCGAGATCGGTCACTGTCCCGTGAGCGAGGACGGGCCACTGTGCGGGTGCGGGCGGCGCGGCTGCCTGGAGACCGTGGCCTCGACCATGGCGCTGCTGCGCGCGGCCGAGGACGCCATCGAGGGCAAGCAGGGGACGCAGTTGTCACGCGTGGAAGGACGACTGGACGTGGCCGGGATCGCGGCGGTGGCGGCAGAAGGCGACGCGGTCGCCAAGCGCATCCTGGCCCAGTCGAGCGAGCATTTGGGCCGGGGCATCTCGTTCCTGCTCAACATTCTCAATCCGGAGATGATCGTGCTCGGCGGTCCGGTGATCGAAGCGGGCGAGCCCTTCTTGCACGCGGTCCGCGCCTCGGTCGCACACCATGCTCTGTTGCCACACGGAGTGGCCATAGTTCCCTCGACCCTCGCCGATCGAGCCGAGCTGACCGGCTCGGTGTTGCTGGCCATGGAGAGCACCGTGCGCTCCTACCGAATCGTGGGCAGCCACGATGGTCGTGCGCGGGCGGCGACGGAACTGTAGCGGACAGGCACCGGGGGGTACAATCCCGTGGTGAGTTGGACCAGAGTATTGAGCCAGACGTGACCGAGGAATATGAATGGGTAATGCCGGTCGACAAGGCCGACCATGAAGTGTTTCGACGCCTTGACGGTGGGTCCAAGCTGGGAAACTGGAAGCCCATACGCATGGAGCTGATCAAGCCTGACTCGGGGAAGACGTACAAGCAGGCCGACTTCCCCTGGTACGGCGTGCAGGTGATCATTCTGCGCAAAGGGGCCGTCGAAAGGCTTCGCCCTATGCTCTTGCAGGCCGGAGAGGTGTTACCACTGGAATGCGAAGAGGCTGAACTCAACCTTTGGAATGTGACCAACGTCGTGGACGCACTAGATTACGAGCGTTCGAAGATAGTTCGCTTTCCAAGCTCTGGACGCATCTTGGACATCAGAAAGCATGTGTTTAAGCCACACCTGCTGGGGTCACAGCCAGCGTTCAAGCTTCCCGGACTGCAGACTATCTACCTTGGGGCTAGGTTTGTCGAGGAGGTCACAGCCAGTGGATTGACCGGCCTGAAATTCAAACAGGTGTGGGGCGCGAGCTAGAGCACCAGAGTTCGTTCCACCCACACAAATGATTCTTGGGATCGGAAGGCCAGCGGACGGGCGGCGGGGTCGCCGGGAAGGGTAAGCGCCAGGCGGTCACGCGGCGCAGGAAGGCGTCGATGGACTTGCGCTCGGCGACGTTGGCCGCGCACAGTAGCATCACACGGATCGCGGAATCGCTGACGGTGACGTGGCCGGGCGCCGCCAGCAAATTGGCGAGCAACTTCTTCGCTTCGCGCGGACGGTGCATGTAGGTGCGCTTACCGCGGCCGGGGGATTCGTGCAACCTCACCCAGGTTGATCCCAATGCCCGAAAGGGCTTGCACATATACCACATATATGGCATAGAATGTCGTATGCAAATGCACTGTTACGTGCCAGACGTCGTGGCGGATGTGGTCCGCAAACGGGCTGAGGGGCGGGGGATGTCGGTGTCGCGGTACCTGGCCGAGCTGGTCCAGCGGGAGATATGTGGCGGTTGGCCCGAGGGCTACTTCGAAACGGTGGTGGGTAAGTGGCAGGGCGAGACGCTTAAGCGGTCAGCACAGGGCAGGCTAGAGACTAGGGCGCGATTCTGAGATGCCGTACCTTCTCGACACGAATGTGTGCATCGGAATCCTCACAGGGCGCAGTGCGAAGGCCATCGAGAGGCTGCGCCAACTTGCGCCCACCGAAGTACGCGCTTGCAGCGTGGTCCGGGCAGAGCTGCAATTCGGCGCGCGTAATTCCAGCCGGGTCGAGGCGAATCTGAGTTTGCTGGAAACCTTCCTTTCCCCTTTCACCAGCGTCGCGTTCGACGACGGCGCCGCGAACTACTATGGGCGAATTCGCGCGGATCTTCATCGCGCGGGGGAATTGATCGGCCCGAACGATCTGCTCATCGCGGCCGTGGCGCTGGCCAATGACCTGGTGTTGGTCACACACAATGTGAAGGAATTCGGCCGCGTCCCGGGGCTGCGCTGGGAGGATTGGGAAAGCTAGGGGGCGTTCCTTTCCATCGGCGGTGGATGGGAATCGGACACTCTTTCCATTGGGAATGGAAAGGCGCCGGTTCTGAGGAGCTGGACCGGCATCCATGAAAACTCTGTTGTACACGCCGAATATTCATGGTGGCCCAGATGGGCGTGTACCCGGTGAAAAGGCTAGGCTACAGATACCGGCTGACCAGATTCTCCAGCATCTCTTGCCGGCCCGAGCGGGGCTGGGGATCGATGTTGCCTGATGTGACCCGATCGGCGATCTGGGCGAGCGAGAGCTTGCGGTCCAGGATCTCTTTGCCCAACCCTTGCTTCCAGCCGGCGTAGCGCGCGTCCACCAGGGCAGGGAGCTTGCCGTCGGTCAGCATGCGGTCGGCGACCAGCAAGGCATGCGCCAGGATGTCCATGCCGCCCACGTGGGCGTGGAAGAGATCCTCGGCGTCGAAGCTCTGCCGGCGCACCTTGGCGTCGAAGTTGAACCCGCCGGTGGTGAATCCGCCGGCTTGCAGGATGCGCGCGAGGAGCAGCGACAATTCGCCCAGATCGTTGGGGAATTGATCGGTGTCCCAGCCCAGCAGGGTGTCGCCGCGGTTCATGTCGATGCTGCCGAAAAGTCCGGCGGCCAGCGCGTAGGCCACCTCGTGTTCAAAGGTGTGGCCCGCCAGGGTGGCGTGGTTGGCTTCGATGTTGAGGCGGAAGTCGCCATTGGCCAGGCCGTAGCGCTGCAAGAACGCATCGACCGCGGCGGAGTCGTAGTCGTACTGGTGCTTGGTGGGCTCGCGCGGCTTGGGCTCGATGAGCAGCGGTCCGCGGAAGCCGATCTTGTGCTTGTGCTCGGCCACCAGATTCATGAAGCGGCCGAGCTGGTCGAGCTCGCGCTTCATGTCGGTGTTGAGCAGTGTCTCGTAGCCCTCGCGCCCGCCCCACAGCACGTAGTTTTCGCCGCCCAGACGCTGGGTCACTTCCAGCGCGTGCTTCACCTGAGCCGCGGCGTAGGCAAACACCTCGGGATCGGGATTGGTGGCCGCGCCCGCCATGAAGCGCGGGTGCGAGAAGAGATTGGCCGTCCCCCACAGCAGCTTGACCCCGGTGCGCTGCATGTGGCCGGCCAGAACATCGGCCATGCCGTCGAGCCACTTGTCGGTCTCGGCCAGGTTACGCCCCTCGGGAGACACGTCGCGATCGTGGAAACAGTAGAAGGGCGCGTCCAGGCGCGAGAAGAAATCAAAGGCAGCCGCGGCCTGCAGCTTGGCGCCCTCGAGCGCGTCGCCCGCGCCTTGCCAGGGCCGGTGGAAAGTTCCGCTGCCGAACATGTCTTTCCCGTCCGAGGCAAAGGTGTGCCAGAAACAAACCGCCATGCGTAGGTGATCCTCCATGCGCTTGCCGCGCACGATGCGATCCTTGTCGTAGTAGCGGAAGGCCAGGGGGGAGGCGGCATCCGGTCCGCCGTAGCGAATGGGTTCGATGGCTGAAAAGAACGAATCCTGCATGAGTTTCTTTTACCCCTTTACAAACGGTTTGGCTAGAGTCGGATTCAGTGCGGGGCGACCTGCGGTCTACCGCTTCAGACCAGGATTTCGTTGAGCCGGCGTTCCAGTTCGCGGCCGGCTTGCTCATACACCGCCCGGGTGGCTGGGTCGGGCTTCTCGGCCAGGTGATCGGCCGGGGCAGAGAAGCGGCGGGCCAGCTCTTCCCACGCCGTTCCGCCCACGGCCTGGGCCGCGCGCAGGGCCCCACCCAACGCCGACGAGTTGGACACTTGCAAGGGCACGATGCGCGCCTGGAATACGTCGGCGAGAATACGCAAGATGCCGGGATTCTTCGACGCGCCTCCTGTGACCAAGATTGGATCCATGTCCTCGCCAATCCAGCGCGAGTGCAGGCGCAAGCTGAGCGCCTGGGTTTCCACCACAGCGCGGGCCGCCGCAAATGGGTCGTGGCCGTCGACAAAGGTGGCGGATCCGAACCAGCGAACCACCGGCGCCGGCAAGCGCGGCGTGATCTCGGGCACGAAGTAGGGCAGCAGCAGATTGCCTGCGTTGCCAGGCCGCGTGCGGGTGAGAATCGCATCCGCGAAGGCGTTCCAGTCCAGGCCAAAGCGGTGCGCGATCTCCTCGCGCGCGAGCGAGCCGTTGGCGAAGCAGGCCAGCGCCATGAAGCCGCCCGCGGGATTGCCGAACACATGGCCGTAGCCGCGCGGATCAGTGCGCGGGGCTGCCATGGCCGCAAACACCGTGTCGCTGGTACCCAGGCTGATGACGGCGATGCCCGGACGCGTGGCGCCCATGCCCACCAGGCTGCTGGGGTTGTCGCCGGTGAATGCGATGACCGGTGTGTGTGGCGTGAAGCCGTACTTCTTCACGAAATAGTCAGCGATCACACCCACGCGCGTGGTGCTGGGCACGGGCGCGCGCAGTTTTTGCCCGAGCCCCGGCGCGGTGGCGTCGAGCAAGTCGCGGCTCCAGGTTCCGGTGCCAAGGTCCAGCAGATTCATGCCCGCCCCGTCGCCCAGATCGACGGGTGCGGTCGCTGCCACCAGCAGCGAGGCCATGAACGAGCTGACCAGGTGAATCTCGCAGGTGCGCGCCCAGTCCGCGGGCGAGTCCTTGTAGAACTTGCGGATCTGCGGGCCGGTGAAGCGCTCGATGGCGCGCGAGCCGGTGATGGCCACCACGCGCTCGTCGCCGCCCACGGCGCGGGCGATCTCGGCGCATTCCGCGCTGCTGGCGCTGTCCATCCAGATGGGCGATGTGCGGCGGCTGAGCAAGGGTTGCACCTGATCGCGCAACGGACGATCAGTCGACCAGGCGCCGACAGTGTCGAAAGAACGCGCCAGGTACACCGATCCGTGTTGCTGCCCGGCCCCGCTCACCCCGCGCACGCTGCCCAGGTCCACGCCCGCTTTGACCAGATCTCCCAGAAGCAACTCAAGCGCCTCGACCCACATGAGGGGATCGCTGTGCTTGACCCGGGGATCCTCGTGCACCAGGCAACCCTTGGGCGAATGGAAGCGCGGCAGGCGCTCGCCAAACACCACGCTGTGGTTGGCGCAGACCGTGCCCGTGTCCATGTCGATGATCAGCCCCGAGAGGCTCTGCGTACTCGCGTCCAGACCGAGGAAACGCGCCATATGTCCTCCAGACTCCCTATGCAGGGGGAACGTCGTGGCTCGCGAGGGTGCGACCAGCTTCCCCGGGTTCGAAAAAGTGCACGCGATCCATGTCGATTACCACGGGCAAGGTCGCGCCCACGCTCAGGCCTGTGCGCGCGTCCACGTGCGCGACAATGCGCTCGTGCCGAGCGGTGGACAGGTAGACATCCATCTTGGCGCCCAGCGGTTGCAGCAACCAGAGCTTCATGGGCACGCTCAGTGCAGCGGGCGCCGCCAAATCGCCCGAGCGGGGAAGAATGAGGGCTTCGGGCCGCACGCCCATGACCAGCTCGGGATTTGCGGCTGGCCGCTCGCGCAGGGTCGGCGCGGCCCAGGTCGGCACTGGCAACTTGGCCGTGCCCTCGTCGAAAAACAGCCGTCCCGCTTCGTCGACCAGGCGGCCGGTGAAGAAGTTCATGGGCGGGGTGCCAAGAAATCCGGCCACGAAGCGATTGGCCGGGCGATGATAGATCTCGAGCGGGCCGGCGCACTGGTGGACCACGCCGTCCTTCATGACCACCACGCGATCGCCGAGGGTGATGGCCTCTTCCTGGTCATGGGTCACGTACACGGTGGTGCTGCCCAATTCCAGGTGCAGCCGCTTGATCTCGGCGCGCATCTCGACGCGCAGCTTGGCGTCCAGGTTCGAGAGCGGCTCGTCAAAAAGAAAACACTGCGGGTCGCGCACGATGGCGCGTCCCAGGGCCACGCGCTGGCGTTGCCCACCTGACAACTGGCGGGGACGCTTGTCGAGAAGCTGCGTGATCCCCAGCTTCTCGGCGGCGCGCCGGACTTTCTCGCTGATGGTGGCCTTGGGCATGTGGCGCAGGCTGAGGGCAAAGGCCATGTTCTCGTACGCCGACATGTGGGGATAGAGCGCGTAGCTCTGGAAGACCATGGCGATGTCGCGGTCCTTGGGCGCCACCTGGTTCATCAGGCGGCCGCCGATGGCAATGGTGCCCGACGTGATCTCCTCCAGGCCGGCGATCATGCGCAGGGTGGTGGACTTGCCGCAGCCCGAGGGACCCACCAGGACGATGAACTCCCGATCCGCGATGTGCAGGGTGAAATCGTCGACGGCGACGAAGCCACCTTCGTAGACCTTGTGTACGTGGGAAAGCTCGACGCTGGCCATGAGACGTTGTGCGCGACCCGGACTCTAGCGCGGAGCTTTGCGGGTCGGAAGGAGAAACACCGCTCTTTTCTGCGGGAAGGTTAAAATGTTAAAAGACCTTCCAAATCCCCCTTCGGTCGTTATGCGTTTCGTCAGCAACTTCCCGTACGGCAGGGCACCCTTGTGGTTGCTGGTCATCGCAGTCGTGTCGGTGGGTCTGCGCGTGGTCACCGCGCGCCGGCACGAGGCGCGGCCCGATCTGGTCATCGTCACCCACACCGAGGCCCAGTTCGACGCCTATCGCAAGGCCATCCCGCGCTTCGAGCGCGACCACGGGGTCAAGGTGCAGCTGCAATTCGCCAACTGGGCCTCCCTGCAGGCGCGTTTGCAGAACGCCATCCTGGCCGGCAGCGAAGTGCCGGATCTGTCGGAAGTGTTCGCGGGATCCTTGGGCTTCTTCACCCGCGGACCGGCAGAGGATTTCGGGCTGCTGGATTTGACGGACAGGCTGCGCGCCGACGGACTGGACAAGCGACTGGTGCAATCGCGCCTCAGTCTCTGGTCGACGCGCGGGCGCGTTTACGCGCTTCCCCACGACGTCCATCCCGTGATGCTGGCGTACCGACGCGACCTGGTCGAGGCGCTGGGCATCGATGTCAGCAAGCTCACCACCTGGGACAAGTTCGTGGAGGTGGGGCGGCAGGTGAGCCGCGATCTCGACGGCGACGGAATCATCGATCGCTACATGCTCGACATGCGCTACGACGGGAACTGGGGTTTGCAGGTGCTGATGTTCCAGCGGGGCGGTCAGGTCTTTGACCAGCAAGGCGAGGTGGCCTTTGCCACCGAGGACAATGCGCAGCTTATCCGCTGGTACATCGAACAGACGCGCGGGCCGCACAAGATCGGCTACGAGTGCGGCTGGGGGCAGCCGGTGGTCAGGGCCATGACCGACGGGTTGGTGTTGTTTCAGTGGGCGCCCGACTGGCGTAGCTGGGTATTTGCCGATGAGGCGCCGGCGTTGTCCGGCAAGATGGCGCTGATGCCGCTGCCGGCCTGGACCCCAGGCGGACGACGCACATCGACCTGGGGTGGCACGGGTCTGATGATCATGAAGCAGACGCGCCACCCAGATCTTGCCTGGGAACTGGCCAAGTATCTCTATTTCGACACATCCCAATTGGGTGAGCGCTTTCTGGCGACCAACATCCTGCCGGCGCTGAAGGACGCGTGGAACCTGCCCGAGTTCGCGACGCCGTTCCCCTACTATTCCAACCAGCGCGTCGGGCAGATGTACGCAGAGCTGGCGCCCGAGGCGCCGCCTGTGTATTCGAGCCCAGTGGACGACGCCGGGCGGCTCGCTCTGGACCGAGCCTACAACCGATCCGCACAGTACTATTCGGAGAAAGGCGAGGCGGGTTTGTTGGAGAAGATCCGGGAGGAATTGGCCGAGGCCGCCGAATCCGTGCGCCGGCTGGCCAGGCGTGAGAAGATCCTGGCCAAGGGGACGCTATGAGGGGCAAGGTCCGGCAGCGAGCTGTGCGGTCCCCGGGGCGACCGCGCTACAAGGGCAACGCGCCCTATCTTTTCTTGTCGCCCTATATCGTGTTGACCGCAGCGTTCTTTGTCGTGCCGTTTGTCAATGCGATCATGCTCGCGTTCTACGAGACCAATGGACCGCGCAGCCACGTTTTCGTGGGGTTGGACAATTTCGTCTTCTTGTTCACGGATCCGATTTTCTTGCGGGCTTTGCTCAATACCACGGTGTTCGCTTTGGTTTCGGTCTTCATACAATTGCCGCTTTCCATGGCCCTGGCGTTGCTGCTCAATTCTGGTGGCGACAAGGTGAAGGGATTCTTTCGGCTGGTGTTCTTTTCGCCCAACTTGGTGGGCCAGGTCCTGGTGGGCATTCTCTTCAGTGTTCTGTTCACGCCGCGCTACGGCCTCATCAATCGGGGTTTCCAAATGGTCTTGCACTGGGGGCTGGAGGCGCGCTGGCTGTCCGAGCCTCGGCTCATCATGCCGGCCATTGTCCTGACCTCGCTGTGGCTGTGGGTCGGTTTCAATATGATCTACTTCCTTGCGGCCCTGCAGACCGTGGACAAGACCTTGCAAGAGGCGGCGCGCATCGACGGGGCCAGTCCCTGGCAGATCTTCTGGCACGTGACCCTGCCTTCGATGCGCCACGTGGTGATCTTCGTCGTGATCATGAGCGTGATTGGCTCGTACCAGCTCTTCGAGCTGCCGCTCACCCTGCTGAGTGAAAGCTACGGCTACGGGGCCAACGACGCCGGGCTGACGCTGATTACCTATCTCAACTACAATGCCTTCCGATGCGGCGACTTGGGCTTGGGATCTGCGGTGGGCTGGGTGGTGGCGATGATCATCTTTGTGATTAGTCTGGTTCAGATCAGGCTGGGCCGCATCGCCGAGGAGGATTAGGCCATGAACCTCCTGCAAATCTTGTTGCTGGCGCTGTTTGCGGCTTTCGTGGTCCTGCGCCTGCTGGGGCGGGGGCGGACGGCGTCTCGCTTTGCGCGCTGGACGCTGCTGTGCCTGGGCGCCGTGGTGGTGCTGGCGCCCTTCACCTGGCTGGTGGCAGCGGTGTTCAAGGATCGCTCGGTGCTCAACGAGTACATCTTTCTGCCGCCAGTGGAGCAGTGGTCGGAGAAGACGCTCAACCTCAACAACTTCCGCGAGCTATTCAAGGGCCGGCCCAGCCTGACCGGGCCGGTCTATTTCTGGGAGTACGTGCTCAATTCGACTGTGTATGCCACCTGCACCACGGTGTTGCAGATCTTCTTCTGTTCGTTGGGTGGCTACGCCCTGGCCAAGTACGAGTTCCGCGGCAAGAATGCGCTGACTCTGTTCATGCTGGGGTCCATGATGATTCCCTCGGTTCTGCTGCTGGCGCCGCTGTACAAGATGGTGGTGGACCTGGGACTGGTGGATTCACTCGCCGGGCTCATCATTCCCGGGATGGTCGGCACCTATGGCATTTTCCTTTTCCGACAGGCTTGCCTGGCCGTGCCCAATGAGATGATCGATGCCGCTCGTCTGGATGGCTGCGGCGAGTTCGGCATCTATCTTCGCCTGGTGATGCCGCTGGTGCGACCCATGGCGGCGGCCTTTTGCCTGATCTGTTTCCTGGGCAACTGGAACGCCTTCTTTGCCCCCAATGTGTTTCTGCACAGCCAGGACAAGCTCACCCTGCCGGTGGTGTTGAATCTGTACCTGGGCGAATTTCGACACGATCAGGGCGTGTTCCTGACCGGGACCGCGCTGGCTATGATCCCCCCAGCGGTGCTGTTTTTTGCTTTGCAGAGGGAATTCATCAGCGGGCTGACCTCGGGCGCGGTCAAAGGGTAGAATGCCCGTGTCCCGCCGTCGCACTTTTCGCAATCCGATCCTGGCCGGATTCTATCCCGATCCCAGTTTGTGCCGGGTCCGAGGCGACTTCTATTTGGTCAGCAGCAGCTTCGAGTATTTCCCGGGCGTTCCCATTTTCCACAGTCGCGATCTGGTGCACTGGCAGCAGCTCGGCCATGTGCTGGCACGCAAGAGCCAGCTTGACCTGACGGGGGTGGCGAGCTCAGGCGGCATCTACGCGCCGACTTTGCGCCACCATCGTGGGCGATTCTTCTTGGTGACCACGCATGTGGGCGGCGGCGGCAATTTCCTGGTCACGGCTCGCCGACCCGAGGGCCCCTGGTCGGATCCGGTGTGGATCGATGAGGGTGGGTTCGATCCGTCGCTGTTTTTCGACCGCGGCCGCGTGTACTACGCTCGCGACGGAAAAGGGGCGGACTTCGATCATCCGGTCGTTGAGCAGGCCGAGATCGATGCAAGCACCGGCCAGTTGCGCGGGCCCATGCGGGTGATCTGGCGTGGCGCGGGCGGGGTCTGGCCCGAGGGGGCGCACCTTCATGCTCTGCACGGCCGGACCTATCTGCTGGCTGCCGAGGGCGGCACGGCCTACGACCACTGCGAGGTCGCGGCGCGGGCGGATTCACCCTGGGGACCATTCGAACCCTGTCCTCACAATCCAATTCTCAGTCATCGCCGCCGTAGGCGGCATCCCATCCAAGCCACTGGACACGCTGACCTGGTCACGCTGGAGGACGGCAGCGCGTGGGCGGTGTTTCTGGGCATACGACCGCGACCCGGCCGCCATCATCACCTCGGCCGCGAGACCTTCTTGGCGCCGGTGCGCTTCTCCGACGACGGTTGGCCGACTATCGGCGAGCGCGGACAGGTCGAGCTTGAGATGCCAGCCCCGGAGTTGGCGCCGCATCGCTTTGTTCCGCTGCCAGCGCGCGACGACTTTGATGGCGCGGTCCTGGACTCGGTTTGGGTCCACGTGCGCAATCCGCCCGAGGACGCGATTACTCTCAAGCAGAGGGCAGGGCATCTGCGCTTGTGGGGACAGCCCGCCAGCCTGGACGATATCGGACCAGTTGCTTTGGTGGCTCGCCGCCAGCAGCACTTCGCAATGGGCTGCAAGACGCAGTTGGATTTTGCGCCCGAGCAGCCGGGCGAAGAGGCAGGCCTGTCCGTGCGCGCGCGCGAGGATTTTCACCTCGACCTGGCAGTACGCCTCGGCCGGGCCGGACGCGAAGTGGTGGCCGTGCGCCGAACCGGTGGTCTGTCGCGTGTGTTGGGTCGTGTGGCGATTCCGCCCGGTCCAGTTGAACTGTGCATTCGCGCCGAGAATGATCGCTACCAACTCTCGGCCGGCCAAGGACGCGCAAGCATCCTGCTTGGCGAGGTCCCCGCGCGCGCCCTGTCCGCCGAGACCATCACCCGTCGCGGGCCCATGCACTTTTGCGGTGTGGTGATTGGTATGTACGCCACCGGCCGAGGCCGTCCCTGTCGCGCACCCGCGGATTTCGATTGGTTCGACTATCGTCCCGATACCAGCGGCTGACTGTGTTTGCACAGCCGAGCAGCCACGAGAAGAGTGATTAGCAGCAACAGCGAAATCATGGAGAGCGTGATGGCGATTTTCCAGCCCGGCGGCGCGTAGGACAGGACGATGCGATGAGGGCCGGGGAGCAGGAAGACACCGCGCATGGCGAGGTTCACGCGCAGAACCTGGGTCGGCTGACCGTCGAGCAAGGCGCTCCAACCAGCGTCGAACTGTTCCAGGAACACCGCCACGCCCGGTCGGGCAGCTTGACAATTGGCCACGATGCGCGTGTCTTGAAAGGACTCCAGTTCACAGGCACCGGCCGGCTGCTCGACCGGGTCGGCGTCCGATGCGAATGTGAAGGATTCGGCAGCGGGGGCAAGAATCGCCCGTCGACCCGCGACCACCTCGGGATCGAACACCGCCTCGCGCGCGGCGAGATCGGGCAAGGTGCGAATTGTGCCCGCCAGATACACCCTGGGCAAAACACCTTTCACGCGATACAGGCGCGTTCCCGGCAAAGGGTCCATCATCGCCTCGAGACCATCGGGTGTGGGCAGCGACGGAGTCGCAATGCCGGAGATCAAGTACTCGATCCCAGTGAGACGCAATAGACTGGCCATGTGCGCTTGGCCCACAGTCCACAGGGTGGCCAGTGAGCTCGGCCTGGCGGCGTCGTAGCCCGGCACCACGCCAATCCCGTGAATGGTGGCAAGGTTGTCTATCAGTGTGCGCAGGAGATTGCGCTGAACCTCGCCCACTGTGCCAGGCGGCGCGCTTCGTTCGATGGCGCTGTCCACATTAGGCGAACGGTACACGCGCGGGGGCGCCAGCCGGCCACGCGTACGCGCGTCCGCACGAATCGCAGCCGCCGCTGGCGGCTCTTCGTCGAGAAGACTACGGGGCCCGAAGTTCTGCAGGGGCCAAGCCGCCGCAGCCAAGTCACCGGTCACGATGGCCACGGCCAAGATTCCCGCGAGTCGGGGACGACGCCCGGCCAACCAAGAGGTCGCCGCCATGGCCAGCGCGGCGGCCAGTCCAGCCAGAGCGCCGTGGCGCACGGGTTCGGCCATGGCGGTGGGCACGAAAGGCGAGAATAGAGCCAGGGCGCCCAGCGGAACCGCACAGATGACCGCGCGGAGCCAGACGGCACTGGACGAGAGCTGTTCCAGCCCCAAAGCGGCGAGCAGCGACGAACTCGCCACAGTGACGATGAGGTACTTCTCCGGACCTCGCATGTACCCGAGAGGGGGGATCAAAGTGCGAAAGATGGCGTGCACCGGCGTATGCCGGCCCAGCGCCAGCAAAAGGGCAAACAGGGCGAGAATGCCCAGGATGAGCGGCCCTCGACGACGGCGGCCGAAAGCGAAGCCCGCGAGCACAATCGCGCTGGCACCGAGATAGCACCCATAGATGAGGGGCCTTTGATCGAGGTCCTTTTCTCCCACCCAGGGGCCTGCCACATAGTCGGTGTAGGGATCGCCCATGGATCCTGGCGCCACCAGTTCCAGCAGACGCATGGGATGGAACGAGCCCACCTCGGCGGCAGTCCGCGCCAACCGATCTGCGCGCGCGTTGCCGTGCGCGATCCGCTGGACGGGAACAATGACGACGGCGGCGATTCCCGCTGCCAGCACCAGGGAGAGCATCGCGGACAGCACAAATTGCGTCGCACGCCGAGTGCGGCCATCACGCTCACCCACGCCGCGATCCACATCCGCCCATGCGACAACCAGAGCAAACCCGACCGCCATGATGGCGAGAAAGACCTCGCCGGTGAGAAGCGCCAGGGCGACGGGGATGGCGGCCAGAGCGAGAGCCTTCAGCCTAGCGCTCACAGGCGATCGGGTGCGTGCCACGCGCGCCAGGTGAATGAACCCCAGTCCGCACCACGGCAAGTAGGCGCCTGCGATGAGACGAAGTCCCGCCGTGAACTCACCGGTGCAGGTGCCCGAGAGGCACCACGCAATTCCAGCGACCAGCGTGGCTGCGGGGGAGCGGGCACCCAGGGCACGGGCCAGCATCATGATCCCGACGCCCCCGATGACCAGATGGAGCAGCAGCCACCAGCTGGTCAGCTGCGGCGAGGATGAGAAGAAGAAGACGGCATTGAGCGGATAGGTGAGCTGATTGAGAGGGTTTGCCAGCGTGGACAGGCCCAGTCCTTGCAGCGGGTTCCACAACACGGAGTCGCCTCGCGCGAGGGCATCACGAAGAAACCAGCGCGAGGGGAAAAGCCAGCGGCTGACATCGCGTTGAAAGAGAATCTGCCCGGCCAGAAGCGGGAAGTAGACCACGGCCAACGCAGCCAACAGCAAGGAGAAAAGAAGAAGGCGGCGAGCGCGGGGTCGAATCATCGGACAGCAGGGAACGGTAGAGAACGTGCCGGTTTCGCCGACTAGAACACACCTCGCGCCAGCCGGGAAACCCAGGACAGGGTAGCACGAGTCGGCTGACTATCCTTGTTCCCCTGTTGCGCGCGGAAAGCCCAAATTATTGATTGGCTGGGGTATCGTCCCTCTGCCAGGTTGAGACCAACCATGCCAGCAGCCCGGGACGAAAGTGCGAGCCAGGCGCCCGAACGCCGTCGTGATTGGTGGCGCGTTTCCGTGGTGGCGGCGTTGCTCGGCCTGGCGTTCCTGTTGGGCTGCTTCCCCATGGGAGACTTCGACGTCTGGTGGCACCTGCGCGGGGGACAATTCATCCTCGAGCACGGCACCATTCCCCGCGTCGACATCTTCACCTACACCAACGCGGGTGGTCCGTGGATCGATCTCTACTGGTTGTTCCAGGTCATCATCGCGCTGTTGTATCGGGTGGGCGGGGTTTCGGCCTTGGTCTTGCTCAAGGCCGTCGGGGGCGTGGCGATCGTCGCGCTTGCGCTGGCAGTCCGACGCCCGGGCGCCAGGATTTGGCCAGCCGTGCTTGCCTGGCTGCCCGCCGTGATTGTGTTATCGGGCCGCCTGTGCGAACGGCCCGAGCTGTTCTCGCTGCTGCTCCTCGCGGGATTTCTCGTGGTCTTGGGGCGCGCAGCCGAGCGGCCGCGCTGGCTGTGGTGGCTGCCGCTGCTGCAACTTCTGTGGGTAAATTGCCACGGCTTTTTCGTGATGGGTCCCCTGTTGATCGCGGCGTATGCCGCGGAACTGCTCTACCAGCGGATTCGCTACGGCAACACCGGCGCGCCCGGACTGGCGCGAACCTTCGCGCTGGCGGGGAGCGCGGCCATCGTGGCTTGCGTGATCAATCCATACGGCATCAATGCCGTGAGCCTACCCCTCCAACAATTCCACAAACTGGGGGCCGAGGGAATCTTTCGCGCCAACATTGGCGAGCTGAAGAGCATCGGCGACTTCATCACCCTGGCCGGGGTGAATAATCCCTATCTCTTGGGGTTCCTGCTCATGCTCGGGCTCGGGTTTGTCAGTTTCGCCCCGCTGCTGGTGCGCGGCCGTTTCAGTCCCTACCGGGGACTGCTCTTCGCCGGCGCGGCCTACCTCGGGTGGCAGGCGACACGGAACAGCACCTTGTTGGCGCTGGTCGCTGCGGTTGTGAGCGTGGCAAACCTCGACGACTGGCTCGATAGCGTGTGGCCCAAGGCGCCCGCACCCCGTCGCGGCCGGCGCGCGCCGCGGCCACGCGCTCGCCGTCGCATCGAGCCTGTCCTGCTGGCCGCGATTTCGCTGGTGGCCGTTGCGGTGGTGTCCGGACGGCTCTATGCATGGGCCGGCGAGGGGCGCACAATCGGTTTCGGCGAACGTCCGCGGTGGTATGCGCACGAGTCGTGCGAGTTCCTGGCACGCCCGGGAATGCCGGAGCGGATCGTGGCCTTCAACCTGGGACAGGCAGGCGTGTGCATCGCCCATGTGCGCGAGCAGCGCAAGCTGTTCATGGATCCGCGACTGGAAACCAACTCAGAGGAGACCTTCGCACGCTACCTGGCGGCCTTGCGCGGCCTGTGGCGCGGGGCCGGTTGGGAAGCTCCGCTCGGAATCGATCCCGCGCGTCCTGACGAGATCCCGGCGCTGCTGGTCGAGCGCGGAATTCTGTCGCGCGTGATCAACGTGCTCGCCCACGATCCCCGCTGGCGCTGCGTGCACGCCGACGCAGTCGCCGCCGTCTTCGTCGCGACGGCTTTCGCCGAGGCGCACCAGCTTGCTGCAGTCACGCCGTGATGCCGTAGCTTCTCCGCTCTAGCGATTGCGGTCCAGGATGTCGTTCGTGAACAGTTCAATCGCGTTGAGCGCGGCGTCGGATTTGTCGCTGATGTTGAGTTGGATGTAGAAGCGGTCGACGTAGGCGTAGGCGGCATAGACGGTGGATAGCCCCAAGTCCAGGACCGCGTTGTCACGGCCGGGGATGGCCTGGCTCGCGGCGGGCATCGAGAAGCTGTAGATGGATTGGGCACCTGCCGGGCTGCCCATGTCGTGAATGGCCACCTGGATGGTGCGGGTGCCGTCGCTGTACGTGGCGTATACGCTGCTGACCCAGCCGCGATCGATGTATTTGGGCGCGGCGCCGTCGATGCGATTGTAGAACTCCGTGAGATCAGTGACCAGTTGAATGTCACTCACGCGCGTCCAGGTGCCGACTTCGTTGTTGGGCGGCAGCCTATCGACCAGCGTCCGAGGGCCTGATGAGCATACGCCGAGGCTCATGCACAGCGCGTACAGGGCCGCCAGCGTCGTCATGCATCGCCCGCCTCCAGACCAAGGTGCTTGCCATTGCATCATCGCATTCCCCCAGGGTCAAACGCGTCGTGAGGCAGTATGATCGTCGGAACCGGTCCAAATCGCAAGGCTCGATCCCTGTGTCGCCGGTGAGCGAGGCGCGCGAGCGGGCGGCAGGAGTGACTCCGAGGGGGCGTAAGGAGCCGCTCCGAGCCTCGTCTGCGAGGCTCGGATGCCAGGCGACGATCGAGTCCATCATGGACGCGCGCAGCGCGGCCGTTGATGGACGTCCCCCGAGGAGCATCTCCTGTCCGACCGCCAGCGCCGAGCGGCTGCCCCGCCCACTCGTCGTCATTCTCTTGGACGACCGCAGCCTCATAGCCAGGCCAGGGATCTGGTATCCTGGCAGTCATGGCCTCGTCGCCCTCTTCCGCTGTGGAGTCCTCGACGGTCTGCCTGACCCTGGACCTCGACTGGGCGCCGGACCATGTGCTCGATGACACGCGCCTTCTCTTGCAGCAGGCGGGGTTGCCCACGACCATTTTCGCCACCCACCAGAGCCCCGCAGTGACCGCCTTGCTGGCCCTGCCTGGGTGCGAGACGGGAGTACACCCCAATTTTCTGGGGGACCCCGACGAGGACGTGGTGCTGACCCGGCTACTGACCGCGTTTCCCACGGCCGTCGGAGTGCGCAGCCACGAACTCTACTTTGATTCGCGCCTGCTGCCGCTCTTCCAGCGCAAGGGCGTGCACTACTTCTCCAACGATCTCATGTTCTTGCATGCCGGCATCGAGCTCTATTACGACTGGAGCGGACTCGTGCGTTTGCCACTGTTTTGGGAAGACGACGTTCACTGCCTCTATTTCGACGGGCGCTTCGACTGTGCGGCGTTGCGCCTCGATCAGCCTGGCTTAAAGGTGCTGAATTTCCATCCGGTGCACCTCTTTCTCAACACGCGCGAGATCGCCGACTATCGGGCGGCCAAGCCGGTGCTGGCCGATCCGGTAGCGGCGCGCAAGTTGCGACGCGAGGGCCCCGGCATCCGCACCCTGTTCCTCGATGTGGTGGGCCGGTTGCGTGGCGCGGAGATGCGGACCCTGGGCGCGCTGGCCGAGGAATTTCGCGCGGCCCATGTTTTCGAGGGCCGCACGGCCGAGCGCTTCGCACAAGAGGCTCGCAAGGAGCGCGCCCCGTGAGCCCCCGACGAATCCTGGTGACCGGCACGGGCGGCCCGCTGGGCAGCAACCTCATCCGCTCGCTGCGCGCGGCGCCCAAGTCGCTGGCGCTCTTGGGCACGGAAGCCAACCGCTATCATGTCCCGCTGTCTCTGGCTGATCGCACCTTCTTGATTCCCCACGCGCGCGAGACTGATGCCTACCTTGCGGCCCTGGCGCGCGTTGTCGCCGACGAGGGGATCGATCTCATTGTGCCCAGCCACCCCGTCGAGGTGCGCACCATCGCCTGCCACCGCGGCGAGCTGGGCAAGGTTCGCCTGTTCTTGCCCGAGAACGACGCCATCCTTTGCGCGGACTCCAAGTGGGAAACCTTCCGCACCCTGCGCGCGGCGGGCGTGCCCGTGCCTGACACCTTTGCCATCGATGGCGAGCACGACCTGCGCGCTGCCTTCGCCGCCATCCCCACGCGTCCGGTTTGGGTGCGTGGCTCGGGCGCGCCCGGGATCGGCATCGGCGTGGCGTCGTTGCCCTGCCGCCAGGTCGCGCACGCCATCGCCTGGGTCGATCACCACCGCGGCTGGGGCGGCTTCATCGCCAGCCGTTTCTTGCCCGGGCGCAACCTCACCTGGTGCGGCCTGTTCCGCGACGGCGATCTGGTCGCGGCGCAGACGCGCGAGCGGCTGGAGTACGTGATCCCGCATGTCAGCCCGAGCGGCATCACCGGCGCGCCCGCGGTCAGCCGCACCATTGCCTATCCCCAAGTGCGCAGCACGGGCGAGGCCGCCGTGCGCGCCTTGCCAGGAACGCCGCGTGGAATCTTTTTCGTGGACATGACCGAGGACGAGGCCGGCCAGCCCCGGGTCACCGAGATCAACGCGGGTCGCTTCGGCACCACCATTCACTTCTACACCGAGGCGGGCTGCAACTTCCCCTACTGGGCGGTGCGCCTGGCCTTCGGCGAGAGCATTGCAGGCGCGCCGCTCATCGATCCCATTGCCCCCGGCGTGTACTGGCTGCGCACTCTCGATTGTGGCCCGGTGCTGGCGCGCGATCTGGACGGGCCGGGCCGATGAGCGGGCCGCCTGCCGTCGCCATTCTCGACATGGACGGCGTCCTGGTGGACCTTCACCTGGACGGCGTGGACGTGCGCCGCGAGGTCAATGGCATCTTGGCTTCCGAGAGTATGAGCGTCGACGGCCAGGGCCTGCTCAGCGGCATCGCGGCCGCCTGCGCGGAAGTCGGCGCGCGCGATGCCCAGGCCGGCGCCCGTTTGGCCACCCGCCTATGGGCGGTGATCGACGCAGAGGAGACCCGGTGTGCCCCGACCTGCTCGATCCATCCCGGCGCACGCGCGCTCTTGCAACGTCTGGCCGGGCTTCCGGTCGCCCTGTACACCAACAACCACCACGCGGCTGCGCGGACCGCCTTGCGCGCGGTTGGAATCGATCCGGCGCGCTTCTTCGCCATCCAGGCGCGCACCGGCGCTGAATCGGTCAAGCCGGCCGCGGCGCCGGTGCTGGCCATCCTCGCGGCGCCCGAAGCGGCCGGCGCCGAGCGCGTGTTTCTGGTCGGCGATCACGCGGCGGACATGGGTTCAGTCTTGGCTGCCCGCCAAGCCGCGCCTGGGCCTCTTATCGTCGCCATCGGACACGCGCACTCCATGGCCGAAGTGCCGCACTTGGAGGCGGCCGGGGCGGACTTCGTGGTCACCGAGGTCAGCGAGGCCGCGGACTTGATTTGCGCCTCACACAGTCCGCACACCCTGTCCATGGTGTTGCTGGCCTGGAACGAGGAGAAATCCATCGCAGCCGCCGTGCGCGACTGCCGACGGGTTGGACGGCTGTGGCTGTCGGGTTACGAGATCATCGTGGTCGACGACGGCTCCAGCGATGGCACCGCGGCCCAGGCCGAGGCTGCCAGCCAGGGTGACGTGCGGGTCGTGCGCCACGCGCGCAACCTGGGCATGGGCGCGGCCATGCGCAGTGGATACGCCGCCGCTCGTTGCGAATACATCGCTCACCTTCCTGCCGATCGCCAAGTCCGCCCGCAAGCCCTGCTGGCTTTCTTGCCTTGGGTCGCGCCCGCGACCACCGCGGTCAGCACCTACGTGGTGCCACCCTCGGGCGAACAGCGTCGCCTGATGTCGCTGGCCTTTCGCTTCGTGGTGCGGGGCTTGGGCGGGCTGCGGGTGAATTTCGCCGGCACCTACGTCTTTCATCGGCGCTGGCTCGAGACCATCGATCTGGCCAGCGTGCGCAGCGAGACCTTCCTGTTCAGTTTTGAGTTGCTCGAGCGACTACGCCGCGCCGGTAGTCGCTTCGCCCCGGTCAGCATTCGCCCCTTCGTGCGCGAGGTGGGACAGAGCCGCGAGATGGCCCTGCGACGGATCGGGCGCGTGTTGGGCGAGATCGTGCGCTACCGCATGCGCAGCCTCGGACACCGGCGACGATCTACTTCTGTATAATTATGCTGCCACAGTCGGTAAAGGCCAGTGTGGTCTGAATCTCGAAATTCGACTGGTCAGTGTGGCGTTCCGCGTGAAAAACCGCCAGCTCGTAGATGCTGTCTTTCTGAAGTCCGAGGGAATCGATGGTGACTTTCTTGGTTTCTTGGGCGTGTCGCCCTCCCAGATCGATGACCAACTGCTTGTTGATGAACACCCAGACGTCGTCGTCGCCGCTGAACGAGAAGGTTTCACCCCCTTTGTATTGGAAGGCGGTGTGAATCTCGGTGGTGAAGGAGAAATTGTGAGGCTGTCCTTCGTCGCCAAAGCCAGCATTGTCGAGCGGAAAGAAAGAACTGGGCTTGGTCGCTTGGAAAGAGGCTGTCCCATTGACGTCGACCATCTGCAGGGCCAACACATACGACATATTGACCCCCGGGACATCGTTGTACCATTGGTTGAAGTTGTCCGGACCTGTGGTGGACTTCTGCGGTTGCCGTCCAGTCGCCGTGTAGACCGGCTTGTTGTCTGGGCCCAAGGTGGTGGCCACGATCCCCGGTTCGTCTCCAACTGGCGCCGTCTCAAAATCTGGATGCCCGCCGGTCTTGTTCCCCATCTTGAAATCGCGAACCACGCCGTACAGGGCGGTACACGCAGTGGCAGGACGGGTGGGTCCACCGCTGGCTCCGGCCGCGCCCGCGTCGTCGGTGGACGTGATTTGTGGACCAAGGGCATAGGCCCCGACGGCCACATTCGTCACGTTGGTGAAGCCCGTTGGAGGCCAAGGATCAGGTCCAGTGGCCACGTCGGCATTCCCGGCATCGACCACCGGATTGCCGCCAATGTGGCTGGTGTCGATTGTGAAAGGCAGACCACCCGAGCTGGTGTCGGCGTTTCCTGCTGCACCGCCGTTTCCCGCTACTGCGGCAGCGCCACCGTTTCCTGCTCCGGCATGGCCACTGTTTCCGGCAGGTCCGCTAATTGGCGGTAGGTCCGACACACAGTCAATTAAGAACAAGCCGACGAATAGACCGGCCACGATGCCAACGAGGGCCCTGCCAAACATCGTCCTTTTCATGGTGCCTCCCTGGCGATTGTTCACACATACACCCAGCCAAGAACATAACCTGATACTATTTTTCTGAAGCGTCAACGGCTAGATGGGGACCTATGGCGCCGCTGCTGCGATCGGCCGGCGAGCGCAGAAGACCTCGGAGAACACTCGTTCGAGGACGAACACGCTAGCGACGCGGAGGTTGACGCGCTCGACGGCTGGATAGGAAACCACTCTGGCGCCGTCGCCGCCCGACGCGAGGGGTTTTGCCGCCTCGATGAGGTGGCTACTTCACCATGTTATAGATCTCGCTGGCAGCGAGGAGGAAGGAGCCGACCCCGTAGTCGTGGGTTTCCGTGGTTGCTGCGGCAGCAGGGGCACTTCCGGTCGCTTGAATGCAGCCAACCAGGCCTGCGCTGGTGACACATTTCATCATACCGTTCCAGGCCGCGATCACCATGGGAAGATAGGTCGCGCGGTCGAGCAATCCCTGGTTGATTCCGTAGGCGAGGGCGTAGGCTATCAGGCCTGTGCCGCTGACCTCCGGGTTGTTGTAGGTGGTCGGATGCGTGAGGTCCGAGTGCCACGTGCCATCCGATTGCTGGTAGGGCACAATCGCGGCAGCCATGGTCTTCAGCAAGGTCACGTAGGAATCGTGGCTGGCATCGGTCGCTGGGAGGTATTGCAGGACCCTCACGATCCCGCCCATGACCCAGCCGTTGCCACGCGACCAATAGGTGGTCTTGTTGACGTACGACGAATCACGCCAGAACAGCCCCGTCTTCGAGTCAAACAAGCCCTTCTGCGTGGCGGACCACTCCGTGTCCAACAAACTGTAGTACGACGCATCGTTTGCGATCTTGCCCAGGCGCACGACACCTCCGGGCGCCATGAACAGGGCATCACACCACCACCAGTCGTCAGTATTCTGGGCGATTCCCGGTTTCGGGCTTGCCTTGATGAGGTCGATACTGGCCTTCGTACTCGTGTACATGGTCGCACTGGCGCCGCTGGCATTCGCAAGATAGATGTCTTCGTAGACCTGTCCGGCGCATTGGTTGTCAGCGCTACGCGTTGGCGACTCAAGCAGCGTCCATTTGTTCTTTGTACCCCAGTTGGTTGCATCGGTCAGAAAGGTTGCCTCGTTGGTGGCAAGATAGGATGCCATCACGCCGATGTAGAAAGTGGCCTCGGTCCACTTGTTGACCCAGCTCGAATCCTCTGGCCCGAGCTTGATCTCGTAAGGGATCACCGACTTCATGGTAGCCAGAATGTCAGCAGCAGCAGGCAGTCCGGCCACCGCGCCGCCAGAGCTGGTCGCGCCGCCCGAACTGGTCGCGCCGCCCGAGCTGCCACCGGTTGCGCTGGCCCCGCCCGTCTTGGTTGCAGCGCCCGAACTCATCGTGCCGCCAGTCCTAGCAGTGGTTCCACCCGAGCTGGCAGTGGCTCCACCCGAACGGGCGCTGGTTCCGCCTGGGCTGGTGGCGGTCCCACCAGGGGCGGTTGTCGTTCCGCCAGGGGTGGCTGTGGTTCCGCCGGGGGTGGCTGTGGTTCCGCCCGGGCTGGCTGTGGTTCCGCCGGGGCTGGCCGTGGTTCCGCCAGCAGCGGCCGTGGTTCCGCCTACGTTCCGGGTGTCGCCCCCTGCACCGCCCGTCTCACCCGCCGGCGGTCCAGCGGAACTGCATCCCCCCACGCTTCCGGCGGTGCACAACGCAACGGCGAGCGAAACGAGAAGCGTAGAGGTTCGGGACGCAGGCGGAAGTTTGTTTGCCATCACCATTTTTTCCTTGGCTTGAGTTAAGAAAAGCTGTCGGCAAGAGCAGTGGCCCGAGACCGCTGCAAGGCTCAAGACATTATCACAGCCAAGCCTGGATCGACGCTGGACGTTGGTTCCAAGCGAGGGACGAAAACACAAGGACCTGCGCGTGTGGACTGACCGCGTTGCGGGATCTCATGCACCGACGGTGAGCGGGTGGGTCGCGAGGTTGGCCTTGCGGAGCGCCTGCGCCGGCCGAATCCACCGCATCCGCACCTGCCGGCACGGCGCCGAGCTACTTTTCCGTCAGCCTCATCGCCCTTCTTGGCGCGCTAGCGTTTTCTCCGAAGACGAGCGCCAAGCATGAGAAGCGCGAGCAACGCAAATCCGGGGTAGCTCGTCGCCTGGCCTGCGCCGATGCGGCAGGAGCATCCGCTGTTTGACTGTGTCGGGTTGGGTACGGCCGAAGTGCCGCCCATGGCGCCGGTGTCGGTCGTGCCGCCCACGGCGACGCTTCCTCCAGCTCCGAGCGGGGCCGTACTGGCTGCACCAGCGCTGCCGGGCACTCCGCCAGCTCCGATTGATCCGCCGGCCGCAACGCTGCCGCCCATGGAGACGGCGCCAGCCGCTCCAACCGAGCCGCCGGTGCCTACCATTCCGCCGGTTTCGCTGGTTGCGCTGTTGCCGGCAATTGCCGCAGTGCCGCCGGTTTCGGGTCTTCCGCCGCTGGCGGCGCCGCCTGTTGCCGGCGATCCTCCCAAGACCGTGGCGCCGCCGCTTTCTGCGGTCCCGCCACTCGCCGGTGTGCCACCGGTTGCTGTGATCCCGCCACTCGCAACCTTGCCGCCAGTTGCCGTGGCGCCACCGCTTTCGGTCTTGCCGCCGGTTGCCGTGGCGCCGCCGGTTCCGGTCTTGCCGCCGGTTCCAATGACGCCGCCGGTCCCCGAGCTTCCACCGTTGCCCCCTGAACCACCAGCTGGGCCGCCGTCAGGCGACCCGCCAGAATTGACCGGACAGGCTGCACTTCCCGGACCTGGATTGTCCCGGTCGAAGGCCACCCCGTCGAACGGAACCACGATGATCTTGCTCCCGTGGGTATCGTTTGCCACGTCCGAGGTTTTGTCGACATCGATGACAGCGAAGGTAAAGGCACTGACATGGCCACTCTCCATCACCACGCCGGCCCGCTCCATCTTGTACCAGTGGTTCACGGTCCCATCAGTGTAGCGCACGAAATCGCTGGTCGGATCGTACGCCAGTCCCATGTTCTTCCAACTGTTGATACCGTCAGTTGACGTGTAGTGATTTGCTTTGCGAGCATTGTAGTCGTTGGCAACCAGATGGTATTGGCCACCGCTGCACCAGATCACTGGATCTTCATAACCCTGGCTTTGCAGGCTCGGAACCGTCGCCTTAATCGTGTACGGCCCAAGAATGTTGCTGGCGCTGACCATCTCCTGGAAACTCCGGCTCATGATCTCGAAGCTGCCATCGGCGTTTGCCCAGATGGTGAGGTTTTCCGTTGTTTGTGTCGAAGTGGAGCCACCGCTAATCTGAAACTGACCTTTCGACGTCCATGGATCGGCGAGTGAAGTGGACGTGTAGATATTGCCCGTACCATTGTTGCCCAGACTGTCGAGAAGAACGTAGCTGCCATCGCTGAGGACTGCGCCGGTGACATTCTGCTCCTTTCCGGTGAAAGGAGTGGTCGTGCTAAGGGTGTAGGTTCCTATGACGGTTCCGTCGCTGACCGCCTCAGCAATGACCGAACTGGGCCAATCGGCAAAACCTTTGTTTTGCGGCCACTGGCCCGCGTACATGCGATACTTGCCGTCTGCGCCCTTCAAGATCTTGCCGTCCCAGTATTGGTACTGCTTGTTGGTCGCATCTTCGAGGCCATTGCAGGTATCTCGAGGACCAACGCTGGCAGCACCCCAGGCGGTCGATGTCAACGGACAGACAATTGGCGTCGGCTGGAAGTAGTCGATTAGCGTTTTCGTTCCCGCATCGGCCGCTCCGGCCATGCGCGCGGGCGGTAGGACGGCCACGAAAGACGTCACCACAAACAACTTCAGGAATGCTTTCATGGAACTCATCGGTGCTAGCTCCTTTTCCGAAGACGACGTGCCAACATGAGAAGCGCGAGAAGTGCGAAGCAGGGGGAGCCAGCTATCTGGCCGCTGGCGAGGTGACAGGAACAGCCGCTGCTTGCGTGCTCGCAGGCGCACAACCCTGCTTGAGGCGGCTCTTGTGGATTGCATTCTTGCTTGACCTCTTTGTGCTAGTGCCGGGCACTTTCACGGAGATGAAGGGCGCTTGCAGGCTGCAGTCTTCGATCTTTTCTTTGCTAAAGTGTGTAATTCACGGCACATGGGAAGCACGCAAAATCACCCTTAGCGCATAAGGGGGCAGAGCAGGAGTAGTTCGGGTCTAGATATTTTTTTTGCGCGCGTCACTTTTGCGTGGCTGTCGGCCACCAGAATTGCGGAGGCGGTGACGCGCGGCGAGAGGATCGATGCCCCAGCCAAGCGGGGCGATTGGCCGTTCTTGCCATTCGCTGGAGGGAGTGATTGAAGGGCAAGTCTGATCGGTCGTGTTGGCGGCGTCCGAGCGCTAGGCTAGCACTACTGATTGAAATTCGGACCGAGCCGGCGCGTCGCGAGGAGGCCCGGCCGCGACGAGCGCCGAGGGAGGATACTCGACGTATCTGACCGAGAAGCGAGAAAGCGGACGGGCCCCGCAGCAGCGACGGCGACGGGAGAAATTCAATCAGTAGTGCTAAGCTGAGCCTACATGCCCAAAGCTCGGCTATCGCTGCTGCTTGGCTGGCTTGTCGCCCTGGCGGCGAATGGTTGCAGTGCCGATCAGCGTGTGCTGGGCAAGATTTCCGCATTGCTTGGTGACGCCGGCCTTGCTGACGCAGACGCAGCCGACGCGGATGCGGGTGACGCGGATGGCGGGGAAGGGGACGCCCTGGCGGAAGTCTGGGTTCCCTTTGGTGCGGTCACACCTTTTGCTCCGCTTGCGCCCTTGGCCGCGAGCCAGGCCGATCCAACCATGACGGCCGATGAGCTGGAACTCTACTTCTCCTCGAACCCCAAGACCGACTGGGACATCTGGCTGGTTCAACGGGCCAGTAAAACGGATCCGTGGCAGACGCCGAGCAAGGTTGTTGAACTGTCGAGCGACTACCTGGACGAGACACCGGAGGTGTCGGGCGACGGGCTCACCATCTACCTGGCAAGTGAACGCCCCCCGGGAAGCCTCACCGCCGAGCACCTTTGGGTGTCACATCGGAAACTACGGACCGATCCCTGGGATCCTCCTGTGCAGGTGACCGACTTCGTTGGGGGCGACCGGGACGTGTCGCCCTCGCTGCAAGAAGAGCAGCTGATCATGGTCTTTGCTTCGTTGCGCGGCTCGGATTGGGATCTCTACCAAACCACCCGCGCGTCGACGGCGGACCGGTGGGGCACGCCCACGCCGCTGACGGAATTGAATTCCCCTCAATACGACTGGGATCCAGCGCTGTATCAAGACGGAAGAAGCATCGTGTTTGCGTCGCGACGTTTGGGCACAGCAAACTCGCTCTTCTACGCGAGTCGCGCCAGCGTGACGTCCAAGTTCTCTCCCCCACAGCCAGCCAGCGAACTGAACGTCGACGACGATGCCGACCCCTGGCTTTCGAACGACGGAACCCACATCGTCTTCGATTCGCGCCGCGCTGGCGCCGGCAATGGACCCATAAAGATCTACGAAGCCTACCGGCAACTGCCATGAGGCATCAAAGCCGTTCTGCCAGGACCACGGCCACGAAAGGCCGGTCCTGCCACGGTGTTCGCACCACCTCGGTGTCGGCGTCACGGGTGACCACGTAGTGAACCGGGCGGGCCACGAAATCCAAGCCCAGGATTCCACGCAGCGACCAGCGACCCCAAGACCGTTCGATACCGATAAAGGCGCGAATGGTTGGGTCGAAAGCGAAGGACGCGGCTGCCGGCGAAGCGGCTGGACTGCTCAGCTCGGGATGTATGTGGGTGAGCTCCATGGCGAACCCCAGCCCCGGGACCAAGCGTAGCTGATGCGGCAGCGCCAAGGGACGTGCCACGCTCAGCCGAGCCCCGCTGGAAATCAAGGTGGCTCCCGATTCGCTGTTGCTAAAGTGGATCGGCAAGGTGCCGAACAGGTCCACGGCAAAGCGGAATCGCCGTCGCTCATACTCGACGCCGACCGTGCCTGCGTGACGCATGGTCGAGCCATCCCACGCTTGAAGTTCATAGCCGGCGCAGAGCTGCCAATGGGACGGACGCACGCTTTGTCGTTCCGCCACACTCGGCTGGGGCGTGGGCGTCGCGGCTTGTTTCGGGGCAGGCCGAGGCGCAGCGTTCTCGAGCGAATGCTCGTAGTCGTCGCGGGTCACGCCGATGGTTTTGCCCTGCAAAAGAGCTTCGAGCGAGCTCTGGGCCACGAAGGCCAGGCCTTCGACCGCCACCTTGTCCAGACCGTGGTCCAGACCCATGCGTCGAACGAACACGCGCTCCGTGGCAGCATCGGTGATGTACAACGTGACCTCGTGATCCGCCGCAGCGTCGATCCACAAGTAGGCAAGGAGCGACGGTTGCGGTGGGCGAAGCTCCGAGACGCTGCGTGGGTCGACTGACGCCGCTCGTTCAAATTGCGCGGTCACGCCAATGAACGACAGAGACTCGGTCAATGATTTCGTGATGGCGGCGAAGGAGCGGTCGCTGCCAGCAACCACGACCTTCACCTCGGCACGCGAAGGTGGCATGGCAAACAGGGGCCGGCCGCTCAGCATGCTGGCAGCGACGGAGATAACTAGGATGCGCAGCCCGGGAGACAATCTTCGACCAACAATACCCCAGCTGGGTCTGGACCCAGCCACAAATGGGAGCTAGTGCGGCTTGCTGGCCAGGGCGGCCAGCCGTTCTTTCGCCCGGGCCGCGTAGATGGATCCGGGATGACGCTCCAGCACCTGTCGCCAAGCCGCCGCTTCGGCAGCCGAATGCCCCAGCCGTCCCAGGGCCGTCGCCCGTCCCACCAACGCCTCTTCTGCGACGTCTCCGGGCCGAGCCAGATACTGGTTGAATTGCGCCAGCGCCTGCTCCGACGCGCCTTTCTCCAGGAGCAATCGCCCGGCGAGAGCAAATGACAAGCCCGTCTCACGAGCTGTCGGATAGAGACGCTGCAGCCGCAGGTGAGCAGCGATGGCTGCGTCGACCTTGCCCTCGGCCCGCAGAGCCAGCGCTTGGGCAAAGAGCGCGGCGGCCGAGGGCTGGGCTCGCGGCGAGCGCTGCAAGACAGAGTCGCTCGCCGCAGGGGCAGGGTCGGCGCTCGGCTCGGCCTGAGCGGGGACAGAGAAAACGGTGCGTATTGCATCGGATGGCGCCGGGGACGGCAAGGGCACCGACGACGGTCGCTGTGACCACCAGAGAGCCGCCCCCGCCAGCCCGGCGACCAGGAGAAGCCCTGCCAGGGCAAATCCCAGTTGGAAGGCTTGCCGGTACCTGAGCCGAGCAAAGCGCGGCGGGAAAAGCCCAGTCATGGCCCTTTCCACGGCTCGTCGATTCAGTTGCTCGTCGTAGGGCCGCTCCGCCAAGGTTTCTTTCGTCCGTTGGGCCGCGGCCATATGCGCCGCGCAGGCAGGGCAGGCAGCCAGGTGCAGGTTGAGATCCCGGCGCTGCGCCGCAGGCAAGCCTCCGCCGAGAGCCAGGTCCATGTCCTCTTCAGGGTGCGGGCAAGGATTCATCGAAACACCCCCACAGTCTCGGGCGAATAGCCCCGCTTTTCGAGATGGCGCCGCAATTTGTCCTTTCCGGTGCGCAGGCGCGTTTTTGCAGTGTTGAGCGGCACACCGGTAATTGAGGCAATCTCCTCCACCGAGCATCCCAGGAAGAAGCGCAGGAGGACCGCTTCGGTCTGGGACCTATTCAATTTGCGGACGATGAGACGAGTTAGCCAGGAGCACTCGACATCAGCGAAGATGCCGGCGGGATCCAGCGATGCAGGTCGAGACTCACGGCGCTGATAGAAGAGGCGCAGAGATTCCACCCGAGCGCGGTCCCTCTTGCGTTCGGCGATGGCCACGCGCAAGGCGATCTTTGCGGCATAGTGCGACACGTCCGCTTCAAAGCGGTACTGGGGCAGCGCCCGAACGATGTCGATGAGGGATTCTTGGATAGCGTCCTCGAGGTCGGGATGGCTGAATCCCATGACGCCGCGGCAGGTCCGCCGCACGGTGGGGGCAATGCCGTCGAGAAACCTGCGAACCTTGTCAGGGTCATTCTCCAGTGCCGCGCGCGCCAGCGCAGTCAGGGGGCCATGGTCTTCGTCGCGAACCGGCGTGCACGCAGGAGCCTTGTCGGACAAGAAGGGACTGTCCTCGGCGAGCGACACCACTAAAGTGTGGTCGATCCCAGGGCTCGATGTCAAACGAGCTGTTTGGCCATCACTCCGTCTCCCAGACGGAGCCTGCCGTGGCAGCGGTCGCTGTTGCGGCCGGCTCCAGACCGAGATTGTGCTGGCTGCGTACATGGTTGACCGTTTTGCTTGCTACTGGGCGACGGGCGCCACCAGGCGGCCGCCCACATCGACCTCGTTGATCTTCACATCGCTGCCGGTGGCCGAGGTGGCCTGCAGTCTCACGTAGCGCGCGGTAACCGCGTTGAATTCGGCCGAGGCCCAACCGGCCAACTGCGTGGCGCCCCACTGCCAGGTGCCGTCGTAGCCCGTCTTGAGAGTCACCGGCGTGAAGGTCGTGCCGTCGGTGCTGGACGAGATGGCGTACCCGGTGATGCGTCCCGTGTAGTCCTTGGTTGCTTGCTGGGGCGCGATCTGGGGCGGCTGGTAGCTGAGCATGTCGATGCCGCTGTAGGTCTTGCCCAAATCGATGGTCAGGGACTGCGGGGCGGCGGCCGCCGATTGCCACACGGTCTCGGTGTAGTAGGTGGTGAACCCGCCGTCGTTGATCCCATCGACCGCGTTGAGGGCCTTGGATCCCGATGCCGTGCTGGTGGCGGTGGCGTTGACCGCGGTGATCACATGGTTGAGGTGCGGCGGTTGCGTGGGCAGGGGCGGGCGCGACGCATTTGGCGACCAGGCCGCGCCGACTGCCTTCAACTTGGTGACCACCGCGTCTTCCAGCAAACCTTGGCGGTTGGGGCCAAAATCGGGTGCGTAGTTGGTGTATTTCGGCTCGAGATCTGCCAGGTGTGTTGTCACGAAGTCCGAGACGGCCGGGCCAGCGTCGCCCGCATCAGGCGGCGTCCAGAACCAGGCATGTCCCATTTTCTGGCTTTGCCATGAAGCCAGGATGTTGCCGGCCGGGGACCAGGCCCCGCCCTTGGGCTCCTCGTAGTAGACGATGTCGTCGTGCCACGGAACCTGCTGGCCCTGGTGCTCGCAGTAGAGCGTGTTGGGGCTAAGCTGGTAGACATACTCGCGTATTTCCTGATAGGGCATGATGGTCATGCCCATGGACCAGGCCCAGCCGTCGGTCACGAAGAACGGGATGTAGCCGTAGTTGGTCAGCAGCTCCTTGATTTGCGCCTTGACGTAGTCGATCAGGGTCTGCGGCATGCGCTCGTTGGTGACGCTCCAGCCGCTGGAGCCCAATCCGGCCGTGGAGCGATCTTGGATCGAGAAGTAGAGGCCAGGCGCGACCCCGCGTGCGCGGCACGCGTCGACGAAGAGCTTGACCACGTCGACGTGACCTGCGGCCGGTACCTTGGCATTTCCGACGTCGTAGTCAGTGGTCGCCGAATCCCACAGAAGGAAGCCGTCGTGGTGCTTGGTTGTGAGAACAGCGAACTTCATCTTGGCCGACACTGCAGCGTCGATCCATTGGCCCGGGTTGAGATTGGTCGGATTGAACAGGGACGGATCCTGGTTGGGCAAATCCTTGGCTCCGTCGTTGGAGAAAGTGTTCATCCCGAAGTGGATGAACATGCCGAATCGGTACTCGGCGAATGCGCGCTTGAGTACTTCGGGGTCCTGAATTCCGCCGGTTGCTGTCGCGCCGCCGGAGCTTTGCACGCCGCCGGAGCTCTGTACGCCGCCTGAGCTTCGCACGCCGCCTGAGCTTTGCGTGCCCCCGGGTGCGCTGGTCCCGCCCGGCGTCGCGCCGCCGACCGAACCAGCCTTGCCTCCTGCGTCGGATGTTGCTGTCCCGCCGATTGCACCGCCCGATCCGGCGCTGCCGCTCGAACCGGCTTTGCCGCTTGTGGTGGTGGAGCCGGCCACTGCGCCGGCTGCGCCTGTCGTCTCATTGCCGGTTGTCCCGCCGGGTGCGCCAGCGGCAGCACCCGCGGTACCAGACGCGCCTGCGCCGCCGCTCGTGGTTTCGCTGCCGCCAGTCTGAGCTTGACCTGCCGCTGCACTGGATCCGTTTGCCCCCGCGGTCTCGCCGCCGGTCGCGGGCATGGCGCTGGACCCACCTGCACCTGCCAAGCCTGTGGTGCCGCCAGAGGCAGAAGAGCCGCTTTGGCCTGCGGCTGCTGCGCCAGCCGCGCCGCCGTTTCCACCCGAGCCCGCGTTTCCTGCCGTGGGGCTGGGACCGCTGGAGCTGCATCCACCTGAGCCCAGCAAGAACAGAGCAAGACCAATTCCTGCCGCCAGCGCCGACCGGCTGATTCGGCCAGCAGCGGGGTCAACAGTCGAAAATTGGCGGGAACGGTGTGCGTGCATGTCGTTTTCTCCGCAGCGCTGATCGATGAGTCGCCACAGCAATGAGAGGGGCACGCCACCGCAGAATCGGGTTGGAAAATCTTCGCTCACGCCATCCGTCAATGGACAGTCGCACGCTCCAAACGGCGCTGCTGCCGCCGTCTGCCAGCAACCCATCCACAATACACAATTGCTGACGGACCGGATTGCCGCCGAGGATGGTGGCATGTTTGTTGATGCTGAAAACGGCGTCGAGCGAGTGCAATCCGGTCGAACTGGCGCCCCCGGTGCCCCTCTCGGTCCCTTGATTGATGAATGTGCCGAAATGGTTCTTCATGCACAAAGAACAACCGCCGAATCCGTACGATGTTCCCGGACCGCTGTGAATCTTCAGCGAGGCAATGTCCACCAGGATACCGATGACGCCATTGACAGGGTCAGAGTACCCGCAGCATGGATATCAGCTGCCCCCTACGCTGGACGCCAAGCCGCCCTTGTCAACAGAAGTGATCGTTACGCTCGCGCTCGGTAGTCCGGCGGACGTTGCTGTCACGGTAATCGGCCCCGCCGTGTAGGACCTCAGGGTCATTTTCACCTGGCCGTAGCGGATGCACCTTGTATCCGGACACTTGGAATTGTCGAAGGTCATTGAAGAGCCAGTGGGGAGGAGTCCGCCGCCCGAGGTCACGGTGAGCGTTATCGGGGAAGTACTATCGACCGCGGTTCCGGCTGAGTTGACCAGTTGAGCCGAAAGTTCTGTATCATCCGTGCCGTCGTTGCCAATGGTGAGGTTATCCGCAGTCAAGAGGATCTTCGCCGCAGTGCCTGCGGAAGGCAAGGTATATGCCGTTCCCAGATGGTCCTGTCGGTATTGATACCATTCCGGACCTGGAAGTCTGTAGTAGTCAACCACGCCACCCAAGCCGCCGTTGTCAGTCAAGAACGAGCCATAGCCGTAGCCTACCCATCGGACTTGTCCTGCCCGCCATGGATAGGCCGCAACGCCATCATGGTCGTAGTACTCGGTTATCAAATTGGGCTTGCCAGGGTCTTGATAGGTGGCGATGGTCGCCCCATCCCCATTATATCCGACGACATCGGCCAGTTGGTCGAACCCGCTTCGTTGAGCGCCACCCACCGCGGACTTCCTTGAGGGATCGAGAGTCTCGGCCATAGCCGCCAAAACCTTGTAGAACGCCTTGCAATTGGTCATAGGCGTTCCGCTGGCCACATCGAAGGTTTCATTGCCCATACTCCACACAATGATGCTTGGGTGGTTTCTTCTTTCGCGAATGAATTCCGTCAACTGTTGTTTCAAGTTGTCCTGGAAAGGTTGCTCGTCGGCCGTCTTGGTAGGATAGGAGCTTTGTCGCCAATCGGGCTGTTCGGTAGAGGTATATCCGCCTACTCCCCAGAAGTCGTTCTCCGCCCATTCCATGATGCCCAGCTGGTCGGCCGCATCATCCCAGGCAACGTCGTGGGGGTTATGGCATTCCCTGATGAGATTGAAGCCGGCATCCTTCATGAGCCTCACGTCCCTGTGGAAGCCGGCATTGGTCTGGGCAATGCCCCAGCCAGCACGATCGTCGTGGGCATTTATGCCAACGATCAAAAGGCGTGCTCCATTGAGGAAGAACCCCTGCTCGGCCGTCCACTCGACTGACCTAATGCCCAGCGGGCTCTCGTAGTTGTCCACTGCGCCGGTTCCATTCGACACAGTCGTGAGGACCTTATACATGTAGGGTGTGTCGGGCGACCAGAGATGCGGGTTGGCAATGGCTGAGCTGGTTTGGTCAAACTCATATGTGGCCCCAGCATCTATCGACTGAGTGGTTTCCATGGATGCGACGGTCGCATTGCTTGCGTCGACGATAGTGGTTGTCACCTTGCAGTTCGTGGCGGCCGCGTTTTCATTCTTCACTTCGGTCTTGACGTTGACGGTTGCCGAGGCCGCGGTGGCCGTGGGCGTCGTGACAAACGTGCCATACCACGTCACATGAAGCGGATCGGTGAGGACGAGGTACACGTCCCTGTGGATCCCCCCCAAGAACAACCAGTCACCCCCGCGCGGGGCGATTTGAGCGTTCCAGGTGTTGTCGACTTTTACGGCGATGACATTGTCGCCTGCGGTGACGGCATCGGTTATATCGAAGTAGAAGCCGGTGAACCCGCCTTTGTGTTCCCCCATCAGTTTTCCGTTCACATAGACATCGGCGACTTGGAAAGCCGCTTCAAACTCGAGGACGATTCTCTTGGAGGTCTTCCAATCCGCTTGAACGTTGAGGTGCTTGCGGTACCAGCCGATCCCCATGTACCAAAAGATCCCCTTCTTCAGTGAGTAGTAGGGGGTGTCAAATACGTGGGGCAGGTTGACTGGAGTCCACGAAGTGTCGGCGAAGCTGGTCGCTTCCGCGCCCGTGGCGTCGCCTTTGTAGTACTTCCAGGCGGCATTCAGCACCATTTTTGTTCGCCCGTTGGACGGGAGCGGTACGCCACCGGTCGAGGTGACGCCGCCGGTGGTAGTGATGCCGCCGGTGGTAGCGCCGCCAGTGGTGGTGACGCCGCCGGTGGCGGTCTGGCCGCCGGTGGTAGTGCCGCCGGCCTTGCCGCCGGTGACAAGCGAGCCGCCTGCGACGAGCGAGCCGCCCGTGACGAGCGAGCCGCCCGTGACGAGCGAGCCACCCGTGACCAGGGAGCCGCCGTGACCAGCGAGCCGCCGCTGGCGGTCTGACCGCCGGTTGAGGACTGTCCCCCGGTGTCAGGCTGACCGCCGGCTGCAGAGGAGCCGCCGTTTGCCGTCGTGCTGCCGCCGGTGGCAGCAGGCAAGCCGCCAGTCACGGCGCCAGCCGAGGACGTGACGCCGCCTGAACCTGGCGTCCCTGCGGTCGAGGCTGGAGCCCCACCGTTCGAACTACAGGCTTGCAACAAGGTGATGGCGCCGCCAAAAAACAGAGCCATTGGGAGATCTCTCGTCGTTTTCCGAGTTTTGGTTCGCATCATAGCCTCCACGACTGGGAACAATGGGGCGCGATACCGCAGAATCGGGTCTGAAAATCCTACATGGCGACCAGAATAGTTTTCCGCCATTGACGGGCCACGGTGGTCATGCTGCGCCAAAGAGGTGCTGGCCGGAGCCGACCAGGAAAAGTAGGTCGCTTCTAGCGCAAGTGCTTCGCAAGCCCAGCCGTGTTCGCGCCCCGGCGACGCCAATGCAGTCCAACCCACGCCAGGCCGAGCAGGAAAGAGCCAACGTCCCGAGATCTCGGGTTCGCGGCCTTTCCGCCTAGCCCGCAACTGCAGCTGCTCGCTGTTGCGCTTGTGGCACTACTGGACGATGCCGTGGCCCCAGCCGTTCCGGCTAGATTCCCGCCCATGTTCGTCGAGCTACTAGTCAGCGGTGCGGTCCCCGTGCTCGTCAAACCGCCGGTCGGGGTCGCGCCGGCTGTGCTGGTCGCGCCGTTTGTGCTGGTCGCTACGCCGGTCGCGACTGCGCCTCCGGAGTCGGTCGCGCCGCCGGCGCTCATGACGCCACCAGCGTTGGTGGCGCTGCCGGTGCTTGCGGCCCCACCCGCACTCGTGCCGCCGCCGATGCTGGTCGCCCCGCTCGCGCCCGTAGTCCCGCTCGCGCTCATGCCGCTGCTCGCGCCCGTGGTCCCGCCCGCGCTGGTAGTGCCGCCTGTGGCCGGGGCACCGCCGCTGTTCATCGTGCTGACGGTGCCGCCAGTTCCCCCGGTGTTTCGCGATCCGCCCGATCCGGTGGAGCCACCGACGCTGGTCGTGCCTCCGTCGTCGCCGGTGTTGCCACACGCCCCGCCAGCTTGGCCGCCCGTGCCGGAGCTGGCAAAGGCGGGGATGGGAATCATCAGGTTCTTCTTGATGTCGACATAGGCAGGCTCAATGCCGGCGCCGCTGATGGTGGATGCCAGCGTCCCGGCATTGTCGGACATTGTGTTGGTGCCGGGGTGGTTGGTGCTGATGGCAGGGCAATTGACCAGGACGTTGTGACTGACGGTATATCCGCTGGTTTGCTCGTCCAGGTACAGGCCATGATCGCCGTAGTCAGCCCACTGGGACTTCTGGAAATCATGGATGTAGTTGTATTCCATCTGGGAGCCCGAACCCTGGTTGGACAGGGTATAGATGCCGCCGCCATCAGCCAGGATCTTCACGATGTTGTTCACGTCGTTGTAGTTGATCCGGTTGCCGCTCATGGCGTTGGCCGTGGCGGTCCAGCCGAAACCGACCGAGATTCCGGTGTAGTTCACGTCCGAGACTTCGTTGTGCTCGATGTCGATGGCTCGCGGATATCCGCACGCAATGCCGCAGGCGCCTTGGATCTCGGTGGTGACGTTGGTGATGTAATTGTCCTTGATGGTGTCGTTGGTGCAAATCTCGCTCGCGTTGCTCGGGTTGTAGGCGATGTGAAACTCGGTGGTCTCGTCCTGAACGAACTTGCCGACCGAGACGCCGGCGCCGCCGATATCCGTGAACACATTCCCCACGATGGTGTCGTCATGCGTGCCGTAGTTGAAGTCGAGCCCGGTAGCGGCCATCTGGGTGAAGGTGTTTCGCTCGAACCATATGTTATTGGCATTCGCGACCAGGACCCCGGCGGATGGCCTGCCCACGTACTGCTGGTTCTGCGCGGTCGCCGACACGTTGTACTGTCCTGCCTGGCCGTCCAGGAAGCCGAAGTTGCTCGGCCGCAAGTACGTGGAATGGGCGAAGGCCAGGCCCTGGAACCAGATGTGGTGCGCGGGGCTGGTGTCGGCACTGGCACCCATGATGCTGACCAGGGTTTCAACCATCGGCGCAACGACCGTGGCGGTGGCCATGTCCTCGCCGGTCCGTGGTTCGTAGTAGAGGGTGTTCGTGGTTTCGTTCAGATACCACTCGCCCGGGACGTCGAGAAACTCGAGCGCGTTTTCGAAGTAGTAGGCCTGCTTCACGGATGCAAGAATGGGAAAAGGTCTTTGAGACAGGATGCCAGCTTCCGGACTCTGGAATTTCAGGAAGGCGGTGGCGCCCGTCGTGGAATACGACGCCAGACGTAGGGTTGCATCGCCCCAGTTGATCATCAGGTGCATTTCCACCTTGGTCAGGTTGTTCCAGTTCGCAACCTGCGAGCTCGAGACCTGTACGTTGGGGACAGTCTGGTCGGCTCCAGTGATTCGATTGAAGTTGGCCGCTCCTCCCGTGCCCAGATTCGGGGAACGTGCCCGGATCGCCTTGGCTCCATTGACGTAGAGTTGGCGGAACCGCGACGTGACGCCAGTGGACTGCCATATGCTCTTCGCCGAATCAGAAAGAGTCCATCCACCGATTGGTTGGCCGCCTGTCAAGAGAGGTGTTTCGCTCGGGTAGTTGAGGTATTTGACGTAGAAGCCCTTGGTTCCGGAATCGGCGGCAGCAAAGGCAAGCGTGCTGGTCAAGGGATACGTGCCGCCGCGAAGGTAGACGATGATGTCGCCGGTCATGGCGCTGTTCACTGTGCGCACGACATCGCGAGCCTTGGAGAGCGTGCGAAAGGGCAGCGCCAGAGTGCCCGGATTGCAGTCGTTGCCTTGGGGCGAGACGTAGTAGGTCGCCTGTGCGTTCGCCGACGCGTCAGCCGTTCCGCCGTCGGCGGCCAGGGCGCCATGAGGCACGGCGAGCAACGCAGCAAGCAGCCACTGCGCGATGTGCGAAGGCCGAGGAATCGTGCCCAACAGTGGCAATTCGTAGATTCTGCCTTTCATGCGGTCCTCGTGGATCATCAGTCGCAGGTCCCAGAGCACGGAACGAAGCTGCCTGCGCTGGCCTGGATGGTGGCGCTGGAGCCTGTGAGCCCTGTGGCAGAAGCCGTGACCGTGATGGTTCCCGGTCCCGTGGCTTGGACGAGGGCGTAGGCAATGCCCTGGTAGGCGTTGCGCACTTTGCCGCGGAAGGTTTCGTTGGTCATGCTCGCGCTGTCCACGGCCACGATGGTGCCCGGACCGGTGATGGCGAATGTGACAGCAGCGGATGAGCTGGTCACAACATGTCCGGCGGCGTCTGCGATGGTGGCCTGGACGAACGAAATATCGTCCCAGTCAGCCACGATTGCGGTGTGGTCAGCCGTGAGGACAACCTGGGTCGCGGTCGTGCCCGTGGCTGGCGGCGTGGTCTTGGGCGCTCCCCAGATGGTTTGCCACGCGTACCCGAGGGTCTTCACGCCCCCAAGCTCGTCCATGATTCCCGACGTGTTGCCGATACTGGGCCACGCCTTGTCGGCTTCGCCCAGATAGTCGACGCCGGTCCACATGAACTCGCCAGTGAGGCCGGGATTGGCAGTCACACTGGCCCAGGTGCTGGTTTCAGTACCAAATTCGGTCAGCAATCCCGATTTCGTTTTCACTTGAACCATAGCCTTGAGGCAGGTGGCGAGGTCGCAATTGTCGCCCCAGACGTCAAGCAGATCGCTCGTCTCCGTGCCCGGATAATCTCCGATCGAGGCCGGGCTCTGCAACGCCTGGGTATCACTGCGCGAGGGATCCAGAGCGTGACTCATCGCAATCATTTTGGTGAGGTAGGGCGTTCGATAACTGAGGCCATGACCGATTTCGTTTCCCACGCTGTACAAGGCCACGCTGGGGTGGTTGCGATCGCGCATGATCCAGCCCGTGAAGTCGACCTGGTACCAGACCGCAGTCGCATCGCTCACCCCAGTCACCGCCGGCAGCGGCGGCATCCCGGTGGGCGTCGACGCGGCCACATCGAAGTACTTGGAGTAGTCGCCCTTGTCGGCGTACTTGGTGGTGGTCCAGGTGTCAGCAAATTCGTCGAGGACCAGAATGCCCATGCGATCGGTCATGTCGAGGAAGTCCGGGCTGGGCGGGTCGTGGGCTGTGCGCCAGGCGTTCACACCCAGTGCCTTGAGCTGAGCCAGGCGGCGCTGTATCGCACGTTTCGGCGGGGCCATTCCCAGGCCGTGATAGTCTTGATGGTTGGCAACGCCCTGGAACTTCAGGCTCTTGCCATTGAGGGTCACTCCGGTGTCGAATTTGATCTCCCGGATGCCAAAGCTTTGGACGTCGTCGTCCACTGTGGCTCCGCCAACTTTCACGCTGGTCACAAGCTGATACATGTTGGGATGTTCGAGATCCCAAAGCTGGGGATTGCTGACCAGGACACTGAAGGTGAAGTTGGCCCTGGCGCCGGCCGCGATGGTCTGGGCGGCGGTTGTGACAGGCGCCAGCGCACCGCTAGGACTGCTGACCACGCCCTGCACAGTCACGCTTTCCGACGTGGTGCCTGAGTTGAGCACTGTGGTTTGAACATTCACCGTGGCCGACGCGGCGGTTGGCGCCGGGGTTTGGATGTACGTCGCCCATTGGTCGACATGCACTGGATTGGTCTCGATCACGCGCACGTGGCGGTAGATTCCAGCGCCCGTGTAGCACTACTGATTCAAAAAGT
>PLNW01000009.1 GCA_003142855.1 Myxococcales bacterium
ATTACCCGACAGACTCTAGCTAGCGCATCGCGGTGTCACATGCTGGATTGCACAGGGCCAGAAAGATTCCGGCCGCCCAGGCGCCCGTTCGTGTTGTTGGTGCCATGGCAAACGTCGGATGGTGTACACTGCCTCCCATGCTCGGAACACTTCGCGGCGCGCCACGATGGCATCGCGAATCCCTGAGCCGATGTTGCGGCCTGGACCACTGCTCAGCGACAGGCCGAGCTGGGTTCTTGAGCAAGGTTTGCTCGACAGTGTTTGTGGTCTGGAATCTGCATCCGAATTTCTGATCAAAGAGGAGGCGCCGTATGAAGTCTAAGTCTCTGGTGGCTGCCGCGATAGCGTTCGCAGTGGCATTCGCGATTGCTGGAGCCGCAAGCGCCCAGCGATATATGGAGAAACTCGATCGCGGTCTGGTTGCCGTGAAATCCGGGAGCGGCTATTTCCTGAGCTGGCGCCTCTTCGGGACCGACCCTCAGGACGCCACGTTCGGGTTCAATGTCTACAGGGGCACCACCAAGCTCAACTCGGCGGTGATCACCAACTCCACAAACTACCAGGACACCGCCGGCGGCACCGGGACCTATACGGTCAAGGCCGTCACCAACAGCGTCGAAGGCGAGACGTCTGCGCCTGCCATCGTCATCGATGCCGGCTACCTCAATATCGGCATCACCCCGCCTCCCAACGGGACCAATGCGGGCGGGCAATCGTATTCATATTCGGCCAATGATGCCAGCATCGGCGACCTCGATGGCGATGGCCAATATGAACTCGTTTTGAAGTGGGACCCGTCCGATGCCAGGGACAACGAGATGTCAGGGTACACGGGCACTTGCATTCTGGATGCGTACAAGCTGGACGGGACCAAGATGTGGCGCATCGATCTCGGAAAAAACATCCGCGCTGGCGCCCACTACACGCAATTCCTGGTGTACGACTTTGACGGGGACGGCATGGCCGAGGTGGCCATGAAGACGGCCCCTGGCACCAAGGACGGTACTGGCGCTTTCCTGAAGACGGGGGACGCGGCCGGAGCCGACAATACTGCGAGCTACATTAGTACCTCCGGTGCGACGACGGGGAAGATCACCTCGGGACCTGAATGGTACACGGTTTTTGCCGGCAAGACGGGCGCTGAACTCGCTACCATCAACTATCTACCGGGTCGAGGCGCCGTCGGCGTCTGGGGCGCCATCCAGGGCATTGCCTCTCCTGCTGGCGATCTGGGCTGGGGAGATGACACTGTATGCAATTTCGTCGACCGCCACTTGGCCAGCGTGGCCTATCTCGACGGCGAACGACCGAGTTTGATTCCCTGCCGCGGCTATTACTGGCGATCGGCGCTGTGGGCGCTCGACTGGCGGGACGGCAAATTGACCCAACGATGGTTGTTCGACACGGCGGCGGTCAAAGGCGCCACCGGAAAAGACGGAAAACTTCTTCAGTCTTCACAAGGATATGAAAGTCAGGGGTCTCACACCGTGCGCCAAGGCGATGTCGATGGCGACGGATTCGATGAAATAGTCTATGGCTCCATGACAGTCGACCATGACGGCCAGGGCCTCTGTTCAACGGGGCTGAGGCACGGGGATGCCCTGCACTTCACGGACATCGATCCCAACCGGCCGGGGCTGGAAATATGGATGGTGGACGAACAGACCAGCGAAAATGGCGGGATATCTACGCACTACGAGGACGCCAAGGACTGCTCAATCATATGGGAGCAAAAGGGTACGGGTGACAACGGACGCGGTTGCACCGGACCGCTCATTGCCGGCACCACAGGCTGGCAGATGTGGTCAGCCACTGGCGGAGGACTTTTTGACGCCAGCCAAAAGACGGTGGGGACCGTGCCTGGGTCGGACAACTTCACGATATGGTGGGGCGCCGATCTGAACCGCTTCCTGGAAAACGCGACATCGATCACCCCCTACGGCAGCGGCGGCGGCACGGGCCTAAGCGCCAGCGGCTGCACCTCGAACAACGGCTCAAAATCAGATCCGGCTCTTACCGCGGATATCTTCGGCGACTGGCGTGAAGAAGTCGTGTACCGAACCACCGGCAACGATGCGCTGCGGATCTACACAACCACGACGCCGACTACTAACCGCCTTTATACGCTGATGCATGACCCGATCTACCGCATGAGCGTCGCCACGGAGAACGTGGCCTACAACCAACCGCCGGAGCCGGGAATCTACATCGGTCCCAACATGACGCTCCCGGAAACGAAGCCGAACATCAAATACTACGGCGCAACCCCGCCCACGGGCGGCACGCCGGCTACCGGCGGCGCTGGTGGCACGACGGGCAGCCCCGGCGGCACGACGGTCACTGGCGGCACGACTGCTGCCGGCGGTGCGACCGGTGGATCGACAGGGCCCAAGGGCGGCACGACGGTCACTGGCGGCACGACTGCTGCCGGCGGTGCGAGCGGTGGATCGACGGGAGCCAAGGGCGGCACGACGACCGCTGCTGGCGGCGCAACCGGCGGCGCCGTAGCAACCTCTGATACGGGGCCACCAGTTGGCGGTACCGTCACAGCCTCCTCTCCATCGGGTGGCACCACCGCGGCGTCGAGCACGACGGCCACTGAGACAGGCGGGATTGGCGGCACGATCATCGGCACCTCGGCAGCGGGCGGCTCGACCACCGCGTCGAGCGCGACGGCCACTGAGACGGGCGGAATCGGCGGCTCGGTTGCGCCCAATACCTCGGCGGCGGGAGGTTCCACCACCGCCACGACGGGCCAAACGAACACCGCTGCGCAGTCAGGGTGCAGCTGTCGCCTCGCTGGCGTCGAGAGCAGCGCCACCCCCTGGGGCTTGATGCTGGTGCTCGGCGCAGGGCTGGCCACGAGGCTTCGCCGCCGTGGCAAACGCCAACGTCGGTCGCCGTAATTCGGCGGCCGAGTTACACCTGACAAGAAGGAGGCGCCGCATGAAGTCCAAGTCTCTGGTGGCTGCCGCGATTACGATCACAGTCGTATCCACGATTGCTGGGTCCGCAAGGGCCCAGCGATACATGGAGAAACTCGACCGCGGTCTGGTTGCCGTAAAATCTGGGACCGGCTATTTCCTAAGCTGGCGCCTTTTCGGCACCGACCCTCAGGACACCACGTTCGGGTTCAATGTCTACCGGGGCACCACCAAGCTCAACGCGGCGGTGATCACCAACTCCACAAACTACCAGGACACCGCCGGCGGCACCGGAACCTATACGGTCAAAGCGGTCACCAACGGCGTCGAAGGCGAGACCTCTGCGCCTGCCATCGTCATCGATGCCGGCTACCTCAATGTCGGCATCACCCCGCCTCCCAACGGGACCAATGCGGGCGGGCAATCGTATTCATATTCGGCCAATGATGCCAGCATCGGCGACCTCGACGGCGATGGCCAATATGAACTCGTGTTGAAGTGGGACCCGTCCGATGCCAGGGACAACGAGATGTCAGGGTACACGGGCACTTGCATTCTTGATGGGTACAAGTTGGACGGGACCAAGATGTGGCGCATAGATCTTGGAAAAAACATCCGCGCTGGCGCCCACTACACGCAATTCCTGGTGTACGACTTTGACGGGGACGGCATGGCCGAGGTGGCCATGAAGACGGCCCCTGGCACCAAGGACGGCACGGGCAATTTCCTGAAGACGGGGGACGCGGCCGGCGCCGACAATACCAAGAGCTATATTAGTACCTCCGGTGCGACGACGGGGAAGATCACCTCGGGACCTGAATGGTACACGGTCTTTGCCGGCAAGACGGGCGCTGAACTCGCTACCATCAACTACCTACCGGGGCGCGGCGACGTTGGCGTCTGGGGTGCCATCCAGGGCATTGCCTCTCCTGCTGGCGATCTGGGCTGGGGAGATGACACTGTATGCAATTTCGTCGACCGCCACCTGGCCAGCGTGGCCTATCTCGACGGGGAACGGCCGAGCCTGATTCCCTGCCGCGGCTACTACTGGCGATCGGCGCTCTGGGCGCTCGACTGGCGAGACGGCAAACTGACGCAGCGGTGGTTGTTCGACACGGCGGCGGTCAAGGGCGCTACCGGGAAAGACGGGAAGCTTCTTCAATCTTCACAAGGATATGAAAGTCAGGGGTCGCACAGCCTCCGTCAAGGCGATGTGGATGGCGACGGATTCGACGAAATCGTCTACGGTTCCATGAACGTTGACCATGACGGCCAGGGCCTCTGTTCAACGGGGCTGAGGCACGGGGATGCGCTTCACATGACGGACATTGATCCCAACAGGCCCGGACTGGAAATATGGATGGTGGATGAACAGACCAGCGAGAACGGCGGGATATCTACGCACTACGAGGACGCCAAAGACTGCTCGATTATTTGGGAGCAAAAGGGTACGGGTGACAACGGACGCGGTTGCACCGGACCGCTCATTGCCGGCACCACGGGCTGGCAGATGTGGTCGGGTGCCGGCGGGCTCTATGACGCCAGCTTCAAGACGGTGGGGAGCGTGCCTGGGTCGGACAATTTCACGATATGGTGGGGCGCCGAGCTGAACCGTTTCTTGGAAAACGCGACTTCGATCACTCCTTACGGCGCCGGCGGCGGCACGGGCCTAAGCGCCAGCGGCTGCACCTCGAACAACGGCTCAAAATCAGATCCGGCCCTCACTGCAGATATCTTCGGCGACTGGCGCGAGGAAGTGGTGTATCGAACGACCGGCAACGATGCGCTGCGAATCTATACAACCACCACGCCGACTACCCATCGTCTGTACACGTTGATGCATGACCCGATCTACCGGATGAGCGTCGCCACCGAGAACGTGGCCTACAACCAGCCGCCGGAGCCGGGAATCTACATCGGTCCCAACATGACGCTCCCGGAAACGAAGCCGAACATCAAGTACTACGGCGCAACCCCGCCCACAGGCGGCACGCCGGCTACCGGCGGCGCTGGTGGCACGACAGGCAGCCCCGGCGGCACGACTGGCGGAGTGGTGGGAGGGAGCGTGACGAGCACTGACACAGGCGGAATCGGCGGTACGGTCACGCCCGACACGTCGCCATCGGGCGGCTCCACCACCGTGGCGAGTACGACGGCTGCTGAGACGGGCGGAGGGGGCGCCACGGGCAACGGCAACACCTCGCCGTCGGGAGGTACCACCACCACCGGCGAAACGCACGCAGCCGCGCAGTCAGGATGCGGCTGCCGACTGGCCGGAGCCGACCACAGCGCCGCCCCTTGGGGCGTGATGCTGGTACTCGGCGCCATGCTGGCCACAAGGCTTCGCCGCCGTGGCGAGCGTCGACGTCGGTCGTAGCTCCCGCTTCGTCGTGCAGAAAACGAAACTATCAGCCACCCCCTTGACGGAACGGAGGTTTCGGCCTACATCAAACCCTGCACGGGCGTTTAACTCAGTGGAAGAGTATCACCTTCACACGGTGGGAGCCGCAGGTTCAAATCCTGCAACGCCCACAAGCTAGGGCCGCGAGAATCGCAGGATTTCGCGGCCTTCTTCTTTTTGGCACAGTGAGAAGCCACACCGATGAGCACCTTCAATCAAATCAACCAAAGAATCGGCAAGTACAGATGGACGATCTGTGCCCTGCTGTTTTTCGCCACCACGGTCAACTACCTGGACCGCCAGGTTCTCAGCCTGTTGAAACCGGCCTTGGAGGTCGAATTCAACTGGAGCGACACGGACTACGCGAACATCGTGACGGTGTTCCAGTTCGTGTATGCGATTTCCATGCTGTTTGCTGGTCGTATTATCGACTGGCTGGGCACCAAGCGGGGGTTTGCCTGGGCGCTGGTCGTTTGGTCCATCGGCGCGGTCCTGCACGCATTCGCCAAAGGGACTGGCGGATTCATGTTCGCCCGGGCCGTGCTCGGCTTCGGCGAATCGGGGAACTTCCCTGCCGCGATCAAGACCACCGCCGAATGGTTCCCCAAGCGCGAACGGGCGCTGGCCACCGGGATTTTCAACTCAGGTGCCAACGTCGGCGCCATCCTGGCGCCCCTCACGGTGCCCTGGATAGCGAAACACATTGGGTGGCAGGGTGCGTTTATCATCGTGGGCGGGATTGGTTTTCTGTGGCTGATCTTCTGGTTCTGGCTCTATGAGGCGCCGGCGAAGCAGAAGCGGCTGGGCAAGCCGGAGTTCGACTATATCCACAGCGACGCTGACGAGCAGGCCGCCGAGGCGAAGGCTATCGAGGCCAAGGCCGCCGCCGCCGGGCAACCCAAGATCCCTTGGTACGTCCAGTGGGGAAAGCTATTGACCTATCGCCAGACTTGGGCCTTTGCCTTCGGCAAGTTCATGACCGACGGCATTTGGTGGTTCTTCCTTTTCTGGTTGCCCGCGTATCTCAAGGCGCAGTACGGGATGACGGGGACGCAGATTTCGCTGCCCATCGCCGTGCTCTACACCATGACCTGCGTCGGAAGCATCAGCGGCGGCTGGTTCCCGATGTTCTTCATAAACCGAGGCTACGAACCATACGCGGGACGAACGCGCGCGATGTTTGTGATCGCCCTGTTCCCTCTTGTGGTGCTGCTGGCCCAGCCCTTGGGCGGCTACAGCTACTGGATGCCGGTCCTGCTCATCGGCGTCGGCGCTTCGGCGCACCAAGCCTGGTCAGCCAACCTGTTCACCACGGTCTCGGATATGTTCCCGAAGAAGACCGTGGCCTCTGTCACGGGCATTGGCGGGATGTTCGGCGGCCTCGGCGGCATCGTGGTCAGCAAGTCGGCTGGCTGGCTCTTCGATGCCTATCGGCAAGCCGGCATTGCCGCGACCTGGGCAGAGGCGAAGGCCGGCACGCTGGGCGCGTACCTCGACCAGATTCGCTCCCTGCACCTGTTGAACAAGCACGGCAGCGTGATCGATCTGAACAAGGTCGAATTGGGCAGCCTTCCCCAAGAGGTCGTCAGCCAACTGAAGGCTATCAACGCCGATGCGTTTGTTCAGCTCAAGCAGTTGCAGACGAATCTGGTGCTGTCCGAGATGACGAAGTCCTACTCGATCATGTTCGGAGTTTGCGCCCTCGCCTACATCGTCGCCTGGTCGGTGATGAAACTGCTGGTTCCGCGCTTCAAGAAAATCGGGCTCCCCAACACGATCTAT
>PLNW01000080.1 GCA_003142855.1 Myxococcales bacterium
TTTTTGAATCAGTAGTGGTAGGTTCGTAGCTGGCGAGCGGCCGGCCCTCGGCTCCGCCTGCGGCCCGCGCTCAGCCGGGCCGCGGTTCACCCGGGCGGCGCAGACGAGTCAGGACAGAGCCCGCGGCGGGGCGGTACTGCTTGCAGTAGTAGGTTTCGAGAAAGGCCGGGCAGCGCTCGGCGATGAGCACGCGGGCCACCTCGTCGGCTGCCAGGATGAACGACTCTTCGATTTCGCACAGGGCTTGGTTGATGCGACCCAATTCGCCGGTCAGGGCCACGTGACGACAGCCGCAGTGGCTTTGGCAGCGCTCGCGCAGGGCACAGGGCGCGCAGGTTTCCTCCACGCGATCCTTGGCTTTCTGCAACTCGGCCAGTCGCTTCTCGTCGAAGCCTGAGTCCAGGGTTCCGATCACCAGATCGCCATCGTCATCCTCGCCGATCATCTGCGCGCAGGGATACAGGCGGCCCGTGGGCGCGACGGCAAAAGCGCGGCCGGCCAGCGTGCAACGCTCGGGACAGGGGATGCCTTCTTTGAGATGGGTCAGGATCTTTCCGCGCAACGGTTCCAGCGGCAGCGCGCGGCCACCGCGAAAGGCTTCCATCCACACCTTGCCTGCGTCGTGCAAGCCTGTGCGCAGTCCAGCGACGGACTCCTCGGTCCAGGGCGCGCGGAAGTCGGGGGTCAAAGTGGCCTGCGCGGGCTGCAAGTCCAGCAGCGTGCGCACAACTTCACCCAGTCGGGGGGCGGTATCGGGCCGCACCACCGCAACCAGGCGAAAGGCAACAGAGGTTCCTCTCAGTTTTCTGAGGGCGCGGCCCAACCCAGCGGCACCGGTGCTGGCCATTTGTCATCAAAAAGAATAAGGGCGTTGTGAGCCCGCGGAGGTGAGAAAACCATGTCCCAGCTCGATTCGCTGAAACGGTTCACCACGGTGGTCGCGGACACTGGTGACATAGACGCGATTGCTCTTCACAAACCCCAGGACGCGACCACGAATCCGTCGCTTCTTCTCAAGGCCGCGCAGGACAAACGCTACCGGCCGCTAGTCGAGGAGGCCCTGCGCTACGCGGCCCGCGCGGGCGGTGACCACGCAAGACAAACCAGTTTGTTCCTGGACAAGCTGTTCGTGAACTTCGGCTGCGAGATTCTGAAGATCGTTCCCGGGCGGGTTTCGACCGAAGTGGACGCCCGATTGAGCTTCGACACTGCAGCGAGCATGGCCAAAGCGCGCGAGCTCATCCGGCTCTATCAGGACGCCGGTGTGCCCCGCGAACGCGTGCTCATCAAGATCGCCACGACATGGGAAGGCATCCGCGCAGCCGAGCAGCTGGAGGAAGAAAATATCCACTGCAACCTGACTCTGCTTTTCAGCTTCGCCCAGGCCGTGGCCTGTGCCCAGGCCAAGGTCACGTTGATCTCACCCTTTGTGGGCCGCATCTACGACTGGCACAAGAAAGCGAGGAATGTGACTGATATCCCGCGCGTCGAAGATCCGGGCGTCGCTTCTGTCGTGCGCATCTACAACTACTACAAGAAGTTCGACCATGCGACGCAGGTCATGGGCGCGAGCTTTCGCAAAGTCGAGCAAATCATCGACCTGGCTGGAGCGGATCTGCTCACCATCAGTCCCGAGCTGCTCGCACAACTCGCCGCGCGCGAAGGCGAAGTGGCACGCGCCCTCGACTCGGCTCGCGCCAAGACTCTCGATCTCGCGCCCATTCAACTCGACGAGAAGGGCTATCGCTGGATGCACAACGAGGACGCCATGGCCGTGGAGAAGTTGAGCGAAGGCATCCGCCAGTTCAACGCCGACGCGCGCAAGCTGGAGGCCTATGCCCAGGCCGAGGTGGCCAAGGGGGCGTAGTCGCATCGAGCAAGCCTTTCCATGATCAAGTCCCGCAGCCAATGGGAGCGATCGGTGGTGGTCGTGGACGTGGTCATTTTCGTGGCCGCGGCCCTGGCCGGAGTGATCACCGTCGGCCACGGCCACGGCCACGACCTCCTGCGGCTATCGCGGGATTGCAGTGACGCCTACAGCGCTCCGGCGACGCCCAAAATCATCCCTGCACCGTTGCTGGCCGGTGCAATGGTGGGAACCACGCTCGCCATCACACTTTGGGCCGACCCGGTGCGAGGGAAATCCTCTTCCATGTGCCGGGTGAAGTACCAGGCGGTGGCGACCCCGGTGGCCATGCCGATCCCCAACGCGGCGGTTACTCCCGGTGGGCGCGCATCCTTGCCCGCCATGGCCCAGTACAGCCCTCCCACCAGCAGCCCGCCGCTCAGACCACCAAGATCGATGAAGCGGACACGGGCGACGGACGGCGAAACCTGAGCCCCGAGCAAAGCCCCACCAATCGCTCCCAGGTTCAGCGCAATTCCGGCCGCAAGCAGACCGGTGTCGCTCTTCTTGTCGATTGCGCCTGCCAAAGTGCCCACCACAGCGCCGCTCCACAAAGCTGCGGATCCCATGAACGCGGCTCGCCCAGGGGTTGTTCCAAGGAACGTGCCCGCGATGCCGCCCGCGAGCGAGCCCACCGTGCCCAATCCCCAGGTCAACATTGCCACTCTCTTGTCCCCCCATCTGTCGGAACCAGGGTAGTGCGCCTCGTGCCAGAGCAACCACACCAGCGCCTCCTCGTATCCGATGTACATGCCCGAGACAGTGGACTGCGCAACGCCATATCTGAGTCCGACAGTGTTGTCGACCAACGCAACAATTCCTGCCTCGGCCGCGGCCAATCCCAGCGGAGGCAAGATGTTGCCGGCGGCCGACTTTGACTTGCTATACGTGTCAATCACGATTCCCGCGAAGACGCCGTTGAGCACGGCGTTGCCGTAGAGAATCGACAGTTCATCCAGGGTGCGGCGATTGACCATCGGCTTTGACAGTGCGAGCTGGGTTGGCGTGGCGAGCACGAACCCTCCCTGCGCCCAGGTCCGGCACGCGGCGAGGAGTTCGGCCACCAACAGGCGGTTGGCGGGATCCGGCGCTGTGAGCAAAAGCGCCTCGAACTTCTGCACGGCCGCTGCAAAGCGGCCGGCCAGCATGTCGGCCCGGGCCTCGGCATAGGCTGCATCCCAGCCTGGGGCGCTGGGCGTGGCGGCGACGTCAGTCTTGGTCAATTGCTTGGGCGCATGATGAGCGCCGCTTTGTTTCGAGGTCTCTGCGGTTGCCAGCAAAGGGGCCGCAACGAGCGCAACAGCGAAAACGACTATTTGGGTGGGGCGCATGCCCAACATGCTGAGCAAAGCGGGTGCCACACACCTAGGTGGCGGAACCCTGAGCCTGCCGGCCTGGTCTGGCGTGGGGATGTGTCCGCTTTTCAACAGCTTCACCACGCACCCAACAGGAAGCCACTAGAGGAGTAGGGAGCCGGACACTTGCCTGACAGCTGACTCACAAGTGCGCTACTATGGTGGGTGATTTTACGCATAGGAGTCTTCATGCGTTGTCTAGATCGTCGCTCGGCTCGGCTAAGCAGTAGGGCACTCTGTTGCGGCACACTCATCGTGCTGCTTGGAGCTGGCTGTTCGGGAGACGGCAGCGCATCTGGCACTGGCACAGGTGGGACATTGGGCTCGGGAGGGCAGGGCGGCGTCAAGAGCAGCGGTGGAAGCGCGGGCAGCGGCGACAGTGCGAGCAGCGGCGGGAGTTCAGCCAGCGGCGGGAGCGTGGCCAGCGGCGGGAGCGTGAGCACCGCTGGCAGCGCAGGCGCTGGCGGAAGCGTGGGCAGTGGCGGGAGCATGGGCACCGGCGGTGGTGTAGGCACCGGTGGGAGCGTAGGCAGTGGCGGCAGCGTTAGCACCGGCGGGAGCGTCGGCATCGGTGGCAGCGCAAGCACCGGCGGAGGTCAAGGCACCGGTGGTGGCATAGGAAGTGGCGGCAGCGCAGGCACCGGCGGCGCAGGCACGGGCGGCAAGACGGCTGGCACTGGCGGCGCAAGTGGGACTGGCGGTGCGACTGGCACCGGCGGCGCAAGTGGGACCGGCGGTGCGACTGGCACTGGTGGCGCACGTGGGACTGGCGGTGCAAGCGGGACTGGCGGTGCAAGTGGGACTGGCGGCAAGACAACTGGCACTGGCGGCGCAAGTGGCACCGGCGGCGCTGCAGGTGGCACAGGCGGCAAGACGACTGGCACTGGCGGCGCCAGTGGGACTGGCGGTGCAACCGGCACTTCTGGCCCGCAGCCGCTCAAGGGCATCGCTGGCGGGGCGTGCAAGGTTCGTACGGCGATGGGGGTGTCTTGGTATTACAACTGGTCTGGGACCGAGAACGAGGCGTGCGCAGCCCCGAACGGGGTTGAGTATGTGCCCATGATTTGGGGCGCGGATACAGCGGCCAACATCAAAACTACCGTCGCGGGCTTCGCGAGCAAGGGCTACAAGTATGTGCTTGGCTTCAATGAGCCGGACAACACCACCCAGTCCAACATCACAGAGGCGTCGGCGATAGCGCTCTTGCCTGCCTTCGACAGCGTGGCGACCATCGCCGTGGGAACGCCCGGGACTCAGGCCAACACCACCGGGCAAGCATGGTTCACGAAGTATATGGCGGACGTTGCGGCCAACACCACACTGCGAGCCGACGTCATCGCCATTCACTGGTACGGCTGGAATGCGGGGTCGTGCGACGCCGCGGCCTCACAGCTCGAGAGCTACATCAAGTACGCGGAAGGCTTTCCCGGCAATCGGCCCATTTGGCTGACTGAGTGGGGCTGCCTGAACCAGAGCGCGCCGACGGCAGCGGGCGTGATCGCCTTTTTCAACGGAGCGCTCGCAGTCTTCGCCAAGCACCCGCGACTGGCACGCTATGCCTGGTACCAGTGGTCCCCGAACTGCGAAGTCTACAACACCGATGATACCCTGACCGACCTGGGCAAAGTCTACGCCGCGGCGCCAGCGAAGAAGTAACCGCGAGCGCCCGTGAGCGACGACGGCGCGACGGTGCCGTCAGTGATGCCGCGGCTACGTCCTGATACCTGACCGCGCGGCGTGTGCCTGGCGGCGGCGCATAGCTAGCGCCAGAGCAATGAGTGCGAGCGACGCAGCCCCGCCGCCTCCGCCGCTGTGCGAGCAGCCGCATCCGCCCGCCGCCTTTCCCGTGGCCGGGCCCCCATCGGGTGAATCACTCCCCGTGCCCACGGGACTTGCGCTCGTGCCGCCCGGCCCACCGTTTCCGGGGGAACCACCGGCGCTGCTGGCGCCACCGCTGCCGCCGTTGGCGCCGCCGACTCCGCTGGCGCCACCGCTGCCCCCTTTCGCGCCGCCCGTGCTGTTCGTGCTAACACCGCCGCTCGCACCGGCCGCTCCGCTGCTACCGCCGCTACTGCCGCCCGCGCCGCTCGTGCCGCCCACTCCGCTGCCCCCTGTCCCGGCCGTGCGCGGACCATAGACGGGAGGCGTGGCCCCCAGCTCATAGGCGCCGAGGTCAGGCGCAGCGCCCGAGAAGCCGTCGTTGAGGCCGACGATCACCACCCCCTTGTCGATGGCAGCGCCCCCCGCGGCCAGCTGCAGATCCACCACTGGCTTGGGCGGATAAGGGTTGGAGGGAAACGGTACCGCGTCGGCGAACACGCTCATGTCGACCTGCACCGCGTGGACTTCAGTGGTGTTGGCCTTCAAGGTCGCCAGGCTGGTGAACCGGGTGGAGCCAATCTTCCCTGCGAAGGTGTTGGTCCCGATTGACCCGAGCCCGTCGTAGTCGAAGGAGCAGGTGGCGTCGGCGTCGGCCAGGTCGAGGACGTTCCCACTGCCGTTGCCGTAGCCGCCGTAGGTGCCACCGCCTGTGCCGCCAATAAAGAGGTTGTTGCGGAAGTACGCTCGGCTCCAGGTCTCACCAGCGTAGCAGCCAAAGGCGTCGCCGCACTTGACCACCGTATTGTGCAACACCACGTCGCCCACCGTGCCGTTGTGGAATTTGAAGGGGCTATAAAGGACGTTGTACATGACGTTCTGTATGTAGTAAGTCGGGCCGCCCAGGTCGGGCTGTGAGCTCATACCGTCGAAGCAGTTGCGCACCCGGTTGCGTACCACGCGGACATTGCCCATGGCCGAGTCGGCTTCCACGGCGTCGTCGGTCGCCTCCTCGATGTCGTTGTTGCAGATGTCGATTGAAACCTGCTCGTAGGCCTCGTCGTATTCCATGAGCGAGATGTCGTCGCGGAAGCCCTTCACGTGGTTGAAGCAGACCACGTGCCCTGACCCGGTGAACTGGATCCCCTCGCCGCCGTTGTAGCCGTCGGTGCTGAGCTGATTGTCGACCCAGACTGCGGCGCCCACCACGTCGTTGTCGACAATGTAGTTGTTGCGCGGAACCGCGTTTCCGATCTCGAAGTCGATCCCCTCGCCGGTGCTTTGAATGTGGCAACCGCGCACCACCATGTTGGAGGCGCCGTGCATCCGTACCTCGCCCTGCACGGTCACGTTCTCGAGGTAGACGTAGTTCTGATCATCCATCGTCACCCGCCCCTGGATCACAACCCCATCGACCGATGTCCCACGCAACACGATCGGCTTCCCGTCGGCGCCACTGCGGCTCACGGTGAAGGCGGGGTAGTTGCCGGCTCCCATGAGCAAGATGTCGCCGGGTGCCGCACCCGCGAGCATGGCGCTGAAATTGGCGGGCGTGACCGCCTTGGTGGTCGCAGTCGTTGACGCTTGCGGAATCGGGCGCGTCGCAACCGTGGTGCTTTGGGTCGTCGATCCACCGTCGGGATCGGTGAGCGTCAGCTCGATCTCGTAGGATGTCGCGGGGTCGAGGTCGAACAGGCTCCCCGAGTGCTTGTTCGACCACTGGCCGTTTCCCGACCCAAAGCTGCCGGTGTCGTTGCTGCCCGCGGGGATGCGGAACAGGGCCATGCCAGTCTTCCAGTTGGTGGTCCCTGCCGGGCGGTAGCGCACGGTCACCACTCCGTTGTTGTTTGAGTCTCCCACGATCGCCCATTCGATGGAGATGCCTTGAGTGGTCGGGTAGGGCGTGGTGATGGCCCCCGCTGTCGTGGAGGTCTGGGCCGCCACCTCGGCCGACCACAGAGAAGCCAGCAACGCGGTGGCGATTGTGGTCAGTCTCATCATCGACTTACGGCAAGAGCAGCAAATCATTCTCCGACCTTTCTCTGAGGCCTGCCGCAGGCGCGCTGGCTGGCGCTCCTGCGGGCATCTCATCACCGAACATCGGCGCTTGCTTGGCAATTCATAGTACCACCCGCCACGAATCCCAGTCGCTCAAAGCTGACCGGGCTCGAGCCCAATGCGTAGCTTGCGGGCCCGACCGCACATGCGAGGCGCGATGTCCACGCCCACGGCGTCGAGGCCCAGGGCATTGGCCACGGCCAGGACCGTGCCCCAGCCGCAAAAAGGATCGACCACAGTGCGCGTGGTGGTCTCGGCCTGGACGAAGCGGCAGGCATCGACACAGGCGTGGACGCCCATCGACTTTGGCCCGGGCTGAAAGCCTCCGTCGGGCAACACATCGACGCGCGCCAGTTTCTGGCTGCGCGCTGGCCCGCGGGCAAAGCCCAGCATATGCGCGTAGGTGGCGCGGCCGAAGCTCGCGGTGCCGGGCGGCTTGCGACAGACGATCTTGTGAAACAGTTGGCCCATGCCCGCGCGTTCGGCGGCGCGGCTGACCAGCGCGCCCTTGTCGATCCACGAACCGGCGTGCTTGATGTCGCTCTGGAAGAAGATGGCCACGCCTTCGTCGGGCGTGCACGTCATCGCCAGGGCGGCCGCGTCCTCGAACCAGCGCCGCCAGCCGTCGAGCCCCAGGCGCGGCAATTCGGAAACATCCGGCAGCGACGTGATGATGCTTGCGCCAGCCAGCTTGCCCTGTGCCTGCAGCCAGGCGATGGCGTCGGCGTTGTGTACGATGCGCGTGGGTGCTGGATCCATTTAGCCCAGCAATCGAGGCGCAAAAGCGAACGCCGCAGCCGGTACCGCGACGCCAGCCGCGCGCAATTGCTGGGCGCGCGTGAGCACCGCCGCGCCTTCCAGGAGATTGAGCGCGATCTGCACCACGCCGCGATTGGTTTGCGCCTCCAGAAATGATCCGCGCACCCAATCGTTGAAGGCGCCCATGGCCGGGCCGCACCAGATTTGGTAGTCGAGGCGCCGGCGCGACTCGCCCTCCACCGGCCACTTGCTGGCCATGCCCAAATACCAACGAAACACCAGGGCCATGCGGTGCTTGGGCTCGCTCTGGGCGCGCTCCAGCTCGCGCGGGTCGCGTGTCTCGAAGAAATGCCGCACCTCGGACCACACCTCGTCGCAGGTCGCGCCCAGGATCTCGCTCTCCAGGCGCTGGCGGGCTTCTGCCGGCAGCGCCTCCAGGCTGTCGTAGGAACGATAGAGATCGTACAGGCGCTGAGCGCGTACCCCATACATGGTTCCACGGCGCAGGACCTGCACCCGGACCCCCAGTTCGAACATGTCCGCACAAGGGGCCATCATCACGTCGGCCAGCCCCGCCTCCGCCAGCATGCGCTTGCCATCCTCGGCCAAGCCCGCCTCGATTGCGGCTTGGTTTACCGAGCCGGTCACCACATACGCGGCGCCCAGCGAGAAGGCCGCGGCCACTGCGGCGGGCGTGCCCAAGCCGCCCGCTGCGCCCACGCGAATGGGGCGCGGAAAGCGATGCTGCTGTACCAATCGGTCGCGCAGGCTGAGCAGCACCGGAAGCAGAGCGGCGAGCGGTCGGTTGTCGGTGTGTCCGCCTGAATCAGCCTCGGCGGTTATGTCTTCAGCCACCGGGACATGGGCGGCCAGCGCGGCCTCCTCGGCGCTGAGCTTGCCCGCGCGCACGAGAGGTTCCAGCAGCGCGGAGGGCGCTGGGCTCATGAAGGCCTCGGCCACCTCGGGCCGCGACAGCTTGGCGAAGATGTGCTGGCGACGCTGGATGCGGCCCTGGGGATCGCGCTGCAGTCCCCTGGTTGCGCACAGGACCACTGCGGGCGTCAGCCCCATGAAGGCCGAGACGCAGATGTGTCTGACCCCGTGGGAAAGATAAAGATCAGCGATCACATTTTCCAACTCGGGGCTGTGCGGCGAATGGATGAGGTTGGTGCCCCAGGCCGGCCCGTTCTTGCCAAGCGCGGCCTCGATCTCGTCGAGCGCCTTGCCCACCTGAGCCGGCGCAAGCCCACCCGCACCGAAGAACCCCATCATTCCTGCACGCGCCATGGCGATCACCATGCGTGGGGTGGTGATCGCGCGCGCCATCTCGCCCACCACGTAAGGGAAACGCACGCCGTGGGTTTCGCAGAACGAACGATCGCCGAGCCACTCGGGATAGAGCGCCGGCAGCGTGCCGAGCAGGGGATAGCCCGCGCCGTTGGGGGCCGTCTGGCCGCCAAAACCCACGCCCAGTCGGCCAGCCGGTCCCTCGCGCACGACATGCAAGGGCTCGCGCACGCGCGTCACCGCGGCTGCCAGCGCGCCCGCGTCGAAACACGCCGGCTCAGCGCCGGGATTCCAGGTGCCAAGGTGAGGAAGATCTGTGCTCATGAATGCCCCCAGGGGCGCGGCGGATAGTACCTCGGAAAGCGACTGGAGTGACATCCGCGCAGGCTCCCCATGTGCTTGCGTCGGGCTGGCACCCCTCGCACCGACCGTGTCACCTAGCGCTGCGCGTCTGGTTTTCTTGAGCAGGAATCAAAATGAGCTGTTCTGCTGAATCCTGCACACTAGAATGAGAACGTTTCGATCACGAATTGGCATTCAGCCATGAACAGCTTTGCTTGGCCGGATCCAAGCTGCCACTCAACCAGGAAAGGGCAGGCAGCGAATCGCGAAATCTTTCGGTAGTTTTTCGGTTCACTCCGCAAGAGAAGGATCTGTTCATGCAGAAGCAAAGACGGGATTTTCTCAAGATCACGGCAGCGGGCGCGGCGGGATTGGCGCTTGCCCGAGCGGACAGGGCGTTTGCGGCGTGGCCCGCCACAGGAACATTGGCGGTCAATCCGACCATCAGTAACATGCTTGTCGTCGGGTGCTACGACACCAAGATGATGAAGACTACTCCCACGGCGATGACCTTCGCTGCGCAGAACACGGCCATTGATACGGCCCGACTCCAGGCGAACATGGATGCCATGGCGATGCAACTGGCCAACCAGACCACTGCCGATGCGGCCTGGAAAGCCATCTTCAGGTCAGGCAAGGCGTGGAATGCCACGAAAGTCGCCATCAAGGTGAACAGTCTTGAAACCAAGAACATGGCCCACATCGCGATTGTGCAGAAGTTCTGCACGATCCTCGCGGGCTATGGCGTGTTGCCCGCGAACATAATCATTTACGATGGGCAGTCTGCCTATACCGGAACATCACTGTACACTTCCTATTTCAGCCTGACCGACACCACCAAGACCCCAGCGGTTGTCAGCAATCTCAATGGTTCATTGGGGGGCGCGGTCAAGGTCACGATTCCTGGCGGAGCCTCTACGAATTGTACCGCTAACATCTCCAATGGCACGATCGACATTCTCATCAATATCGCGAACAACAAAGGGCACGACTTGATGGGCGGGGCCACGCTGTGCATGAAGAACCATTTTGGCACCTTTACGCCCACACACGACATCAACTACTTGTTCAACATCAACAAGAGCGACGCCATTCTCGGCGGAACCCCAGTGCGGCAGCAATTGTGTTTTGTCGATTCCTTGTTCACGAACAAGTCACAGAACACGGGAACGCCGGAGCTCATGCCGTGCTATTTGACCATGGGCGTGTTTGCTCCCGCGGTTGACTACCTGACTATCAAGAAAGTCCGCGAAGAGGTCCTGGGATTGACCCATGTCGAGGCTACCATCAACTCGTACCTTACGACTTTCGGCTACGCCACCACCGACCCGGTTTGGGTTGTGGTGCCGCCCGCAGGCGGCGCAACCGGCGCCGACGCAGGTGCGGGTGGGGCTGGTGGATCGAGCGGCGCGGGTGGCAGCGGCGGGACCAGCGCATCCGGAGGGGCGAGTGGCGGAGGAAGCAGTGGGTCCGCGGGAGCGCGCAGCGGCGGCAGCAGCGGGTCCGCAGGCGCAGGCGGCGGCGGGAGCAGCGGAACCGGAGGAGCGCGCAACGGCGGGACCAGCGGGTCCGCGGGCGCGGGCAGCGGCGGTGCTGGTGCTAGCGGCGGCGCGAGCAGCAGCGGCGGAAACGGCGGAACCGGAGTCGCGGACAGCGGCGGTGCGAACGCTACCGGCGGTGCGGGCGCTACCGGTGGTGAGACCGGCGGCGGTGGCGCGACGTCAGGCGGCGGTGCCGTCGGGAGCACGGGCGGCGCGACCACAAGCGCTGCCTCGGCAGCGGGAGGCTCGACGACGACCGGCGGAACCAGGGCCGCGGGCGGGACGACCGTGAGTCCAGCAGGCGGCAGTGGCGGCAGCACCGGAACGGCCGTTGCGAGTGGGACGCATGCCGGCGGTGGCAATTCGGGGAGCGGCTGCGCTGTGGCCGGGATTGACCGCAAGGCCACTCGCTGGGGCGCGATGCTGGCGTTTGGCGCCGTGGTGGCGGCAAAACTGCGGCGTCTGGTCAGCGGCGACGATCAGTCGTCGTGATTGCTCTCAAGCGGCAGCCAATCAACGAGATCGGGTCTCGCCGACCTGATGTCCCGACTCATGCGTGATGTACCCGCCCACAGTGTCGAGTTCGCGCCGGAAGGTTCTGCTCCCCAGCGTATCGATCAGGCGCTCGACTCTCGGATCGGTGGCCAGTGTGCGAGGGATTACCAGGTCGAAGCGTTCCACCGCGAGAGGAATGAATCCCAGCCCAAAGGCAGCTGCGGCGCTGCGAATGGCGATGCCCGCGTCGGCCGCGCCCATGGCAATCGCCTGAGCCACCTCCATGTGTCCAAGGGCTACGCTTCCGCTGCCACGCACGGCTGCTAGAGAAACTCTCTTGGCTCGAAGCGCTTGTTCGAGAAGCTTGTTCGCGCCCGCACCGGGCTCGCGTTGGATCAGACGAATCTTGTGATGGACGAGATCCTCCACGCCCCGGATTCCTAGCGGGTTGCCAGGGCGAACGATGATTCCCTGTTCCCAGGATGCGAAGTTGACGAAAAGCATCGCTCGGCCTGGCAGCGCGCGCCGCACGAATGGGAGGTTGAATTCATGTGTCGCCTCGTCGCACAGGTGAAGGCCGGCGACATGGACCTCGCCCCGCCCGAGAGCCTCGAGCGCTGCCATGCTTGAGCCTTGAACCCACGAAATATGGATCCCCGCAGGTTCCTGGCCGAGCCGCGCAGCGAGCATCCCAAGCGCCGGCGCGCATCCCATGACCACGAGCCGCCGGCGAACAGTTTCCAGGTCTCCCAGGGCCTCGATTCGAACCGTTCGCGCGCGGCCGCGTCGCCTGGGCCAAGGAATCACCAGTCCATCGGCGGCTTGGGAAAAGGACTCGTTCCGCCGGGGGTCGATGGGATGCGCGATCCACTGCCCGTTGATCTCGGCTAGAGAGACGCGGGGGCCAGTCAACTCAAGCGCCGAAGGCGGAACCGCCATGGTCGCCTCCAGCGGCTCCGGCGAATTGTTTAGAAAGAATAGAGACTCGATCCGACAACCGAGAACCAGGGCGAGGCGGAGCGCAACGTCGGTCCCCGGAACCACGCGGCCGCTCTCCAAGCCGCATAGACTCTGCCGCGATAGGCCGACCTTCCTTGCGAGTTGAAGCTGGCTCAACCCGCGAGCTAGACGAAACGCCTTCAGCGAGGTGCTAATCACGGGCGACCTGCTTGCCTTCTCCGTGTCGGGTTGACTTGACACCACGTCAAATGTGCTTGAACCAGGTTGGAACGTCAACTACTTTAGCACTACTGATTCAAAAAGGGAGT
>PLNW01000056.1 GCA_003142855.1 Myxococcales bacterium
CCCGACGTTGACCATCAGCCGCTCCCAGAACCGGTTCCTGAAGAACAGGACGTCCACGCCGACCACGACGGCTACCAGCGCAAGCACGTAGAGCACGACGGCTGTCTGTCTTCCCATCCTTCCTTTCTACTACGCCAGGTGCCCTATGGGAGGTGGACAGGCATTGGACACTTGTCGTTCGCCAAGACATCCGGTTCCACACGTCATCAAGTTGAAACGCAAGACCCTGGTGTGAACCTCTACTTGCCCGCCGTCTTGGCCACTCGAGTTCGCTGCCGGCCACCACCTTCGACAAACGTGGCCCTATCCAGCCGTGGTCCTGAGCCCGTGTGTTCGCTTCTTCGGCCTGCCTGGTCCAGGCTTCTTGGTCCGGGGTTTCCAGGTTCAAGCCGGACAGCCGGCTTGAATTTTAGCCCCAAGATTTTTCACCCGCCTACCCCCCCCTGGTACTCACGACCCAGGATCATAGGGCCGGCACCATTTTGCACGGGCATAGCTAACTCGGCTCACGACGCTCAATTTCTTGCACCAGGTGGCTCCTGCACACCACCGCGCCGGTCCCCGCCCCGACCGCCGATAGATGCTATCCTCGCAAGCCGTGACTTGCTGGTGGACGCCATACTTCCATGATGCCTGTGCTCCTCCGAGCCCGCTGTCACCTCGGCGCCGATCAGCGCAAGAGTTCCGCGCTCGTATCTGAACTTGTAGGTGGCGCTCACCCCGACAACTTCGGGGTCGTCATAGCTGCTGAACGGATAACCTGCGGCATTGCCCGAAGTGCGGGATGAAACTCTGGCCCAAGCCATGTGTCCGGCCACTTCGCTTTCATGATCTGAGGCACACCACGGCTTCGCTGCTAATCATGAACGGCGCGTCTCTGGTCGCGGTCCAGCGAATTCTCCGGCACAGCGATCCTCGACCCACGGCGAAGATCTACGTGCACCTGCTGCCGGACTACTCGCGCGACCAGATCAACCTTCTCTCGTTCGACAGTCCAGCCAACGAAGTCACATCGCGGCCTAGTTCGGCGTCCCCGGCCGCGCCATGTGCTGCAACTGTGGTGCAGGACTCGTCAGGGGAGCCTTCGGAGCCTTCCGAGGGAGGTGAAAATCCCTCACGAATTCAGCAGGTTACTGCTGTGGGCGCGGCGGGACTCGAACCCACTACCCCCGGCTTCGGAGGCCGGTACTCTATCCAGATGAGCTACGCGCCCGAACGAAAAAGAATTCATAGCCCGCAGCCCGCGCGTGCGCAAGGACCGCGACGTGACGCGGGTCGAAGGTGGCCGCGCCGGCTGCATCCGCGCGAGCGCCTCGCCAAAATGCGAAGGCGACACCGTCACTGGCAGGCCCCACCCCGACAGGTCTGAAGTCCGGTGCAGGCTTCGCCGCTCAGGCAAGATTCGACCGGAGCAAACAGCCGTGTTCCGGAGAACTCGAAGACCTCTCCGGTTAGGACCCGAGCTGCTGGATCGTACGACGATGTCGAGATGGCGATCCAAAGATTGGGATTGGACTGGGTGTCGAAGTAGCCGAGCTTCACCCGCTCCGTGGGGATGGAGGAGTCAGCCAACGAAAAGGTCAGCGCCAAAGTGGCTGTGTTCTGCAAGGTCGCATCAAGCCCCTGGGTATCGGTCTTGCTTAGAGAAAACACCGGCCCGATCGCCCCGCTGGGGGCTGCCAGCCCGGCATCGTCGTCGGGCGGGGCCAGGGTGACCAGGCTCAGGGTGACGTTGGTTTGCTGGGCAAAGGTTCCTCTCGTTACAGTGAACGTGGCGCCGACCGTCGCGTCGCCGAGTGTGACGAAGCCCGGGGGGGAGTCGAGGGGTTTCGTGATGCTAGCACCCGGCGCGAGGCCATCCGGGGCGCTGTCCGGCACCCTGACGTCCCCCGGAGCATCGACTGCAGTATCTAGTGCACCATCGATTGCAGTATCCACCTTGACCGTGTCCACCGTGGCGTCCGACGGCAGTTGCTGGTCCGAATGCGCGTCAGTGGCTGGCAACCCCGGCCCATCGTCACCTGGCGGAGCCGCCTCATCGGCTTGCAGGCCGCCGTCGCCGGGCCCAACCAAGGGGATGGTGAATAGGCCCTTGCCGCAGGCGCCAGCCGCCAGTGTCATGCAAGCCGTCAGGACGACTTGAGCGCAGAAACACGGCCGGCTCATAAGGAGAGTGTAGCCTAGTCTGGGCCGCTGAGCTGGAGACGGTTGCACAGCCATGGTCTTGCGAGGGTCGTTGGTGGCGTGAGACAGTACCGCCATGGCGGTTCTTCCCCGATCGACACGCTGGCCCACCTTGATCGGTCTTGCGTTGGCGGTGCTGGTCGGCCAGCCCGCGATTTCGCAGACCACAGTCAAACGTCTGGCTGTGCTCGAATTCAAGGGCGAGTCGATCAAGGGCGAGGTGCTCGACACCTTCGCCGACGCGGTTCGCGGCGGGGCGGTGGAAGCGTTGGCCGGACGACGGGTTCAGGTCATGACCCGCGAGAACATGATGGTCTTGCTCAAGGACATGGGAAAGAAGGACTGCAGCGAGGGCGACTGCGAGGTGGAGACCGCACGCAACATCGGCGCGGACTTCGTCGTGTCTGGCTCGGTGGTGCGCATCGATGCCGCCTTTGTGGTCACCCTGAAGCTGCACGAAACCAAGGGGGGCAGCCTGCTGGCCACCGATCAGATCGAGGCCAAGAGCCAGATAGAGCTGTTGCGCCAGCTGCGCGAGAAAGGTCGGAATCTCGTGGCGAACAACGTGGGAGATCGACCGGCGGCACCCTCGCCAGTGCCGGAGCCGGCACCTGGGACTCGCTCGCCGTCGCGCACGGCACCTGCATCGGTCCACGGCTGTGCGGCCAACCAGGTTTCCATCCCGGGCGGGACATTCTGGATGGGGGATCCGGACTATGCCAGGCCGGTACACAAGGTGACCCTGTCGCCCTTCTGCATCGACAAGACCGAGGTGACGGTCGCCGGCTACCGAGCCTGCGTCCAGGACGGAGGTTGTCCGCCCCCCAGTGCGACCGTCGACTGGAAGGACATCAAGCCCGACGAGAAAACCAAATGGAGTCCGTACTGCACCTGGGGAAAACGGGGATTGGACCAGCACCCCATCAATTGCGTGGATTGGAACCAGGCGACGACTTTTTGCGAATGGGCCGGTGGCCGCTTGCCCAGCGAGGCGGAATGGGAATACGCAGCCCGCGGCAAGGACGGACGCCTCTTTCCCTGGGGCAACCAGCGACCGGACGCCAGCAGGCTGAACGCGTGCGGCGGCGAGTGCGGGCAAGCGCGCATGTACCCGGGCGATGACGGCTGGCCCGCCACGGCGCCCGTGGGCAGCTTTCCCGAGGGCGCCAGTGCCTTTGGCGTTCTGGACATGGCTGGCAATGTTTGGGAATGGACCGCCGATAGCTTCGTCGACTACAGCGACCAGCCCGTCACAGATCCGCAACGCCTGCAGCACGACGGATCGCCGCGCGTGTTCCGCGGCGGGAGTTGGACCAATGTCGATCCCGCCTGGGTTCGCGCCGGCTACCGCAACAAGCGCGACCCTGGCTCCCGCACCCTCATCCTGGGCTTCCGCTGCGCTCGCACGGCCAGCAACTAGTGATGATCAGCGCGTCTCTTCACCGGGCAGTTCGGACTTCATCGCGGCCCGCAGCTCGTCCTGGATGTCTTTCGGGCTGATCTTTCGCACCATCGCGCGCAGGGCGTGCTCTTCGCCGCGCGGATCCGCGGCGTTGACGTTGATTTTCTCCAGGCCGGTGCGAAACACCTGCCGTCCCGTGCCGCATTCCTGGCCCATCACTTCGAACACCGGCCGGCAGGTGGGACCGAGGCTGCCGCGGCTGCACTCCGCATCGGCGCGCACGGTGATCAGATAGGTCGCCGTGGGGCCCTGGGGGCAGGTGGGGGCCAGCCGGACCTCGCTGCCCAGGGGAGCCAGCGCCAGGCGGAAGAACTCGGTCAACTCCGCAGCCACGGGACTCATGCGCTCGCCGGCTTGCACGTCCAGGATGAAACGCACCTGCGCGCGCAGCTTGGTGGAGGCCTCGACCAGCGCCAGCCAGCGCGAGGTCAGCCGCTGTTCCACCCGCGCCGGTGCGCCAGCCAAGGCGCGGATCTGCACCAGGGTGGGCGCGACCGCGGCCATGGCCACGGACAGGTTGACCAGCGCCGTCACGAAGGCGGGCCGGTCGCCGCGGGCTTGCGCCTCCTGCGCGGTCTTGTCCCAGGTGTCGAAACGCTTCACCTCGGTCTCAAGATCGCTCTCCAGCCGGGCAATGGCTGGGCCTCGCGGCAGGCACGCCACCACATAGGTCTCGTTGCCCTGGCGTTGGGGAGCGTCCACGATCTCGATCAGATCGGAATGGCGGAAGTCGACCTTTTCCAGCACGCGCTGCACGTCGCGATACTCGGCCGACTGCTGGCCATCGACGCTGACCAGACGAGAAAACGACTCGGCCTCGACGTGGATGGAGTTGCCCAGTTTGGTGAGCAGGTTGCGTTTGGCGTGGGCGAGGGCGTCCTCGCGTCCCTGGGTCGACGCACCCACAGCAGAAAGGTGGCTGGAGCCAGGACACGAAGGCGGCGGGTTGTGGTCCGGGTCGCTCAGGTGCGCTGGCAGGGTCGGCAGGGAAGCCGGTGGCGCCGCAAACGGCGCCGTGACCGCCACGCAGGCCAGGGTCAACAAGGGTAGGGGAAGCAAGGCGCGCATGGCAGCAGTATAGACGTGTCTCGCTTCAGTCTCTATCGCAACCGCCTTCACTGGGCCCGCTTGAAGAGAACGCTTCCCATTCTTCGGGTCTCGCGCAAGAATTGCTGTCCATGGCGCGTTCTCGCTCCCAATCCGAAGACGGTTCGCGGCAAGATCCAGAGAATCCGCGCGCGGCCATGCTGGACTCGCTTCCCGTTGAGGAGGTGATCAAGCTCTTGGTCGAAGACGAAACCAGCGCCGTGAAGGCGGTGCGGGCGCGGGCCGCGGCGCTGGCTTCGGCGGCGCAGTTGATGGCTGACAGGCTCGCGGCGGGCGGACGCTTGGTTTACGTGGGAGTGGGCACGGCTGGCCGCTTGGGCGCGCTGGAGGCGGCCGAGTGCGTGCCAGCCTTTGGGCTGCCGCAGTCGCTGGTGACGTCGATCATCGCCGGTGGCCCGCACGCCCTGGCCCGGGTGGCCGAGGCGGCGCAGGACAACCCGCGCGAAGCCGATCAGCGCATGCGGCGCGCGGCGGTGGGGCCGCAGGATGTGGTCTGTGCCCTTGCCGACGCTGAGATCTCGCCGTTTCTGCAGGCGGCACTGGACTACGCGCGTTTTCGGCGCGCCGCCATCATCTTGCTCACCTGCGCGGGGCCGGAAGCTTCAGCCGATCCTCTGGCGGATGTGGTGATCGATCTGGCCCCAGGGCCCGAGATGATTGCCGGCTACACCCGACGCAAGGCCGCCACGGCCCTCAAGTTGGCGCTTGAGGCGGTTGCCACCGCCGCGTTCGTGCGCCTGGGCAAGACCTACGGCGGCCTGATGGTGGATGTGCGGCCCACCACGCCCCGTGGCTGGCAGCGTGCCACCTGGGTCGTGACCCGACTGACCAATCTGTCGGAGGATGAGGCCGTCAAGCTGATCAAGAAGGCGGGCGGCCGGGCCAAGGTCGCGTTGGTCATGCATCACGCACGCGTGAACGCTGCGCGCGCCAGGGAACTGCTCATCCAACACAAAGGCCTGCTGCGGGCAATCATCGGTGATGTGGATCTGTGACAGTCCGCCGCCAAGTGCTGAGGCCGAAGTCACTCAGGGAACATCACTCTCGCGCCTGATTTTGCCCGGAACACCACAAGCAGTAGTCAGTGGATCCCACAGCCCAGAAGCGGCACTGGTCACCGAACACGGTGACGCCCTGGCAGCGCTTCTTGTGGATCTCCTTTCTGCTTGCGGCTTGCGCGGCCTCACCTGTGGGCGCGGGCAAGGGATAGCGGGGCCGTCCCGCTTGCTCGCACCAGTAGCAGAATTCGCTAGCAGGCAACGCCCAGAACCGGCACGGATCGCCGTAGCGGGTTGCGCCCTTGCAGCGAGTCTTGCCGCTTGCTTCGTCGGCGACCGGAGCCGGTGTCAGCGGAGCAGGAGCGGCGCCAGGAAGGCGACTTTCGGCAGGTGGCCGTCGCTCAGACCGCGGCGACTCTGCACCCAAACTCTGGCGCCGCGATTCCACCCTTCTGTGCTTGGTCGGCACTTTAGCTCCTAGCCCGGGGGCACCGACGAATCCGCGGACATACGCCGCGCGTGGCGCCGCCCCAGCCACAGCAGGATGGCAGGCAAGGCCAAGATGGCTGCGCTGATGCAGGCGAGCTCGCCCAGAATGGCCATGGCGCCAAACCCTTGCAGCGCTCGGTTGCGGGCGGCGAGCAACGATCCATAGCCCACGATGGTGGTCCACGAGCACACCGCCACCGCCGTGCCGGTCGAGATCACGGCGCGGATCATGTCGCGATCCTGCCGGTAGCGCACGGCCACGTTGAGGCCATACTCGGCGCCGATTCCGAAGGTGATGGGCAGGGCGATGAAGTTGAGGAAGGTGATTCTCACCCCAAACAGGCCGGCCACGCCCAGCATCCAGATCACACCCAACAGCAGCGTCGCGATGGCGGTTCCCGCCGACGAGAGCGGCCGCATGATGAGCAGCACCAGGAGCAGCACCGCCAGCAGCGCGGCTCCCGTGGCCCGGGGGCCATCGTGCAGGACCGAGCGAATCATGGCGGCGAAGACCACCGCGCTGCCCGAGGTGTCGATGGTCTTGTGTTCGTCGTCGAGGTGGAGCACCTGCAGGACGCGAGCGATGCGCAGAAGATCGCGGCCATTCCACACCGAGAGGCCGTGCTCGACCGGATAGACCAGCACCACGCGCCCCACCGTGCCGTCCGCTTCGGTGAACACCCGCCGCGCCAACGCCGGCAGCTCCTCGGGCGTCAGCAGATGTAAGCGGGTGGGCGGGTCGACGGAGTCGATCTTCTTGCGCTCGTCGGGCGTGAGCACGTCGAGCGCGGGGTCGCGCACCAGCTTGCGGATAGTGGCGAGCAAGGCCAGCTTGCGCGTCTGCACCTCGGGTGTGCCTGGCAACAGATCATACACAGTCACGATCTGGCCGATGACCTTCTTGTCTCCCGTGGCGCGATCCTGTTTGCGGATGGCCTGGCGGATGGATTCGGTCTCGGCCCGTGAGTCGGCCAGCACGATGGTGGGAGAAGGCCAGCGACCGAAGAGCGACTCCATGCTCTCGTTGAACGCTTTGTCGTCGGCGGTGGAGCCCAGCTCGGCGTTGAGCTTGCGGAAGTCGTACTCAAAGGGCGCGTCCACGAAGTGCAGCACGCCGTAGCCACACAAGGCGGTGAGCAGGCCGGCCAGCAGAGTGACGAGCCCGGCGTGCTTGCCCAGCAGCGGCCGCAAGAAGGCGAAGCTGGCCGGTGGCTGAATCGGCGCGCTCTTTGCGCGGGTCCGGCGGTCGATGACCACGAACAAGGCAGGCAGGACGCTGAAGGTGAGCAGCCAGCAAAAGATTTGGCCGAAGGCTGCCATCACGCCGAATTGGTAGAAGCCGCGGAAGCTGGTCAGCATGAGCGTGGCATAGGCGGCCGAGGCGCACACCGACGCCACCCCGGTTCCGCGCATCACGCCAGCCAGGGCTTTTTCGAGGGCCTTCTCACCGGGCAGCCCCTCGGCGCGCAGCTCCTGGTAGCGCGAAATGAAAATGATTCCGTAGTTGATGCCGTTGCCCAGGATGATGGTGCCCAGGAACGCAGTCGACGAGTTGACATAGCCGAAAAGCAGGTCGGCCATGGCAAAGGCCATGACTGTACCGATCACCGCCGAGACGCCCACCAGGGGAACGGCGCGGAAGCGACGGAAGTAGGCCCACAGCGAGAGGGCCACAATGAGCAGACAGGTAATGGTGACCCAAACGATGTCGCGCTCCACCGCCGCGCGCGTAGCGATCAGGGTGGCCACCGGGCCGCCCACGTGCGCCACCATCTGCGCATTGAACTTCTTCGGGTCATTTTCGCTGATCAGCTGGTGAGCCGCCTGGAAGATGGCCTCGCCCGCCCGTTCGCCGAACAGGCCGCCGGGCGGCAAAGCCGCCACCCAGACGTAGCTACCGTCTTTGTTGCTGAACACACCGTCGGGAAAGCGGTCGTCAACCCAGTCCCGCTTGGTCAAGCGGTCCTTCATCTGCTCGACGGTCTCGTCGTCGTCGAGATCGACCAGCAAGGGGTTCTTGCGCTTGTTGATCTCGCGGCGCAAGCGATCGCGCACCTCAGTCAGATCGTCCTCACTGGCGAACAGCCATTTGTTGTCCTCCACGAACGAGCGCAGATCGTGCACGTTGTAGGCCGCGAACTCGACCACGGTCTTGGGCAAGGCTCGCAGTTTCTGCGTGAGCAGTTCGGCGTAGCGCAGATTGGCGTCGCGGTCAGGCGAGCGGACCCCGATGAGCAGCAGGGCCATGTCGCCCATGCGGGCTTGTGTCTTGGTCAGCGCCAGCACGCCGGGATCGTCGCTGGGCAACAGCTCGGAAAATGAGGTGCGCAGCTCAAGCCGCGAGGCCAGCGCCGCGGCGACGACGAACAAAGCAGCCGCGACGGCCAGGATTGTGCCGGCGCGGCGGGAGACGAAACGACAATAGCGGGCCGGAAAGGACTCTTGGGTAACCATCGGCGACCGTAAGCTACTCGGCAACCGCGACGGGCACAACTCCGACGAGCACGGCGAGGCGATTCAGCGTCGGGGAGTGGAGGCGGGGATCGTCAGGCATAGGCGTTAAGCGGATCAACGGCGGAATGAAATGGCCATTCGTGATTCGAGGACGCAAGCCTTCGATGGGTCACCCCTCTCCCTTTCGGGAGAGGGGCCGGGGGGTGAGGGCGAACCTTCCCGTGGGCCGGACGCCGAAGTCACCAATGTGCTGTGATTGCACCTGCGGCACGATTCGACGTGAAAATGCATTACCCTCACCCCAGCCCTCTCCCTTTCGGGAGAGGGTGGTCTACCTCAGCTTTTCCTTTCCGGCGCAGTTCCGCCGCTTAGCGCCTATGGATCGTCAGGACGGGCTTCGCGTTTCGGGTGGTTCAGGCGTCCTAGCGACGATGTGGTCGAGCAGCGCGTGAGGGAATCGCAGCATGTCGGGCCCATTGCTCGAAGGTAAAGCTATGTAAAGTTGCCCTTGCGGGGGCCATTGGCCCTCATGGTGGATAGGCAATGGGCCGATGTTCAAAGGTGTCGGGTTGCAGGGTGGGCGAATTCAACGACCGCAAACAAGGAGACCTTCATGGACATCAGCAGCATCAACAACAACAGCAGCGCGCTCTCGCAGCTCCTCGCGAATCAAGCCAGCACCACCACCGCCACCAGCTCTGGCAGCGTGCCCACGGATTCGAGCGCCATCTCGTCGTTCGCGAACTTGATGAGCGAGTTGCAGCAGCTTCAGCAGAACGATCCCACGAAGTTCAAGGCGGTCATGGCCGATATCGCCAGCACCCTGAAGACAGATGCCCAAAACGCGACGGGTTCCCAGGCGTCGGCTCTCAACAACCTGGCGGCCAAGTTCGATCAGGCTGCGCAGACCGGACAGATGCCCAACCTGCAGCCGCAAGGACAGCAGGGGGCAGGGGGACATCACCATCATCATCACCATGTGCAAAGCTACCAGTCGCAGGCTGCGGACGGCACGCCCTCGGCTGCCTCCGGCAGCTCTTCACAGCAGGCGCCATTCAGTCTGGCCCAAGTGATTCAGAACGCGCTGCAAACGGCTGGCGTGAGCCTGAACCCGTAGCAAACGCGCGGGCCACCCTGTCGGTCCCACCAACCCTGGGGGTTACCACCTGCGGGGGCTAGGTGGTAGGGCTCACTACTGGATCGGTTCGGGCTCTGGTTGAAGGGCACTGACTGCGCGTGCGGATCTCGGGCCAACGTCGAGGCCCGCCATCCCTTCTAGGGCCTCTGAGCACTTGCTGGTGTTTCGGTACCAAAGAAATAGTCAATCCGCCGAACATGTGAACCGTGGGCCACCAAGTCTGGATGGCCGCCGTCGGAGTCGAAGAGACCGGGGCTGCGCCAATCAACCTGGGTTGGGGCTGCGGGGCTGCGAGCTGCGACAACCTGAGTGAGGGCTGCGGGCCGCTGAGGGCTGCGATCGTCTTCTGTCAAAGCGGCCCGCGATGTCAGTCGCGCGCCGCCGGATCGGCCAGTTCTTCTTCCAGCTCGATCCAGTCGAGTCTGGCACCCATGCGCGCCAGCACGGCGTACAGGCCGATGCGAATGCGGAAGAGGAACATCAGTTTGCCCGGCAGACGCAGGCGCAACAGGCTCTTCTTCAACTTCGCCACTTGTCCCATGGAAATGGCCTGGTCGGGCTCGACTCGGTGCCGGCCAGGCTCAAGCAGGGGTGCGTAGAACCCGCGCAAGATGGAGCGGGTCACGTCGAAATCGCGCGCCGGATCGGTCACCCCAAGGGCCAGCAGCGCAGCCTGAATGTCACGGGCATCGTCGGCGCGAACCGCTCGCGACAATCGGGCGAGGCAGACAACCACGTCGGGCGCAAACTCGCGCACGCAGCCGTGATCGAGGATGGTCACGTGGCCATCGGGGGCAAAAAGCAGGTTGCCCGGGTGTGGATCGGCGTTGAAGAGCCCGTGGCGGTAGAGTGTGCCGACGTAGAATTCGTAAAGGGCACGCGCCGCCCGGACTCTCTCCGCTGCGTAGGCCGCGGTGCCGAGAAAGGCATCGAGTCCTGCGCCGTCGTGCCAGGTGGAGGTCAGCACGCGTGGCCCACACACGTCGAGGTGGACGGCCGGAATCGTGATCGACGCGTGGCCGGCGAAGATCTCGCCGAAGCGAATCTGCCGGCGGGCCTCTAGTCGATAATCACATTCCTCAAGAAAGCGTGCCTCAGCCTCGGCGACGAACCCTTCGACGTTCGCGCCGGCAACGGCGAGGTTAGCGAAAAATGTTCCGACCGCGGCGGTCTTGAAGTCGGCGCGGATGGCTTCCTCGATGCCCGGATGCCTGACTTTGACGGCGACGCGCGTGCCGTCTTCGCGAAGCGCGCGGTGGACCTGGCCAATCGAGGCACTGGCCACAGGCTCACGCTCCAACCGCGCCAGCAGCGTCTGCCCACGCGGGCCAAGATCCTCGACGATGATCCGCTGGATGTGGGTGAAGGCGGTGGGCTGCGACATCACCTGTAGCACCGCCAGCAGCCGCCGCGCCTCTGGGGAAAGTGAGCCATCCACATAAGAGAGGATCTGGCCGGCTTTCATGGCCACGCCCTTGAGCTCGCCCAGCGTCTCGACCAGCCTGGCCACCGCCTCGGGCGGCAGCGAACCGATGTTGAATTCCTCCCCGCGCAGCCGCCCAGCCAGTGCGCCGATACCGATGCGCGCCGCCGCTGATGCCGTTTTCTGCAATCGCCCGAGGGACGACGTGGGCAGCGGGTTGCCGCCCTTCGCGCGGAGATTCCACATCAGTTGCTGAACCGGATCCTTGGCCATGCCTACCTTTCCAATGCAGCGGACACTGTTCTGGCCGCCTTGTCAAAAAGTCTGCTTGCCAAAGCGGTGCCATCAGAGTCTTGCAGGAAACTCTCCCTGGCCGGCGGATGGAAAGTACAAGGGAGTCGTCTTTGGACCGCTGGCTGCGCGCTACGTTCGCCTGGAAGCCGACGCCGTGAACGGTACCGGCGGCGCTCAGGCCACCGAGGTGGTCGTGGGCGCCCGGCGATAGCGCCATGTCACAAACGCGTCATGGGGATCCGCAGGAGACGTTTCGGCGTGACGAGGAGTCGGCTTCTGATGCTAGATTGACTTCCGGCTCATGACCAAAAATATCGGCGATGGCTGCAGAGTCTCTCCATGACCCAGGTGACATTTCAACCATCGAGGATCAGCCATGAAGTGCCAGGAGCCATTGACGCAGGTTTTTCGCATGGTGTTTGCCAATCCCAGTCTCACCCTGCGCCCCGACATGACCCCCAATGACATCGACGGTTGGGACTCCATGGCGCACGTCAACCTCATCGCCGCCATTGAAGTGCGCTTCCACATCAAGTTCGCCACTAAAGAACTGAGGTCGATCAAGACCGTCGGGGATCTGGCGGCCTTGGTCGACAGCAAGATCGTCGCGTAGTCCCGGACGCTCCATGGTCTTCAGTTCGGTCTTCTTTCTCTTCGTCTTCTTCCCCATCGCCCTCGCGGTCTATTATGTGATCCCTGGCATTCGCGCCAAGAACATATGGCTGCTTATTGCCAGCCTGTGGTTCTACTCCTGGGGTGAGTGGCGCTATTTGCCGCTGCTCCTGGCTTCCATCGGCATGAACTACGCCTTTGGCCTCTTCGTGGCCCGGACAGCCCAGGCGAGTCTTTCCCGCAAGCTTTGGGTGGCGGTGGCCGTCGCCACCAATCTCGCATTTCTGGTCTACTACAAGTACTGGTGCTTTCTCTTGACCAATGCGGCTGTCCTTCTCAAGGCGGTCGGATACAAGACGACGATTCCCACCATTGCGCTTCCCCTGGGAATCTCATTCTTCACCTTCCACGCCCTTTCCTACATTCTCGACGTGGCCCGCGGGCACGTGCAGGTACAGAAGAGTCCCCTTCGCCTCGCGCTCTACATCTCACTCTTTCCCCAGTTGGTGGCGGGTCCCATTATCCGCTACGGCCACGTGGCCCATGAACTGGCCGAGCGCAAGCACAACCTGGACGATTTCGCCTACGGCGTGTACCGCTTCGTGCTCGGCTTGGCCAAGAAGGTCCTCATCGCCAACGTGGTGGGCGGCGTGGCGGACCAGTGTTTCAAGCTTCCGCAGAACCATTTCACGTCCATGCACGCCACGCCGGGCGTGGTCTGCTACACCCTGCAGATCTACTTCGACTTCTCGGGGTATTCCGATATGGCGATCGGTCTGGGCCGGATGTTCGGCTTCCATTTCCGAGAGAACTTCAACCTGCCTTACAGCGCGACCAGCATCACGGATTTCTGGAAGAGGTGGCACATCTCCCTGACTTCCTGGTTCCGGGATTACCTCTACGTCCCCTTGACCGGAAACCAGTTCTGGGTGCCGCCCTGGCGTTCGTATGGGGCGATCTTCATCGTCTTTCTTCTGTGTGGATTCTGGCACGGGGCCAGTTGGACCTTCGTCACCTGGGGCGTCCTGCACGGGACGATGCAAATCGCCGAGCGCGCCTTCCTGCTCAAGGGCTTGCAGCGCCTGCCCAAGCCGGTGCAGAACCTCTACGCGATGCTGCTGGTCATGGCGGGGTGGATTCTCTTTCGCTCCGATTCATTCGCCGGCGCGGCGTCATACTTTCGCGCACTCTCCGGCCTGAAGGATTGGACGGCCTTCCACTGGAGTACCCTGGAAAATGTCATCAATGGAGAGGGTTGGATTGCTCTGGTCGTGGGCGTGGTGGCGGCAACACGGCTGGGCGGCCTCTTCCTCTCGCGCTTTCTCTTTCGCGATTCTCAGGGAACCTGGGTGGCATCGCCGGCTGGCGTACTCGCGGTGATTTTCTTGCTGCTCGGGAGCGCCATGAAATTGGCCAGTAGCTCCTTCAATCCCTTCATCTACTACCGCTTCTAGCCCTCCTGCATGCGCTCCCTCAGCAACAGAATCTTGGTCGGCGCTTTTCTCGGCGTCTTGCTCGCCCCAACTATTGCCAACCTATGCCGGTTTGAGCCGGCGACTGGGCTGTTCGAGAAACGACCGCTGGCCAAGCTCCCCGATCGCAAGGAGTACCGATTCCGTGAGCCGGCCCAAGTGGCCGCCTACGCGCAGGACTGGGAGAAGTACTACACGGACCACTTTGGGCTGCGCAAGCTGCTGCTGGGCAGCTACCGGCTGGCCCTCTTCTATCTGTTTGGGATCTCGGCCAATCCGGCCGTGGTGGTGGGCGAGTCAGATGGCCAGTCGCGCTGGCTCTACTTCAACGGCGCCGCGGCGGGGGATGGCACGGGATTCGATGCCTTTCTGGGGAAAAAGCCGTACACACCACAAGAGCTGGCAGGGATCAAAGCAAACCTGGCCCGCTTGTCGACCTTGCTGCAGGACAATCACATTGAATTCTTGGTGGTCGCCTGTCCTGACAAGCAGACCATCTATCCAGAGTACCTGCCAAAAAACCGACGGCCAGTGCCGGGGCTCCCATCCAAATTCGAGCAGATGTCGAGTACCGTCCAAGCCGCTCTGGGTTGGCACTACGTCGATCTGCGTGCGACCCTCATCCAAGCCAAGGCCGAGGGGCCGGTCTATTTCCACACCGACTCGCATTGGAACGCCAAGGGTATCTTCGTCGCCTTCCTCGCTCTTATGCACGCTCTGCAACACGAAGACGCAACCCGCGTGTCCCTGTCCAGCAGCGATGTCAGGTGGCAGGACCTGGCCCCGTTCAACGGGGACTTGATTGGAATGCTGGGTATCCCCTGGTACCCCCGCGACTCGGCGTTGGCGCCGATTCTGCCCAAAGCACCTTCCGGTGGCAGGCGCGGGAAAGTGCTGGTCTTCCACGATTCCTTCTTCATTCCCATGAAGCCATACTTCGAGCTCGAGTTCCGCGAGGTGAAGATGATCAAGGGAGTCTATGGTGCACGCGAGGTTCGCCTCACCCAAGAAATGCTGACCGTCGAAAAGCCAGACGTGGTTGTAATCGAGGCGGTGGAACGTGTCTGGACGTGGTGAAGAGCCTCGCCCGGCGCAGGGGCTGGTGGACGGAATCTCGGGGCGCGGGCGCGGAATTTCGTCTGAGGAAAGCCAGGAACGACTCAGACGATGCTAACATGTCGAGATCATGCGTGCCCTGCCTTGCCTAGCCGCCCTCGCGGTCAGCTTGACCGCCGCGCAGGCGTGGACGATGGACGAGGCCATCACCGACATTCGCGTTCACAATGCGGTTCGCACCGACGAGGAAACCGTTCGCTCCATCGCCGGTGTTTCTATCGGCCAACACATGCAGCCGGATACGCTGGACATCGTGCGCGAGCGGTTGCACACCTCCGGCTTGTTTGCCGATGTGAATGTCTACTGGGAGCCGTATCAAGACGGTGTGCGCATCAACATCGTGGTCAAGGAGAAATTCCCGTGGGCGCCCTTGCCCACCTTCTCCTATTCGCCGGGCAACATTTCGGGAGGGGCGATCGTCGCCCACGGAAACCTCTTTGGCCAAGGCAAGCGCGGAGTGATCGGCGGGCGCATCTCCAACGTGGATTCCGGCGCCCTGGCGGCCTACGAGGATCCGGCGGTGTGGGGCTCGTGGATTTTTTTCACTGTCAAGGGGAAGTACCAACTGCAGATCATTCCCGAATACAGCAACGAGTACGGCAACCTGTCAGGCTTGCCGTTGTCGCCGATGCGCAACACCAAGCTGCGCTCCTACGGCGGCGACATCAACGTGGGTGTGGCCTGGTTTCGCAAGGTGCGCACCTCGGTCGGGTGGATTTTTGACCAGAACGACGTCCTCTGGTCAGCCGGCAATTCTGACAACAGTTTTGCCAAGGTTCTCGACTTGCCGGCAGGCGCGGCCAGCGGACGGCGGGGCGCCGCCACGGCCAATGTGACCTTCGACTTTCGCGCCCGCCAGCACGCTGTCATGTACGGCAATGCCCTGGGCTTTTCATTGGAGGTTGGCGGCACACGGTGGGGTGGCGATGCCAAACTGAACTACTGGAAGGCCAGCACATCCTACGAACATGGGATTCGCTTCTTTCGTCGGCACAACCTCATCGTGCGCGCGGGCGGCACCGCGGGCGACAATCTGCCGCTGTGGACGGAGAATTCGGCCGGCGGCACCAACCTGCGCGGCTATCTCTATCGGCAATTCCAGGGCGACACGCACCTGCGCACCCAGGTCGAGTACCACTTCCCCCTCTTCTCGCTGTGGGGACTCGACGTTCGCGGTTTGCTCTTCAACGACGCTGCCGCTATCTGGTTTCGCAAGCTGCCGTCGATCGACCCCGTCACCGACACCTACCAGCCACGCAACGACGGCCGCCAGTTCTTGCCACCCGCCTATCTCCATCAGGGGTTCGTGCTGCAAGAGGATCTGCACAGCTCGGCGGGCGCGGGCGTGCGTTTCTATTTGCGGACCGTAGCCATGCCACTCGTAGGTGTGGACGTGGGCAACGCCCTGGGCACCAAGGATGTGCGCATGATTCTGGTTCTCGGCGTCTAGGGTCAATGTGGCAGATTACAAATCGCAGCCAGGCGGTTGATTCTCGACGGCGATGACTGAGAAGCTCAAACAGCCGCCCGGACTCTTCCTGCTTTTCGGCGTCGAGATGTGGGAGCGCTTCTCCTACTACGGGATGCGGGCGTTTCTGGTGTTGTTTCTAGTCAGCACCGCGGGCGGGTTCGGTTGGTCCAAGCAGGAGGCCTCCAATCTCTACGGCTGGTACATCGGCCTGGTGTACCTGACTCCGCTTTTCGGCGGCTATCTGGCTGACCGGTTCCTCGGCACCCACCGCGCCATCATCATCGGCAGCATCGTGATCGCCTCGGGCCACTTTTGCCTGGCGGTGCCCAGTCGGCCCACGTTTTTCCTGGGGCTGGCGCTCATCATTCTGGGAACGGGGTTCTTCAAGTCCAACATCTCGACCATGGTGGGCCAGCTCTATCAACCGGGCGACCGGCGGCGCGACCCGGCCTTCACCATCTTCTACATGGGGATCAACACCGGAGCGGCCGCGGGGCCCATCATTTGCGGCTATCTGGCCGAGAGCAAACGTTTTGGCTGGCATTGGGGCTTTGGCGCGGCTGGGGTGGGCATGGTGGCGGGCCTTGTCACCTACCTCCTCCTCAAGAAACGCTACTTGCCCGGCATCGGCGAGGTGCCCGCGGGCAAGGTCGCTGCGCGCGCAGGTCACGCCCATCAGCCGCTTTCGTCCGAGGACTGGCACGGTATTGCTGCCATCGCCATCCTGGCCTTCTTCAACATTTTTTTCTGGGTCGCCTTCGAGCAGGCGGGCTCGTCCATGAACTTCTTTGCCAAGGAACGGACCGAGCTGCACTTCCTGGGCATCGACTTTCTCGCTCCCTATTTCCAGTCGGTGAATCCCATTGCCATCGTCGTGCTGGCGCCGGTGTTTGCCTGGATGTGGGGCCGGCTGGGGGCGCGCGGTCGCGAGCCGAGCACGCCGGTCAAGTTCGCCACTGGCCTGATGCTGATGAGCGCCAGCTTTGTCATCATGGTGGTGGCCGGGCGTTTGTCGGACGCTGGTGCGCGTGTGAGCCCGCTGTGGTTGATCGCGACCTACGTGTTGCAGACCTGCGGCGAGCTGTGCCTGTCGCCTGTCGGCCTGTCCATGGTGACCAAGCTGGCGCCAGCGCGCTTCGCCTCGCTCATGATGGGCATCTGGTTCTTCGCCTTCTTCGTTTCGGATCGCTGCTCGGGCATCTTGGCGGGCCTGGTCGAAAAGTTCGAGCGCGGCGAGGTGTTTCACATGATGGGCGGCCAGGCGGACTTCTTTCTCATGTTCGTGGTCGTCACATTGATTGCCGGCGTGGCGCTGTTCGCCCTCTCGGGCCCGGTCAAACGGCTGATGCGCGGAAGGGCGTGAAGTAGTTGCCAGCGGGGAGCTGTGTGACTTGCCAATAAACGCGACGTCAGTAGCATGATCGCCGTATCGGCGTTCTTGCTGAGCACTCTCATGGCGACAACCATCCCGACCCGCAGCGAGCCCGTGCAGGAAACCATCCATGGCGTGAAGGTCGCCGATCCCTACCGCTGGCTGGAAAACGGTGATAGCGCGGAGGTACGTTCCTGGACCGAGCAGCAGAATCGGTTCCTGCGCCAGACCCTGGACGCGGTTGCAAGTCGCAAGCGATTGGTCGAGCGGCTGTGGGCCTTGCTCGGGATCGGCACCCTGGAGGCGCCGGTTCCCAAGGGCAAGGGCAGGGCGACTCGCTATTTCTACACGCGGCGTGAAGGCCAGCAGAACCAGCCGGTGCTGTACGTGCGACAGGGGATCGCCGGAACCGATCGCATTCTGCTCGACGTGAATACTCTGGCCGCCGACGGCACGCAGGCGCTCGACTGGTGGTACCCGTCGGAGGACGGCCGTCTGCTAGCCTACGGAGTTTCCGTCGGCGGCGACGAGAAATCCACGCTTCGCGTGCGCGACGTGGACACGGGCCAGGATCGCCCGGACCTCATTCCTTGGACGCGGGCCTGCTCGCTGGCCTGGCTGCCCTCGGGGCGCGGCTTCTACTACACGCGCTACCCGGCGCCGGGCTCGGTACCGGCGGGCCAGGAAGAGTACCAGCGCCGCGTTTTCTTGCACCGTCTGGGTACCGACCCGAGCCAGGATCGTATGATCTTCGGTGAGGGTCTGCCCCCGTCGGCCTGGACCTCGGTGCTGCTTTCGCCCGACGGCCGCTGGCTGGGCATCGAAGTTGCCGATGGCCCAGCCCAGACCGATCTTTTTCTCGTCGACACGAGCAAACGAGGCGCGCCGTCGCCCATGCCCGTGGTTACCGGTCGGCCCGCATTGTTCAACCTGGTCGATGTGCTCGACGATCGCCTGTACGTGGTCAGCAACGAGGACGCACCTCACCACTGTCTGGTCCAGATCGACCCACGCAAGCCCGAGCGCGAGAACTGGAAGCCCATTATCGCCGAGGGCCAGGACACGCTGGAGTGGGTGGCAGCCGTCGGGGGCAAGCTGGCCGCGCTCTATTTGAGGGACGCGTCGTCGCGCGTGCGCGTGTATTCGCGCGCAGGCAAGCTGGAACGCGAGATCAAGCTGCCAGGCTTGGGCACGGTGACGGGACTGCACGGCCGGCACCAGGCGCGCGAGTTCTTCTTTGCTTTCACCTCGTTCCTCACGCCCACCGCGGTCATGCGCCACGATCTCGGCACGGGTCGCAGTACGGTCTGGCAGAAACTGGCCTCGCCCATCGATCCCGATGCCTTCACGGTCGAGCAGGTGCGCTATCCCTCGAAGGACGGCACGCTGATTCCCCTGTTCTTGGTCGCGCGCAAAGGTCTGGTGCGTGACGGTCGCGCGCCCGCGCTGCTCTGGGGCTACGGCGGATTCAACGTGAACATCACGCCGGGCTTTGTGGCAGCGGTAGAGCCCTTTGTCGAACAAGGTGGCGTGTACGCGGTGGCCAACCTGCGTGGTGGCGGCGAGTACGGCGAGACCTGGCACCGCGCGGGCGTTCTGGCCAACAAGCAGAATGTGTTCGACGATTTCATCGCTGCGGCCGAGTTTCTCGTCCGCGAGAAGATCTCGTCACGCGATCGACTGGCCATCTCAGGGCGGTCGAACGGGGGCCTGCTGGTGGCTGCGGCGATCACACAGCGGCCCGACCTGTTTCGCGCGGCGATTTGTGGCGTGCCGTTGACCGACATGATTCGCTATCACCGCTTTCACATTGCCAGGCTGTGGATTCCGGAATACGGCACGTCCGAAGATCCCGAGCAGTTCAAGTTTCTCTACGCCTACTCGCCCTATCACCAGATCAAGGACGGGGCGGCCTATCCCGCCACGCTGGTCTTCGCTGCCGAGGCAGACTCGCGCGTCGATCCTTTGCACGCACGCAAGTTCGTGGCGCGGCTGCAGGCGGCGCAGACCGGCCCCGGGCCGATTCTGCTGCGCCTGGAAGGCCATGCCGGCCACGGCGCCGGCAAGCCGCTGGGAAAGCTGATCGAACAATATGCCGACGAGATGGCGTTTCTCTTCGGCCAGTTTGGTCTCGGGGCGCCCTGATCTCATGGTAACTGCTGCTTCGACCATGAATCTTGAATTGGTCGCGATGCCGCGGGCAATGTTCGACGCTCCCTCGGCGGCGCTGGCCGAAAGTGGCGACCGACGCTGACGGGTAGTAGGGTCAGGCCGTGAACAAGACCCGCGTCATCATTCTCTTCGGCGGCCGCTCGGCAGAGCACGAAGTGTCGCTGCTGTCGGCCCGTAATGTTTTCGTCGCGCTCGACCGCGATCGCTTCGAGCCGGTGTTGATCGGCATCGACAAGCAGGGCCGCTGGCGGCCCGAGGCTGAACAGACCCTGCTGGGTGCCACAGGCGATCCTCGCACGCTCAGCCTGAAAGCAGTGGGGCGCGCGCTGGAAGTGCCAGTCTATCCCGACAGCAGCGAGACTGCGATCGCGCCGCGCGCTTTGCTTCGTCAGGACGACGTTGTATTTCCGGTTCTGCACGGAACCTACGGCGAGGACGGCACCGTGCAGGGCCTGCTGGAGTTGGCGGACATCGCCTACGTCGGGCCCGGGACGCTGGGCTCGGCCATTGGCATGGACAAGGACGTGGCCAAGCGCCTCTTGGCCCAGGCGGGAATTCCGGTGGTGCCGTGGCGGCTGGTCACGGCGCACGCATTTGCCCGCGACCGCGCCGGCACGCTGGCGCATGCCTCGGAGCTGGGCTTTCCGGTGTTCGTGAAACCGGCCAATGCAGGTTCGTCGGTCGGTGTCAGCAAGGTCAAGTCAGTCGCCGAGCTGGAGCCGGCGCTGCGGGCCGCGCTGGCGTTCGACAACAAGGTGCTGGTGGAGGCGGCGGTCAATGCCCGCGAGATCGAGTGCGCGGTGCTGGGCAACGACGAGCCGCAAGCCTCCGTGCCGGCGGAGATCATCGTTCACCACAAGGACGGTTTCTATTCCTACGACGCCAAGTACGTGGATGCAGACGGCGCCGACGCCAAGATTCCCGCCGACATCCCGCCTGAGCTGACCGAGCGTGTGCGCAGCTTGGCCAAGGACACCTTCCGCTGTCTGGAACTGGCCGGAATGGCGCGCGTGGATTTCTTCCTCGACCGGCAGAGCGGCACGCTCTACGTGAATGAGGTCAACACCATCCCAGGCTTCACCGCCATCAGCATGTACCCGAAAATGTGGGACGCATCAGGCGTGTCGCAGAAAGAACTGATCGCGCGCCTCATCGAATTGGCCATCGAGCGGCGCGCCGACCGGCGCAAGCTCAAGACGCAGATCTGACGTCGCCTATCCCGCGGAGCCTGTCGCCATGAAGCGCCGGCCGATCATGCTCATGGGTTGCACCAGCGACGCCGGGAAATCATTTCTGGTCGCGGCCCTCTGTCGATGCCTGACCAATCGGGGCGTGAAGGTGGCGCCCTTCAAGGCGCAGAACATGTCGAACAACGCCGCGGTCACAGTCGATGGCGGAGAGATCGGTCGCGCCCAGTGGCTGCAGGCGCGCGCGGCTCGGGTCGAGCCGACCACCCTGATGAACCCAGTGCTGGTCAAACCGCACGCCGACACCGCCAGCCAAGTCATCGTTCACGGACGTCCTGATCCTGTGGTCTCCGCGCTGCCTTGGATGAGCCGCCGCGACCGTCTCTGGCCGGCGGTTCGCGACAGCTTGGATCGCTTGCGCGAAACCTATGACTGCGTGGTCATTGAAGGCGCAGGCAGCCCGGCCGAGATCAACCTGCGCGCCGGCGATATCGTCAACATGGCGGTAGCGCTCTACTGCGGCGCCGACGTCTACCTGGTGGCGGATATCGATCGCGGCGGCGCCTATGCCCACCTGCTCGGGACCTGGGAGTGTCTGGCCGCTGAGGAGCGCCGACTCGTGCGAGGGTTCGTGCTCAACAAGTTTCGCGGCGATCCGACGCTACTCAAGGATGCGGACGATTGGCTGCTCGCCCGCACAGGCGTCCCGGTGGTCGCCTTGATTCCCTTCCTGCGCAACCGCCTGCCCGAAGAAGACGCCTTCTTTCATCGGGCACTGCCTGTCGAGGGCACGACCAATATCGCCCTCATCCTCTACCCCTGGGCCTCTAACCTCGACGAGTTCGATCCCCTGATCCATGAGCCCGGCGTGAGCGTCGTGCCTGTCACTGACCACAGGTCGCTCACGCCTTTCCGGGCCGTGGTGCTTCCTGGCACGAAGAACACCGTTGCGAGCCTGCGCCACCTGCGCGCCACTGGCCTGGCCGCCGAGGTGACCCGAGCCGCAGCCACGGGCATCCCGATCGTCGGGATTTGCGGTGGGATGCAGATGCTTGGGCACGCCATCCACGATCCGCTGGCCCTCGAAGGCGGCGATCTCGACGGCCTTGGCCTGCTCGACGTCAAAACCGCCTTGGCGGCGGAGAAAGCGGTCGCGCTTCGACAGGTGCGCTGGCTCGATGGCGGCGAAGTGCGCGGCTACGAGATCCACCACGGTCGCACCACGCCCGGTCGGCTGGCTCAGCCCCTGCTCGCCGATGAGCTGGGCTGGCGCCAGGAGAATGTCTGGGGAACCTATTTGCACGGCTTGTTCGAGAACACCGCCTTCCGGCAGGACTTTCTCCGCCGCCTCGGCTGGGCCGGAGAGTGCGCGGATTGGGCAGCGGCCCTCGATGCCGAGCTGGAGCGAATCGCGTCGGCCGTCGAGGCGACAGGCTGGCCGGCGATGATCGCGTCGCAGTGAGGTTCCATTTCGCCTTACCCTGTCCAGCGCTTGTACGCGCGTCGCACGTAGGCGAACCGCTCGCCCACCGTGGGGTAGCGGCGACAGAACCAGCGCACCAGGGCCAGCGTGTGCTCGATCTCCTCAGGCGAAAGCGGAATCGCCAACCGCCGCTTCCATTCATCGAGCGGCAGCGGCTGCTCGGCCAGGGCCTTGAGCCGGGCGCGCGTCTCAGGCGAGGCAAGACCGATGACCGCGCTCATGGCTTGCGCTCCGTGGCCAGCAGGGTTTGCAGCAGGCGAATGTCTTCCATGTCCTTGGGTCGCGCCGCGAATTGCTTGGTCAAGATCAGGTCAGCCAGGGCCGGAACGGTGATCGATGTGTCGGGATCGAGGCGCAAGGTCTGGCGCCGATTCCAGAGATCGTCGAAGGCCACTGCCACGCCGTCCACCGTCGGGATCGATCGCGTGGCGAGCACGTCCACGTGCTCATCGTTTTCGACTACATAGCGGCCACGCCGCCGCACCTCTTCCGGCGTGTGGTTCGGGACCAAACCCACCGCTGCCACCGCCGCATTGAACCGGGCGACATCGTCGGGATGGACCCAGAAATCATAGTCAGCGGTCAGCATGGGAAGGCCAAGCGCCACCAACGCGCGCCTGCCAATGAGCAGGGCGCGGGCACCGCTTTGGGCGATGCCCTGAAAGAAAACGCGTTCGTCGAAGTCGGTGCCCTGCACGGAAGGGAGTATATCGCGAACCCCGAGCGAAAATCTTTCGTCGCGGAAGGAGTATCCCAGGCAGGTTTGTCGCTGACGGGATGAGGAGGCTGGCCAGCCAGCCGATGCAGCGGACGGGGCTTGCGCCCGCGCCACGTATCGGCAAGCCGTCAGCCAGGCCGAGGCGCACTCTTCCTTGCCCGAAACCTCACATCGGGCAGGCCTTCGAAGTCTGCATCCTGGGTCCACAACGTCGCATCAGACTGTCGCGCGGTTGCAAGCACGACGCTATCGGCAAGCGCGGGCAGCGTAGGTGCCAGAGGCCTATGGCGGGCGACCGCGGAGAGCCAGCCCGTCATCTCGGAGGCCGGCGCGCGACTGAGGCCACCTGAGTCTTTCCGGCGTCCCAGGCAACCTCGAGATCGGCTGGCGTGGGCGGTGGCGGTAGCGGTAGCGATTCGCGTGCCGCGGGCTGCGTGGTCGACTCGCGTGAGCGCGACGGGCGAGCGCGAAGCGCGAGGGGTGGGCAGGGTGGGCTGTCCGTCCCGAAGCCCCCGTGGGGTGAGCGTGGGCGGTGAGCGGCCCGCTCTCCGCCTACCGCGTACCACACGCGAATTCGCTCACGCTCACGCCCTCGCGACCCGCGATCCGCGGGCCGGACGACTACTTCTGGTCCAACACCTCAATTGGCGGCATGGCCTTGCCTTCGAGGTACTCCAGGCTGGCGCCGCCGCCGGTCGATACGTGGGTCATCTTGTCGGCCAGGCCCATCTTCTCGACCGCTGCGGCTGAGTCACCGCCGCCGATCACGGTGATGGCGCCGCGGCCTGTGGCCGCCGCAATCGCCTTGGCTACGGCCAAGGTGCCGGCTGCGTAGTCGGCCGACTCGAACACGCCCATGGGACCGTTCCACACGATGGTGCCAGCCTTGCCGATGATGTCGCTGAAGGCAGCCACGGTCTTGGGGCCGATGTCCATACCCATCAGCCCGTCGGGGATGGCCGCGCCGGGCACCACGGTGGGTTTGTCGCCGGTCATGGCCTTGAAGTCGAAATTGGCCGCTGCGCTGTGATCCGAGGGCAGCACGATCTTGCCGCCTGCCTGTCCCAGCAGCTTCTTCATCTCTTCGACTTGGTCTTCCTCGACCCGGCTCTTGCCCACGGCCACGCCGCGCGCTTTCAGCAGGGTGTACGCCATGGCCCCGCCGATGAGGATGTGGTCCACCTTGCCGAGAAGGTTGGAGATGAGCTTGATCTTGTCGCTGACCTTGGCCCCGCCCAAGATGGCCACGAAGGGCCGTTTGGGGCTGGACACGGCTTCGTGCAGGTAGCGGATCTCTTTTTCCACCAGATACCCGGCGACGGCAGCGCCGCCCTTCTTCTGGATGGCCTTGGCCACGCCGTACATGCTGGCGTGCTTGCGGTGACAGGTGCCAAAGGCGTCATTGACGTACACGTCGCCCAGCTTGGCCAAGCCAGCCACGAAATCGTCGTGGGTCTTCTGCTGCTCAGCCGTCAGCTTCTTGTCCGGATTCTTCTTGGCCTTGTCGGGCATGGTCTCGCCCGCGTGGAAGCGCACGTTTTCCAGCAGCGCGGTCTCGCCCGGCTTGAGCGACGCCACCAGGGCCTCGGCGGCTGGGCCGATGACCTCTTTGGGGCCGAGCTTCACCGGCTTGCCCAGCAGTTCGCCCAGGCGTACCGCGCAAGGCTTGAGGCTGCCTTCCGGATCAAAGGCGCCGTCAGGCCGGCCCAGGTGGCTCATCAGCACCAGCTTGCCACCCTGGTCCAGCACCTGCTTGATGCTGGGGAGCGCGGCGCGGATGCGTCGGTCGTCGGTGATCTGACCGCCCTTCAAAGGCACGTTGAAGTCCACGCGCATGAGCACGGTCTTGCCGCTGACGTTGATGTCTGCAAGGGTCTTGGTCGCCATGGTGTCTGCCTCTCGCTGGTGGTTCGTTGCAGCCCCGGCGGGGCATGCGGGCAGATAGTAGCGGATCTCAGGGGAAAACCCAGGCCCTTGCGGCCTGGTCCAGCCGCTCAGAACGTGCCCTTGAGCGCGACCGAACCTGGCCCCAGCCACAGCGCCGCGCGTGTGTCACCCTCGCGTTTCGGAGTCCACAGCAGCAACGTCACACCCACGGCTGCGCCGACGCCGCCAACGATGAGCCCCACTGTCGAGAGATTGCGCATCAGGTTGTAGTTGTCGACCTTGCTCTTGCTGACGGTGGGAGTGCACGCGCCGTTCGGGCAACTGTTGCGCAGGCTGGAGTCCGACAACACCACGATGCCGGTCACGCCTCCCATGATCAGGAACGCCGTTCCCACCGATACCGCAATCCAACCCAACGTTTGTTGCGCCCCGCCGCTCGAAGTCGCCTCGGCTGGCGGCGTGGGCGTCGTCAACGTTCCCGCGCTTGGTCCTTCTGCCCCAGCCGGGGCCACTGGCTGGGCCATCGCCGCCGACGCCATGGGCACGGCCGCCATCGGCACCACGGCGGGATTCGCCGCCTGCGCGACTGGCCGCGCACTGAATTTCACCACCGCCTCCTTGTGATCTCCCTCTCGCAGATACACCGTCTGTTCTGAACTCTCGTCCCCACTCTTCCCCACCACCCGCCGCCACCCCGGATCCGCCGGCAGATCGATGCCGAACAGCGCGCTCGCGATCAGGGCGCCATCGATGGTCAGGGTCACGTCATTGGCCGCAGCCCCCTCGACCTGCACGCGCAGCACCGGAATCCGCGGTTGTAGCTCGGCCAGTTCCTTGGCTGCGTCCGCCTGAGCCTGTTGCTGCGCGTTCCCAACCCAAAGATCGTTCGCCGTCAGTCGCGTGGCTTGCCGATACAACTCGGACGCCGCAACCAACTGACCATGCTTGGCCAATGCCCGTGCCGCCCACAGGGCCAGGGTTGGCACTTTCGCCACCTCGTAAGCCCGCTGGAACTTGCGTCCCGCTTCTTCGAAACGCCCGGCATCGAAATCCCGCTTGGCTTCGTTCGACAGTGCGCGGGCTGCGCCTTTTACACTGTCGTCGGTGGCTCGCGCTGTCCCAGTCCCAAACCCAACAATGGTCAGTAGCAAAACCAGACTACCAAGCTTGCCATGCATCGCTCATTGCACCTTTCCTCAATACATCGTTTAGAAACCCGCAGGGTCGTCTTGCCTTCTCGAAGGCGGGGCAGGGTTGTAGCCACTGGGCGCGGCCGCCGGACGCTGGAACTGCGGAAACGTTTCTTTCGCCGCCGGCCCACGGCGGCGATTCGACGCGCCCGCATGCGCCAGCTTCGCACTCGGTCGCGCCTCGGTCACCACCGCTGCCGCGGTCCCACTGGCCGCTCTGCTGGGAAGAACAACCGGCGCCGCCATGCCCGCGTCGCGCGGCGCCTCCTGTCGCGCCGGCAGCACCGCAGCGACGACGGCGGGCCCGGGAGCCGCAACTTTCGCTGTCGCTGGCGTCGCTTGTGGCGCAGCTTCGTGGCTGGGTCGCAATAGCAAGAACAGCATCAGCCCAACCGCCGCCGCTCCCCCGCCTGCATACAGCGGCCAGCGTGGAGTTCGCGACGCCTGCAGCAGCATATCGTCGTCGTCCGCCGCCTTGATTTCGCCGGTGGCATGCGAAAAGGTCGTCTTCGACGGGCCTGCCGCTGTCCGGTTGGGAACAGACGCTGGACGGGCCGCCATGGCCGGCATCTCATCCGACAGCGACGGCCGATCCAGGGCAGCCGCGCCCGCTTCGCCCCGTATCGCCGCCATGAACGAGGCGATGCTCTCGAAACGCTCATCGCGCGATCGCGACAGCGCCCGCGTGATCGCCGCCTCAACGTGCACCGGAACATCCGCCGCCAACTCGCGTACGGGCGCGGGCGTCGCCGTCAGATGCATGATCAGCATCTCAGTCCCAGAACCCGCCACGTACGGCGTCTGTCCCGCCAGCATCTCGTAGATGATGATGGCAAAGGAATAGATGTCCGAACGCAAGTCCACATCCGCGCTGTCCTTGCACTGCTCCGGCGACATGTACGCCGGGCTGCCCATGATCAGTCCGGCTTGCGTCCGCATGGTTCCACCCGTGCCGCCCGCACGCTTTATCTTGGCGATTCCAAAATCCAGTATCTTCACCCGCTCGCCACCGGGCGCAGCCGCATCAGGCACCAGAAACAAATTCTCCGGCTTCAGATCACGGTGCACGATTCCGGCGGCGTGGGCCGCCGTCAAGGCCGACCCGGCTTGGCGCGCGATCTCCAGGGCCTGCGCCAGGGCGAGACGCCCCCTATCCGCCAGGCGTTTCTGCAGCGACACCCCTTCGAGAAACTCCATCAGGATGTAGGGCGCGCCCTCGGCTGTCACTCCAGCGTCGAAGACTTCGATGATGTTGCGATGACGGATGGCGCTGGCAGCCCGCGCTTCGTTAAGAAAACGCCGGACCAGCTCCGCGTCCCGCGCCAGCGCCGTGTGCAGAACCTTGACAGCCGCGCGCCGCTCGATGAGTGGATTCTCGGCCAGGTACACCTCTCCGAACCCGCCTTCGCCGAGCAGCCGGACGATGCGGTAATTGCCAAAGAGCTGGCCTGCTTCGAGAGGCATAGGTGTTCCCCGATAGGTTACTCCTAGCCGCGGCGTCGACAAGTTGATTCGCGGCTGTCAGCTCCGTCGTGTGGGTCGTACGGGATGGCGATTCCCGCCGGAAAGAAATCACGAGGGCGGCCGCAGATCGAGGCTGCGTCATGATCAATTGACGCCGGGCCCCGAAGCAATTGCGCGCAAGAGGGGACCCGTGGCGGTTGCATTTGCGCAGTCAAAACTGCAAGATATCTAGCTTCGCAGCTCCCACGTTCCACATCGGCGGTCGCGGGCGATTGTGTACGCAAAGTGAAAATCCAACTCATTTATCCGGATCCAAATCCTCGCGTCGGGCTGAGTGGACGAAAGGTCGAGAGCGCTGCACTTCAGCTCTTGGCCGCGCTCACGCCGGCGAGCCATGACGTGTCGATCGTGCAAGAGCATCTGGGAGACGACATTCGCTTCAACGACCCCGGTGTCGATTTGGTCGGCATCACCGCCATGACCATCCAGGCCCGCCGCGCCTACCAGATCGCGGACGGATACCGCGCGGCTGGCAAGACGGTGGTGTTGGGCGGAATTCATCCCTCGGTGCTGCCCAATGAGGCCCTGCTGCACGCCGACGCCGTGGTGGTGGGCGAGGCCGAGCACGTCTGGTCGCAGGTGCTTTCCGACGTGGCATCCGGTCACCTGCGCGGCATCTATCGCGGGCAGGAATACGCGGACCTCACTCAGCTTCCGCCTTTGCGGCGCGATCTTTTCCCCAAACGGTCGTCTTTTTCCATCGGCTCGGTGCAGGCGGCGCGGGGTTGCCCGTATGATTGCTCCTTCTGCTCGGCCACGTTGTTCACGGGACGCAAGTATCGCTTCCGTCCCGTGGAGAACGTCATCGCAGAGATCAAGGCGCTGGGAAGGCGCTTCCTGTTTTTTCTCGACGACAATATCTTCTCCAATGAGACGTACTGCCGTGCCCTCTTCACCGAGCTCAAGAAGCTGAATCTCATCTGGATCGGACAGGCTTCGTTGCATCTGGCGGCAGGCAACCGCGATTTGCTGCAACTCGCGGTTGAGAGCGGTTGCATTGCCCTCTTCGTCGGCATCGAGTCGCTGACCGCGTCCAACCTGCGGGCCACTGGCTCTTTGGCGAAGAACAAGGTGAGCACGCCCGAAGAGATCGGTGCGAGCATCGGTGTCCTGCACGACCATGGCGTCGTCCTCATGGCCGGTGTGATCTTCGGGTTTGATGACGACGATCCTGAGGTCTTTGATCGAACCCTGGAGTTCCTCAACGACCATCGCGTGGGCTACGGATCCTTCTCTGCGCTGACGCCCTTTCCGGGCACCAAGCTGTTCGAGACCTTGCACTCTCAGTCGCGCATTACCAGCTACGACTGGTCGAAATACGACGGAGCGACCGCCGTGTTTGTGCCCAAGTTGATGACCCCTGAGCAATTGCAGGTGGGCACGCGTCGCATGGGCGTGAACTTCTACAGCACACCGAAGATCTTCCGCCGTATTTGGACGAACCGGCACCATCCAGTCATCTTCCTGGCCAGCAGCTTTGCCTGGAGGCACTCGTGCCGGGTGGAGAATCGGGTGCCGCTTTACACGCCCAGTGGCTTGTGGACGAAGAACGCCAACGAGTCGCTGGTTCCCGCAATCGAAGGACCGCCTGACGCCCGCCTGCTGCTGCCGGCTGACCCGGTTGTCGCGCAGAGGAACTTGCGCACCGGCAGCGTGATCGGCGTGGCCTAGCGCGCTCGCCATAGGCGCAGTTCTTGGAAGGGGCGACCTGCGGTCGCCCCACGGGCGCACGCACCCGCCGGGGCCTCCCCACTCCAGACTAATCGCGGCGGTTGCATTTGCGTGCGCCGAGCCCCAAGATCTCTTGCTTGGTACCTGTGATCAACTCCTAGCCGGAGAAGCACCTTGATGAAGCGAACTGAATGTCTCGCAATGGTTCTTGCGACGATGGTTCTGGGTTGCTCGTCTGGTGTGGGCCGTTCTGTGATCGACGCAGGAGGAAGCAATCCTGGCACGGGCGGCACGGACGGCTCCTCGCAGACCGCCAACGGATCAGGCGGGACTCAGCAAGCAGGGGGACAATCGACAGGCGGGGGTAGCGTGGGCGTTGCAGGCGGAACCAGCCTCGGCGGCACGACGGGAGCAGCCGGCGGCACGACGGGAGCAGCCAACAGCACAACCGGATCAGGCGGAAGCGGTCTCGGCGGCACGATGGGAGCAGCCGGCGGTACGACGGGATCAGCCAGCAGCACGACCGGATCAGGCGGAAGCGCTCTGGGCGGGACGACGGGCTCGGGCGGCAGCACCATCGGGCTGGGTGGCTCGGGCGGAAGCGTGACTTCGGGCGGGACGCCTGGCTCCGGCGGCACGGCGGGCAGGAGCACGACGGCCGGGTCCGGCGGAACCAGCAGCGCCGGTGGAGCGACGGCCAAGGGAGGCTCCAGCGCGACGGCCGGTTCTGGCGGCCGCGCCGGGTCCAGCGCGACGGGAGGCTCTAGCGGCACCAGTAGCTGCGGTGCTGCTGCCGGGTCAGGCCCGGTGGGGACATTCAACGGCCCTCTGGCCACGGGCATCGCCTTCAAGGATACCGACGGCAATGCAGTCAACACCCACGGCGGCGGCATCATCCAGGTGTGCGACACCTTCTATATGCACGGCTTGTATTTCCCTCCGGGCAAGACGCCCGACGACTTCAATGGCGTTTCGATGTATTCATCCAAAGACCTGGCGACCTGGAAGAACGAGGGGATCGTTTTTCCCAAGCAACCCAGTGGCGAGTTGGGGCCCAACCGCAATTGCGATAGGCCGCATATCATCAAGTGTCCCAAGACAGGGGAATTCATTCTCACCGCCCGTGCGTCAGACGACGTTACATTTGAGCAGGACAGGGAAGTCGTCTACGCGACCTCGGCCACAGTCAACGGCCAGTACAGCTACCAAGGGATCCTCAAGAACGCGAGCGGACAGAGTGCCTCGCACAGTGACATGAGCGCCTACGCCGACGACACGGGTGCTTACTTTGTTACCGAGAGCGGCTGGGTCTATCCGCTGGCCGACGACTGTCATAGCTGGGTGTCTGGCAAACAGTACTCAGCTGTCAATGGAACCTCGGGCGGCGGAGAAGCGCCCACTGTGTTCAGGGTTGGCAGCACCTACTATTGGATCGCGTCCTACAAGACAGGATGGCGGTGCAACAACAACTTCTACTCCACCGCACCGGCCATGACCGGGCCGTGGACCTACCAGGGATTCATTGCACCAGTGACCGACACCAGCAACGATATCTCCCTGCAAAGGACCTGGCTGTCACAGACCACCTGGGTTCAGCCCGTGGTGGGAAGCAAAGGGACGGTCTATGTGTACTGGGGCGATCACTGGGACAATTGCGGGGCCACCAGTGGCGCGGGTGCGGACAACTCCTTGACGACGTTTGTATTCCAGCCATTGGTCCTTGACGGAACCAGCAAGGAATTGCTGCCGACCTACCTGGCCACCTGGAGTCTCGACGTGGGCGCCGGCACGTGGTCGTCGCCCTAGCATCGGTCGGCTCCTGATTATTCTTTGCAAACATGACCATGGCAAAAAGCAGGTCTGCACCGAAAAAGGGCACGGGCATCGCCGCCGAAGGCGCCAACGTCAATCCCTGGGTGCCGGCCTTTGCCGACGAGCCGGCTGGGTGGGTTCGCTTCGCTCCCTGGCTGGCTTTCCTGGTTTTGGTGGTGCTCTACATCGCGACTTTGACTCCCTCGGTGGCGGGCGGCGACAGCGGTGAACTTGCGGCGGCCGCGCTCACCGGCGGGGTTCCCCATCCCTCGGGCTATCCGCTTTTCGCACTCTTGGCCCGACTCTTCGCTGCGCTTCCGCTGGGGCACTCGCCTATTTGGCGGGTGAATATGCTCTCCGCCGTGTCGATGGCAGCGGCCGGAGGCTTGCTCTGTGCCGTGGTTCAGTCGTGGACGCGCAACGCTGCGGCTGGGCTGATGGCAGCCGCGCTCTTTGGCACGAGCCCAGTGGTTTGGTCGAATGCCACAAGCGCGGAAGTGTTTGGACTGAACGCTGCGTTCGTGGCCTTGGCTCTGTACCTTTGGTCGCGTGTCGAGCACACCCTTTCCCGCCACGATGTGTTTGCGTTGCTCTTGGCCAGTGGGCTTGCCATGTGCAACCACCACGCGTTTGTCTTTGTGGGGGCGCCCTTGGTCTTGCGCTCGCTGTGGGTCGCACGCAGCAGCCTCGGCGTGAGAGGCGTGGCCCTGGCCTTCATCGTCGGGCTGCTCGGCCTAACCCCCCACTTGTACCTCGTATTGGCATCCGGCTCAGGGGCGGCTGTGTCGTGGGACTACGGCGGCACCTGGGACGGTCTGGTTGGCCACATTTTGCGCCGCACCTATGGAACCTTCAGCATGGGCCAGCCCACCACAGAAGCTGTCTTCGTCACAGAGGGCACCTTCTTCCCGACCCTTTGGACCTTGTGGGGGCAGGCATTTCCCCGGCTTCTTTGCTTGGGACCTCTGCTCGCCCTCGCGGGTCTATATCTCGGGGCAAAGAGCCGTCCCACGCGCGGGGCGGCCTTGGTTGTGCTCTTGGTTCTTTGCCTCTACAGCCTGGCTTTCAGCGGCTTGTCCAACCTGTCGACCGCCAGACCGCTGTACATGTCTGTACTCAGCCGATTCTGTATTGAGTCCGATCTGCTATGGGCGATTGCCTCTGGGTTCGGTCTCGCCGCTCTCTTGCACAGATTGGGCACGCGCTGGCCGGCCTTTGCTCGCTGGCAGCGCTGGGCCCCGCTGGCTGCGGCGGCACTGTTCGCCATTGGCGTCGCCGTCCACGGCGGGGAAGCCAGTGGACGCCACAACACCGAGCTGCGCGATTTCGTGACGACCGCCTTTGCCTCGCTGCCACCCAACGCCATCGCCATCACAGAAGGCGATGAGGTCACCAACTCCGTCTTCTACCTTCACGACGTGGAGAAGCTTCGCCCCGACGTCATTCACCTGGGTCGCACCTATCTGGCGGCTCCCTGGTACACGGCCCGCCAGCGGCGCCTTCATCGCGATCTGGTCTTGCCCGAAGGCGGCTATGGACCGCACGGCTGGAACATCAAGCGGCTGCTTGATGACAATCCCCAGCGCCCCGTCATGGTCATCGGTCATCTCGACGATTGGGACCAAAGCTGGGAAGGCGGATACCGGCTTGTGCCCTACGGTCTGGTTCACGCGATGATTCGGGAGAACGAGGTTCCCGGCTACCAAGAATGGGCGAAACGGGATGGCCAGGCGATGGCCGGCTACGACGTCGTGCCGGCTCTGCGCGCGCCGGAAGAATCTTGGGAAAACGCCGTCGCCCAGCGTGTTCTGGGTATGCAAATCGCGCGGGCGCATATGTGTCTGCTCTACAGCAGCGAGCTGGGCAATGCCCCCGAGCCCGCGCGACAGGCGCTTCGTCTCCTTGAGGACGTAGTGGCCAAGACCGGCGGTGATGGAGCGCTTGCCATCGCGGCCTGGCCGGGTCTGCGCAGGCTCGAAACCGGTCCGGCGCTGTGGAAGGATCTCGGCATCGCCTACGACGTTCTGGCTCGCGTCGACGGCCAGGACCCCACACGCGTCGTGCTGGCCTATCAGAGGTTCGTCGAGCGGGCCGCGGCCGACGATCCCGACTTGCCGAGAGTACGCAGGATTCTTGAAGAAGCAACCGCGCCGAACCTGGGGGCCATCATCAGGCGGCGCATGGCCGCGAAGCGAGCCGATTCAGCGAAGTAGTCCAATGGACTAGAGCGCACAGCAGAAGCAATCGGGCAGTTCGCTCATGATGGAAATGGCCATCCTTTCCCGCCAAGCCTATGACCCTTGGGGGCGCCGGCGAAGTGAGTGAGACCACCGGCGCCGCAGGAGAGCCGCGCCTGCGATGAGCAGGACAACGCCAGGGAGCGCCGCCGGGCGGCCGCCCATCGAGCAGCCGGCTGCCAGGAACGGCCCCGTCGAGTAGCACACCGCCGGCAGACAAACATTGCTGGCCCCAGCGTCCGCAGTAGCCGCGACGCCGCAGGTCTGGCTGATGCACTCTCGCGCTCGCGTGCAGGCCGAGCTGGTAGGCCCGCGTGCCTTTCACGTAGTGGTCGCGGGCCGAGGCTTCGTCATCCCCACGCGCCACGCCGGCAGAGAGCGCAAGCAAGGCTGCCGCTGCTACGACGTACCGCATGGATCTACCCTATCGGCGAGCCCCGACATCGTCAAGGCGGCGACGGATCGCTCTGCGCTTGCGGTGGGGGGGAGGACCGTGACATCGTGCCCGCAGACGGCACAGGTCATGACCACACTGGAAGAAGAGGCTGCGCGCGTCCGCACAGTCCGAGTCCTGTCGCTCGCGCCAGCCGCAAAGTGGTGGCCGGTGGCGCTGGCGCTGCTGCTCTGTGTGGTTGCCTCTTGGCGGGTCATCGCGTCGCAATGGGATTTTGAAGTCTACTACTATGCAGCGCGGGCCCTGCGCGCGGGACTGGATCCCTACAGCACGCAGTCACTGACCAAGGTTGCGGGCAAGCCTATGCCGTTGCCATTTGTCTACCCGCCCTTGTTCCTGACCCTGTTCGCGCCGTTCGCCGGTCTTGCGTTGACCACGGCGAAGGCCGTGTACTTGGCTGCGAAACTGGCGTCGCTGGCGGGACTCCTGTTGATTTGGGGCTGCTTCTGTCGCAACTCGCGCGAGACATTGATCCTGCTGGTCGTGGTCTTGTTGGGATTCTCCGCCACGATCTTCTCGGATCTCTACGCAGGCAACGTGACTTGCTTTGAACAGCTGTTGCTTTGGCTGGGGATTGCGGCCCTTGTGACTGGTCGTCGTATGCTGTTTGCGGTGTTAATCCCTGTGGCGGCGGCGCCCAAGCTCCTGCCCATGGTGCTGGTCTTGCTGCTGCTCTTCGAGGGGCGCAGAGCGATCCGACCTTTGTTGGTGTCGGTCGGAGCGTTCCTGGCGATTCAGGGGATTTCGCTGGCCGTGTCGCCAGCCCGAACCGCCAGATTCTTCAGCATGGCCAGTGCGCTCGACGAACGCGGCCACGCGGCTCCTTCCTCGCTGGCTCTGCTGCGCGACATTGTGGGCTCGGCCTTTCGACCCTGGGTTCCGCTCGTCCTCTACCTTGTGATGGCCGCCTCCATTCTTGGGGTCTTCGGCCTCTGCCTTCTTCGCCTGTGCAAGAGTGAGACATGGGAGAAAGCCCCTTGGTTCCTGCTTTCCGGGGCTTTGCTCAGTTACCTGCTCGTCATTCCTAGGCTCAAGAGCTACGGCTTCGTACTGGTGGTTCCCGTCGCTGTCTGGCTGCTGGCGCGGGCCAAACGGGGAACCCTGCTCATGGGGACACTCTTGCTGTGCCTATCGACGACATCGCCGCTTCCCAAGGCGCTCGTGCCCCGCTCGCAGTTCTGGCCGATCATCTGGGAGTACAACGCGCTTCTGTGCGTGTTTGCGCTTTGGCTTTTGTGGTGCAGTGAAGCGAGGGAAGAACGGTACTAGGCCAGACGTTCCGCCAGCCAGGCCAAGTTGTCGGCGAATCGTTCGATGGTGGCCAGGGCCTCGTTGTCATGGACCACGTCGCCCGCTTCGCGCGCCAGGGCCACGTTCCAGTACGACGAGCCCGGCACCACCATGTCGTTGATCATGAACCACATGAGGAGTTGCGCGAAGGTGAAGTTGTGCCCCGCCCGTCGGGCTACCGCCAGCGGTCCGCCAATCTTGCGCGAGAAGAAGTTGCCGTTGGCGCGCGACACGTAGCCCGCGCGATCGAGCAGCGCCACCATTTCGGGCGTGGCGGAGCCGAAGTAGACCGGCGAGCCGACCACGATGATGTCTGCCTGCTGCATCTTTTCGAAAACGGGATGGAAGTCGTCGTCCTTCTGATTGCAGGTCTTGTCCTTTAGGCGATTGCAGATGGCACACGCGCGGCAGCCCTTGATGGTCTTGTCCCGCAAGGGTAAAAGCTCGCCCGGCACGCCCCGATCCTCCAGTCGATCGAGGCAGCGCTGCAGCAGTGTCTCGGTGTTGCCTTGTTTGCGTGGGCTTCCGCAGATGGCAATGGCGTGCATGATGCGGGGGAATCTAGACGAGACGCGGGAGGAAAGGTAGCCCCTCGATCTTCTGCTGGGATTCGGAGTAGACGCTTTTCGCCCGGCTCACGTCCCACGTAGGGGCGACCTGCGGTCGCCCTCCGGGCGGCAATGCACCCCCGCACAGGCAGCAACCGCGTCGTCCGGCGCGATTGCGTGGTCGAAACGTGCCGGTGGGGCGACCGCAGGTCGCCTCTACATGCGAGCGGCCTCCTACTCCGAATCCCAGATCTTCTGGTGCTCCTGCCCGGGCGCTGGGGTGGTTTTCGCGTCTTCGGTGGCCAGCTCCGGCCAGCACGCGCAGGGCAGCCTCGCGGCGGGCCAGGGCGCGGGTCAACGGCGACCGAATTGGGACGTGAGTCGGCTACCGCGTGATCGGCCGTCGCGCTTGGTGGTAGATGCGGACAATCACCGTCGAAGTCTCTCGTCAAGGCGGCGGAAGACGGCATCGGCTTGGACTCCCTGGCCCCGGCGCAAGGAGTCGATGGCCTGTTCCAAGCCGGCTTCCTCGTCAGGGGAAAGGGCGGGTGCAGCGTCGACGGATTCGATGACATACCGACCTTCGGGAAGCGCGCGGAGCTCTTGGGGTACGTCTTTACCGTTCCAGTGGACCGTGACTGCCATGCCTACCAAGATACCTCGTCTTGGGTCTATCTGCAGTGGATAGCGTCTCACCGGGCAGTGGACCTATTCAGCCAAGATGAGGGCTGAAACCGGCACAGCGGAAGGTACCAGAGAAACTACCCCATCCGGTCATGGTTGCCATGCCAGCCGGATCCCTGGCGCTGGCGAGCAACCGTGTGCCCGTGGGTGGGCCGTGTGCGGTTATGTGCGCAAGTTAACCTGTGCTTCTCGTGACAGATCTTCTTGCCTTTTCTGCTTTCGTTCCGTGCACCGTTTGCGTTACCCTCGCACTCCATCTTGCCAGAAGCCCGGTAGGTCACGGGCCAACTTCTGAACCACTCTGTCCGTTCGGCTGTCTGCTCTCGAGGGGTCAAAATGAGCGAGCTCGACGTTTGTGGCACATGGGGCACCTGTCTTCACCGCGCGCGGAAATTGCGTGAAAAACCGCGACCGGCAGAAGCGAAGAGACCTGGCCGCTTTGCAGCCGGCATCTTCGCGCTGGCTATCGCGTGTTGGGGTTTTGGCTGCGACCGCGAGAAGGCGCCGCAGCCCACAGAGGTCGTCGCCTCCGCGCTGAACGCGAGCCCCAAGCTGGGCGATTTCGTGCTCGAAGCACGTCCGGCAGCTTCATTGGCGCCGCATCAGGCACGACGCTGACCGCGCGTGATGTCCGCATTGAAGTCTCGGGGCAGAACGGCACCACCGGAGCGCTGGGAGCCACCCCGCCGGCCGCGTCGCTTGGCACCGGCAATGTGGTGACCGCACTCATCCTGGTTCCCAATGGGACGCTGTCCATGGGAACCGGGAGCACAGCCACCGGCGCATTCATGGCGCGCGACATCGACGTGGGCGGAGCCGGCGCAAAGATCGTGTTCCAGGACGGATTCGCGGCGTGCAGCGTGGCGGCCTGCGACGACGGCAACCCATGCACGGTCGACGGATGCAGCGCTTGCGGCGAGTGCACCCATGCCGTCGCATCAGCGGGAACCTCGTGTGGCGATGGCAACGCCTGCAACGGCGCTGAAGCCTGTGACGGCGCCGGCCACTGTGTTCCCGGCAAACCTGTCACCTGCGGCCCGCCAGACCAGTGCCACCGCGCCGGAGTGTGCAATCCAGCCACCGGACTTTGCTCGAACCCACCGCTACCAGACGGCACGCGCTGCAATGATGGCAACCTCTGCACGCAGACCGACACCTGCCAGAGTGGCCTTTGCACGGGAAGCAACCTGGTCGCTTGCGGGCCCGGCGACCAGTGCCACGACACCGGGACTTGCAATCCGGCGACCGGTCTTTGCAGCAAGCCGGCCAAGCCCGACGGGACCCTGTGCAACGACGGCGACGCATGCACGCAGGCCGACGTGTGCGAGGGAGGAAAATGCGTGGGCACGGAGCCGGTAGCTTGTGGCCTGGCCGATCAATGCCACAAGACTGGAATGTGTGATCCCACGACAGGAGTCTGCTCGAACCCCAACCAGCCTGACGGCACATCTTGCACCGATGGGAACGCCTGCACGCAGACCGACGCCTGCCAGGTTGGCGTATGCGTGGGTGCCAACCCGGTGAAGTGCGGTGCCAGCGATCAGTGCCACAACATGGGTGCGTGCGATCCGACGACAGGGGCTTGCTCGAACCCGGCGAAAGCGGACGGGACTGGGTGCGACGATGGCAATGCGTGTACGCAGGTTGATAGCTGCCAGGGTGGCGCCTGCACGGGAAGCAGGTGGGTGGTGTGTGGGGCGAGCGATCAGTGCCACGCCACGGGCGTCTGCAATCCGGCAACGGGCGCTTGCTCAAACCCGGCAGTGCCCGACGGAACGGGGTGCAACGACGGCAATCCTTGCACGCAGACTGACATTTGCCGGGCCGGCTTGTGCGTGGGCACGAGCCCAGTATCTTGCGCGGCGGTTGATCAGTGCCACGACGCGGGGACCTGCGACATCAGCAACGGTTCCTGTAGTAGCCCTGAAAAGGACGACGGAACCTCCTGCGACGACGGGAACGCGCTTACCCAGGGGGACGCATGCTCGATAGGAATATGCGAGGGCACCGTGCCATGCGCATCGGCCAAGGAAGCTGACACCGGGGATGGCTTCTCGTGCGCGGTACGTGGCGACGGATCGCTGTGGTGCTGGGGCAACAACGAGGCAGGTCAGCTCGGCGACGGCACACTTGACAGCAGGTTGACGCCACGGCGGGTGGGGACCTGGGTCTGGGCGTCGGTGTCTACCGGCCAGAAGCACTCATGCGCGATTCGGCGCGACGGCACGCTGTGGTGCTGGGGTTTAGACTGGTGGGGACAGCTGGGGACAGGAGAGTGGAGCGACCGGAGTCCGACGCCTGTGAAGGTGGCCGGAGATGGCTGGACCATGGTGAGCTGCGGCGCCATTTACACATGTGGCGTTCGAAATGACGGGACCTTGTGGTGTTGGGGGGCCAACTGGTACGGAAACTTGGGAAATGGGACCATGGACACCACCACGACACCTACCCAAGCTGGCGGTGCGAATTGGGCCCGCGTAGCGGCAGGCAACTGGTCCACATGCGCAATCAAGACGGACAAGACGCTTTGGTGCTGGGGAAACGACACTGCCGGCCAACTTGGTGACGGGTCCACAACAGAGTATCGCCCAATACCCGCTCAAGTCGGCGACGCACAATGGGCCAGCGTGACAGTTGGCGGCGGCCACGCCTGCGGCGTTCGGGATGATGGCACCTTGTGGTGCTGGGGGGCCAACGTTGCCGGTCAGCTTGGAATAGGGCGAACATAGGCAGCCCGACGCCCGCGCAAATTGGCGATGGGACGTGGGCCGACGTCTCGGCAGGGGAAGAACACACCTGTGGCGTCCAGTCGGACGGGACGCTGTGGTGCTGGGGTTCGGACGACTCCGGTCAGGTGGGCGACGGCAGTGGCGCAGCGAGGCTGTCGCCGGTGCGGATTCGCGGCCAAGGATGGGCGATGGTGTCAGCTGGCGTGGACGACACATGCGGAACTCGACAGAACGGAAGCTTGTGGTGCTGGGGTGGAAATTCCGACGGCCAGCTTGGCGACGGAACGACCGATGCGAAGAGGACACCTGAACAGGTCACCGGCAATCTGTGCCAGGTGGTGCCCATCTGTGGCAACGGCATGGTAGAAGCAGGCGAAACTTGCGACGACGGCAACTACGCTTCGGGCGATGGCTGCTCGGCCGACTGCCAGATCGAAAAGTGCTTTGGCGTTGTGTGCGCGGGGCTGGACTCGTGCCACGCGGGTGGCTGCGATCCTGCGACCGGCCTGTGCACTGTTACCCCGACCGCCGACGGATCACCCTGCGACGACGGAAACGCATGCACGCAGACCGACACCTGTCAGGCGGGAGTCTGCACAGGGAGCAATCAGGTCGGGTGTACGGCGAGCGACCAATGCCACGATGTCGGCATCTGCGACGGCGCCACCGGAAGATGCAGCAACCCGGCCAAGATCGACGGTGCGGCTTGCAACGACGGGAATGCATGCACGCAAACCGACACCTGCCAGGCAGGAATTTGCCTGGGCAGCAACCCTGTCGTGTGTGCTGGCGATCAATGCCACGACGCCGGTACTTGCGATCAAGCAACGGGAACCTGTACAAACCCAGTGAAAGTAGACGGCACGCCGTGCAGCGGTGGGGAGTCAGGCGCAGCGAATGGCGTCTGTCAGGATGGCGCCTGTCACGAGGCGAACTGCTCCTCCATCTTCATGGTCCGGGCGGGTGATGCTGACACCTGCGCATTGAGATCGGATGGAACCCTGTGGTGCTGGGGTTACAACGGGGACGGCGAACTTGGAAATGGCGGAACGCAAAACAGAAACGTCCCGGTTCAGATCGGAGGCAAGGATTGGGTAACTGCGGACCTAGGAAGCGATCATGCTTGCGGCATCGATCGCAACGGCTCCCTGTGGTGTTGGGGCGCGAACTGGGCTGGCCAATTCGGCAACGGTACGACCACGGACAGTCTGGTTCCGGTGCAAGGTGCCGGAGACAGTTGGCTCGACGTTCGGGCATCGTATGCCTACACCTGTGGTCTGCGATCGGATAGAACGCTTTGGTGTTGGGGAGCGAACTGGTACGGCCAACTCGGCGACGGGACCACCCAAGACAACGCATCTCCAGTGAAGGTTCTTGGGGATGAGTGGCGTGTCTTTGAACTGGGCGCCGACCATTCCTGTGGCATCCACCCCGACGGGAGTTTGTGGTGCTGGGGTGGAAACTGGACCGGCCAGCTTGGGAATGGCACCACGGTAGACAGTGCCGAACCGGCACAGATCGGGGGAGCACACTGGACTGGCCTGGCGCTCGGGGGGGGGAGTACAGCTGCGGAATTCAGCAGGACAAGACACTGTGGTGCTGGGGCGCAAACGGGTCAGGACAACTAGGGAATGGCACAGACCTGGAGACCCCGAGCCCGCAGCAAGTGCCTGGCGAGGGCTGGAAGGCCGTGAGCGCTGGCGACGATCACACATGTGGCGTTCGCGAAGACGGGACGCTGTGGTGCTGGGGTGGAAACTGGGCGGGCCAACTGGGGGACGGCACAACCTCGGACAGCTCGTCGCCCGTCCAGGTCCTCGAAACGGGGTGGGTCAGTGTCGCGGCGGGTTCGTATCACACCTGCGGGCTCAAGTCGGACGGGACACTGTGGTGCTGGGGCGCGAATTGGTCGGGCCAACTGGGAAGCCAGGGCTCGGCGGCGAGCAACGTTCCAGTCAAAGTGGGGGAAGACGCGTGCGGCGCGCCGATATGCGGTGATGGCCGGCGGGACTGGGGTGCCGAAGCGTGCGACGACGGCAACACCACCAGCGGCGATGGGTGCTCGGCCCAGTGTCAGCAAGAATTCTGTGGGGACGGTGTCTTGCAGCCGGCCCTGGGCGAACAATGCGACGACGGGAACACGCTCAGTGGGGACGGTTGTGATTGGATGTGTCGCCGGGAGATCTGCGGCGATGGGATTCTGGAGGGTTTTGAGGAATGCGACGACGGCAACACCATCGACGGCGATGGATGTTCGGCGCAATGCCGGCAAGAGTATTGCGGAGACGGAATCCTGCAGCCGGCCCTTGGCGAACAGTGCGACGATGGGAACTTCATCAACGGGGACGGCTGTGACTGGAACTGTCTCCGAGAGATCTGCGGCGATGGGGTTCTGGAGGGGAACGAAGAGTGCGACGACGGCAACACCATCGACGGCGACGGCTGCTCGGTGACCTGCAAGGTCGAGCGATGCCACGGCGTCGTGTGCAAGGGTGACCAGTGCCATTCGGCCGGCACCTGCGACCCAGCAACCGGCATCTGTTCCGCGCCAGTCCTGCCCGACGGGACAGCCTGCGACGACGGGAGTTTGTGCACGCAAGGCGATGCCTGCCAGGGCGGCGTGTGCGTGGGCACTATCGCCGTGGCTTGCGGCCCACCCGATCAGTGCCACCAGCCAGGGGCATGCGTGCCAGCCACCGGGACTTGCGCCTACATGCCGAAGCCTGACGGCGTCCCGTGCAACGACAACAACAGCTGCACCCAAGTCGATTCGTGCGAGTCGGGCATTTGTGTTGGCTCCAACCTGATTTCCTGCGGGGCCGGCAGTCAGTGCCAAATAGAAGGGATATGCGATCCGGCAACCGGCGGATGCCTGTTCCCAGGAAAGGCAGATGGCACGGCCTGCGACGACGGAGACGACCGCACAGCGTCGGATGCCTGTCACGCCGGGGTCTGCATCGGAATTCCCGCGTTGCCGCCACCCGTGACTGCGAACCTGGCTGACACGCTCGCCTTTATCTACCAGGGCGCAAGTCCCAGCCAGACCGGCGTGGTCACGGGGACTATTCAGAAAAACCGCGCAGCCGGCATCCGCGGTCGCATTATCACCCGAGACGGGGCGGCGCTGTCGGGGGTGAAGGTGACCATCGCTGACCACCCAGAGTTTGGCGTGGCGGTGAGCCGCGTGGACGGTGGCTACGATCTGGTGGTTAACGGCGGCGGAACTCTCATCGTGCAGATGGTGAAGTCAGGCTACCTGTCGGTCGACCGTCGCGTGGAAGTGGGCTGGCAGGGCTTTGGCCATGTGGAAGACGTCGTCATGATCCAACTCGACCCGCAGGTCACGGTGGTGGATCTGACACAACCGGTTCTGCAGGTGGCGGCGGGAAGTGTGGTCACAGACAGCGACGGGTCACGGCAAGCCACCGTGCTTGTGCCGCCCGGCACTCTGGCGACCATGGACCTGCCGAACGGGACCACCATGCCGCTGAGCACGCTGAGTATCCGCGCTACCGAGTACACGGTTGGCGACACTGGCCCCGCGGCGATGCCTGCCACCTTGCCCACCACAAGCGCCTACACCTATGCAGTGGAGTACTCGGCCGACGAAGCCCTGGCCGCAGGTGCCAAGATGGTGCATTTCAGCCAGCCCCTATACCACTATTTGGAGAATTTCCTGGGGTTCCAGGTGGGAGTCGGCGTGCCGACCGGCTACTACGACAGGGGCAGCCATTCCTGGGTTGCCTCTCGCGACGGTGTCGTGGTCAAGATACTGTCCGTGGCTGGCGGAACGGCTCAACTCGATGTCAATGGGAGCGGTCTTTCGGCCACAGCATCTGCACGGCAAGCGCTGGGCGTGACTGATGCGGAGCTAGCCCTTCTTGGCCAGCGCTACCAGCCTGGCCAGACCCTGTGGCGTGTGCCGATCAGCCCCTTTACGCCATGGGATCTCAATTGGCCCTCCTTTCCGCCAGACGACGCAGAGCCCCCTGACAATCCCGACCCGATCAGCGACGACAATCCCCCGACTGATGATCCCGACAACGAGTGCGGCTCAATCATCGAAACCCAGAACCAGGTTCTGAATGAGCGGATCCCAATACTGGGAACCCCGCTGACGCTCAACTACCGGAGCAACCGAGTTGACGCCGCCGCGGGCGTGCATGTGAAGCTCTCAGGTGCGAGTGTGCCGGCAAGCCTGGAGACAATAAGGCTCGGGGTAGAGGTCGGCGGGAGGAAGTTCGAACAAGACTTCGCACCTGTCGCCGATCTCGGCTACGACTTCCATTGGGATGGAAGGGATAGCCTAGGACGATGGGTCAATGGATCGCGACCCGCGACGGTGACAATTGGGTACGAGTATCCAAGCTACTACCGGTTGATCACCTTCACAGACGGGGCGATGAGTTTCGGACTAGTGTTCCGCGATCCAAACGCGGAACCCCCTGCGCGGCAAACCATCACCTTCCAGCAGGAATTCAAGAAGGTCGCCATGGGTACATTCCGCGCACGCAGCGCAGGACTTGGCGGATGGACGATAGATGCGAACCACACCTACGATCCATCGCGGACTCTGTGGCGCGGCGATGGCCGACGGGAGACCTCTGAAGTCCTGGGTGTTTCTTCCACGGCGGCGTCAACTACGACAGGGTCCGACGGGGTGAACTATTCTGTGTCTTATGAAGGGTTGGGGGTGGGACCAGACGGGACGGTTTACTACAACCGATACAGCAACCAACGTGAGAACTCCATTGGGAAGATTGACCCTGTGACAGGGATTGCGAGTCAGTTTCTGTGGCCCGAATTCACGATGACCGCGTTTGCGGTGGCGCCGGACGGCAGCCTCTCCTACGCTACATGGCCTTGGACTACCGATGGCCGTCCGGCCAGAATCTACCACGTATCGCGAGCGGGGCAGCTACTGGGGAGAGCGGATGTGCCGACGGCATACACTTGGCCTTGGGCGGCAGATCCCATTGTCGTTGCGATGTCGGCTGGCCAGGATGGCGCGCTCTACTATATTGAGCGCCCGGGTAACCTCGGCGAGAGCAACTATATGCCCGGATTCGTTATGCGCATGGATGCTGGAGGACGAAGCTCGGTGGTGGCGAACTCAGACCGTTTCTACGACCCTGAGGAGCTTGCCGTGGGACCGGATGGCGCAATCTATGTTGCTGACCCCAGTCTACATTGCGTGCTGCGGATTGGGACGAACGGGACGATAGAAACCGTGGCTGGGCGCCAGCCGAGCCAAGGAGTGCAGCAGAATGGTGATGGTGGAGCTGCGACCGCAGCAACCATGGTGCCGGAGGATGTGGCCGTTGGGGCCGACGGAACCCTCTACATTGCAGATGGGTTATGGGACAGCATTCGAGCAGTGAAGGACGGGGTCATCTTCACCGTGGCCGGAGGAACCAGCGGAGCCGCCAGCGGCGATGGCACTCCAGCATTGCAGACGTCGTTTTGGCCATACAAAGTCGCCACGAGTCCAGATGGCAGTTTGGTCGTACTGGATGGTTCGTCTGGTGGCTATAGGGTCCTGCGCTTCAACTCGCCCTTGCCAGGATTTCAGACAGCCACTTTCCAAGTGGCAAGCCGCGATCAAACGGAGGTATACCGTTTTGATTCGTCCGGGCGCCACCTGACCACGCAGGACTCGATGACGGGGGCATTGCGGTACAGTTTTGGATACGACGAAAGCGGCTTGCTTGTCGAGATTACTGACGCGAACGGCCTGGTGACCACAATTGAGCGCGATCCTGACTCTGGCCTTGCGACAGGCATTGTGGCGCCCAACGGCCAGCGAACTTCGTTGACCATGTCGGATGATGGCTATCTGGCGGCCGTCGACGAGCCGGGCGGCGCGCACCGCGAGTTCACCTACGATAGCGGCGGGCTGCTGCAAAGCTACAAGAAGCCAAATCAGGCAGTGACGACGTTTGCCTACGATGAGAGCGGCCGCATTGTCAGTGAGCAGATGCCCGGCGGGTGTTCGTGGACCCTGACGCGAACAGGACCCACGCCGCAAGACCCGAACCAGCCAGTTGTGGTGTCGCTAACTTCGGCCACCGGTCGCACGCGGAGCTACTCCATCGCGACCGACGTCAGCGGAAACGAGAACCGAATCAACGTGGCTGCGAGCGGGCTGGCAAGCACCAGCGGAAAAACCCAGGCGGGAGTCGTTTCCGCCACGTCAGCCGACGGGATGACCTCGTCCACGACCGAGACACCTGACCCGCGCTTCGGGATGCAGGCGCCACTGCCCGCCACGACGGTGGTGACGACGCCATCGGGGACCACGATGACCACAAACGTCTCGCGCGCTGTGACTGTGGCGAGTTCAGGCGCGCTGTCGAGCCAGGTGGACACCACGACCGTCAATGGCAAGGACTTCACGAGCACCTACGACGCCGTTGCCCACACAGTGACCAACGTCTCGCCAGTCGGGCGGCAGACAGTGAGCACGCTGGACGACAAGGGCCGGGTGGTCCAGGTGCAGGCCGGGAACCTAGCGCCAACTGCCTATGCCTACGACAGCCGTGGTAGACTGGCGACCGTGACTGTGGGCACCGGAACCAGCGCACGCGTGACGACCTTCGGCTACGACCCGCTCGATCGCTTGTCGAGCGTGACCGATCCGCTTCTGCGGGTGCAAAGCTACGTGTACGACGACGCGAACCGGGTGGTGGGCCAGGTCTTCACCGACGGGAGTCAGGTTGGGTTCAGCTACGATGCCAACGGGAACGTGACCAGCGTGACCCCGCCCGGCCGACCAGAACACGACTTCGGCTACACGCCGGCTGATCTAATGTCGAGCTACACACCGCCAGCGGTTGCGGCAACTGGGGCGACGACGTACGAGCACAATCTCGACAAGCAACCCACCGTCGTGCATAGGCCGGATGGGTCGCAGAGTGTGACGACCTATGACAGTGCGGGGAGGGTGGCGACGGTGACGTACCCGTCGGTGAGTGGCAATGTCACAATCACCAGGAGTTACAGTCCGACGACGGGACAGCTGTCGGCGATGACGACGTCGGATGGGCAGAATCTGGCATTTGGCTATGACGGTAGGTTGCCGACCTCGACAACTTGGGCAGGGAACGTGGCTGGCAGCGTGAGTCGGACCTACAACAACGACTTCCGTTTGGTCAGCGAGAGCGTGAACGGAGCGAACAGCGTTTCGTTTGGCTATGACAACGACGGGCTGCTGACGAGCGTGGACGGCGTGACGATCGTACACGACTCCACGAATGGTTCGATTAGCGACACGGCGCTGGGGCAAGTGACTGACCATCGCACGTACGACGGCTTTGGCAGCCTGGCGACTTACGAGGCGAAGTTTGGGATGACCTCGCTCTATTCAGTGAGCTACGTGCCTGATTCCCTCGGTCGGGTTGCGCAGAAGACGGAGACCATCCAGGGGGCGACGACGGTCTGGAGCTACAGCTACGACCAGGCCGGAAACCTCTGGCAGGTCATGCAGAATGGCGCGCTGACGGCGACGTACCTCTACGATGCCAACGGAAACAGAACCAGCGTGACGACGCCGAGTGGAACGCAGGCAGCCACGTACGATGTCCAAGACCGCTTGCTGACCTACGGCAACTTGACGTACGCGTACACGCCGAATGGCGATCTTCAGAGCAAGACCGACACGACCACCGGCCAGGTGACGACCTACGCCTACGATGCACAGGGAAACCTCCGCCATGTCGACCTCGCCGACGGCCGGACTATCGACTACCTCGTCGACTCTAGAAACCGTCGCGTGGGCAAGAAAGTCAACGGCTCAGTGGCAAGGAAGTGGCTCTACAGAGACCAGCTCAAGCCAGCCGCGGAGTTTGACGGGGCTGGAACGCTCCTCGCCCGATACACCGACGGTGTGACCATCAAAGGAAGCTCGTCCTATCGGGTCGTCGCCGACCATCTTGGAACTCCACGGCTGCTTGTGAACAGTGCCACAGGTGCCATCGCCCAGCGCTTGGACGTCGACGAATGGGGGCAGGTGATTGCCGACAGTAGCGTAGGGTTTCAGGTCTTCGGATTCGGGGGCGGCCTATACGATCCCGATACCGGCCTGGTGCGATTCGGAGCGAGAGACTATGACCCCGTGGTGGGGAGGTGGACGGCGAAAGATCCGATTCGATTCGAAGGTGGACAGGGAAGTTTGTACGTGTACCTGGCCAACGACCCGCTTTCATCCAGGGATCCGACTGGACTGGACGTTTGGCTCTGCCATAAACCAGCAAACATCAACTTCACTCCGACCCAACAATGGTGGGCTTCGCACCTCGGCATCGATACGAATCACTACTGGATTAAGACGGATACCACCGAGTTCGGAATGGGACCTGCCCCCGGTGCCGCGGACGCATGGGGAGCTCCGACGGTTCAGAAGGACCAGAGCGGCTCGTCCACGAATTCCGCTGCTGTCTGCGAAAAGCAGCCTCAGGTCGACGAAGGGTGTGTCAATTCCTTCTACAGCCCTGGTACAGACACCGGCGCGTGGACTTGGCCGATCAACTATTGCAAGCCGTACGCGAACAACGTCCTCAACATGTGTACAGTCGGGTCAGACAACATGTCCTCTCCGACTAGCAACGGCGCGGGGAATTCTCTGTGAGGTGGATTCGCCCGCGGATCGCGATCGCCGTACTGGCGTTGGGTGTTCTCGCGGCAGTGAGTGGCTGGCTCGTCGTGGGGATCAACATGGGCGCTGCTGCCTTTCATGCTGAGCGATGTGTTTCCCCAGCAGGGAAGCTCGACCCTGGGTGTGTGGCAAAGCCTCCTCCTGACTGGCTGACCAACCTCGGTGGTGGATTGTGCGTGGGAGGAGTGGCTTTGGCTGTGGTTGGCCTTGGCGGACTCTTCCTAGGCCTGCTGTTCCGGCCTGCCAAAACAGCAACGGGCACAGAGGTGAGCTCATCTCGACAACCGGGCCAAGAGCGGTGACGTCGCCCAATGTTTGGTGCGCCTGTAGGGGACCAGCGATTCTGAACCGCCAAAAGTAGCGAGAAATTGGCATCGGAACAGGGCGCCGCTGCACTTGGGACGTGCGCGGACGGGCTTCGCGCATGTGTCTCTGGTTGGGATCAGCTCCGGGAAGCACGGCCCTGGCAGACTGCGTCCGCGCGTCGCGGGCGCGACACCGGGGTGTCTTATGTACTCAGGCCGCGCGCAGATCGACGATCAGCAAGTGGCCCTTGCCGTCGAGATGGGCGAGAACCAGCACAAGGTGCGTGCCCTTGCGCGCTCGCAGCTTGTGTTTCCGCGTGGGGTACTTCCGTCGCGTCTCGAACCGTGGCCCGACATGCGCCTGCTGGACGCCGCGGTAGATTTCGTCGGGCGTGGCGCCGTGCAAGCCCTCGTGGGGACGGAACTCGTTGTACCAGGTCGCAGAGGAAAGAAAGATGAGATCAGCGAAGAAGTGAAGGGGAGGCCCTCGTCCTACTTGCGTGCCTGTACCGGCGCCGGGGTGGGTTCCGCGTCTTCGGCGGCCAGCTCGGCTAGCACGCGCAGGGCAGCCTCGCGGCGGGCAAGGCGGCCGTCAACCGCAACCGGAACGGGGGTCACACCGGGCAGGCGCATGCCGTTGTCGTTTTCCTGGTTGTCTTGCTCGGCAGGACTAGGCGGTTTGGGAGTGGCGTGCACGGTCCTTGCCGGCGGTCCTTTTGACTGAGACGCGCTGCGAGGCTTTTCGGCTGCGACTGAGGGCTGCGCGGGCGTTTTACGTGCAGCCGGCGCGGGCGGCGCGGACGAGGACGCCCGGAAAGCCGGGATGACGTCCTTGAGAAGATGCTCACGCTCGGCGCGCTCCTTGGCGATGACATCCTGAAAAACCGCCTGCATCAGCTCGACCACGCGGGCCGGATCGGTCCGCGGCGCCACCTTGGCGATGACGTCCGACAAGGCGAGGCGAAACTCCTCGGCGCTCTGAAAGCGCTGCTGGCGGTCGGGGGCCAGGGCGCGCAGCACGACCTGGTCCAGCTCGGGCGCAATCCACGGGGCGCGTATCGAGGGTGGCGTGGGCTTGGGGTGACGGACCAGCGCCAGGCCGGCCGATGGATCCAGGCCCGAGATGGGCAGGTACTGCTGCCCGGTGAGAAGCTCCCACAGCACGATGGCCAGGGTGTACACGTCGGTGCGCCCGTCGGCCTCCTCGCCGCGGGCCTGCTCGGGCGCCAGGTAGGCGGCGCGGCCGAACACCACCCCGGGCTGGGTCTTTTCCTGTTTGAGCACGCTGCGCGCCAGCCCGAAGTCGGTGAGCTTCACGTCGCCGTTGTAGCCGAGCAAGATGTTGGGCGGCGCGATATCCCGGTGAACCAACTTGAGATCGCCGTAGCTGTGCACGTAGGCCAGCACGCGCGCCACCTCACGCGCCACGTGCAACGCGACCTCGATAGGGATGCGTTGCCGCTGGCGCACGCATCGGTTCCACACCTCGCGCAGGTCCTTGCCCTCGACCATCTCCATGGCGATGTAGAATTCGCCTTCCACCTCGCCGGCATCGAAGGTATTGACCAGCGCCGAGTGACTGAGGCGCAGCACCACCTTGGCCTCGTCGAGAAAGCGCTTGGCCTTGCTGGGGTCGGCCTTTTCCGCCAGCACCTTCTTGATCACGCAGAGCTTTTCGAAGCCGCCGATCTGGCCCAGGCCGGCCATGTAGATTTCGCCCATTCCCCCCTTGGCCAGCGGGCGCAACAGCAGGTACTTGCCGAAGTGGCGTGGAAACGCACTCATGGCGCGACGATCATCTAGTTGCCCCGGCGCTGGATCAGATCCAGGTTCTGCCGGGCAGTCCGGTTGTCGGCGTCCAGCTTGAGCGCCTCTTCGTAGGCCTTGCGCGCCTCGGAGAACTTCTCCAGGCGGAAGTAGGCGTCGCCCAGCACCACGCGGGCCTCGGCCCCGCCCCCCGCGCGTGCGCCTTCGCGCGCCCGATTGACAGCCTCCTGGTAGTCGTGCTTCTGAAATGCGATCTTGGCCAACCCCACCAGGGCGGGCCCGCGGTTCTTGCCCGAGTGGACCAGCTGCTCGAAGGCCGCTTGGGCCTCGTCGAAACGCTGCGCCCGCAGAAAATCGCGAGCGTCCTGCAAGAGCTTGCGGTCTTTCTCCTGGGCTGCGCTGAGCGCGTTGCGGGCAGCTCTGGCGCGTGGGCTGGCCTGGCGCTTGGGATTCTCCTCGCTGGGGACTGATTCAGTGCTGGCCTGGGATTCTCCTGCGTCGGGCTCTTCAGCATCCGACGGGCTCTGCGCGTCCGGGGCCTCCTCCGCCTCACCGGCCCCGGCCGGCACCAGCGAGTTGGCCTCGCCCGCATCGGCGGCCGGCACCGGCGACTGCGTACATCCTCTCGCCAGCAGGATCCAGAGCAGCGCCCCGACACCGGCTCCTCCCGCCAACAGCCAACGCCAGGATCGGACCAGAGCGCGCAGGCGGCCCGCGACAGTGAGGGCTTGTCCGTGGGCCGCTGATTGGTCATAGCGCGTGCCGAGGGTCGGCCGCCTGGTAACCAGCACCGGCGCTGGCGTCACCGACAGGGCAAGCTCGACTTCGTGGATCTCGCGCGCCAACTCGGCCATGCTCTGCGGCCGATCGCCCGGATTGCGGGCCATGGCTTTTTCCACCAGGGCCACCACCGGCGCGGGCACATCGGGTCTCAGCTCGAGGATGGGTTGCGGCGGCTGGTTGGCCTTCTTGTGCAAGATCTCCATGACGTTTTCGCCGTCATAGGGGGGCACGCCGGTCAGCATCTCGTAGAGGATCGAGCCCACCGCGTAGATGTCGGAGCGCGGATCGGCGGGATGACCCGCGGCCTGTTCGGGAGCCATGTATTCGGGCGTGCCCATGGCCACACCGGGGCGGGTCAGGCGTTTGCCGATGCGCGGGCTGTCGTCGATTTCGTCGCTCTTGGCGATGCCGAAATCGAGCACCTTGACTAGGTCGGGCGCTGCGGCCACGCCTTCCGTGGGCGACTGCACCCCGTGCCCACTGGGCGTGCGCACACTCGACGGGCCCACCAGCAGGATGTTTTCCGGCTTGAGATCGCGGTGGATGACGCCGGCATCGTGGGCTGCCTGCAGCGCCGCACACATCTGCTCGGTGATGCGCAGGGCGTGGTTGATGGCTAACGGCCCCTCGCGGTGGATAAGCAAGCCCAGCTCGATCCCCTCGATGTACTCCATCACGAAGAACAGCGAACCTTCGGGCGTGGTGCCGAAGTCGGTCACGTTGACCACGTTGGGGTGCTCGATGCGCGAGGCCGCGCGCGCCTCGCGCCGGAAGCGCTCGACCAGATCGGGGGTGCGCGAGTAGGCCGGGTGCAGGACCTTGACCGCCACACGCTTGCCGATTTCGATGTGCTCGGCCTCGTACACGCGCCCCATGCCCCCCTCGCCGCGCAGGCGCTTGATGTGATAGCGCCCGGCCAGAAGGGCGCCCACCATGCGCGATCCCTCCTCGGACAAGCGGCTGGCTTCGGGGGGCACTTCGGGCTTGCCCCGTCGGCCCAGCGGCGCGGTATCGGCTCGATCGCCGCGTGCCGCCGTCTCAGCCGCCACCGGCGTAATCGCGTTGGTTTGGCTGTCGCCGGCCGCATCGAGCAGCGCCGAGGCGCTGGCCATGAGCGCCTGACGTTCCTCGCGCTCCCGCGCGATGATGTCCCCGAACAGCTCGCGCATGAAGTGCGCCACCTGATGCCCATCCATGGCGGGGGCGTTCCTGGCCAGGAAGGCGGCCAGATCCGTGCGCAACTCCTCGCCAGTCTGGTAGCGCTCTTCGGGCTTCGCCGCCAGCGCCTTCATGGTGATGGCATCCAGCTCGGGCGGAACGCGGATGGCGCGCTTCGAGGGGGGCACGATCTGCGGGTGCCGCACCCGTTCCAACAAGTCGTCCTGGTCCTGCCCCACGCCCTCCGGGGCCCGCGCGCCGGCGGAGAAGAGTTGTCGGCCGGTGAGCAACTCCCACAGGATGACGCCGGCGGAATAGATGTCGCAGCGACCGTCGAGCGCTTCCGCGCGCGCCTGTTCCGGCGCCATGTAGCTGACCTTGCCGAAGATCACGCCGGGCGCGGTCTTCTCCAGTTTCAGCGTGGACGTGGCCAGGCCGAAGTCGGTTAGCTTGACCTCACCCGAATAGGAAAGCAGCACGTTGGGTGGCGATACGTCGCGGTGGACCAGGCGGAGCCCTTCGAAGCTGTGCGCATAGGCCAGGCCCCGCACCAGCTCCTTGACGATGTGGGCGGCCACCGGCAGCGGGAAGGCGATGCCCTTCTGGGCGCAGCGGTTCCACACCGCGCGCAGATCTTTGCCCTCGACAAATTCCATGGCGAGGTAGATCTCGCCATGGACCTGGCCGGCATCGAAGACACCGACCAAGTTCCCGTGGGTGAGGCGCACCACCACCTTGGCTTCGTCCTTGAAGCGCTGGACGTAGCTTCGGCCTGCCAGGTGGGGCAGGGCGGTCTTGACCGCGCACAGCTTTTCCAGACCCCGCTGCCCGTGCACCGCTAGATAGAGTGCTCCCATGCCCCCGCGAGCCAGGGGCTTTACTAATACATACCCGCCGAAGCGTCGCGGAAAACCGTCCATGGACAGCAGCGTGCTTAACCGGCGATCTTATTGGAATTAGGTCGAAATTCCTAGGAGCGAGTGCAGAAAACTTCGTATCAGCGCAAACACACGGCCAAGACCTGCTTCATGTCGGTTTTTCCGGCAATCGCTTTTTCGATGCCGTCCTGGAGCAGGGTGGTCATGCCTCCAGCCACCGCGAGCCGCCGCACGTCCTCGACCGGCGCGCGCTTGGCGATGGCCTGCTTGATCAAGTCGTCGTTGACCAAAAGCTCGTGCACGGCCAGGCGCCCCTTGTAGCCGGTGTCGCCGCAAGCCTCGCATCCCGCGCCCTGCCACATCTTCACCCGTCCACGGGCAAAACCCCGTCGGGCGGCCTCTTCTTCACCAAAGGCCTGCACGATGGCGTCCACTTCGGTGTCGCTGGCGTCCACCTGCTGGCGGCACTTCTTGCACAGTCCGCGGGTCAGCCGCTGCGCCAGCACGCCCAGGAGAGCGTCGGCAAAGCTGAACGGGTCCAGCCCCATGTCGATGAGGCGGGTGACGGTCTCGGGCGCGCTGTTGGTGTGCAGGGTGGAGAACACCAGGTGGCCGGTGAGCGACGCCTCGACGCCGGTGCTGGCGGTTTCCTTGTCGCGCATTTCGCCCACCATGATGACGTCCGGGTCGGCACGCAGGAAGGCGCGCATGCACGAGGCAAAATCCAGGCCGATCTTGGGCTGCACCTGGACCTGGCGCAGCCCCGCCTGGGTGATTTCCACCGGGTCTTCGGCGGTCCAGATCTTCATGTCAACGGTGTTGATGCTGCCGAGCGCGGAGTGCAGCGTGGTGGTCTTGCCGGATCCCGTGGGCCCCACGCACAGGACCAGGCCGTAGGGCTTGGCCAGGAGCTTCCTCATTTCGTCGAGGTTGCGCTGACTCATGCCCATTTCGTCGAGGGGGATGGGCTTGGAGGCCGCCAAGATGCGCATGACCATGTCTTCGTTTCCGTTGACCGTGGGCAAGGTGGCGACGCGCAGCTCGATGGTGCGATCGCGCATGCGGAACTTGATCTTTCCATCCTGGGGCTTGCGCCGTTCGGAAATGTCCAGCTTGGCCATGATCTTGAAGCGCGCCACCAAGGGATTGCGAAAGGCGGGCGGGATGTCCTGGTAGCGCACGCAATCGCCGTCGATGCGGAAGCGGATGCGGGTGTTGTCCTCCTTGCCGTAGGGCTCGATGTGGATATCGGAGGCGCCCCGCTGGAAGGCGTCGATGATGATTTGGTTGGCCAGCTTGATGATGGCGCTGTCCGACTCCTCGCCTTCATCTTCCTCGTCGCTGGGCTCGTCGACGGCCCCCGTGCTTTCGTCGCCCGACAGCTCTCGCAGCAAGACATTGACGTCCGAGCGCAAGCCGTACGAGCACTCGATGCAAGCGGCGATCTCGTCCTTGAAGCCGACGTGAAAGACCACCTCGCGATCCGCCTCAATGGCGCGTAGGGCATCGCAGCGGGAGAAGTCGGTGGGGTCGTCAATGACTACGATGAGCTGCGGGCCGCGCCGCTCGATGGGCGCTGCACCCATTTTCTTGAGGTAGTCGAGGCGCAGGCGGCTGCGCAGGTCTTCCGGGATGCGCTGGTTGCCGCTGAACCGGTAGAAGGGCGCGTTGTAGTAGGTCGAGAGCGCCTTCTCGATGTCGGCGCGATTTACCCCCACCTTCTCGATGAGATAGCGGGCTGGATCTTGTCCCGATTGCTCCGCCGCGGACAGGGCCTTGGTCAGGGTCTCAAGCGGCAGAATGCCAGCGTTGACCAGAGTATCCCACGTGCCGTCCGGCTTCTTGCGTGTGCGCTCGGGCGCGGCCAAGCCCGCGCGCGCCTCGGGCGCGGGGGTTGCTTGCGTGGGACGCGCCACGGCCCGCGCGGCTGCAGTTGCGTGCCCCAGCACAGCGCGGGGCACCGGCGTACGGGCAACCGTCGGCTGCGGGACCGCTTGGTTTGGTGCCAGCAGCCCGGCCAAGGCAGTCGCCACGGCTCGGCTGAGAGCGCCGGCGTAGACCAGATCGCGCGGCACAAAGAGTCCGGATTCGTCCTGGCGGTTGACCACCAGCATGACACCAAAAGGCAGATCGTCGACCAGAAGGGGCGCCACGATGGCGCCCTGGATGGTGAGCCCCAACCATCGGTCTAGCCGGTCGTCGGGCCGCAGGCGTGGATGCAGGCGCGCCAGCTCGCTGGCATCGTTCAGGTCTTGGAAGCTGAGCGGATCCTTGGCGGCGTAGGCGAAGCCGATCACGTTGCTCGGATCGCGTGGTAGGCGCAACTCGCGTGCGGAGTCTTCCACCCAAGCCACGGCCCGCAGTTGGCCCTGGGTATCAGACATAAATAGGGTGGTGCGTTCCGCGCTCAAGAATGCGCTGATGCGATCGGCGGCTTCGAACAGGAGGTCATCCAGGGCGGGAACCGAACCGATGTAGGTGAGCAGCTCCGACAAGCGCGCGCGCCTGTCGGTCTGGCCCGACTGGTCGCCCATCTGTTTGAGCCATGTGGCCGCATCCATGGAGTGCTATTCACATCGTCATCATCGGTGACGTACCTGAGTGAAGGGCCACCTTCTGGTCTGAGTTGCCCACCATCGACCACCTTCGCCTACCTCGGCTACGATGGGGCCTTCGTTCTGCGTGGCTGACGTGCTACCTTCTTGCGATTGTTTTGCGAGCAGAGCAGGTAGCGATGCAAGGCGCGAGTATCCTCGTCGTAGACGACAGCCCCACCATCCTGAAGCTAGTGGAGTTGACGCTGGCCAAGGCGGGCTTCCGTGTGTCGACCGCGGATTGCGGCGAGCTCGGCATCCTGGCCGCAACCGAGCATCCCCCTGACCTGCTGCTGCTCGACTACCTTCTGCCCGATCTGAATGGGGATGACGTGTGTCGGGCTATCTCGGGAAACGTGGCTCTGGCCTCGGTGCCCGTGGTGGTGATGAGCGCCAAGGGCGAGGAGGCGGGCACCTGTTTTTCCAATCTGGCCAGCGTGGTCGACATTTTGCCCAAGCCATTCTCGCCGGACGCACTACTCGCGGTGGTGAACCACGCGCTCGAGAAGCGCGTGCCCCAACCGGAACCCGTGGCGCGCGAGACGTCCGACCATCTGGATGTGAGCGGACTTCTGCCCAAGACACAAGAGGACAAGCCGGCGGGCCTGCCCATCGGTCCCGACGGCGCTGCGCTGCTGGGTGATCTGGCGGTCGTGTCGATCGCCGACGTCTTGCTCTTGCTGCAAGACCGGCAGCATTCCGGCGCGCTCCACCTGGTGGGCAGCGAGGCCAGCATAGACATTTTCGTGAACAAGGGCCGCATCGATTTCGCCAGCGCCCGGGGCGTGGCCGATGAGTTCCTGCTGGGACATTTTCTCGTGCGCAGTGGACAGATCGAGCGGGCTCAGTTGGATGAGGTCCTCGCCCAGCGCAGCGCCAGCCCCGGGGGCGGGCTGCTGGGCGCCGATCTGTGCCGCCGGGGCCTCATCAGCGAAGCCGGGCTGAGACAGACCATGGCTCAACAGACCACCGCCCTGGTGTTCGAGGGTTTGCGTTGGGGCGAGGGTCACTTCTCCTTCCACCCCGCGGCCGAGCCCTCGCCGGCTGCGCGCGAAGCGACCCTGGGCTTGCCCATCGATGGGCTCATCATGCAGGGCCTGCGGCGGGTCGACGAGTGGCGCGTGATCGGACAGGAGATCGACAACTTCGACATGGTTTTCGTGCGCAACGAGGACAAGATCGCTTCCTTCGACGACCACCGGTTGTTGCGCGAAGAGGCGGCCATGCTCGAGCTCGTCAACGGCAAGAACACCGTGCGCGATCTCATCCGGTTGTCCAAGATGGGCTCGTACGACGTAACCCAGGTGTTGTTCCGGCTCCTGCGCTGCAAGTTCATTCGCAGACGCGTGGCGCCGATGGTTGGGTGAATGTGGCGACGTCCTCCAACCTGGACGTGGTCTTCTTCCACCTGCGCGGCCTGCGCTGCGCGCTGCCTGCCAGTGTGGTGCGCGAGATGTTGCCCATGCCGGGCCTCACGCCGGTCCCACTGGCCCCGCCCGTGATGCGCGGGATCGCTCCTGTGCACGGCCAAGTCCTGCCGGTGCTGGACCTGGGTGTGTACTTTCCCCAGGCCGGTGAGGCCCATGGCGACGGCCTGCCCGATCCCGTGACGGCCGAGAGACTCATCCTGATCGAGACCGCACCCGACGCCAATACCCCTGCCATCGCTGCCGCGCTGGCCGTGGAACCTCAGGTGCGCGTGGGCCGGGTCGACGAGCAGCACAGCCGGCCCCCGCCCCCGCGTCCGATTTTTCTGACCGCCACGGTACTCGACGCCGATGGCCCCGCCCTGCTGATCAACGCCCAGCAGGCCATCGATCACGTTCGCCACGCCATCAGCACAGTGACAAGTCCATGACTAAGAACAACGGAATGGAAAGCCTTCTGTACGCGGTGAACGCCGCCAAGGGCGGCGATCTGACGGTGCGTGCCGAGGAGACCAGTTCCGCCCTGGCCCCCCTGGCCCGCGCTTTCAACGAGATGCTGGACGCCCTGAGCGGGCAGGCCAGCCAGATCGCAGGCAGCGCCAACCAGACCCTGTCGGCCGCGGAAGGGCTCAGGCGCGCCAACCAGGCGATGGCCGAAGGCCTCTCTCACCAGCAGGCGGCCATCGCTGAGATCGCGCGCAAGCTGAAAGCGCTGGAAGCGCGTTCCGACGAGATCGGCCAAATCGTCGAGCTGTTCGACGATGTCACCTCGGAAACCAATATTCTTGCGCTCAATGCGGCCATCGAGGCTTCGCGCGCGGGCGTGCAGGGCAAGGCCTTCGGTTTGGTGGCGGAGGACGTGCGCAAGCTGGCCGAGCGCTCGACGGCGGCTACCAAGGACATCGGTGCTTTCATCCAGACTATTGTGATGTCAACCAGCGAAGCCAACCACACTATCGAGGAGATTCGTAGCGTGACCGAGACCCTGGTGGCATCGGCCGCTGCTGCGGGTGGTGACGCCGCGGCGCTGGATGCGGCCGTGCAAGAGCTGACGCAGACGATGGCACGCCTGCGCTTCGCTGGCCAAGATGAGGCGGCTCTGGCGCGAGCCTTGCGCGAGCGGGGCGCCCAGATCACCAGCCTGTTGCAGCCGTTGGCGCCGCTTCTGGACAATGCAACCACACCGCTGGGCGATGCGCTCCGGCGGGTTCTGGCCGTGCTGGCCGAGGGCGCGAGCACGAGCGAGCGCTAGCGGGGTTCCCTTTTCGGCCATGGCATCGTCTGCAAAAGACGGCTCGGACGGCAGCGAGCGCGGCCCGCTGGGTGAGTGGAATCCCAGCGAGGCCGAGCTGCTGCGCGGCTTGTTTCTCGACGAGGCGGACAAGCACCTGCGCCACATCACGGAGGCGGAGCGGGCGCTGGCGCGCGCCGCGGAGGCCACCTTGGAGGTGGACCCCCAGATCGTAGATGCCTTGTTTCGCCATCTGCACACGCTCAAGGGTGCGGCGGGCTCGGTGGGCCACGATGCCATCGCGCGGGCCACCAACGAGCTGGAAGAGCTGTGCGCCGAGATGCGAACCGGAAAGCTGGCCCCCACTTTCGGAATCCTGGAACGTATCGACGAGGGGATTTCCTCGCTGCGCGCCCTTCTCACCAGCGCCCGTTTGGCGGCCCCGCCCTCGCGCGCTGTCGATCTGGCAGAACCCGCCGCCCTGCTGCGCGAGGTGCCCGAGCGCCGTCGACAATCGGATCGGCGTGCGGTGGCCGACCGGCGCACCAGCGGCGAGGGCATGCTTCGGGTCGAGGCCGAGCGGCTTGATGTGCTGCTCGACGGTGTGGGCGATCTGGTCATCCTGCGCACGCGCCTCGAGCGGCGCGTGCACGAACTGGAGAGTGTGCTGCGTGACCTGCGTGTTGCCCGCAACACCATGCGCGTCTCGCTGGGTGAACTGGGAGCGGGATCGCCCGCGGGTGAGAATCAGGACGAGAGGACGCGCCTCCTCGACCGCCTGGGCGAGGTGGAGGTCTCCTTCAACAACTTCTCCTCGTACCTGGACCGCACGGCCCGTGCGCTGGCTACCGATACCGGTTCCCTGCGCCACACCTCGGAGCAGCTTGAAGATCAGATCCGGCGCGCGCGCCTGGTGCCCATGGAATGGCTGTACAGCCGACTCGGGTCGGCCATGCGCGAGTTGGAGCGTAGCTGCCGGCGCCCGGTGGATATGGTGGTCACGGGCGGCGAGGTCGAGCTGGACAAGAGCGTAGTCGATCAGCTCGCCGACCCTTTGCTGCACCTTCTGCGCAACGCCCTGGCGCACGGAATCGAGTCGGCCATGGTGCGCGCCGAGCGTGGCAAGCCGCCGCGCGGTCGCATCGAGATCAAGACGGTGCAGGAAGGCGACTGCGTGTTCATCACCTTTGAGGACGACGGAGGAGGGATCGATCGGGAGGCCGTCCGCCAGGCGTTGCTGCGCACCGGGCGCCAAGCTGCGGCTGCCGAGCTGGATGACAAGGGCGTGGTCGCGGCGGTGTTCGAGCCGGGGTTCTCCAGTCGGCCCCAGTCAGACGCGCTGGCCGGCCGAGGCATGGGTCTCAACATCGTCGAGCGTACCGTCGCGCATATGGGCGGCGAGGTGAAACTGGATTACCAGGCCGGCGTGTTCACGCGTTTTCGCCTGTCGGTTCCGCTCAGCGGTGCCATCACGCAGGCCCTCTTGTTCAAGTTGGGCGGACAGGTCTACGCCGTGCCAGCCGCACATGTGGTCGAGGCCTTGCCGGTCGGACCTGAAGTTCTGGCCGGGAGTTCCGTGGTGACGACCATGCCGGCCCAGCACCCGGCCGGGGACGCGCCCGCGCTGCCTCTCCTGCGCCTGCATGCCTTGCTGGGCGTCGAGTTGCCTCCAGGCCGGCGGGCGGCGGCCCTGCACGTGCGCTACGGCGGCCGCGACTTCGTCTTCACCTGCGACAAGGTCATTGGCCCGCGCACCGTGGTGATTCGTCCCCCCGGTCCCCTGCTGGGGCTGATTCCGCTCTATGGCGGGGTGACGGCGTCGGGAGCCGGCAAGGCGCAACTGGTGCTGGACCTGGGCACGCTCGCCGAGACGGCCTTTGGGCCACCACGAGCCGCGGCGCTGGGGCCGCGGCGGGGACAACCGCGTGTGCTCATCGTCGACGATTCGCGCATGGCGCGCGAGAGCGCTGCGCGCTTGCTCTACGCCGGTGGCTACCAGACCGTCGCCGCGGAGGACGGGTGGGATGCGTGGGACGTGTTGGGCGAGCGGCGCTTCGACGCGGTTGTCACGGCGCTGGAAATGCCCCGCGTGGACGGGTTCCAGTTGATCGCGCGGATTCGACACGAACCGACCTTGCGCGGCTTGCCCATCGTGGTTCTCTCGTCGCGCACCTCGCAGGCGACCCGGCAGCGCGCGCTGGCCGCAGGTGCCAACGTCTTTCTGCCCAAGTCGCGCCACAAACGCAGCCTGGTCGAAGCGGTCGCCTCCTGCCTGCGCGAACAGGCCTTACCGCCGGCAGCGGGCGGGCGCTAGTCGGAGTTGGTCACCTCACACCGTCTGCGGCGGCGGGGTCGTCTCGGCGAGAAACGGGCCTTCGGGGGCCAGGATGGTTCCCGCCAGGTTTCCCTGCGCGGTTGCGCCTGACCACACCACGCTGCGGACCACCTGGCTGCCTGCCGACACGCGGCCGCCGCCGCACACAACCACCCAGGGTCCCACCACGGCGCCTGCCTCGACCACGGCCCCGGCCGCTAGGCGAACCGGCGCCACGATGCGGGCCGAAGCATCGACATGCGCGGCGGGATTCACACCCACCAGAGGCCCCGGAGGGTGGGGGAGCAGGGCGGGGTTGGCCAGCAAGGCCAGGTTCCCCGCGAGATAGCTTTCAGGGTTGGAATGCTCGGCGAAATAGCCGGTCATGGTCAGGGATCCGATGCGGTCTCCCGCCCGCAGCGCCGGAATGTACGCGTCGCCGATGATATCGGACACGCCGGTGGGCAGGCGGTCGAGCAACGCCGACTCGACCACGTGGATGCCGGTGAACATGCGCGGGGCCAGGGACAAGGAGGCGGCGCGGCCCGCGCGTTGTCCGCGGATGCTCAGCACGGTGCCATCGGCATCCACGCCAATGGGCGCCCAGAGTTCGGGATGAGGATCCGTGCGCAGCACCATGGTGGCGATGGTGCTGCGAGGCGCTTGACCATGGGCCGCGATGACCGCACGCAGATCGACGTCAGCCGCGACTTTTCCGTTGATGATGAGCACCGGCTCGGAAGCAAACAACGAGCGGGCCTTGCCCACCCCGCCGCCGGTGCCGAGCAGCTCTTCCTCGACGGAGTAGCGCAGGTTCACGCCGAACTGCGAGCCGTCGCCCAGCGTCTTCCCGATCTTGTCGCCGTGGTGGTGCAAGTTGATCACGATGTCGTGCAAGCCGGCTTGGTGGCACAAGGCCAAGGCGTAGGTGATGGCGGGATAGCCGCACACGGGAAGTAGCGGCTTGGGAAGAGCCAGGCCGAGAGAGCCGAGCCGGGTCGAACGGCCCGCCGCGAGAATCATCACCTGCATGGGTGGCCATGGTACTACGGACACAGTCTTGGTGAGCGGGTTCAAGAAGATTTCTGCCTGCGGCTGAGGACACAGGGAGGAGAGGGGAGAACACAGAGATCTCGGCTGCAAGACTCAGGGCCGTCGAGTTCTTTCACCAGCCGCAAAAACTCTTCTCGGAATAGCAACACGCGAGAGCGTCTTCTCCAACTCTGTGGTCTCCCCTCTCACCTCTGTGTTCTCGACGGTGGGTGGCGGCCGAGGTGAAGCAACTCGTCGCCCGTTCTATGGTAGGCTGACCCATCATGAAGATATGTGTCATCGGGACCGGCTACGTCGGACTGGTCGCGGGCGCGGGGTTCGCGGACATGGGCCACGACGTCACCTGTTGCGACATCGATGGGGAAAAGATCGCCGCGCTCAAGCGAGGCGAGGTGCCCATCTATGAGCCGGGCCTGGACAAGCTGATCGCTCACAACGTGGAGGAAAGCCGACTCGCCTTCACCACCGACATGGCCGCGGCCGTGACCGGCGCCGAGGTGGTGGTGCTGGCCGTGGGCACCCCGCCGGCGCCCGACGGCTCGGCTGATCTGCACTACATTTTTCAGGCCGCAGAGACGGCCGCACGCGCGCTTTCGGGCTGGGCCGTGCTGGTGACCAAGTCCACGGTGCCAGTCGGCACCGGCGACAAGATCGAGGCCATCATGCGCCAGCACGCCCGCCACGAATTCGCGGTGGCGGCCAACCCCGAGTTCCTCAAGGAGGGCGACGCGGTCAACGACTTCATGAAACCCGATCGCGTGATCATCGGGACCAGCGACCCGCGCGCGCTCCACACCCTGCAGGCCTTGTACACGCCGTTTACCCGCTCGAGCGATCGCATCATGGTGATGGATCGCCGCTCGGCTGAGCTGGCCAAGTACGCCGCCAACGCCATGCTGGCGACGCGCATCTCGTTCATGAATGAGCTGGCCGGTCTGTGCGATGCGGTGGGCGCTGACATCGAGCTGGTGCGCAAGGGACTGGGCGCCGACGCGCGCATTGGCAGCAAGTTCCTCTACGCGGGGGCGGGGTTCGGGGGAAGCTGCTTTCCCAAGGACCTGCGCGCGGTGATCAGCACGGCCAAGGAAGCGGGCATGAGCCTGCAAGTCCTGAGCGCGGTGGAAGCGGTCAACCAGCGGCAGAAACACTACCTGGCTGAGCGCCTGCTCAAGCATTTTCACGGCGATGTGAACGGTCGCAAGATCGCAGTGTGGGGACTCGCCTTCAAGCCCGGCACCGACGATGTGCGCGAGGCCCCGGCATTGGTGCTCATCGAGGACTTGCTGGCAGCCGGTGCGCGCGTGGCTGCCAGCGATCCCGTGGCCATCCCAGCGGTGCGCAAAATCCTGGGTGAACGCGTGGAATTCCAGGCTTCCAACTACCAATGCGCCGAGGGTGCCGATGCCCTGGCCTTGGTCACGGAATGGCACGACTACCGCCGGCCGAACTTCGCGCGCCTTCGCAGCATCATGCGCACGCCGGTGGTCGTCGACGGGCGCAACGTGTGGGAACCGTCTGACCTGCGCGCCGCCGGGTTCACGTACTACGGGGTGGGCAGGGGTCGAGGCGCTGGGTGAGGCGAGGTTGGCGGCAGTCGAGGGCACAGAGGGGAGAGGGGAGAGCGCAGAGCCGGATAGGTCGACGTCGCCTATCGACCGTTCTCGGCGCGCCACCAGGCCACGAAGCGGGGAATGCCTTGCTCGATGCTGACCTTGGGTGAGTAACCCAGATCGCCTTGCGACAGTTCCAGATCAGCCAGGGTGTGTGGCATGTCGCCCGGCTGTTCGGCTTGCCAGTCGACGCGCGGCGACTTTCCCAGCGCGGCGGCAATGCGGTCCACCAGAGTCTTGAGGCTGGTGGGATGCGCGCCGCCCAGGTTGTAGATGCGATATGCGGGATGGGGGTTGCGCGCCTGCTGCTCGATGGCCGCCAACACGCCGTCGAGGATGTCGTCGATCCAGGTGTAGTCGCGCGAGGTGGTCCCATCGCCGAACAATTCGATGGGCTGGTCGCCGGCAATCAGCCTGGTGAACTTGTGGATGGCCAAGTCGGGGCGCTGGCGCGGGCCGTACACGGTGAAGAAACGCAAGCAGGTGACCGACGAGCCGTACAGGTGGTGCTCGGTGAAGGCGAGCAATTCGCCCGCCCGCTTGGTCGCGGCGTAGGGCGAGAGCGGCCGGGTGCAGGGATCGCTTTCGCAAAATGGTACCTGACTGTCCTTACCGTAGACCGAGGATGACGAGCCGAAGACGAAGCGCTTGATTCCACGCGCGCGACAGGTGGCAAACAGGTGCAGCGTGCCGGTCACGTTCACCGACCAGTAGCGCTGCGGGCTGTTGATCGAGGGGCGCACCCCGGCCAGCGCCGCCAGATGCACCACCACGTCGACTCGGCCCGCGGCGTCCAGGGCGGCGGCAATGTCCTGCGGGTCGGTGAGGTCCCCCTCGACCAGCCGGAAGGCCGGGTTTCGACGAAGCCCCGCCAGATTCCGTTCCTTTACGGCGCGCGGATAGAAGTCGTCGAAGTTGTCAAAGCCCGTGACTCGATCCCCGCGTGCGACCAGGCGCTCGGCCAAGTGAGAACCGATGAATCCGGCCGCGCCGGTGACAAGAATGTCCATCAGGGATCACAATAGACGGCTGGCCAGCTATCTACCAGTCGAACGGTAGACAGGGCCCATGGGTTCGGACTTGCCATGGCTTTCAATGGCGAAGATGGATCAGGTACTCCACGTTGCCCTTGCCCCCGGTGATGGGGGAGGTGGTCTCGCCCAAGACCTCGTAGCCCAGCTCGCGGGCCGCGGCCTTGATCTCGTCGAGTGCGAGCAGCCGATCCACTTCGTCGCGCACGATTCCGCCCTTGCCCACCTTGGCCCGGCCCACCTCGAACTGCGGCTTGACCAGCGCGACCACGGGAGCGCCGGGCGAGAGCAAGGCGGGCAGCAAGGGCAACACCAGGCGCAAAGAGATGAAGGAGACGTCGACCACCGCGAACCCGCAGCGCTCGGGGATGCGTTCGGGCGGCATGAGGCGGATGTTGGTGCGGTCGATGACCACCACGCGCGCATCCGAGACCAGTTTCCAGTCGAGCTGGCCGTGCCCGACATCGATGCAGTACACGCGCCGGGCGCCGCGCTGGAGCAGGCAATCGGTGAAGCCGCCGGTCGAAGCGCCCACGTCGACGGCGACCAGGTCCTTCACATCGAGGCTGAAAGTCACCAGCGCATGCGCCAACTTGATCCCGCCGCGCGAAACAAAGGGCATGGGTTCCCCACGCAGGCGCAGCGCCGCCTGCGCACCGACCAAGTCCCCGGCCTTGTCCACCGGACGATCTCCGTCGAGCACCTGGCCCGCCAGGATGAGCGCTCGCGCCTTCTCGCGCGTGGGCGCCAGCCCTTGTTCGACCAGCGCGAGATCGGCGCGCACCCGGCCAGCGCGCGCCTTGGTCGCGGCCGGCTTGGGTGCGGGCTCGGCTTCCGGGTTGCGGTGGCGCGCCATGGTTGGGAGGAGAATAGACTCCCGGGAGTTCCTGGTTGCAAACCTGATCGCGACAAGTACAATCCCCTGACCCGTTTCGACGGGGTCTGGGGCTGTAGCTCAGCTGGGAGAGCGCTAGAATCGCACTCTAGAGGCCGTGGGTTCGATCCCCATCAGCTCCACTAAGAAACCATTCAAGCCACTGGAATCAGTGGCTTTTTTGTTGCCCTGATGTGCTGGCGCGAGTCTGAAAAATGACCGTGGTAACACCGTGGTAACTTTTCACTTTCGCCTAGAATCTCCGAGAAAACTGGAGATTTGGTAACTAGTTTTGGTGGCTCGGTACTGTAGTGGCCAATACCGATAGAGCCTGTGCATGCTGCTGCTGATCTACTATTCCACGGTCGGCGTAGTGGCCGAATGTGACCTCCGTGCTGGTGTGACCCAGGGCCTGCGAGACTGCCAAGGCTGTCACATGGGCGTGGAGACACAGGTCTGCATGGGTGCCCCTGAGGCCATGAGCAGAAATCTCTGGAACACCCGCCAGCCTGCAGATTCGCTTCACCTGGTGCAGAAGCCAAGACCGGTCGTGATTGAAAATCCGGTCGGTAGGCTCTTTGCCCATCGTGAGGCTGGCAATGAGAGGCTGGAACCACCCTGGCAGCTCCTGTGCTCGGATACCTGCCTGACTCTTGGCTCGAGACACCCGCAAAACGGTCCCACCTTCATCCAGGTCTCTGACCTGACGGTCGATAACCTCGGAAACTCGGTAGCCGAGCAGCAAGGGAATGGATGCTGCGATAGCTGCCTCTGCCTGCTTGGGGTCGGTCGCCAAGTCACGACACTTGTCCAGGTACTTCTTCGCTTCATCTTTGGTCAGTTTTGCCTTGCCCCTCTTCCGCTTCCCTTCACCCGTGACCTCGTCCAACAGGTCGGCCTCGGTCCATCCGTTAAGCTTGGCCCTGCGACAAAACGTTTTGGCCTCAGCCAGTGCGTTTCTCCTCGTGTCCACTGACCAGTCCATCAGCTTCGCGAACAGCTCCTTTGCCTGCGAGGGTGTGAGGGCAGCCAGGGGCAACGACGCTACCGGGTTGAACAACTTCCTCAGCCGATAGAGAGTCGTATCGATGGAATGCTCCCGAAGTCCATTGGTCTGAAGCTGGGTAGCGTAGCGGTCCAAGGCTTGAGACACGGTCGGGCCATTCAGTTTTCTTGCTGCAATCCGGAGCCGCCGTAGCTCTCTCTTGGTCTCGTCTTCTGTTTCGTAGGTGCCGTGTACCTGCTGCTTCTGGCCAGGCACACGGATCAAAATTCGCCACTTTTCACCGTGGCGGTAAGGTCCGTAATATCTTGGCATGTGCTCACCTTTCTGGTTGGGCACCACGCCACTTGAATCGTCGTCGACTACTATTGAGGTGTCAGGGAGCGATGTAGCTCCTGAAGCGTCCCCGCCTTGGCCATCACAAGCAAGGGCTTTGGTGACTCGGGCAAGGGCCTGGGGATCATTGGCCACAGCAGCTACCGCTGCCAGAGCAGCAGCCAGAGGCCCCCCAGCAGGATGCTGGTCAGCAGCAGGGGGGAGGGGCACGGCCTGCCGATGGCAAGCCGAACCCTAGAGACAAGTCAGCTCCTCGGATGAGGGCGGTCCAGAGTCTCCCACTCGGTTCGAATCTATTCGACAAGACCTGCATGCGTCTTCTGGGCTTTCAAGAGAAAGGCTACCTGATGTCGTTTGTGTGTGCCCAAAAAAAGATCGTCCCCCCCTCCGGCCCGACACCATCAAGTTGGTGATGGTGGTGATGATGAGCACCACCGTGGTGTAGGGCCAGACCACCATGCTGCTTAATGTCAGGCCGGAACCAGAGGGCTAGATGCAGTTGGTCATCATCCTGGATCGCCAAAAGATGCACCAAGACAAGCAGCAGCATTTGAGCTGCAGCCGCCAGCGGTGGTGATGGGCAAGGTCGTACTGGATTGATTCCCCCCCCTTCTTCTTCCGGCCGCCACCTTTGTCAGCAGCATCAACAACAGGGTCACGGTGGCGGGTGTGGCAGATGTGGCACTTGAGGCAGATGATCTAGGCGCTCCAGGTGCTCCAGGTGTACGAGCATCATCACTGGTACTGGATGGATTCCCCCTCTTCTCTCCTCCGCCGCCCGCCTTGGGCCAGCAGCATTGGTAGTGCCAACAGTGGTGGGTACTGGAGATTTTGAAGTCCCCTCTTCTCCCGCCGTACTCAAAGAGCAGAAACCATACTCCAGTCTGTTGTGGGGACTCCACAGCCACTTTCCCCAACGAAAGGCACTGACATTGCCGGAGAATTCACACACTGACCACTAGAGTTCCACACAAATTGATCAAACCGCTCACAATGTTCTCGACACAACCCCAATTTGCTAGCGGCCCACTACTACCCACGCCAGTGGGTACCCAGTCCATACACATCAATGACCCAGAACGTCTCCCCCCTGCCTGTCTTGCGTTACTGAATTCAAGTGCTAGCTTTTGATCGATCCCGACTAATAACACCACTGAGGCTTAGCCATGAATAGCAGCGCACTGAACCAGGACCATCAGCAACCCCCTGACGAAATCCCCGTAACCACAGTAGTAATGAAGGCATGGGCACAGCAGCTTCTCCTGCGGGCCAGTTCCCAGCCACCAATGCAGTTGCCCGATGACGAAGAGCACGTCGGCACTCCGCTCTATAAGGCTGTTGCGCGAATCCGTCGCAGTGCTCCTCCCCTACAGGCTGAGGCAGAGCTGCGGCACATCCTGGTCGGTGAAATTGGGGGACTGTACAGGGATAGGGATGTTGACGATGTGGAGTTCTGGAACGAGGCGGAGAAGCTGGGGAATGAACTGATGATATGCTACCGCCTGCTCGGACGACCGGTGCTCACCATGGGTAAGCTCACCGACATGAGGAAGGCCGCATGGGAAGGATGGTGGGCTGCCATTCATGAACGAGGAGTTGACCCAGACCAGAAGCCTGACCCATCCGATGAAACACCGATGGATGACCGCACCTTTGACCGTCTGCTCCGTCTTGGTCCAGCCGCCGTTGCCATGAATGGCATGGAAGCTATTCAGTTCATCGCGTGGTTCCTCTTCATGTCGGGCCAGCTTTCAGCCTGGGAGAAGCCGGTCGATGCCATCGAGGACATAATAGCCTGGGCTCGCTGTGCATGGCCCCTGCGTCAAGGTGAAGAGCAATCAATTCGTCAGGTCTGCAAGAATGCTTGGAACTCGATGCTACCGATGGTCTCTCCCACCGTGGCCATGGTTCGCACCGTGATAGCCATCGAACCGTGTACGGGTAGGCAGCTACCCAAGAAGCCCTCGGGGAAGAAGCGGATAGGGTTGCTGCGGCTCCTGCAGCGCCTGGTAGCCCAGATCAAATTCTGGCCCACATTGGGTCAGGTGGAGCTGCCGACCATGTGGTTGAGCGAGGCCAAGAACACCGCCAGCGACACCGCCATCATCGGAATCAGCAACAACACCTACGGTCTGGTGCTCGCTCGCATGACACAGCTGGGCATCATGTTGCCCATGGGCGAGGCCAACCATCTGGCCCATCAGTGTGCCAGGTTCGAGCTAAGGCTCAAATGTGGTGACGAGCCTGCAGTGGATGATGCCATCGTGGCTTATGCAGAGGAGTTGGTCAGTACGAACCCAGACCATGTCATTGAGGAAGTAATCGCGGCAGTGGGGAAAGCCGCGACCGCTGAAGCACAAGAAGCTGGGCAGCCCGCAGCCTGAAGAGGCAATGCTCCTGAGGGTCCTGGGTATGTTCAACATCCCCGGAGAGTCCGTCTTCTTGATGTTTCTGGTCCCTGAACCCCAACCAGAGTTTCTGAAGGTTTGAGCCGGCCCCTCTTTTCCGGCATCCTCATCCGATGCGTTCTCTTATGTTTCTANNTAGAAACATAAGAGAACGCATCGAACGGTGGGTGTACATCAGCAAGGATGGCTCGTTGGAGCCTGGGCTACCGACACCCAGAAATCCGGAGCTGCCGGGGGTATGACGACTCGAAGACGGCGAGAAATACATCAGCTCATCCCGCATTCTGATAATTCCCAGCTCACCAAGACCGCAGGCGTGCCCATGACCGTGGTATTGCTCACCAGCAACTTGTTCGCGCTCAAGCAGGTGTCTCCGTTTGGTCAATTCCACAAATCTCCCCTGCAACCACCGTACACACCGCGTGTGTACTCGCAAACTGGTTGCTACTGCTGCAATGCGATTAGACTCAGCCTAACTACCACTACTGATTCAAAAAG
>PLNW01000141.1 GCA_003142855.1 Myxococcales bacterium
CCGGGCCGCTGGCTGCGTCGGGCCTGCGCTTCCGGGCCTCAAGGACATCAGTACATTCCGGTCCGGTTCTCGGCCCTCCTTGCCAGCAGCCCGGCTTGTCGGCCGGATGCTAAGTGACATCATGAAGGGGTCAGAACGCGCCGCTGTCGAGCTGCCGGCCGAGATGCGCGAGAGCGTGCTCGCCCGATTCGAGGCGCTCCGACAAGCCTGGCAAAGCAACGAACCTTTGCGCGAACTCTACCGACGCTGGTACGCGCGCATACGCGAGGCCTTGCCGGCGCATGATTTGGGGTCTTGGATAGAACTCGGCTCCGGACCCGGCTTTGCGCGCGAGTTCATCCCAGAGCTAGAACTGAGCGACATCGTGAAGGCGCCCTGGCACGATCGCTGCGTGTCGGCCGACAACCTTCCCTTTGGCGATGCATCGCTGGGCGCACTGGTGCTGTTCGATGTGCTGCACCACCTGGCCGCGCCCGCGCGCTTTTTCGGGGAAGCCGCGCGCGTCCTGCGCCCTGGCGGCCGTATCGTGCTTTGCGAACCGTACATCAGCCCGCTGTCGTTCGTGGTCTACCGACTCTTCCATGAAGAGCCAGTCGACATGCGCGCGCAGCCCCTGGCAGAGCACGGTGCTCTCGACAAGGATCCGTTTGCATCCAACCAGGCCATCCCCACGCTGCTTTGCCGAAAGGCGGGGCAGCGGGAACTCGCGGGGAGTTTCCCCGGGCTGAAGATCGTGCGTTTCGAACGCCTGGCGGGACTGAGCTATCCGGCCACCGGCGGTTTTTCGCGCCCGCCTTTGCTGCCCGTCGGACTTTGGCGTGTGCTGTTGGCGCTGGAAGATCGACTGCCGGCTGCAGCGTACCGCTTGATCGGGTTTCGTTTGCTGGCGGTGATCGAACGACGCTAGCCGCCCTTCGAGAACTTGTAGTTGGTTGAGGGACTGGATGAGGGCGGCGGGGCCGGAGGCCGGGGCCGTTGGCCGGAACCGGAACCGCTCCGGCTCCGGCACCCGGCCCACCTGCCTCGGCCACACGCTGGTTGGAATTTCCAAGCGCCCGTATATCATGCGCAGTTGCGCGTGGGCCGGTGCGGACAGCCTGGCCGCAGTCCACGGTTTCGAGTAGCCCGTAGCAAAGGAATTCCCATGGCCGGATCATCACTTCCCTCAGCGCCGCCGCAGGTTTCCGTCACGGGCGGCAAGCCCCGGAGTTACCTCGGCGCCCTCGCGGTTCTCTCCACGCTTTTCTTCATGTGGGGATTCATCACCTGTCTGAATGACGTGATCATTCCCCACCTGAAAGTGGTCTTCGACCTGAACTACGCGCAGGCCATGATGATCCAGTTTGCCTTCTTCACCGCCTACTTCGTGGTGTCCTTGCCCTCGTCGCAGATCGTCCGCCGGGTCGGATACAAGAACGGCATCATCATCGGCTTGGTGGTGGTGGGGCTCGGCTGCCTGGCCTTCTATCCGGCCGCCGCGGTTCGCTCGTACGCGATCTTCCTGCTGGCCCTGTTCATCCTGGCTTCGGGTATCACGCTGCTGCAAGTGGCGGCCAATCCCTTCGTGGCCATTCTGGGCAAGCCGGAAACCGCATCCGCTCGCTTGACCCTGACCCAGGCCCTCAACTCGCTGGGCACGACCTTGGCGCCGTTCTTTGGCTCTGCGCTGATCCTCGCGACGGTGGCCAAGTCAGCCGACGAGTTGAAGGCCATGGCGCCCGCCGCCCGCGAGGCCTATCGACTGGCCGAGGCGGCTTCGGTGCAAAAACCCTATGTGGGCCTGGCCATCACGCTCTTCATCCTGGCCGGTGCCATCGCCTGGTCGAAACTTCCCAAGATCAGCGCCAGCGATGAAGTCGCGGGCCAAGAGGGCGAGGCCAACGGCCCCAAGAGTGCCTTTGGCTACCGCCACCTCATGCTGGGCGCGGTTGCCATCTTTGTTTATGTGGGCGGCGAAGTGGCGATCGGCAGCTTCTTGGTCAACTACCTGAAGGAACCCGCCATCGCGGGTTTGCCCGAGAAAGTGGGCGCGACCTATCTGCCCTACTACTGGGGAGGCGCTATGGTGGGCCGCTTCCTGGGCACGCCGCTCTTGCGCTATTTCAGACCCGGCCGCGTGCTGGCTCTGTTTGCGTGTATCGCCTGCATCTTGGTGCTGACCACAATGATCACCTCGGGGTCGGTGGCGGTGTGGTCCGTGTTGGCGGTAGGGCTCTTCAACTCGATCATGTTCCCGACCATCTTCACCCTGGCCATTGCCCGTCTCGGGAAACACACCAGTCAGGGCTCGGGCATTCTTTGCATGGCCATCGTGGGGGGCGCGCTGGTTCCGGTGATCCAGGGCGCCATCGCCGACCGCATCGGCATCCATCACTGCTTCATCATTCCCGCGCTCTGCTACCTGTACATCTTGTGGTACGGCCTGAAGGGTCACGTTCCACGCAAGGGCCAAGGCGCGGTCGCGTCTTCGGCGTAGTAGCGATCCTACTTATTGGTCCACGACGTGCACTCGTACAGCGAAAGCGACTGGGGTGCGAATGCGGGCAGGCTGACCCGCGCGACGGGCTGCATGCGACGGCCGAGGGCTTTCGTGATCAGGGCGGGAGTCGTGATGTGGTGGTCTTCGATGCGCCCGAACCCAAGCGTGCGAAAACACGTGGCCATGAAGCGATTCACCATAGGGTAGCCGGTCACCAGCGTGCCGCCGGGGGCGAGCGCGTGAGCCAGAGAGTGGGCGGCGGCTTCGGGATCCGCAATGTGCTCCAGCACCGACAGGCACACCACCACATCGAAGGCGCCGGCGGGGACGGCATTGGGATCCAGGAGATCGGCCACCTGAAAGCGGGCGTGGCACCCGGGGCTGACCAGGGTTTCGAGTCCGGGAGCCAGCAGCAGATCCGTGCCCAGATACTCCGGGAAGCCGGCGGTCAGGCTGGGAACCAGGATTCCACTGCCCACGCCGATCTCGAGCACGCGCCGGCCGGCGTTGGGGACGAGGCCGAGCCCCATGCGCAGACGGTGACGGTAGACATGCCCGACCACAGGCCGGTAGTAGTAGGGCAGGGGATCGAACTCGCTGTTGGGCACCAGCGAGCCCGAGGGTGGTGCGCGAAATTTCACGGTGGGGATTCTGCGCGGAAAGGGGTAGCCCGAAATGGTGTGGTCAAGATGCTGTTCGAGGTGATTCTTGGTCCGATGACGAGGGAGAACGCTTCCGGGAAGTCAGGATAGCGGCTTTCGACGAGGGATTGAAACTCGCGTTGTCTTTCGGCGAGGTCTTCGGCGACCTGGCTTCCGCGAAGCTGAAGCAGTCTTCGGCGGATCTGTGTGCGCGCTTCCTCGCTGGTGGACACGGCGTAGGCCTGTTCGAGATGGCGAACCGCCAGGTCTTGGCTTCCCTGCTTGGTCAGCATGCTGGCGACCAGACTGGGGATGAAGGCGGGCACGCCCTCATAGAGGGCGGTCTGACGCAGAACCTCGACCCCTTGCTGGCGCCAGCCGGGGATGCGCGGGTCATCGGGTGTCGCGTCCATGGGCAGTTCGTAGAGCAGGTTGAATCCGAGCTGGAAAGGGATTTCCCAGTCGAAGGGAAAGGCTTGCCGGCCGCGCGCGAGCACGCCGTTGGCAGCCAATATCATGTCGGGGACGATGCGCTGGCCGTTGTAGACCAGCATGGCGGCCCCGGCCAGATAGAGCCGGCGAAACTGCGGGTCGAGGTCGATGGCCGTGTGCAGGTACTGGGCCAGCCACTTGGTGGGCAAGCGCGCGTGAAGTTGGGTGCCGAAGTAGACGTTGGCCCGCGAATGGATCAGGTCGGCCGCCAGCTCGCTGTGGCCCAGGCTGGCGAGCTTGAGGATTCTTGACGGTGGCAAGTAGAAAGTGTCGGCCTCGGGCGGCCAGCGATCATGAAGGGCGTTGGCCCGGGACTGGCAAAGCCCTGCGACGATCGCGAGCACCAGCAAGAGCAGGCCGAGCGCGAGCGCGGGGCCAAGCCGGCGCCGGGTCGGGCTGGAGAAAGTGATCGAGCGTGACATTGGGGAGAATCAGCCTTCCACCGGCGTCGGGGTCTTGTCGGTTGCTTCGCTGCCCACGTCGGCCCCGGTAATGCCCAGCTTGGAGAGACGGTAGCGCAGCGATCGAAACGACACGCTCAGCAGGCGCGCCGCCTCGGTGCGGTTGCCGCTGGTCCGCTCGAGTGCACTGATGATGATGCTGCGCTCGAAGTCCTCGACCACGCGTTCGAGATCGAGCCCGCTCTCGGGCACGAAGGGGGCGTTGCTTAGGCTGGGGGTGGCGGCGGACAGGCCGCCCAGGGTGGGGAAGGCGTCGAGCGTGAGGCGCTCACCCGGGGCCAGGATCACCGCTCGTTCGATAAGATTCTCCAACTCGCGTACGTTGCCGGGAAAATGGTAGGCCATGAGCGCCTGCATCGCCTCGGGATCGACGCCCGCCACCTTGCGTCCGTGCTCGGCTGAGAACTTGCGCAGGAAGTGGTCAACCAGCAGGGGGATGTCTTCGCGCCGCTCGCGCAAGGGGGGCAGGCGCAGCCGGATGACGTCCAATCGATAGAAGAGATCCTGTCGGAAGGTTCCCTTCTCCACCTCGGTTTCCAGGTCACGGTTGGTGGCGGCCACGATGCGCACGTCGACTTCACGTTCCGCCACGCCCCCCACCGGCTTGACCTTGCGTTCCTGCAGCACCCGCAGCAGCTTGACTTGCATGGCCACCGGCAACTCGGCCACCTCGTCAAGCAGGAGGGTTCCGCTGTGAGCCGCCTCGAACAGGCCCTGCTTGTCGACGTGGGCACCGGTGAAAGAGCCCTTCACATGTCCGAACAGTTCCGACTCGAGCAAGGTTTCCGGGATGGCCCCGCAATTGATGGCCACGAAGGGCCGATCCGCGCGTTGGGAAAGTTCGTGCAAGGCACGGGCCGCCAGCTCCTTGCCGGTGCCGGATTCGCCGACCAGCAGCACGCTGGCGCGCCCGGGGCCGGCCTTTCTGAGTGTGTCGAAGACCCGCTGCATGGGAGGCGATTTGCCCAGCAGCCGGTCCAGCTTGTAGCGGCCCTTGATTTCGTCACGCAGGGCCACGTTCTCGCGGGCCAGCGACCGGCGCTCGAGAGCGCGATCGATCACCAGGCTAACCTCGTCGACCTTGAAGGGCTTGGTCAGGTAGTCGTAGGCGCCCGCCTTCATGGCCGCGATGGCCGTCTCGGTGCTGGCAAAAGCGGTGACCACGATGACTTGCGTGTCGGGATGAAGCTGCTTGGCCTCGGCCAGAACCACCATGCCGTCGACGTCCGGCATGCGCAGGTCGGTGATCACCACGTCGAACTCGCGTTCCTTCATCGCCGCCAGGGCTGCGCTGCCTCCGGGCGCCGCTTCCACTCGATGCCCGGCGCGACGCAGATGGATGCCCAGGAACTCGCGCATGGAGCGCTCGTCGTCGACGATCAGAATGTCACCGGTGGGCTGGGCCATGGGTTTAGTTCTTCTTGCGTGCGATGAGAATGAGAAAGCCTCCCAAGCCGCGCAAGCCAGGCCAATCGCACAGGGCGCGCTCGGCTCGCTCGAAGAGTGCGGCCAGCACAGGAATGCGGAAGACCTGCGACACGGGGGTCACCACGCGCACGCCGCGCACGCCGACGAACTCCAGGTTGCCAGGCAGATAGCTGCGCGCGGTCTTGAGCGTGTCATAGCGGGTGTAGACATCGCGGTCGGTGGTTCCCTCGGCGATGGGGGCGGCCCCGCCCAGCAGCTTGGCCAGGTAGCGCAGCGAGCGCGGGTTGTAGAATTCCAGCAGGAGATAGCCTCCGGGGCGGACCACCCGGGCCAACTCGGCCAAGGCCTCGCGGATGGGCGGCACATGCGCCAGCACTTTCATGCTGTAGACCAGATCCACCGACTGGTCGGGCAAGGGCAGCGCGGTCAGCGAGCCCTGCAGCACGGGGAGGTCGCGATGCTGGGCCAGTCCCAGCATGCTGCGGGACAGATCGAGACCGATGGCCGAGCGAGCCACGCGAGCGGTTTCGGCCAGCAAGAGTCCGGTTCCGCAGCCTGCCTCGAGAACGTCGAGTCCGGTGCCGTACTTGCGCACCAACTCTAGCTCGAGGTCGTCGATGAGGCGGTGATAGCCACGGTGGCGCTCGCGTTCGTAGGTCGTGGCGAAGCGATCGTAGTACTGCTGCGTCGTGCGGAGATCGTTCATGGCAAGAGGCAAAGTTGATTATGCGGTCACTGCGGCTCGGACGCGAGAGGCTTAGCGGGGAAAATATGGTGGCGGCAGGCAAAGGGAGTGACACAGAGCCGGAGGGGATAAAGTCAGAACAACTCGGCCCAGCGGCAGAGTTCAATGCCCCGCCGTGCAAGTCCGGCGCGCACCCGAGCGGACAGGAGTGCGGCTAGCTCGCCGCTTTCGACGGGATCGTCACTTTCGCGGGGCGCGCAGATGAGCTCGTGGATGCCGGGGCCCAGGCGGCCAAGGATTTCCATGATTCGGATCTCGTCCAGTCGCCCACTTTCGAAGTAGCCCCAGCTTGTCGGTCCGTGGCGGAGAATGCCCATTTGCCGTCGGTTGAACCAGGCCAGGCTGGACAGCGCCGCGGTGGTCAGGCTGCGCCGGATCTCGGTGAGCCAAGCCAGGGTGGGACGTTCCACCGCTGTGCGCACGCCGGCGATGCCGTGGCGGCGCGCCACTGTTTCGACGGCGCGGCCCACCACGGGCAGAAAGCCTACGTGATGGCAGGTGCTGAGGTGATCGATGGCCAGGCCCGCGTCGCGCAGGCGCGCGACCTGGGCGTCGAATTCGCGTTCGATCTCGTCCCCCTGGGGCGCGGCCTTGGCCCAGGAAAGGAAGACCTCGCGCACTTCCGATGGAAACTGATCGTCGGGACCCAGGAGAGAGCGCACGCTGGACGGCCGCGCGATGGGAGCGCCGCCGGTGAGGGTCAGGTGCACGCCGACCCCCAGGGCCGGGACCGCGGCCAGCTCAGCCCGGACCGCGTTGGGGTCGGCACAGTTGCCGATGACCGACGTGCTGGTGACGATGCCTTCCCGGTGCGCGCGCACAATCCCGCGCGTGAGGGCGGTGTCCCCAGCGAACCCATCGGCGTTGACCACCAGGCGGATGGCCGAATCTGGTGCTTTCATGCACCGTGCTTCTAGCCGATTTTTCGCTACAATTCCGCGCTATCCTGACCAACTTGCTCCACCAGAATTCGCATGCGCGGCGCCCCGACCTCGATCGTCTCAGCTTCCCCGGGCGCGTGACCCAGCATCGCCTCGCCAATGGTTTGCGCGTGTGCATCGTCGAGGCGCCGCATCTACACGGAGCGGCGGTGGCTCTCTACGTGCGGGCCGGCTCACGCTACGAGCGGGTGAGCAACAACGGGCTTTCGCACTTCGTGGAGCACATGCTGTTTCGCGGTTGCGCGCACTACCCCAACTCATTCGCGCTCAACCGCGCCATCGAAGAGCGCTGCGGAATGCTCATCGGGGAGACCGGACACGACTACTCGCTCTATCAGGTCACGCTGCACCCGCGTGACCTGGGGGGCGCTCTCGACATTCTGGGCGACCTGTTTCTTGCGCCGACTTTTTCCGACCTCGATCTCGAACGCGCCATCGTGCTCGAGGAGATCCTCGACGATTTCGACGAACGGGGCCGTCGCATCAACACCGACGATCTGGCGCGCCAGGCCCTCTGGTCGGGTCATCCCCTGGGCTTCCCCATTACCGGGCCCGAACGCAACATCCGGCGCTTCTCGCGCGCCGATGTGGTCCGGCATTTCCGGCGCCTGTATGGCGCGCGCAACATGGTCTTGTGTGTGGCCGGTCCGGTTCGGCCGGCGGCCGTGCTGGCGCAGGTCAAGCGGGCCTTTGGCCGTCTGCCCTCGGGGCGACGGCTGCGGCCCTTGCCGCCGCCCGCGCGGGTAAAGGGACCACGCTTTCAGACCGTGCGCAGCGATTCAGCACAGGCCGAGATTCAAATCCTGTTTCATGCATTGGCTGATGGGGATCCGGGCGCGGCCGCGCTCATCGTCCTGCTGCGCGTGCTCGACGACGGCATGTCCACGCCCTTGCACTATCGGGTGTGCGACCAGAAGGGCCTCGCTTACCACGTCAGCGCAGCCCTGGATTCGCTCTACGATACGTCGCTGCTCGAGATTGACTCTGCTTGTCTGCCGGAGAAGCTGCCCCAGCTGGTCAGCGAGATCGCGGCCTTGCTCTCCGACCTGCGCACCACTTTGGTGTCGGAGGAAGAACTGGCCAAGGCCAAGGGTCGCTACGCACGCGACGTGGAGGCCGGGTTCGACGATCTGGAGGGTCTGTGTAGCTGGTTCGGCGGCACGGCGCTGTTCTTTTCGCACCCACGCAGTCCGGCCGAACGCTACCGCCGGGTGGCGGCTGTCAGTGCCGAGCAGATTCGTCAGGTGGCCCGTCGCGTGTTGCAGCCCCAGCGAATGGTGGCCGTGGTGGTGGGAAGCGTGGAGCGCAGCCTGTCTCGACGGGTGGAACGAATCCTGCGGGATTCGTTTCGCTAGACTACTTTTTGCGGGACTTCGCCGGTTTCTTCTCGGCTGCGCCTGGCGGGCTTGCCTCGACGCTGATGATCAGCTTCTCCTTGATGGGGCGGCAGAGGGTCTCTTGGCAGATGACGAAGCCGGCCTCGGCCTGCACTTCGCCATGGCCTTCCTTGCTGGCGACCAAGGCCACATCGAAGCGAGCGGTGGTGTCGGTGCTGGCCGCCAGGTCCGCCCGCTGCAGGCGCGGTTTCTCGACGGTGATTTCCTGACTGGGGGTCAGTTTTAGGGTGAGCGGCGCCTCGGCGTTGAGGTGCCAGCCTGGCTTGGTTGCGATGTTCACGTTGGAAACGGCCTTCTCGCCCAAGGTTGCCTTGACGGGACTCGACTTGACCTCGAAGGCGTCGTCCGCAGCCCGGGCCGCGCTGCTGGCCAGGACCAGGGAAGCGGCACAGGCAGCCAGAAGACGGGTTGTGGTTTTCGCGAATGGCGTTGTGCAGGGGAACATGATCAAGAGCAGTCTATTGACGAGATCCCGACTCGGCAAACCCGATTCGCCTGTTGCCGCGAAATGGGCTACCCTATGGCCATGGCCACTCTCATCGAAAAGGCGGAACGCGCGCGTCAGTTTGCGCGGGCCATCGCCTCCGACCTGGCGATGTACAACGAGGCCAAGCTGGCCGAGGGCATTCAAGGCGACACGCTCTTCGACGTGATGAAGGACGAAATCGAAGAAGGCCGTGCGCACTTCAAGTCGCGTGTGACGCCCGAAATCGCAGCCACCAACCTCTTCGAGCGCGCGCTGGTGGATATCCTGCTCAAGCAGCGCGGGCAGAACATCAAATCGAAGATCTGGTGAGCACCGCTCCGCCCACAGCCTCGCGACGGCACACCTTCGCGGTCGCGCCCAGCGCGGCCGGACGCCGGCTAGACTTGGTCCTGGCAGCCGAGTTTCCCCAAGTCTCTCGCACGCAGTTCACCCGCCTCGTGTCTGAGGGTGCGGTCACGCTCAACGGGCAGATGGTGGCGCCCTCGCGCAAGCTGCGGGCTGGAGAAGTCATCGTGTGGACGCCGCCCGCGCCTCGCCCCAGCACAGTGCTGCGCGCCCAGGACATCCCTCTGCACATCGTGTACGAGGACGCAGCGTTGGTGGTGCTCGACAAGCCGCCGGGACTGGTGGTTCACCCGGCGGCCGGGCATGAGGACGGGACGCTGGTGAACGCTCTTCTGGCTCATTGTCGGGATCTGCGTGGAATCGGCGGCGAGCTGCGTCCCGGGATCGTGCACCGTCTGGACAAGGACACCTCGGGCCTGCTGGTGGTGGCCAAGGACGACGCCACCATGGTGGCTTTGGGCGCTGACTTCAAGATCCACCGGGTCAGGCGCGTGTACGATGCGCTGGTGGTGGGTCGGCCGCCCCGGGCCGCGGGCCAGATCGATACCCTGCATGGCCGCGATCCGCACGACCGCAAACGCTTCACCACGCGGGTCAAGACCGGCCGGCGCGCGATCACCAACTGGCGGTTGGTGGAGGATTTGGGCCGGGCCGCGCGCATGCAGGCCGAGCTGGAAACCGGGCGCACCCACCAGGTGCGGGTCCATCTGGCGGCACTCGGCTGTCCCCTCTTGGGCGACGCCAGCTATGGCCGATCGCCGCGCGACACGGATGTGCGCTCCATCGGGCGCACCCTGGGCCGGCAAGCGCTGCACGCGCGGGTGCTGGGCTTCTTCCATCCCAAGACCGGCGCGTGGCTGGAATTTCAGTCGGAGCCACCCGCGGACTTTGTGGCGGCGTTGGACAGCTTGCGTGCCTTGGCGGCCGAGGACCGAGCCAAGGCCGAGGCGCGCGACGAGACCCTATCCTGGAGGCGAGGTTGACATGGAAGCCAGGGATTTTCCGGTCGCTGACGGTGTTCTTGTTCCGCTGTTGCAGTCGGCCACCATTCCCGCATCGTTTCGCCACGGCTTCAGCACGCGTGCCGGCGGGGTCAGCCCGGCGCCCTATCACAGCCTCAATCTGGGCAGCAAGTGGGGCGATTCGGCGGAAAACGTGGCCGAGAACCGACGTCGCCTGTTGGCCGCCTCGGGCGCGCGCGCGATGGTCCGGGTTTCGCAGAAACACGGGACGCATGTGGTGCGTGTGGCGGCCGGCGACGATCCCGAGACCGTGAAGGGCATGGAAGCCGACGGACTGTGCAGTAACCAGGCGGGCCTTGGCTTGTCGGTGCACGTGGCTGACTGCGTGCCGGTCTTGATCGCTGATCCACGGACCGGGGCGTGCGCGGCGTTGCACGCGGGTTGGCGCGGGACCGTGGCGGGCGTCGCGCTGGCCGGCGTGAAGGCGCTGGCCGAGGGGTTCGGCTGCCGGCCCGAGGATTTGCGGGTTGCACTCGGTCCCTGCATCGGTCCTTGTTGCTTCGACGTCGGCGCTGAAGTCGTTGCCGCCTTCGAGGCAGCCTGGCCCGGCGCGCACGCAGCAGACATCGTGGTGGAGACGCCGGGGTTTCAGCCGCGCATCGATCTGCGCCAGTGTTTGCGTTTGCAGTTTCAGGCGGCCGGCGTTTTGCCCGCGCACATCGATGTCAGCGCGGACTGCACCAGCTGCGATCCGGCCGGCCGCTTCTATTCCTTCCGTCACTCCGGCCGCCTGACTGGGCAGTCGGTGGGATTCATCGTGGTTCCAGACTGACGGTTGCAACTTGGGGGCGTGAGATGATTCATCTCGACCGCGACCCGCCGCTGAGAACACAGAGGTGAGAGGGGAGGCCACAGAGTCGGAGAAGACGCAATGATGTCCCGGCGGCGCGCGGCGCTCGCTACTCGAATGCGATTTCGTCGATCTCGACCTGGTTGTTGGCCATAGGGTCAGCCCGGTCGCAGACAGATCCGCCGCCAACACTCTCTGCGCGCCCACTTGCAGGGATGGGGCCGCGTAGTCGACAGGCATGGCGAGCAGCACCGGGGCCCCGGCCACTCTCCCGCTGGGAAAGGGTAGTGGCTCCTTTCCAACACGATGACACTCACTCAGCCACGCGCTGAAGGGTGGTCGTGGTCGTAAACGTGGTCGTGGCCCTGGCCGGAGTGATCACCACGGCCACGACCTTGGTCAGAGTGAGACCGTCGGCCCCGACAGCCGGCTACGCAATCGCGGGGCGAATTTGCGCATGCGGTGGACCTTGTTCACCACGTCCATATAGGCCAGAGCGGAAGCCTCGACGATGTCGGTGCTGGTGCCCACGCCGGCGAAAGTGCCTTCGGGCGCGACCGCGATGATCTTCACGCGGCCCAGCGCCTCCTGACCGGCGCTGATGGAATCCAGGTGAAAGTCGCGCACCGTGATGGTGAAGCCCACGATGCGGTCGATGGCCTTGGTGGTGGCGTCGACCACGCCGTCGCCGCTGGCCGCTTCCTGGGTCGACTTGCCTTCGCACGCGATGCGAACCGTGGCCGTGGGGATCACGGCCCGGCCGCCGGTGACGTTGAGATACTCGAGTTTGTAGGCGTCGGCCATTTCCTCGACGGTGGTCGCCTCCATCAAGGCCACCATATCATCGTCGAAGATGGTGCCCTTCTTGTCAGCCAGGGCCTTGAAGCGCGGATAGAAATTCTCGAGGTCGATGTCCTTCTCGGCGTAGCCCAAGCTTTCCAGCCGGTTCTTCACCATGTGACTGCCCGACCGGCTGGTCAGGTTCATCTTGTTCTCTTTGAGGCCGATGGACTGCGGGGTCATGATCTCATAGGTCTGCTTGGCCTTGAGCACGCCGTCCTGATGGATGCCCGACGAGTGCGCGAAGGCGTTGCTGCCCACCACCGCTTTGTTGGGCTGCACCGGCATGCCACACAAGTCGCGCACCAGGCGGCTGGTGCGCATGATCTCGGTGGTGGCCACGTTGCAGGTCACATTGAGGTAGTCCTTGCGCACCTTCATGATCATCACGACCTCTTCCAGGGCCGCGTTGCCAGCGCGTTCGCCGATGCCGTTGATGGTGCATTCCACCTGGCGCGCCCCGTGCTTGACCGCGGTGATGGAGTTGGCCGTGGCCATGCCCAGATCGTTGTGACAGTGGACGGCGATGATGGCCTTGTCCACGTTGGGCACGTTGTTCATCAGGTTGTCGATGATGGCCCCGAAGATTTCCGGCGTGGTATAGCCCACGGTGTCGGGAATGTTGATGGTGCTGGCGCCGCACTTGATGGCGGTCTCCACCACACGGCACAGGAATTCGGGCTCGGTGCGGCCGGCGTCCTCGGCCGAAAACTGTACGTCGTCGCACTTGCTGCGCGCCAGCTTCACACTTTGCGTGACCAGCGCCAGGATCTCCTCGGGCGTGCGGTGCAGCTTCTTTTCCCGGTGGATGGTCGAGGTGCCGATGAAGGTATGGATGCGGGGGTGTTCGGCGGGCTTGAGCGCCTTGGCACAGGTGAGGATGTCCTTTTCCACCGCGCGGGCCAGACCGCAAATGGCGGGGCCCTTGATCTCGCGCGCGATGGTCTCCACCGACTCGAAATCGCCTGGCGAGGAAATGGGGAAGCCGGCTTCGATGACATCCACCTGCAAAGCGGCGAGCTGCCGCGCGATGCGGATTTTCTGTTGCACCGACAAGCTGGCCGGCAAGGCTTGCTCGCCGTCGCGCAGGGTGGTGTCGAATATGACGACTCGGTTTTTCATGGTTGCACTCCGTTGGGGACGTTCGAACTCGGCGCGGCCGAGCATACGTCCATCGCCCCGGCCAGGCGAGCGTCATTTGCCGCGCAGGATGCGCGCCACGAAAGCGGGACGCAGATAGAAGCCGCACTTGCCGATCTGGGTGGGCTCGCCGGCAGGGCCAAAGGCTCGGCGTCGGTCGGCGGCGTTGCGACCCTTGGGGCGCACCTGCAAGACTTGTCCTTGGTGACCGGTAATGGCGGCGCCGCGGCCGCGCCGGAAATAGCTGCGCACGAACAGCTCGAAATCCGCGCGCAGCAGGGCTTGCTCGTCGGGCGAGGGCGTCCACAACCTGACCGCCACGACTTGGCGATCGCCGACGGAGTCAGCGTCGCTGGAGACTTCCAGCCCCACCCACAGCACCTGGCTGAGTTTTTGGCGCAGATAACTCGTCTCCCAGGATTCGCCGGCGATCACGATGGGATCGATCTGGCAGACCGCGGTTGATTCGCGCGGGACCAGGTCGTGGTCCACCGGCACAGTCTTGAGTTCAATGCCCAGCGCCGCGAAGTCCTGGCCGCGACCGGAGCCATCGCCCGCGCCCAGCTCACGCTCGATGATCTGTCCTGACCAACCCTTGGTGTGCACACGGCCCGCGGGCACAGGCAAGCCCAGTCCATCGGCCAGCTCGGCCAAAGTCACGCCCACCAAAGCGCGCGCATGCGCGAGCAACCTCTCTCGCTCAGTGCTCAGCAAAGAATCTGTCGACGCACTGGTCGCTCCCTCTGTGTCCTCTCTTCTCACCTCTGTGTCCTCAGCCGCGCATCGCTATTCAGATGAACCCGCGGTTCTCGCTGTGGCCGCGAAGCTGCACTGACCTGTGTTCTCTCCTCTCACCCCTGTGTCCTCAGCCGCGCGCGGCTATTGCGTTGAACTCGCCCGCCGAGCTGCGGCTGCAACCCTGGACCAATCAGAAGCGGCCGCGCGCGCTCAAGGTCAGGCCGCCGGGCGTCCAGCCCATGCCCACCGAAGTGTCGTCGGACGAGCTGCTACTGCCGCTGGAGTAGAGGCGATAGAGCAGAACGGCCTCGACCGCGGCCGCCGCGCCCGCGATGCCGAACAAGGCGTACGACCAGTACGCTTCGGACTTGGCGCTGTTCCAAGAGGAATTGGCCGTGTTGTAATCGGTCGCGGAGTTGGCCTTGTTCATATCACTGCGCGCCATGAAGTTCGGGATCCAGGCCGCGGCGAAGATCGCGACTGCCGCGCCTCCGACGACCCACTCGGCGATGTGGCTGGATTGGCGAGCCTCGGGGACCGGTTGGGTCACGTGAGGCGGCGGCTCGATGGGGAGCGGCTTCTCTACCTTCTCTTTGGGCGGCTCCGGCTCCACGGCAACCTCAGGCTTTTCCTCGCCCGTGGCAGGTTCGGTGGTCGCTGGCTCTCCCCCGACGATAGACTCTTTGACTTGATTGATCTTGCCTTCCAGTTCCGTGATCTTAGCCTGCACCTCGTCCTTGTCTTGGGCGTCGGCCTTCAAGGTCAGATAGGCCTTGTACGACCTCAGGGCCAGCTCGAGGTCGCCTGAACGCTCGGCGACGCGTCCGAGATTGTAGGCCGTGAAGGCGTGGGCCACCATCTTCATGGAGCAGGCATAGGCTTTCACCGCCTCGACGTCGTTCCCGGCATTTTCGGCCGCCTCGGCCCGCGCGAACCATTCCTTGGCCAGGGCCCGTCGCTCGTCAGTCCGATCCGGCGAGCTGGCCGGGCACTCGGCCGCGCGAACGGCTGCGGCGCTGAGAACCGTCAGGCCGCAAACCAGGAGGGACAGCGGCAGCGAGAGGGGAGGGGAAACGCGCGAGTGTTTCATGGCTCTTACCAAAGCTCAAAATGGGTTAGGCCGGCCTTGCTGGAATCCGATGGTTCTCGTGGGAAGGATACGCTGGGTACGGACGCCCATTATACCTGAATCTGTCGCGGACCCCTATCTTGCGATTCTCACGGAACGCCGCCAGGATGCATCATCACACCTCGCCCTGAGCGGCGCCAGTCATGGGCTGGGAGCGGCCGCGCGCTCCGCTGTCCACGAGCCGTAGACGCTCGCGCTTCCGCTGCGGTTCTTGAACATGGCCGACCAGACGCCTGGTCCTCCCAAGTCGTAGGACGTGCTGCCCAACGCATCCGCATGGCCGTCGCCATCGCGATCGACAATCGGGGCTGAGCCGGACAGGAGGAAGTCGAGATCCTGTCCGTCCAGGGCTGAGAAACTTGTGTCCAGGAGCTGCGCGAGAGCCTTGAGGCCGGCAAGGCAGGCCGCGTTCACACAGCCGGGGGCCTGCTCCACTTCGGCGCACAGGAGCGAATCCAAGGCATCGCAGCCTCGCAACACGGTTCCACTGTCGTCACGCGTTGCCAGGTTCACCAGGGCTTCAACAAAGGCACTCACGTCTGTAGCCTGAACACCCAGGCGGGGTGCCAGGCTGGATGCAGCGAAGGTGAAACGGGTGGCCGACCCCAGCTCCAGGGTGAAACCGTGAGGGTGGGCAGGAGGAGTGCTGATATTGAGCTGACCGGCCAGGGACACGCCCGACGCGAACTCGGCTTCCGGCGCCGGGGCCGCCAGGGCCGACATGGGAATCGACGAATGGATGGCGGCTCCCGGGAGATCGAGGGCCGTGAGTTGATGATCGACGTTGAACACATTGCTGGCGCCGGCGGCGGTCACCGTGAGTGTCGACTCGACGGTGAGACCGGTCAGATCCTGGCCGAGCTCGTGCGGCAGCCCCGCCAGTTGCCAAGCATCGAGAGAGGCGGGGAACAGTGCGTAGACTCTTGCATCCAGGTTGAGCCGATCCGCACAGGCGGAAGATGCATCGCTCACAGCCCGGCGGGCCGTCAGCAGCTCGCCCAGCGGCCCCTCGCCCCCGTCGACCGGCTGGCAGTCAAGCGGATCCTCCGCGCTGGAGCCACTCAGGGCATCGATGGTGCAGTCGAGCCACAATCGCGCCGGGTCGCAGGCGTCGCTGGACAGTTCGCTCCACGTCTGCTGAACAGACTCACTTCCTGGCAGCGAACTCCCAAAGGAAAACTGCGACACAGCAACAAACCTGCCCTCGGGCGAGGGGTAGAGCCGTGCCAGCGGCAGCAGGACACTCGTGAGCTGTTGGGCGGACAAACTGGCGCCAAACACGTCTGCGCATCCTTCACTCACCACGCTGCCTTGGGAGTCGACGGCCTGACCCAAGATGGCGTGTACGCCGCTGGTGACAACATTGGTGAAGATTGCAGGAGTCACCGTTCGCATCCCGCGCAAGGGAGGTGCTGGATTGGCCAGCGATACGTTGCTGCAAGATGTGTCGTCGTAGAAGTAGACACGGATCTTGGCGACCGGGTCGAGGGGCGATTGGTCAAGGATGACGGGCACGATCTCCACGCTGGCAAGCGCGACGGAAGTGACGAAGATCGGGATATCCAGGGTCGGGGCGTCCCCGGCCGAGGCCCTCACCTTGAAGGCCAGCGGCTTCTCTTCGGTGAGCCCTTGGCCGGCAATGACCTGCAAGGTGACCGCGCCATCGTCGTCGGTGATGGCGCTGGAAAACGAGAGCTGCGCGCCCCCGGAGCCGGGCGTGTTCGGATCGTCCACGATGGAGAAATCCATGACCGCGCCTGGCACGGCCTGCCCCTGCGGCCCTCGCACATGGAACACAAGCTGCCGACTCCCGAAGGGCGGGATGGCCACCGTGTCTGACGTCGCCTCGATGGAGGACGGCTCGATGGCAGCCGCATCCGGCAGAGGCAGGAGCGTGTGACTTGAGCACGCCACGGTCAGCGCGACCAGCAGCGCCCAACGTCCGCGAGCAGGAAAGTTTGCGAAGGATCCCATCAGCAGCGACTGAGGACGAAGGCTAGCACAGCTTCGCGTCGTTGATCTTGCTGGCGCGTCGTTGATCTTGCCGCCCAAGGCGGGTAGACCGGGGCGAGAAAAATGGCCGAGTTCGCCCACCTGCATCTGCACACACAATACAGCCTGCTGGATGGAGCGATCCGCCTGGACGAGCTGTTTCCCCGCCTGCTTTCGCTGGGCATGAAACAGGTGGCCATGACCGACCATGGCAACCTGTTCGGAGCCCTGCAGTTCTACGAGAAGGCGAAAAAGCACGGGGTCAAGCCCATCCTGGGCTGCGAGACCTACGTGGCTCCAGACCGGCTGGAGAAGAGCGAGCGCAAGAGCCATCACCTGGTGCTTCTGGCCAAGGACAATGTGGGTTGGAAGAACCTCGCGTACCTCAACTCGATGGCCTACCTGGAAGGCTTCTATTACAACCCGCGCATCGACAAGAAGCTCCTGCGCGCACACCGCGAGGGGCTCATCGGCATGTCCGCGTGCCTGGGCGGCGAGGTGGCACAAACCATCATGCGCGCGGGGCCGGCGGCCGCCGAGACCGTGGCGCGTGAGTACGAGGACATCCTGGGCAAGGGAAACTTCTTCCTGGAGATCCAGCCCAACGGATTGCCCGACCAGGAAAAGGTCAACGGCGAGCTCATCGCCATGTCGGCGCGCACGGGGATTCCTTTGGTGGCCACCAACGATTGTCACTATCTGGATCGTCAGGATGCGCGCGCCCAGGAGGTGCTGATGTGCGTGGAGCAGGGGCGCACGCTCACCGACGAGAAGCGCATGCACCACGACACCGACGCGTACTACCTGAAGTCGCCTGCGGAGATGGCGATGCACTTCCGCGACGTGCCGCAGGCACTGGAAAACGCGGCCCGCATCGCCGACTCGTGCGAGGTGACGTTCGATCTGAGCCAGACCCACCTGCCGCGCTTCCAGGTGCCCGAGGGCTACGATGCCGAAAGTTACCTGGCCGAGCTGGCGCAAAAGGGTCTGGAGAAGCGCCTGCAGGCGATGCAGGCCCGTGGCCAGCAGGTGGACCCCGATCAGTACCGTGCCCGCCTGGCGCTCGAACTGGGCGTGATCCAGAAGATGGCGTTTTCCGGCTACTTCCTCATCGTCTGGGACTTCATCCGTTTTGCCAAGGAGAACGGAATTCCGGTCGGACCGGGGCGCGGCTCAGGTGCCGGCTCGCTGGTGGCGTATTCGGTGTGTATCACCGACATCGATCCCATCGTCAACAAGCTGCTCTTCGAGCGCTTCCTCAACTCGGAACGCGTGTCCATGCCGGACTTCGACGTGGACTTCTGCATGAACCGGCGCGACGAAGTCATCGCCTACGTCACCGAGAAATACGGCAAGAACAACGTCGGCCAGATCGTGACCATGCACCAGATGAAGGCGCGCAGCTGCATCCGCGACGTGGGCCGCGCCATGGGTCTGCCGGTGGCCGAGCAGAATCGGGTGGCGACGCTGATTCCCGAACCGGTGCAGGGCAAGTCGCCGCCCATCAAGGAGGCGATCGAGAAGGAGCCGCGCCTCAAGGCGCTGTATGAGGGGGAGCACCGCGAGCTGCTCGATATCGCGATGAAGCTGGAGGGGCTGAACCGCCACGCCGGCATCCACGCGGCGGGCGTGGTTATCGGCGAGAAGCCCTTGTGGGAGTACGTGCCTTGCTTCCGGCCCGAGGAAGGCGTGATCGCCACTCAGTTCGACATGAACGACGTGGCCAAGGTGGGCCTGGTCAAGTTTGACTTTCTTGGGTTGAAGACCCTGACCGTGATCCAGACCGCGGTGGCGCTGGCCGATGCTGACCGCAAGGCTCGCGGCGAAGCGCCTCTGGACATGGCGGCGATTCCCCTCGACGACGTCGAGGTCTACAAGATGATCTCCGCCGCTGACGTGACCGGCGTGTTCCAGCTTGAATCGTCGGGCTTTCGTGACTTACTCAAGAAGCTCAAGCCTGACTGCTTCGAAGACATCGTGGCTGCGGGCGCGCTGTATCGGCCCGGCCCCATCGAGGGCGGCATGGTGGACGACTTCGTCGAGCGCAAGCACGGGCGCAAGAAGGTCGAGTACCCGCATCCGGTGCTGGAGCCCATTCTCAAGGACACCTACGGGGTCATCGTGTACCAGGAGCAGGTCATGCAGATCTCGTCGGCCATGGCGGGCTATTCGCTGGGCCAGGCCGACCTGCTCCGTCGCGCCATGGGCAAGAAGAAGGCCGAGGCCATGGCTGGGGAAAAGGCCTGCTTCCTGGCTGGGGCCGCGGCCAAGACCATCGATGCCAAGATCGCCGAGGGCGTGTTCGATCTGATGGAGAAGTTCGCGGGTTACGGCTTCAACCGTAGCCACTCGGCCGCCTACGGCCTGCTCACCTACCAGACCGCGTACCTGAAATACCACTATCCAGTGGAGTTCTTCGCCGGGCTGCTCACCTGCGGCAAGGACAAGACCGACGAGGTGGTGAAGTTCATCGCCGAGGCGCGGGCGCAGGGGATCAGTGTCCTGCGGCCTGACGTCAACGAATCGGGTGCCGACTTCACGGTCGTGCCCGAGGAGAAACTGGTCGAAGAAGCGCCCAGGCCGGGCAAGAAGAAGGCCGCGCCAGCCAAGAAGCGGGCGGCGCCGAGGAATGAGCGCGTGGTGGGCAAGGCCATTCGTTTTGGCTTGGCAGCGGTCAAGGGTGTGGGCGAGGGCGCGGTCGAGACCATCACCGAAGCGCGCAAGACAGGCGGCCCCTTCCTGTCAGTCACCGACTTCTGCCACCGCGTGGATACGCGCAAGGTGAACCGCAAGGTGTTGGAAGCGCTGATCAAGGCCGGGGCTTTTGACGGAATTGCGGCTGCCAAAGGAGTGAGCCGCGCCAAACTGTTTTCCGCCGTGGATGCCGCACAGGAGAGCGCGGCCGCGGCCCAGAACGAACGTGACACCGGGCAGACTTCGTTGCTGGCGCTATTCGGGGGCGGTAGCTCGTCGGCGCCATTGCCCAGCGAGGATGTCTTTGGCGAGGGCGAGGAATGGACGCCCAAGCAAGTGCTCGCCTTTGAGAAAGAGAGCCTGGGCTTCTATATCAGTGGCCACCCATTGGACCGCTTCGGTGGCGAACTGAAACGATTCGCCAATGCCATTACCACAAATTGCACTGAACGGGGCCCGCGCGCTGAGGTGATCTTGGGCGGCGTGGTGGCTGAGTACCAGGAGCGGGTCATCAAGAACGGCACAGGCAAGTACGCCTTCTTCAAACTTGAAGACCAGTTTGGCACAATCGAGTTTCACGTGGCCTCGGCCAAGCTCAATGACTACCGCGAGGTGCTGACCAGCGGCGAGCCACTGTTGATCAATGGCACAGTGGACGCGCCTTTTGGCGAAGGCGAAAGCGCGCGCGAGCGACTGCGCTTCATGGACGCCAAGCTGCTGTCGTCCATCCGCGCGGAGCGCAGCAGCTTGATGGAGATCCGCCTCAATGCGGACCTGGTCACTGACGAGCAAATGGCGACACTACAGAAGCTGTTGCGCCAATTTCCCGGCCCATGCCACACGCGCCTGCGCCTGGAGATTCCCCAGCGCAGCGAAACCGTGCTCGACCTGGGCGACGAATTCAAAGTCGCTGCCGCCGATGAGCTGCTAGCCAAGCTGGAACAAGTTTTCGGGGAGCGGGTCGCGGTGCTGCGGTAGGCAGGAGGGCGGTCGAGAAGACGGATGTCGTGGCCGACTATGAAGGGGCTTGAAGTCATCGACCGCCACTTTGTTGCGGCCCTACCGTTTCAGAGGGCCGCGTGATTATTGAGCTTTCAAACTGTTCGGTGTTCTAGGAAGTCGAAGGGAGAACGTCGTCCCACTCGCCTCATTCGATTCTACGCCGATGCTCCCGCCATGAGCAGCAACGATCTGCTGCGTGATGAAGAGCCCGAGCCCGAGTCCTTTCGAGCCGGCATGCCTACTCTTCCCCATGCGAAGTGGTTCGAAGATGACCGGCAGAAGGTCGGGAGGGATCGTGCCGCGGTTCTTCACCTTCACCATCACAAAGTCCGGTGACTGGCCATCGATGCCCACGTAGATGGGCGTTCCGGACTCTCCGTGATGGCGCGCATTGCCCATGAGGTTGGAAAGCACCTGCCCGAGGCGATCGCGATCCCACGTGCCCGCGAGATCTCCTGAGCACTCGTACTGAATCTGCTGCGTGCCTCCTTCGCCCTGAAACTCCGCGACGATCGCGCCTGTGAGGTCGCCAAGATTCATCGCTTTTGCGTCAACCGGGAGCCCGGTACCAAGGCGAATGCGCGTGAAGTCGAGGATCTGGTCGATCATCCTGGCCATGCGCTCGGCGCCGGCGAGAATTCGAGCGGTGGGCTTGGAGATCTGCTCGGAATCCGCTCGCCTGAGAAGGAGGCTTGCACTCGTGGTAATGGCGCTCAGCGGGTTTCTCAAATCGTGACCGAGGACTCCGACAAACATCTCGTTGAAGCGCGCTGTTCGCTGGAGATCCTCGATGAAGCCCATGCGCTCCTTTTCCGCCCGCTTTCGGTCGCTCACGTCCTGAAAGGTAATGACCGCACCGGTCGTGCGGTCGTCGCGTCGTATGGCCGCAGAGGAATAGGTTGCCTGCAACCACGATCCATCCGTGCGCAAAAGGACGTGTTCGTCACTGCTGATGTTTTGGCCAGTCCGCATCACTTCATCGAGGGGACACGCAACAGCGCTGCCGTCGACTGCGGCAAATCGAGTGATCTCGCCGAGCGGCCGATGGAGAGCGTCCCTATTTGCCCAACCGAGCAGTCCTTCGGCTGCGCGATTGAAGAACGTGACGTGTCCCTCGAGATTGACGGCAATGACACCCTCGACAAGACTGCCGGCCATGGCACGGGTGAAGTCGAGCTGCTCTTGCAGTCGTTCCGCGGCCTGTCGGGCATCCTCCAGCGCTTGGAGCAGCTCTTGATTCTGGTAGCGGACCTCCTCCATGGGGCTCGGGGCCACGCGACGAGCCAGCTCTTCGACGATCCTCGCGAGGATCGCCGGCGTCGGCACTGGCGCGGCCTTCGGCAGCGTTTTCGCCAGTTCGACGGTAGTTTCCTTTCCCGGATCAGACGCGAGCTGGAACCGATCCATGAGCAGCTTAGCTCCGACGATTCCCCTGCCGAGCCCGGACTTCGACTTGTATCGACCGCTCAGTACCGCATCGACGTCTGCGATGCCCGGACCGTGATCCGTCACGCGGATGACAAACGCCGTGGGCGTCTCCCCCTCGACACCGAAGCTCGCCCGTCCGCCTGCCGCGTACTGGAAGGCATTGCGCGCCACCTCGGAGACGGCGGTGGCGATGCGTGTCTGGTCTTGGGCGGAAAAGTTCAGGAGCTCGGCGATCTGTCGTGCGCGCTGACGCACGAGTACCAAGTCTTCCTCGGTGCGGATCTCGGTCGTGAGAAGGTCGGCCTTCACGTAGCCTCCTTCAAACCGGGGTCGCGCTCGCGGCAAACGAGAACCACCACGTCGTCGTTGCGAGTATGGAAGTCTCGATACAAGACGCCAGCGATGAGGCTCGGGTCCCTTTGACTCAACCCCGGATACGTTTCTAGATCCCAGCGGCTCGAGAGACCGTCCGAATGCACCACCAGGAGCGCCCTGTCCGGCCAACGGCGCGTGAACTCCTGAACGCGTCCTGTCGCCTGACCGAGCGTGCCGGGGTGAGAGACAAGGCCGGTGCCTTTCTCGCCTGGCGAAAGCAGCATGCCCGCGATGTTGCCAACGCCAGCGTATCGCACCTCGCGATCCGGCCAGCTGATGTCGACGGTCACCGCTGCGGCGCCGCGCGTGCCTCGCAGATCTTGGTCGAGTGCCTGCAGAAGCGACGCGGGCCCCTCATCCGACATTCTGTGGAACCCGCCAATCGCTTTCTGCGCGGCATCGAAGGCGTGGAGCCCATGTCCCACGCCGTCCACGACCAGGATCCTGCTCCGGCCGGGGGCCTCGTCTACCGCGTACCCATCCCCGGAAACGTCCCCACCGAGCATGGGCACGCCGACCGCGCCCCATAACAGAGGAGACCCAAGGGATCGTTCCCGGCGCACGGAGATCCGAGAGAGGAGCGCGGTCCCCTTGCCAGGCGCCGAGAAAATGTCGAACGTCGTCGACAGACGGGCAATGGCCCCCATGCCGTCGCCGCTCGATCCTGCGGTCGAGAATCCGTCCCTCATGCACTCAGCCACATTGGTCATACCGGGTCCGTTGTCGAGAGCGAGGAGTTCGACATCAGCAGTGGTATCCATGGCCGTGCGACGAAGGAGGATCTCGCCACGCCCTGCGTGCCGAGCGATGTTGGTCGCTGCCTCGGTGACAACGAGCGCAACGCGGCCGACGTCGGATTCACTGAACTGGAGCACTTCAGCGAGCCTCGTTGCGATCCTTCGAGCCTCAACAGCGCCGGTTATGTCTTCGATGGACACCGACCAGCACATGACGTCACTCGGCGGCAGGCTCAGGTCCATAGCGTCACCGTCACGCGCGTGCCCATGCCCACACTGGATGCGAGGTCGAATTCGTCCACCAGTCGCTTGGTACCGCCAAGACCGAGGCCCAGCCCGCCGGCCGTCGTGTACCCGTCTGTCATGGCTCGCTCGACGTCTGCGATGCCTGGCCCGTGGTCTTCAAACGTGAGCCGCAACCCACGACGGGCAATTTCCACGTATGTCTCCAAGAGCATTTTCCCGCCACCGCCATGAATGAGTGTGTTGCGTCCAAGTTCACTCGCAGCAGTAACCGCTTTGGTTTGCTCCAGATTACTGAAATCGAGCTCGGCCGCGCGTTGCCGCACGAGCTGGCGAACGAGAAGGAGGTCCGTCTCCTGGCGAATGGCCACGGTCTCACTGTCTATGAGACGCATTGGCGCGTCCCTTCCTCATCGCCGTGCGCAGGCGCTTCATGCCCTTCTCCGCATCGAGAGCGGTGAGAATTCCTGGCAAGGAGACGCCCATCTCAACGAGCGTCATGGCGACTGTGGTCTGCATTCCAACCAGCACCGTTTCGGCATCGAGCACGCGGGACATTTCCGCGATGTTGCCCAGCACCCGGGCGATGAAAGAGTCGACGGTATTGAGGGCCGAAATGTCGATGAGGACGCCGCGCGCCCCGGTGCTCGCCAGGCTTTCGCCGAGATCATCCTGCAGTCTCGTGGCGAGTCGGTCGTGCAGGTCCACCTGGATGGTGACCAGCAAGAACTCGCCCATTCGAAGGATGGGAATGCGCTCCAAGGCCCGCTTCTCCCGCTATGCGCCGTGCTCTTCGGATGGTTGCAAAGACCTGACCCCCAGGCCGCGCCGCTTGAACGCGATCGCCAGCGCACCAGCGATGGTGGACTTGGTGATGACGTCGGCGAAACTCACGCCCAGGCCAACCATCGTCTGGGCGATCTGCGGCCGCACGCCGGAGATCAGGCACTCGGCGCCCATGAGGCGCGTGGCGTTCACTGTATTGATCAGATGCTGCGCCGTAAGGGTGTCCATGGCGGGAACGCCCGTGATGTCGACGATGGCCACCTCTGCCTGGGTCGCGGCAACCCGCTCGAGCAGAGTCTCCAGCATGAGTTGTGTGCGCTTTGAATCGAGCGTTCCGATCACGGGCAGCGCGAGGATGCCCTGCCAGAGCTCCACCACCGGAGCGGAGAGCTCGAACATCTCTTGTTGCTGGCGACCGATGATCTCCTCGCGCGACTTCTGAAACATCTCGGCTGTGTAGAGACCGAGCTTGTCGAATAGAACGGTCGCGTTCCAGTAGTCTTCCGCGAGCGAGTCCGCCTTGTCGTGGCTCTTTCGCAAGCGAGCGAATATCGGTTGCTTGATCGAAAAGACGAAGGTCGCAGTCTCGGAGGCGCTGAAGCCCTGTAGCGCTCGTGAACGGCTGATCTCGCCGAGCATGTCTCGGACAGGCGTCCAGTGCGGCCGCTGAATGTCGAAAATATGGCTTCCCAGGATGGCTTCGCGAAGCAGCTTGATGAACTTGGTACACTGTGCGCGCAACTCCCCCTCTTTCAAGAGGTCAGGCCGGAGCGTCGTTGCGCCGATCTGTTCCTTGATCCATTCGGCGAGGACCTCGGCCTCGTGCTTCTCGAGCACCTCGAGGATCTTCGAACTCATTTCTAAAGGCATCGCATCTCCTTTTCATTCTCGGTGTAGGGAAGCCGTCGGCGGCAAACCGGCCTGCATCAGCGCTATTTTTCCGTGCGTCGATCGGCCATGATCAGGGGTCTCCTGCGAGGCCTGCGGGGTCATTGCGCTCGCCGAGAAGCTTCGCTCGATGGCGTTCGCGAGCTGATCGAGATGGAGCGGCAATCCACGGTGCTCGATCCAGCGGTAGATCGAGTCCTTCCGCACGCCGAGATGGGCGGCGACGTCGTCGACGGAAACCCACGGCTCTGCCGTCTGCCCAGGAGCGGGCGACGAAGCTGAAGGAAGCGGCCGCATGTGACCGGATCTCTTACACCGCAGACAGAATGCGTACAATAGTAAACAAAAGTCGAAGATACGATGTTACGCGATTGGGGGTGCCCGAACAGCCCAGCTGCGAGCGAGGACCTTCCCGAGATTTCTGGAGCCGTCGAGGTCTACCAGATGATCTCCGCCGCTGACGTGACCGGCGTGTTCCAGCTGGAATCGTCGGGCTTTCGCGACCTCCTCAAGAAGCTGAAGCCCGACTGTTTCGAGGACATCGTGGCCGCGGGCGTGCTCTACCGTCCCGGCCCCATCGAGGGCGGCATGGTGGATGACTTCGTCGAGCGCAAGCACGGGCGCAAGAAGGTCGAGTACCCGCACCCGGTACTGGAGCCCATTCTCAAGGACACCTACGGGGTCATCCTGTACCAGGAGCAGGTCGGAAACGATTTGCCAATGCCATAACCACCAATTGCACTGAACGCGGCCCGCGTGCCGAGGTCATTTTGGGCGGGGTGGTGGCCGAGTACCAGGAGCGCGCAATCAAGAACGGCACAGGCAAGTACGCCTTTTTCAAATTGGAAGATCAGTTCGGTACAATCGAGTTTCACGTGGCCTCGGCCAAGCTCAATGACTACCGCGAGGTGCTGACCAGCGGCGAGCCACTGTTGATCAATGGCACAGTGGACGCGCCTTTTGGCGAAGGCGAGAGCACGCGCGAGCGGCTGCGTTTCATGGACGCCAAGCCGCTGGCTTCCATCCGCGCCGAGCGCAGCAGCTTGATGGAGATTCGCCTCAACGCGGATCTGATCACCGACGATCAGATGGCGACGCTGCACAAATTGCTGCGCCAATTCCCCGGCCCGTGCCACACGCGCCTGCGCCTGGAGATTCCCCAGCGCAGCGAAACCGTGCTCGACCTGGGTGACGAATTCAAAGTCGCCGCCGCCGACGAGCTGCTGGCCAAGCTGGAGCAGGTTTTCGGGGAGCGGGTCGCGGTGTTGCGGTAGGCAGGAGGGCGGGCGAGAAGACGGGCGTCGTGGCCGTGGCCGCGGCCGAGAACATCCAGCGCGGCCGGGGAGCAGGCCAGCGAGAACTGGCTGAACTGACTGGCGCCTCAGCGGGGCGCAGATGGGGTAAACTGTGCCGTGTGCTCGGGACACGCCTCTCAGGACGCTCCGCTGGCGGCCAGATTCGCCACGCGGACTCAGCTCTGGCCCGGTCTGGCCCGTCCGCGGGTGTGGCGGCGCTCGCCGGGAAGGTTCTCCGACGCAGAAAAACCCCGTTTGAAAGGGCTATGCTGATGACGCATGGAAATATCGGGGCTTGTTTGGACTATGGTGCGAAACGCGAGTCTGAGCCGCGCGTGGGTTTCTGGCTTGGGCCCGGTTCAGCGGGACTGAAGGGTGCATTTTGATTCTCGGGAGGTTGGGCTGATGCGCAGAATATCGAAACTTGGTTTGTTGCTAGTCGCCGCGACGGCTGCGGGTTGTCTGTATCCAGAGCTGAAGACAGGGGTGGGCGCGGGCGGCACTGACGCTGCTGGTGGCAATACGGCTGCAGGTGGCGGCGTGGCTCGGGCGGACGGCGCTGTGGCTGGCGCGGGGGGAGCCGCAAGCGGCGGCAGGGGCGGCAGCGGCAGCGGCAGTGATGCCGGCGTGCCGGACGCCCCTGTTGCCCAGCCGGATGCTTTCGGGGGCGCTGCGGCTGGCGGCACTACCAGCAGCAGCGGCCGAGGCGGCGGTGGCGGTAGCGGGGTGCCAGACGCCGCTAGCGCCAAGCCGGATGTCCCGGTCGTGGGGTCGGGTGGCAGCGCCGGTGGGATTGGCGGTCAGATCGGTGGGTCTGGAGCTGGCGGAACAACCGCCAGCGGTGGAATTGGCGGTCAGATCGGTGGGACCGGGGCGGGCGGAACAACTGTCAGCGGTGGAATTGGCGGTCAGATCGGTGGGACCGGGGCGGGCGGAACAACTGTCAGTGCGACGTGCATCGGCACCACCTGCGCGGTCACTTGCGAAAACGGGTACCACCGCTGTGGCACGACGTGCGCCGCCAACGACGACGCCAACGCTTGTGGGACTAGCTGCACGAAGTGCTCCGGCGACGCCAACGGTACCGCGGTCTGCGCGAACGCCACCTGCTCCCTCACGTGTAACACTGGCTACCACGTGTGCAGTGGCCAGTGCGTCCGCAATGACGACGTCGCCACCTGCGGCCAGACCTCATGCACTCCCTGCCAGGCCCCCTCTGGGGGCACCGTGAGCTGCAACGGCGTCGCTTGTGTTGCCGCTTGTCCGACGGGCAAACAGCTTTGCGCCGGGACGTGCATCGACGCGTCGGCCGCCTGCAGCGGGGTCTGTCCGGCGGGCTCACACAACTGCGGTGGAATGTGCCAGCTCAACACCAGCGTCGACTTCTGCGGCACGAGCTGCTCGGGGAGCTGTCCCGCACCAACGGCCCACGGGCTCGCCACTTGCAACGGCACCAGCTGCGGAGTCGCTTGCGATAGCCAGTATCACCTTTGTCCGGGGACGACCTCGTGCGCGGCCAACACCGGCGGCTGCTGCACGGCCGCCGACTGTACCGCGGGCGGTACCGGGACGCTCCCGACGTGCAGCGCCAACGCATGCAGTTACCCGTGCAGCACGCCCACCTACAAACCGTGCGGATCGTCGTGCATCCTTGCCACGACCTGCTGTGCGCCGTGCACAGATGGGTTCACCTGCCGCTCGGGGACCTGCCCCACCACCTGCACCATCGACGCCGACTGCGCCAGCGATCACTTCTGCCTCAACGGCTCGTGCATCGGGCGTGTAGTCAGTGTCTTTGCGGGCTTTTCCGACGCCTGCTCGATCCACTCTGACGGCGTCGTGAGGTGCTGGGGAAACGGCGACAGCGGGCAGATCGTTGTGGGCCAGACCTCCAAGCCGACTGTCGTTGCTGTGCCGCCGGTAACCTCGCTTGTGCTCGGAAACCGAGTGTCGTGCGCGATCCTTGCCGACGCTGCCAAGACTCTGTGGTGTTGGGGGACCGTGATTGCCGGTGCCAACCAGTTCACCACGGTGGCCCCGGGCCCGTACGCCGGCCTCACCAACGTCGTCAGCGTCAGCATGGGTCTTGATGGCGGCACAAGCGGGGGCTGTGCGGTGCTGGGCACGGGGGCGGTCTGGTGCTGGGGCGACAGCAGCGTCCCCATCCTGGGCAACGGGACACTCAGCAGCACCAGCTTGTATGTGCCGCCACAGGTGGTCCCCGGGCTGACCAACGCCGTCGAGGTCTCGCACAGCGGTGGTTCCGTGTGCGCGCGCCTCAGCACCGGTACCGTCGCGTGTTGGGGCGAAAACTCGTTCGGCCAAATCGGCGTCGGCACGTACGACTCCTCCACCTTCACGGTTACTCCGGCCCAGGTACTTACCCCCACCTCCCCCTCGGCGCTCGTGGGTGCGAAGACGATCGATGCCGGCTGGGGGGCATCCTTCGCGATTCTGGGCGGGAGCCAGGATGGAGTGTTGATGGGCTGGGGGGGCGCCGAGTGGCTCGGCGTCGGGCAGGAAAGCCCGGGCGCCTACACCGCGCCCGTGCGTATCGGCGGCACGACGCTGTTCCAGGCGGTGAATGGTAGGTCCAACACATGCGGGATCACGACCACGGGGACCGTCAAGTGCTGGGGCTTTGACCTCGAAGGCCAGGTCGGGCCGAATGGGTCGGGCACATACGTCCTCGCGCCGGTCGACGTCCCTGGCGTCCAGAATGCTACCTCCATTGCATGTGGCTGGGACACCTGCTACGCCGTCACGGGCGACACTCAGATCATGGCCTGGGGAGCGAACGACCTGGGCCAGTTCGGTAACGGCACTACCAGCGCTGGCGGCGCTACGCCCGTGTCGGTCGTCTGGTAGCGCTTGACAGGGGGCCCTCGCCCAAAATGAGTTGGGGCGTTCACTTCTCTTGCGGCGCCCGAGGATGGGTTTCGAGGTAGCGCTTGATGCTTGCGATCTGGCGATCGCGGGTGGAACGCGACGCAAGGCTGTCGAAAGGAGGACCATCGAGGATGGCTAGTGCCAGCGCTTGCGCAACCTCTTGACGAACCTCCGAGAATCCGTACTTGTACTTGACCCTGCCGCGATCGTCGAGCATCCGCACGAGCGTCGGTTGCGCCCAAGCTGCGTGCTCGGTGATCATGGCGTGTGCGACTGCTGTCCCCCAGGAGCCCCAGGAGCGGTGCCAGAGCTCCGGCTGCCTTGGCAACCCGTTCGTCTACGACCGCGCGCGCGACACCGCGATCCTGATCGAACAGGGGATCTTCGAGTACCTGGAGGTCTGGGAGTGGCCCGCGCAATGAATCGTTCTCGGTGAGGCGTCCCGCTGGGCGACGAGTTCAAAGTCGCCGCCGCCGACGACACCAAGATTTTGCTTGCCACGTTTCCAGTTCGGGCATATTGCTGTCGCGTTGGCGCGTTGAGGCAGTTGGATCAGCGTGCGCGTGGCTGTTTCACACCACGGAACCTGGACTGAGCAGCAAAGCGAGGAGGACTTATGACCATTACCCGTCTTCGGATCCACTGTCGTTCGGGGTTGTTTCTGTCCGCTGTCATCGCGTTGGCGGCATGCACAAGTTCGTCGGCCAGCAAGCCGGGGGGCGCGGCTACAGCCGGCTCGCACGGAGGCGTCGCTGGTACGGCCGCGGGCGGCGCGACCACCGGCGGCTCGACCACTGGGGCCGGCGGCTCGATCACCAGTTCGGGCGGCGCAAGCATCTCGGGTGGGACGACGACGGTGGCCGGGGCCACCGCCGCCGGTGGAAGCTCGGGCGGCACGACCAGCTCAGGTGCGGCGACGGTCGCGGGCTTGCCCAGCCCCGCGGCTGTGCTGGAAGCCATGCACCGGGCGAATAACTGGTTCGTGAGCGCGCATCCGGATCCCACGGCGGACATCGTCACGAACAAGGCCAGGCCCAGCAATCTCTGGACTCGGGCCGCGTACTACGAAGGGCTCATGGGGCTTTACGGCGTGGAGCCCGACGCGACCAAGAAGCAGAGTTACTACGACTACGCCGTGACCTGGGGGTCGAGCCCGACGCATCCCTGGACGATGACATACACAGCGGCAGGCGTCATGACGCCCGTCGCGGATAACCAAGCTTGCGGCCAGATCTATATCGATCTGTACAACATCGACAAGCAGGACATTCGCATCCAGGAAATCAAGGCCAACATCGATGATATGGTGGCCAAGGGGAACACGGATGCGTGGTGGTGGATCGACGCCATTCAGATGGCCATGCCCTCGTTCGCCAAGCTGGGGGTTCTGGAGAACGACACCAAGTACTTCGACGCCATGTGGGGGCTCTACAACAGCTCTCGCACCCAGCAGGGTGGGGGCTTGTGGAACCCGAAAGTCGGCCTGTGGTACCGCGACTTGCACTACACGCCCAGTCTGCCCAGCCCACCTGATGGCGGCACCGTGTCCGGGCCCGAAGCCGGCACCGCGTCCGGCCCCGAGGCTGGCACTGCGTCCGGCCCCGATGGCGGCGTTACTGCCAGCCCCGATGGCAGCACCACGATCGCATTTGATGCCCGCACCGATGTTCGCACCGATGCCCGCGCCGACGGCCGCACCGATGCCAACACCGACGGCAGCATCGATGTCAGCGTCGCTCCCGGCCCGGATAGCGGCAGCGATGCGAGTGGCGACGGCGGCGATGGAGGCACGGTCGTCAGCGATTGGAGCGTCAAGCAGACGATCGTCGCAGGCATGACTCTTCCTGCGCAAACCCAAGATTCGTACATCGTGTCCGCGAGCGGCAAGGACATCTACTGGTCGCGGGGCAATGGCTGGGTCTTCGTAGCCCTGGCGCGCGTTCTCGACATCCTGCCCACCAGCGATCCTCATCGGGACACCTATGTGGCGGACTTCAAGGCCATGGCCAAAGCCATAGTGCCCCTGCAGCGCAGCGACGGTTTCTGGAACGAGAACCTTATCGATCCCACCCACTGCGCCAGCATCGGCCTGGCCGGCGACGACGGTCCGGAAACCAGCGGAACCGCCTTCTTCACCTACGGTCTCGCCTGGGGCATTCGCAAGGGCCTCCTCGACCCGGCGATCTACGGCCCGGCCCTGCAGAACGCCTGGACTGGCCTTTCCACCATCGCACTTCAGTACGACGGCTTGCTCGGCTACGTGCAGTCCACGGGCGCTCTCCCCTGCACCGAAGACTCCATGCACCCTGGACGCCTAGGTCCAACCCAGCTCGCCGACTTCGACGACTTCGGGGTTGGGGGCCTCCTGCTGGCTGGCAGCGAGGTTTACAAGCTGGCCAATAGCGGCCCGCCATCCGCCAGCGGCGGGTACAAGTGCAACATGATCATCGGCGGCAGCCTTGCCGGCCAGTGGTACGCGGCCGGGTTTGAGACTTTCGTTGATGACAGCCGTTGGCAAATCATCCCCAAGTCAGAGGCCTACACCAACGTGTGGGCCGATCCGACCAACGCCTTCTGGTCAACCGCGCCCACCTCACCCTGCACGAATGGAAGCGACAATCCCGACAGAGTCATCTTCATCGCCTTCAATTGGGTCTATACGGATGCGGTTCCGTTCCAATTCGATCTGGAGAATATTATTCTCAACATCCAAGCCAAGTATTCGAACGTCAAACGAATCGACCTGATGACCATGATCCGCAGTCCCGACAATCAAACCTGCGGCCAGGCAACCGGAGAGGACGTTGTGGCACCATTCGTCGACGAGGCGATTGCCAATGTCGTCGCAAAGCCCCATACCGTGCAGGTCACGGCTGCGCCGAAATTCTATGTGCCGAATTGCAGTGCCTTCGATCCCAATACGACTCCGCACTTTACCGCGGATGGCAACACGGCGATGGCTCAGATCATCGGCAGCTACTACGCCACGGATCAGTAGGATAGACGCATTGCCTATCGGGTTGTGTGCGCTTTGACCGGCGCGCACAACCCACCGCCCTTGAGAGAGAAAGGCCGCTGGCTCGTCCGCGGGGGGCCGCCACCGGCCTCACTGAATCAGCACGCGGTCGATGTTGCACGTGGTTCCGCTGCTGTACAAATCCTTGAGGCCGGTCACCCGGACCTTGAGCACATATGATCCGCTTGGCACGATGGGGCTGGCATAGACCAGATAGTTGCCGGTGGCCGGCGCATCGGAGCGAAGGCTGACCTGCACTTCCGGGGTCACAGCCGTGCCGCTGCTGTCGGACAGCGTGACGCCCATGATCCCCGAACTGGTGTCATAGGCGGAATAGAGAAGGATTCGCGTTCCGGTAAACGCAATGGTGGCCGTCGCGCCAGTGGTGGACGAGGAATGCGAATCACTGTTGTAGCAACTGCTGCAGGAACTGGCGGTCCATCCGCTGCTGTAGGTGAATTGGTTCGGCCCGGTGCCGGTGGTGTTGTCGTTGACGATGGTCCCCGAAGGCGTGACCGGACTCCAGGTGCCAGCCGCGACATCCAGATTCCATATCGGATTGTAGGTGGGAATCGACTCGGTGGAACCGCTGACCGTCAAGGGTTGCATCACCAGCGTCGATGCCGGCAAATGGCCGTTGACCCATCGATCACCGACGTAGATATAGGTGGTTCCGGAAGTGCCGGCCACTGTGACAACTGCCGTATCCTGCGACTCCCAAGTCTTAGATCCACTCGGACAGAAATTGCCGTGAGAAGTCCAGGTTCCGGCGAGCGATGTGGCGGTGGAGTAGGAGTTGTCGTTGCAATGCCAGTAGCTTCCTTGGGAGCTCTGCCAGAAGTATGTACCGCCCGCCTGGTAGAGGGAGACACCTTCACCGCTCTGAATGCCGGTCTTGACCGTGCTGGCGATACTCAAACCATCCGCGGAAAACTTGTACAGCTTTCCCTCGGAGCGCACCAGGTATTGCGAACCGTCGGTGTCCTGGAAGACTTGGAAATCATCGGCACCGGTAAGGCTGAGGGTGCCTTGCAACGTGTAGGGCCCCGCAATGTTGCTGCTGGTGACGACGGCGAAGGTACCAATGTAGACGGAAGGGCTGCCGGTTTGAGTCATCATTTTAATGTAGATGACGTATTTGCTCGTGGAAGCATTGTACAAGATCTTCGGTCTCTCGCCGCACTGGGGCGGGTAGAGGATCGTCCCGGGGACCGGTGTCACTACGGTTCCGACGAATGTCCAGTTCACGAAATCTGTCGTCGAATACATGCTTACGCCAGAGAAGGCGTCCTCGCCATTGGCGGTCGAGCCGGAATAGGTGTCGTTCTTTCCCGAGCGCTGCTCGCCCACCATGTAATAGGTGTTGCCGACTTTGATAAAGCCCACACCATGCGCGTTGACCAGATTCCCGCTGGTGTCGAGCAGGGGCACGGCAGAGACAATCGAAACCGTTGCAGCGGTCGCCGTCTTGCCGCCGGTTGCTGTCGTGCCACCGATTGCCATTCCGCCCGTCGACGATGTTCCGCCAGAGGTGTTGCTGCCACCGGTCGCGATACCTCCACTAGCAGTGCCGCCGGCCGTTGCTGTACCACCTGTCCGTGTAATGCCGCCAGTGCCTGCGGCGCCGCCCGTGACGGTCTGGGTCCCTCCCGTGGCAGTGGTACCCGCGGTCCCGCCAACACCCCCCGTGAGCGTGGCGCCGCCGGTGGCGACCATACCACCCGTGCCGCTTGCGCCGCCGGTGGCTGCGCTATCGCCGGTTCCGCCAGTTGCGCCGCTTCCGCCAGTAGTGCTCGAACCACCTGCGCCGCTTGCGCCGCCAGTGGCCGCGCTACCGCCGGTTCCACCGGTGGCACCAGTGGCGAGCGAACCAGCGGTGCCGCTTGCGCCGCCGGTCGAGACTCTGCCAGCGGATGAAAAGGTGCCACCGAGCGAGGCGGATCCTCCAGCGACACTGCCGCCGCCCGAGCCCATCCGGCCACCGGTCGCGCCACCGGTGGCGGCGCTTCCGGCCGTGGAGCTGGAATTGGCAGGACCCGAGGAACTGCACGCGAAGGTCAGGAAGAGGCAGCCAATGGCTAGAATACTCACGGGGCCGAGGATTTGTCGCATGGTGCCTCTCCGAGCTGGTGGTGCAGTCCTACGCATCCTCTTATACCAGTTGCACCGCGGGGGAAATCGGCTCAACGACAACAAGAGGGTCATCCAGCAGTACTTGACCAGCGGCAAGCAGCGCGAAAGCGAGTCTACGCCATCAATTCGATGCGGTTCCCTTCTGGATCGGCGAGCACGGCTTCGTAGTAGCCATCACCCGTCACACGCGGCCGACTCAAAATTGTAATACCTCCTAAGGCGGATAGAGCAGGTACTTCTGCCGCTTGGCGCGGAAGGCGTCGAGGTCGTCTTTGAAAAGCGCCTCGACTTCGGCAAGGCGGCTGGGCTTGAGAATGGCCGCAGTCACCACGGGATCGCCAATCATCCGGTGCAGTCGGGCGGCGTTCCATTGCTCGCGATAAAGCTTGCGCAAGGCGATGGCGATGGCGATGCCAGTTCGCACTGGTTCGAAGGTTGCGCGGTTGTCGACGCGCAAGTGAACGCCCTGGCAAAGCGTGCCGCTGAATGGATTCGCTTGCGGCGTGAAGCTCGTGGCTTCAAATGAAACGCCGGCCAGTTGCGCCCGCGCCAGTTCAGCGGCGAGGCGTGGGCCGTCGATCCAGGGGGCTCCCACGACCTCAAAGGGCGTGTCGGTCCCCCGGCCAACCGAAACGTTCGTCGCTTCCAGCAAAGCGACGCCGGGATAGAGCACGGCCTCATCCACAGTGCGCAGGTTGGGCGACGGCGGCCACCAAGTCAGTCCGGTTTCATCGAAATAGGCCCTTCTATCGTAGCGAAGCATACGCACAGTTTCGAGACGCACGCCCAGATGCTCGTCGGCATTCATCAGCTCGGCCAACTCGCCCATGGTCATTCCGTGGCGAACTGGCAGGGGGTGGTGGTTCACCGCCGACTGCTCACTGGGCTTGAGCATGGGGCCGGCCACGTCGATGGCATTGATGGGGTTGGGTCGATCGAGGACGATGACCCGCAGCCCGCGTTGCGCGGCCGCTCTCAGCGTCGCGTGCACGGTCGAGGCGTAGGTGAAGAAGCGCGCTCCCACGTCAGGCAGATCGATCACGATGGCGTCGATGTCGGGTGGCAGAGTCACCGGCCGTGCGCCGGTCGGGGACTTGCTGCGCGGCGCGCGCGAGCCACCATAGAGACTGAAGACAGGGAGCTTGGTCTTGGTATCAATGCCGTCGTCGACGAATTCGTCGTGGCTGGCCGATAGACCATGCTCGGGGCTGAGCAGGGCCACCAGCGCGAGATCGCGACGCGTGGCCAGCACATCCGTGGTGCGGCTGCCGTCGCGGGCGCGGGCGCTGTCGTTGGTGAGCAGGGCGAAGCGCAGGCCACGCAGAGGGGCGAAATTCTCGGCAACCAGGGCGTCGATTCCCACGGCCAAAGGGCCGGCGGCAGACGGCGGCTCGCTCACCGCGCGCCCGAGGGTCGACCCAGCCAGCGTTGCAATCGCGCCGGCCAAGGCGTTGATCGAGCCCTTGCCGTCGGGGTGAACGCGATTGCTGAGAAAGATCACGAACAGGTCTTGCTCGGGGTCGAGCCAAAGCGACGTTCCAGTGTAGCCTCCGTGCCCGACCGCCCGTCGCGAGAGCGAAGTCCCGCGGTTGTTCGAATACGCGCTTTGCATGTCCCAGCCGAGCGCGCGAATCCCCCCGGGCACGTCGTGGGGGGCCAGCATCTTCGCTGTCGCAGGGACCGAGAGGACGCGGGCGTCTTCCAGCACCCCGGAACCGAGCAGCATGCGTGCGTAGCGGGCCAGGTCTTGGGCGGTGGAAAAGAGTCCCGCGTTTCCGGCCACGCCGCCCAGACGAAAAGCCCGCGGATCGTGGACCTCGCCGCGAATCCAGGCGCCCTTGCGCTGCTCGGTCGGGGCGATGCGGGTGCGATCTGTGGATGACGGCAGGAAGCCGGTCTGTTTCATGCCGAGCGGTCGAAACACGGCGGTCTCCGCAAAGCTGGCGAGATCCGTGCCCGTGACCCGCCGGACGACTTCCTCGAGGATGAGGAAGCCAATGTCCGAGTAAGTGAAGCGCGTGCCCGGCGCTGCCTTGAGCGACAGGGCAGCGATGCGCCGGATGGCCTCGGCGCGCCCGTGCTCGTAGTCGTCGAGGGCCGTCTCGGACGGCAGTCCCGAGACATGGGTGAGAAGCTGTCGAATGGTGATTGCGCTCTTGCCGCGGGCTGCGAACTCCGGAACATAGCGGGACGCTCGATCGTCGAGATCGATCTTGCCCTGGTCGGCCAGGACCATGAGTGACGTCGCGGTGGCGATGGGCTTGGTCAGCGAGGCGAGATCGAAGACAGTGTCTTCTGTCATCGGCTCTTTCTCGGGCAGGACGGAACGGAAACCAAAGGCGTGTAGGAAGATAATGCCACTCTGCCGGCCAATCGCGACGACGCAGCCAGGGAGTTTCGCCTGCGCAAGGGCATCGGCCACCAGTCGCTCGATGCCTTCACGCAAGCCCGCGGGCGCGCTGACTTCGACTCTGGCGGTCCCCGCGTCCTCTGCCGCGAAAGATGTCGACGCGACTAGGGCGGGCGCGAAGGCAAGCAAAACCAGCCGGCCGCGCGCCGCGCGCGTGAACCGCGGGTGCGCGCTCGCGTGTGTCGAACTCATTCCCCGAAGGTCTGCTGGCACCATTGAGTTTCACGTGGCCGCCGCATTCGACGCCGTCTATTCCTCCCACCAGTTCTCGACGACTAGGCCCCGAATCCGACCGAGGTGTTTCACGTTCCGCGTGACCACGACCAGACCGCCGACCAGGGCTGTCGCGCCGATCATCACGTCCTCGATTCCGACGGAGGTCCCGCGCAATTCGAGGTCTGCCAGGATCTCGCCCGCGCGGCTCGCCTCGTCTTCACCCAGCGGGAGGATCTTCACACGCGCAAGAACATCCCTCCGGATTCGCTCCCACAAAATGGAACCCGCGGCGCTCTTGACCGCGCCGAAGCGCATCTCCATGACCGAGACGACCGAGCTGTACAGGGCGTTCTGGGGGGCCTCACGCAAGTGGTGGAGCACGGCTGCCGATGGTCGTTTCTTGACGACCTCGGACAGAACATTGGTGTCCAGCAGATAGTGGGGCACGGGTTCAGTGACCTCGCGCCGGACGTTTCAGCGCGCGGGGTAGATGGTGCTGGCGAGCGGATACAATCTCCTCGACGCCAGCGATGAACGGGTGTGTGTCCTTCAGCCAACCCGTGACGTCCGCCAGACCCTGGCCATCGTCAACGGATTCGGGAGGGACCAGCCTGGCCATCGGTCTTCCACGGCGGGTGATCAGCACATTGGCGCCCCCGTATGCCACGCGACCGAGGAGTTCCGACAGGCGGTTCCTGGCGCCCGCGACACTCACCTCTACCACCGGGGCCGTTGTCTTCCTAGCCATCTTGGACATTATGTCCATTATGGCGCATTGACCTGGGGAGCGCCAGGGTGATGGCAAGATAGGTCGTGCCCGGCCAGGCTTGGCCGGATGCCCTGAGCGAATCCAGGGTCTCATCTCATTCGGCATTGCCTTAGTCCACATCTTAGTCCATCATTCCTGGTGTGAAGTCGGTCAACGTTCACGAGGCAAAGACACACTTCTCCAAGCTGCTGGCCAAGGTCGAGCGGGGAGGGGCGGTGGTCATCGCACGGGCAGGCAAGCCCGTGGCCAAGCTGGTCGCGATCGACCTTGCCACGGCCGTGCCGACTTTGGGAGCCGACGCGGGAAGGTTCGTGGTTCCCGAGGACTTCGACGCGCCCTTGGCCACCGATTGATCGGATGATCGTGGCGCAGGCACTGGTTGAGGGCGTCCCCGTGCTCAGCTCCGACGGCCAGCTTGACGCCTACGGCATCCGGCGCCTGGCCCCGTGACCGCGGGAATACCAGGTTGGCGCCGGTCATCAGCGCCAGAGTTACCCGTTCGGGTCAGGCGCCTGTACAATCACAGCGAGGACACCACCCGATATGATGACCGGCGAAATCAAGAGCAAGATCGACGCTGTCTGGAATGCCTTCTGGGCCGGCGGCATCGCCAACCCGCTGGAGGTCATCGAGCAGATCACCTACTTGCTCTTCCTGCGCCGGCTGGATGACCTGCACACCCTGGAGGAAAACAAGGCCGCGCGGCTGAAGCAGCCCATGGAGCGGCGGGTGTTTCCCAAGGGCAAGGACAAGCGCGGCCGATCCTACGAGGACTTCCGCTGGAGCAAGTTCAAGAATTTCGCCCCGGCCGAGATGTACAAGGTGATCGGCGAGCACGTCTTTCCGTTTTTGCGCGACCTGGGCGGCGACGGCTCGACCTACGCGCACCACATGAAGGACGCGCGCTTCACCATTCCCACGCCCGCGCTGCTCGACAAGGTCGTGCAACTCCTCGCCGACGTGCCCATGGAGGATCGCGACACCAAGGGCGACCTTTACGAGTACATGCTGGGCAAGATCGCCAGCGCCGGGCAGAACGGCCAGTTCCGCACGCCCCGCCACATCATCCGTCTCATGGTCGAGATGACCGCGCCGCAGCCCACCGATTTGATCTGCGACCCGGCCTGCGGCACGGCAGGCTTTCTGGTCGCGGCCGGCGAATTCCTGCGCGAGCGCCAGCCCAACCTCTTGCACGACAGCAAGCTGCGCAAGCACTTCCACCAGGCCATGTTCCACGGCTTCGATTTCGACAACACCATGTTGCGCATCGGCAGCATGAACATGCTCCTGCACGGCGTGGACAACCCCGACATCCGCTATCGCGATTCGCTGGCGCAAGATCACGCTGGCGACGAAGAAACGTACACGCTGGTCCTGGCCAATCCGCCCTTTGCCGGCAGCCTCGACTACGAGAACACTGCCAAGGATCTCCTGGCCATCGTCAAAACCAAGAAGACCGAGCTACTCTTCCTGGCGCTGTTCCTGCGCCTGCTCAAGCCTGGCGGTCGCGCCGCCGTCATCGTGCCCGACGGCGTGCTCTTCGGTTCGAGCAACGCGCACAAGGAATTGCGGCGCATGCTGGTGGAAGAGCAGAAGCTGGACGGCGTGGTTTCCCTGCCCGGAGGCGTGTTCAAGCCCTACGCCGGCGTGTCCACCGCGATCTTGCTTTTCACCAAGACCAATTCCGGCGGTACCGATCGCGTCTGGTTCTACGACGTGGCGGCAGACGGCTGGAGCCTGGACGACAAGCGCACTCCACTTCTCTCCGACGACAAACTCGGCCCCGTGCCCAAGACCGCACTCGGCAAAGACGAGCACGACAAGAACAACCTCCCCGACGTGCTGGCCCGCTGGCAAAAACGCGACAGCGCCGAACGCAAACGCCCGCGAACCAGCCAAAGCTTCTGCGTGCCCAAGGCCGACATCGCAGCCCAAGGCTACGACCTGAGCCTCAACCGCTACAAGGAAGTGGTCCACGAGGAAGTGGAGCACCAGGCGCCGAAGGAGATCCTGGCCGAGTTGGCGAAGCTGGAGACGGAGATTCAGAAGGGGATGAAGGAGCTGGAAGGGATGGTCGGATGAATTTCGCCAGCCGATGGCCGTTAGTTCCCCTCGGCGAAGTGGTCGAAGATACGCAGTACGGAACTTCGATGAAGGCGAACGAGCAGGGAACCGGTGTTCCGGTGTTGCGCATGAACAACATCACGTACAGCGGGTCCATCGATGTTGCCGATCTGAAGCACGTGGATCTTTCGGAGGCCGAGGACGAACGCTACTTTGTCCGGCGCGGCGACCTCCTTTTCAACCGCACGAACAGTCAGGAACTCGTTGGCAAGATGGGGGTGTGGAACCGAGACGAGCGGTTTGCCTTTGCCGGGTATCTCGTCCGACTTCGTTTGAATTGTGATCGAGCCGAACCACGATTTGTTGGCGCATGGTTCAACACCCCCGAGATGAAAGCAATGCTTCGTGCGAGGGCGAAGCCGTCTATCAATATGTCCAACATCAACGCCACAGAGGTGTTGGAGTTGTCGCTAGTCCTGCCGCCTCTCAAGGAGCAGCGGCGGATTGCGGAGGTGCTGGACCAGGCGGAGGCACTGCGGGCCAAGCGCCGCGCCGCCCTCGCCCAACTCGACACCCTCACCCAATCCATCTTCCTAGACCTCTTCGGCGACCCAGATCGCGGCCCCAACGAATGGCCTTCAGTGATGCTTGGAGATGTTGCGGAGATCATCACTGGGTATCCGTTTCGCAGTCAGGAGTACCAAGGGCCTGCGGATGGGGTCAGATTGTGTAGGGGAGCCAACGTAATGCCGAGTCGCCTCGACTGGAGCGATTTGGCCTGCTGGCCAGCTGGTAGAACTGATTCCATGGCCGACTTCAATCTGGTTCCTGGCGATATCGTTCTGGCAATGGATCGTCCTTGGATCTCGGAGGGTTTCAAACTCGCCGAAGTTCGAGCTTCAGACTGTCCAGCCCTTCTTGTCCAACGTGTTGCGAGGCTGCGCGGGAAGACCGGAGTTCCGAACGCCTTCTTGCTCCATATTCTCGGGCAACCGGCCTTCGCGCGCCACTGCCGGCCAACCGAAACTACAATCCCACATATTTCGCCCAAGGAAATCCGATCCTTTACCTTCTCCTTTCCGCCGTTGGCGCTTCAGCGGGACTTCGCCCGTCGTGTCGCCGCCGTCGACAAACTCAAATCCGCCCACCGCGCCTCGCTCGCCAAGCTCGACGCGCTCTTCGCCTCGCTCCAGCACCGCGCTTTCCGGGGCACATTGTGACGTGACCGACGCGAAGTCCAGGCTAGCGCCGATTCTTTTTGCGCGCAGTCCTTTGCTGCTTTCTCTTGTTCTTGTTCCCTGCGTGTGTTCCGTGGCTGTACGGCGCAGTGCTATCAGGAGAATTTCCCACGATGTCACAGTGGCCAGCCGGGCCGTCGTACGACAGGTGGACGAAACGAAGGAAATCTCTGCCTAGAAGACCGTTGAATGGACGTGGGGTCGGCGGGGTGCTCATGCCAATCATCTCTGAGGTGAAAGTCATCAGCGTTGTCCGAGGACCGTCCGCAAAAGCAATCGCGATGCTCAGAAGGAAAACCGGGCACTCCTCCGCAACATGAGAAATGCCAATCATTGGCTCAAACCGAATGGGTTCAAGACCGAGGGATTCGGCTATTCCGCGATCTACGACGGTCTTGGAAGCCCCTGTGTCGACGAGCATCTTGATTTGGATGCTTGACGCTTGCTGAATGTCCTCGGGCTTGAGCACCGGACGTGAGAGCGTCACGTTCGCAATTGGCCCCAGAAAGACCATCGCGTCCCTTGAGACCGCTCCGTTCTGGTCCAGATACTGGCAGCGATGTCTCACGCGTAGGAAAGGCCAAACAGCACGGCGGCCGTCACCGGGGTAGTGTGCGTTTCCGATACCGGGGCTATCACATAGCCGGTCCCTGCGCCAAACTCTCGAACGGCAGCATCGTAGGCTGCCTTCTCGTCATCGTGAAAGCTGCGTACAGATCCATCCTTGAAAACAACCCACTTCCCACGATGCTCTTCAAGCAGTCCCGGCAAGGCAGCGCGGAACAGCTTGGTTTCCTCAAGCACCTTTTCGGATACAGTTCCCATGGATTGTGCCTTCTAACCCTTTCAATACTACCACGCGAAGGGTTTTCGGCACCAAGTGCGTTGCACCTGAGCACATCCAAAAATTCTTGTATTTTCAACTGGTTAATGATGTCATCAAAGCTCAGCATGTCGCGCAACGAGGCACTAGCGTCGCTCATGCGCCGGATGGGAATCTGCGAGGAACGCGGAAGCGGGTCGACAAGGTGGTGTTCCAGACCGAGCTGTTCCAGCTTCCCGCTCCGCTCTTGGAGGTGACCGGCGAGTCGACACGCGCCGTGCTCTTCGCGCACCGTCCGCTGACGAAGATGGACAAGGAGGACCGGGTGCGGGCCTGCTACCTGCACGCGTGCCTCAAGTACGTGAACCGCGAGCACCTGACGAACACGTCCGTTCGCGGTCGCTTCGGAATCGAGCAGCAGAACATTGCAACTGCTTCACGGCTGATCAAGGAGGCCGTTGACGCCGGTGTCATCGCGCCTGTCGATCCCGACTCGGCCAAGAGCCACCGCCGCTACGTGCCATGGTGGGCGGTCCCGTCGGGGATGGATGACAAGGGTGAGAAATAGCCATGGGGGCATTTGATAGTGACGGGCTCAGCGCCCCGGAAGTCGCACAAATACTACGCAATTGCGCGACGTTAGGTCATTTGATGGGCATTTGATGACGGCTATCATGTGTATTGCGAATTTAGGTAGATTCATGGATAAAACATGCATGATTACAGTAGGTTATACATTCTGCAAGTATCATGTTGATCTCTGATTCGCAATCGTGTAGTATTACATTAATGGAAGACATCACACTGTTGCCGAAGATCAAAGATTGGATCCGCGTGATGGGTCAGCGCGGAATCTACGGGGGAGCCTCGGCTCGGCTCAGAAGCACGGCCGTCGAGCAAATGTTGTCTGTAGTTGGTACCGAGGAGCCCAAGGATGCCGAGTGGGCTCTTGATAATATAGCAAGCTTGGCAAAGCGATGGGCAACAAAGAATCAGGCGAATCCAGGGACAGCTAGCACGTATCTTTCGCGGGCCAAGTCAACCATAGGGGACTACATCGCGTATCAAAAGGACCCGACGAAAACCATAGCCCCTCGACCGTCATCGAACAGAAAAGAGCGAGATTCTGAGCGAGAACGCGAACCGGAGGCAGCCAAGTTGATCTCGCCCGATCCGTCGGCTGACGAGCAAAGATTCGTCATCGCCCTGTCAGGCGGTAAACGAGCGACGTTGGCGGTACCAGTGCACCTTGCGGCGCTCGATATCAAGATACTACAGAAGCAAATTGAGATTCTTGAGCTGCAGGTATCAGGAGAGATTTGAAACCCGTGTACCCAACGTCCTCTGAAGCGAACCCGGGGTCCTTATGCCCGGAGCGGTTCCATTCGCCGTTCGTTCGCTCAGAGGCGTTTGGGGTTCCCGGGGTGATCCCATCGGGCAGGGAAGAAGAAGCGTCTTCAGAGAGCAAACAAACTAGGTCCAATTCTCCCCTAACGCAAGCTGGTTGGACGAGAAACGAAGGTACCCACAGCGTACGAACGAGTCTCCGTTTGCTTCCTTGACTCGGGATATACTGGGTCTAGGGTTTGCCCATGATCGGGATCGGTGCCTACACGGCCAGGCGCACATCGGCGCTTTCCGGCGTGCCGCTGTCCACGATCCACTGGTGGGACCGACACGGAATCTTTGGTCCCAGCGTTTCCCCGACCAAGGTGAAGCTGTGGTCGTACTCGGATCTCATGGGGTTGAGGGTCATCTACTGGCTCCGCCGGCAGAAAACCTTGGAAGCTGGCGCGGAGATTCCGGGTGTGGGCATGCCAGCGGTGAGGCGTGCTCTGGAGCAATTGCGGGCTCTCGACCTCCCGGTGTGGAGCGAAGGGAAATCCAGTTTGTTCGTGGTTCCCGACGGAACCTTGTATCTGGACCTCCCCACCGGGTTGCAGGACCCTCAGGGGCAGCTTGCGCGGGGTGAGCTGCTGAATCTCGTGGCGCCTTTTACCTCCATGGAAGGGCTGAAGGGCCCCGACCTCGTGCGACCCAAGCCAGAACTTCGTATCGTCCCAGGCAAGCTGAGTGGATCGCCGCATGTCGCGGGCACGCGCGTGGAGACGACCGCGATCGCCGCGCTGGCAAACGATGGTCTGGACACTAAGCGGATCATTCAGCTTTACCCGTACCTCAACGAAGCACAGGTCGCGGACGCGATCGCTCTGGAGCAGGAACTTGATCAGAACCTGAAGCTCAAACAGGCGGCGTGATGCCCGGTCATCACCGCCGCTTGTTCGCGCTGGACCAGAATTTCCCCGAACCCATCGTCGACGCGCTTTCCCAGTACATCGAGGGCGCCGAACTCGTCCCGGTTCGTCGCATCCGGCCTGAACTCAGCCATGTGTTTGACTGGGAGTTGCTACGCGAGCTGCACGTCGACCAACGCCCGTGGGATGGTTTGATCACGAACGACGACAAGATGCTGGCGCTTGCGAAGGAGATGACGGTTCTGTCGCAGACGGGGCTGACGCTCGTCGTGGTCAAGGGACAAGGACACAACCCGATTCGTTCGACCGGGTTGCTCCTCTGTCACCTGGAACATATTTGTCACCAGATGACACCCGGCACGGCCAAGGTCTGGGTTCTCGCCGTCCAGCAGAAGAAGCCGGAAACCGCGGTGGATCGGCTGACCATGATCGCCGAGAAGCAAGCGACGACCGTCGTGGACCTGGTGAAGAAGAACGAGCTGTCGCCCGACGAATTGCGCAAGGGAGCGAAGACTTGAAATGACCCTCTTCGCTTTTCTGCAGGCTGAGTGGCCCGAGGTCTACGAGTCGGCGCAGAAGGCGGAGGCGGCTGTGTATCCGGATCCGCGGACTGCCTGCTTCTATGCCCGGCGCACGCTTGAGCTGGCGGTGGCATGGATGTTCAAGCACGACTCGGCCCTGCGCTTGCCCTACCAAGACAATCTGAGCGCCTTGATCCACGAGCCGACCTTCAAGGCCACGGCGGGCGAGGCGGTGTTCAGCAAAGTGCGGCTCATCAACACGCTTGGCAATCAGGCGGTTCACAGTCATCGGCCGATCCAGCCGTCGGACGCGGTGACCGCCGTGCGCGAGCTGTTCCATTTCGCGTTCTGGCTGGCGCGTTCGTATGCGCGGGGCGCGAAGCCGGGCGCGGGGCTGGTGTTCGACGTCATCGCGCTGCCCAAAACGACGCCGCTGCCCAAGCAGACCGTCGAGCAACTGCAGAAGCTAGAGGGTGGTCTGCGCGAGCGGGACGAGAAGCTGTCGGCACTGCTGGCAGACAAGACTGCGCTGGATGCGGAACTCACGCGCCTGCGAGCCGAGGTCGCCGAGGCGCGGAAGATCGCGACCGCGCAACTCGACACGCACGACTACTCCGAGGCCGAGACGCGCGATGCCTTCATCGACTTGCTGCTCAAGGAGGCTGGCTGGCAGCTCGATCAACCGCGCGACCGGGAGTTCGAGGTCGACGGCATGCCCAACAACCAGGGCAAGGGCTTCGTCGACTATGTGTTGTGGGGCGATGATGGCAAGCCGCTGGCTTTGGTCGAAGCCAAGCGCACCAAGCGGGATGCGCGCGTGGGACAGCAGCAGGCGAAGCTGTACGCGGATTGCCTGGAGGTGCGCTTCGGCCAGCGGCCCGTGATTTTCTATTCCAACGGCTACGACCATTGGATCTGGGACGACAAGCAATATCCGCCACGCCAGGTTCAGGGCTTCTACAAGAAGGCCGAACTGGAGCTGCTCATCCAGCGACGCAGCACCCGCAAATTGCTGGCCGGGGCCGAGATCAACCAGAACATCGTCGAGCGCTACTACCAGACACGCAGCATTCGCCGTATCGGCGAGGCTTTCGAGCGCGACCACGACCGCAAGGCGCTGGTGGTGATGGCCACCGGCGCGGGCAAAACGCGCACCGTGATCGCGCTTTGCGACCTGCTCATGCGCTGCAATTGGGCAAAACGCGTGCTGTTCCTGGCCGACCGGGTGGCGCTGGTCAATCAGGCCGTGGGTGCCTTCAAGAGATTTCTGCCCGACTCCCCACCGGTCAACCTGGTCACCGAAAAGGACGCCGAAGGGCGCGTGTATGTCTCGACCTATCCAACGATGATGGGGCTGATCGACGAATCGCAGGACGGACAGCGGCGTTTCGGGGTCGGGCACTTCGACTTGGTGATTATCGACGAGGCGCACCGCTCGGTGTTTCAGAGGTACGCCGCTATCTTCGACTATTTCGACTCGCTGCTGGTGGGCCTGACTGCCACGCCCAAGGACGAGGTGGACCGCAACACCTACAAGCTGTTCGATCTCGAGAACGGCGTGCCCACTGATGCCTACGGGCTCGACGAGGCGGTGAAGGATGGATTCCTCGTGCCGCCCAAGGCGGTGTCAGTGCCGCTGAAATTCCAGCGCGAAGGCATCAAGTACGCCGACTTGTCCGATGAGGAAAAAGAACAGTGGGATGAGCTGGAGTGGGACGAGGACGGCACGGTTCCCGACCGGGTGGAGTCCGAGGCGGTCAACAAGTGGCTGTTCAACAAGGACACAGTTGACAAGGTACTCAGACACCTGATGACCCAGGGACTGACCGTGGCGGGCGGCGATAGGCTGGGCAAGACCATCTTGTTTGCCAAGAACCAGGCGCACGCGGATTTCATCGCCGAGCGCTTCGACGCCAACTATCCGCATTTCAGGGGCGAGTTCGCCCGGGTCATCACCTTCAAGGTCGAATACGCGCAGAGCTTGATCGACAACTTTTCGGCCAAAGACAAGGCACCCCATCTCGCCCTGTCGGTCGACATGCTCGATACCGGCATCGACGTTCCCGAGGTGGTCAATCTGGTGTTCTTCAAGGTCGTGCGCTCGAAGACCAAATTCTGGCAGATGCTCGGGCGCGGCACGCGACTGTGTCCGGATCTGTTTGGCCCGGGCAAGCACAAGCAGTACTTCCAGATCTTCGACTACTGCGGAAATCTGGAGTTTTTCGGCCAGAGCCCCGCGACAGTGGACGGCGCGGCCGGTGAACCGCTAGGCAAACGTTTGTTCAAGCGGCGTCTGGAAGCCATCGGCGAGTTGGACAAGAAGCTCGGCGCTACCGCCCTGGCCGAGCCGGCGGCCGTCTTTGGTGATCCACGGAACGAGGCCGAGCTGCGCATTGCCGTGGCCGGGATGTTGCACGGCGAGGTCGCCGCGATGAACCTGGACAACTTCGTGGTGCGGCCCAAGCGGCGCGCGGTGGAGAAGTACGCCAAGGCCGATGCCTGGATGCGGCTGTCGGGTGAGGCGCTGGCCGAGCTGTCGCGCGAAGTGGCGGGCTTGCCGTCGGAGCTGGAACCCGAGCCAGAGGAGGCCAAGCGCTTCGACCTGCTGGTTCTGAATCTGCAACTGGCGCTCCTGCGATCCGAGCCCGGCTTCGAGCGTCTGCGCGACCAAGTGAAGGCCCTCGCGGGACTGCTGGAAGAAAAATCCGCCATCCCCATGGTGCGCGCGCAAATGGAGTTGATCGCGGACGTGCAGGCCGACGAATGGTGGCAGGACGTCACCACGCCGATGCTTGAGAGATTGCGCCGGCGCTTGCGGGACCTGGTCCAGTTCATCGACAAGCAAAGTCGCAAGCCGGTCTATTCTGATTTCGTGGACCAAATCGGCGCCGCGAGCAATATAGACTTGCCGGGTTTCACTGCTGGCGACGGATTCGAGAAATTTCGCGCCAAGGCGCGTTCGTTCCTGCTGGCCCACAAGGATCACGTCGCCATCCACAAGCTGCGCATGAATCGCGCGCTCACGGCGGCGGATGTGGCCGAGCTGGAACGCATGCTTCGCGAAGCTGGCATCGGCGGTCCCGAGGAAATCAACCAGGCGAAAGAGACATCGCACGGCCTGGGACTCTTCGTGCGTTCGCTGGTGGGACTCGACCGCGAGGCGGCCAAGGCGGCTTTGGGCGGATTTCTGACCGGGAAATCGCTAGCCGCGAACCAGATCGAGTTCGTGAACCTGATCGTGAATCACCTCACTGAGCATGGGGTGATGGCGGCGTCGTTGCTCTACGAGTCGCCTTTCACGGATCTCACGCCGCGCGGTCCTGAAGGACTCTTCAGCTCGGCGCAGCTGAGCCAGTTGATGGGCGTACTCGACCAGGTGCGGAGAGCGGCGATGGCGGGATGATCTGGGGTCCGCTGACCTGGCCGCGGGAGAGATTCCAGAACGCAGTGACCAAATCGGCATGACAAACGTACTGCTACACCTGGTCACGATGGCTCTCCTGGCTGGCCTGCTCTGGCTGCCGGGATTTGCCATTGAGCGGGCGGCGTTTCGCAAGGCGAAAGACTTCCCCCACCGGGGCCTGACTCGCTTGTGCCTTGGGACCGCGTTTTGGATCAGTGCGATTTTCTTTCTCTGCGCGGCCCAAGTCCTCACATTGCCAGCCGTGGGAGCGCTCATTCTCGTGTCAGCAGCGGGGGCCGCTCCCTTCATCCGTCCGCGCCTTCCTCGATTCTTGCGAGGCCTTCGGCCCGCGCCGGTTGCCGCGGCGACCGCTTGCCTCCTGCCAATCGTTCTGGCACTTGCGGTAGCTGCTGTGTGCAGCATGGATCCCGAGCTCAAGGGGGACGCCGGCGTCTACCACCTCACAATTCCCAAGCTGTACATAGCTCACGGAGGGTTCTTCAGAATTCCCTTCAACGTGTACTCCAACTGGCCGCTCAATGGCGAGATGGTGTTCACAATGGCGATGCTCTTGAAAGAATATGTTCTCGCCAATTCCGTTCAATGCATCTTCACTGTCTTTACTGCCTACGCGATCTTCGAGTTCATGCGCGTTCGCAAGTCGACTTGGTATGGCTTCATGGCTGTGCTGTTCGTGCTCTTCAACCACACCTTCATGCGGGAAGCGGCTATCGCATACGTCGACATAATCCAGGCCTTTTTCATGACAACCGCGTTCATATTCATGATGCGCGCAAACGACAAGCCTGAGCAGCGGCGCGTGTGCCTGCTTCTTTCGGGGATCAGCTGCGGAATCATGGCCGGCATGAAAGTGAGCGGATTTCTGGGAATTGTGCCAATAGTGGCATGGTACTTGGTCAAACTGCCTGCCGGAAACCGCCCTCGCCGGGCATTGGTCGAGCTCGCAACCTGCCTTTTGCCTCCCATCGTGCTCCTGGCATTGCCCTGGATGGCGAAGGCTGCCTGGTTCACCGGGAATCCGGTATATCCATTTTTCTACGATGTGTTCGGCGGTCCCGATTGGAGCCAGGCCTGCTGGCGGCAGTTTGCCGACTGGCAAGCGTCCGTGGGCATGGGGCGCACGGCCGTGGACTACATCAAGCTGCCCCTGCGGGTGATTTTGTCTGCCGGAGAGGGCTACGCTCACTTCGACGGATCGCTCAACAGGATGTGGATTGCTCTCGTCCCGCTCTCGGTTGTTGCAGCATTCTGGAACCGCACCGTGCGTGCCTGTCTGGTGGTGTCCGGGATCTATTTCGTGTGCTGGGCGAGTGCGAGCCAGCAATTGCGATTTCTCATCCCCATCATTCCGGTGTTGGCTATCGCTGCCGCGCTTGCGTTGGGGGAGTTGATGGACCGGCTGTTTGCGCGGAAGGTTGTCGTGGTGGGCGCATTTGCGGCTGTCTATTGTCTGACGGCTGGGCTTTTGATCCTCGAGGTGAGTGGGAGTTATGCCAAGGCGGCAGAGGTCGTGGGTAGGTATGGTGGCAAGGATCGCGAAGCCGTGATGAAGTCCGCCGTGCCTGGGGAGTTTGCCTTCATGAATCGCGAACTACCCATGAACACAAGGCTGCTGTTCTTGAATACGAATTACGGCTTCTATAGCGAGCGAGAGTATATTGCCGACAGCTTCTTTGAAGCCTCGCAGATTGTTGATTGGCTGGCGCCATGCGCCTCGGCCGGGGAGATCCAAGCGCGGCTCAGGAACAAGGGGATCACCCACATTTTCTATTCGACCAGAGAGGGACAGTTGTCGTATCCACCAATGCTTTGGAAGTTTCTGGATGATGCGTCGATGGTGGAACTGCTCGCGAAGGGCGAGGGCGTCGCGCTGTTTGCCCTGAAGTAATCAGCGGGCGCAGGCGCGGGCCATGGCTTCGCGAAGCGGGCCGGCTCTGTCGGGGTGGGCGTCGAGGTAGTAGCCCGACAGGCCTGCGAAGGCCTCGCGAGCGTCAGCGCAAGGCATTGCCTGTATGTCAGTTGTGGCTGTCCTCAGGATGTCGTCAATAGCTCGAAAGCGAACGCGCCCGGTTGCGCGCAGTTTGTCCATCAGGGCATCGTCGTAGGTAAGCATCTCAACCATCAGGGCATCGTCGATGATGAGGCGATTGAGGCCGGGCGAGCGCTCTTGCAGCGGGGGGTGGTCGTGGTGGAAGATAAGCGAGACTCCGTGGGCGAGCAGTTGCTCACGCGACACGAGCTTCTCGTGGCCGACCTTGGGGCCGCGGCTGGGCAGAGGGCGTTCGGCGATCCAGTACTGGGTGAGCCCGTTGGGCTCGACCAGATAGGGAAGTTCACTGTAGTACGCGAACATGCACATGCCGCCGCCAAAGGCGGCGCGAACTGGCAGACCCTGGAAAACTTCTTGGGCGGCCTGCGCCTGAGCGCGACGCTCGCCGACGACGGTCTCCGGGTAGCCGAGTCTCTCGTCGGAGATGCCATGGACGAATTCAGGTCGATTCGGGCCAAAGAGCGGATAGGGAAAGAAGCTGGCAGCCGTGAGCGAAAGCGCGAGCGCGACGCCAATCTTGGGTGTGAGAGCCGACACGGCAGCATCGAGAAAGACGAACAGGAAAGGCAGCGCTGGAACCAGTCGGCGCGCAAACATGAAGTCGCCGCCGGAATGGGCCACGTAGGTCGTGAAGAGAGCGAAGGCCCCGAGGGCCAGCAGCGCGTCCCGCCGGACCCACAAGCTCCGCAGCCGGCCTGTCCACCAGGCCACGAGGGGCAGAAGCACGAGCGACAAGGACATGGCCCAGTGCTTGGCCCCGTAGAGCGCCACGTACATCAAGCCCTGCCGGTAGTAGGGGTCTGTGGCGGACTTTGCGTAGAACGCGGTGGGGAGCACGCGGCCGTAGTAGATGAGTTTGAAGGCGAGCAAACCGGCACACAAGACGAGCACCGGAGTTGCGACCGCAACGGTCTGCCTGAACGTCTGCCGCGGTTCGCTCGGGGAAGCGTCGGAACGCAAGAGAAAGGGCGCTGCCACTCCCACCGCCGCGAAGATAATGCCGTCCGGTCTGGTGAGACACGCAAGTGCAAGCAGAACCCCGCCCAGGACTGCGCCGCGCAGGCGCTGCGACGCCGACAGGCAGGCCATTCCTCCCAACGCCAGCGCCGCAAACACCGTGGTCTCGAGCCCGCCTGTTCCCCAAGCGTGCAGATCGTCCTGGGCGAGCCAAAGGCAGGCTCCCAGGGGGAGCCAGAGGCCAGTCGTCGGTCGTTTACGATACGACCACCACGCCAGCGTCACCGCGACGACGACATAAGCGACGGCTCCCAACGCCATCGAGGCGAAACGCGGTTCCAGCCCAGCGGCCATCATCCCCGCCAGCAGGAGCGTGAACAGCGGATTGGTGATGCCCTCGACCCGCTCCCCCGGATTGAACACCAGCCCTTGCCCTTCAACCAGGTGCTTCGCGTATCGGTAGGAGATGAAAGCGTCGTCGCAGGTCCATGCCAGGTGAATCACGCGCCAAACGGCGTAGATTGCCAGCACCCCCAGCACCACCAGCCCGACGGCCCTGTGAAGGCCGCCGCCCGGTCGGCTATCCCCAGGCGCTTCGCTGCCCGCAGTGTTCAGGCGTGCGGCCCCCGGGCCGGCTGAGGCAGTACCGGATGCCCGGCGCCTGCCACGACGCTGACCCTTCATGCGTCCGTCCCCATCTACTAGTCCGCGCCTACGGCACCTGCCAACCCAGCTTCGCCGACAGTTGCAACTGCAGAATGCCCGCCATTCTCAGATGATCGGCCACATTGGGGTGCCAGTCGCAACCCGTGGGCACAGAGCCATCGGCTCCCATGTTCTGAGAGGATGACCAGGACGAGTGCAACTAGTTTGCTCATGGGACGACCTCGAGCTGCAACCCACATCCCGTGCAGGCGCCGTCTTTTAGGGGCGCGGCGGTGCCGCATGCAGGGCAAGGGGGATCTTCGCATTCTGCGGAAAGGGCGGTCTGCTCTGGCAGAGTGCCTTCCTGATCGAGCAGGTTCTGCCAACGCGCGTGCATCATGGCCATGACCTTGGGAAGATCCTCTGGCCTCACGCATAGGTCGATTCGCACGGCACAGGCATGGCCATGGGTATTGCAGGAATCCTGGCGATCCAAAATGGCGGGAATGTCCGCCGAGAGGCAGGCATCGAGAATTTCCTTGGCCTCTGCGATTCCTCCCGACACACAGGGGACGACCTCCGCATCTGCCAGTTGCTTGAGGGCTTCTTCTTTGGTCACGCTGCTATTGTGGCCTATCTGACCATTGAACTCAATTGGCACCGTCGACGGCTATGAGCCGAATGGAACCCCGAAACCCGATCGCGCGGTGAACGGCGCCACCCCCTGTGCTGCGGCTAGCGTGGGTTGTAGCACAGGTCCGGGAGCGGAGCGTTTCCCTGGCAGGGTTGAGAATGGCGCCGCGGCCGAGCTGACGTCCGAAAAGTTGCTCGAGGCTCTCGGTCTACGGGTCGTTCAGGACCATGAAAGCAAACAGTGAATACCCGTTGGTCGTGCCTCTTTGCGTGCCATACATGCGCACGTAGCGGGCCGTGGTTTTGCTGAAGGTCACGTCGGTGACGGAATACGTTGCCCCGATGGTCGTGCTGTACACGTCGGTCCAGCGTCGCATCAAGATGCTCGATAATTGCGGGATCCCTTGCCTCAGACCGAGCCAGGTCGATGTTGCCGAAGATCCCGCCCAGCAGGTTGTTGAAATCATGGGCAATGCCGCCGGCCAGAACCCCCAGCGAATCGAGCTTGGCCGCCCGTCTGCGGAACAGGCTCAGGTGGTCAACAGATTCTGTGGGGGCAGGAGTCTTTCTTGAGCGCATTGAGCGCCTCCCCTCTCTGCGATTTCCGTCTTTCTCAGGACGCGCCCAGTGTACATCATCGCGTTTTCGCGATCTTGCCCGCTGCTGGAAGCCCGGTTTTTGCAGACCGCCGGTGCGCACCAAGCCCGCACGCGAAGCGGCTCGCCCCCAGACGGCGCGTGACGCGATCAGAGCGGCGTTCCCGCTTCGATGACCATTGGTTTGTTGTGGTGCGGGCGGGGCTTGGTGGCCTCCACGCAGGCGCGCGTGAAGGCGGGGCCCAACCGCTGCCAGAGTTTTTCTTCAACGTCGTAGGGCAGGCCGCGCCGGTATCCGGTGAAGGTGACCGAGGTGAGCTTCTTGCCGGTGACGCCGCTGCGAATGACGATGGTGGCGACGGCGTGATCCGCGGGCAATTCTTTGACGTGTCCGTGGACGTAAGCGGCCAGGTTCATCACCGCGCCCATGTCGCGGTATTGCTCGGTGGTGTCCACCGGGAGAATGGCGGCTTCGACCTTGATTCCTCTGTCCGTAAGTGCCTGAATCACGTGATCGCGTACAGAATAGGTGTCCTCTCCCTGGAAGGCGAAGACCGCGACCTTGCCTTCGGCGAGAGCGCCGCCCGCCCCGTCGGCCTTGGCCTTGGCTGCGGCGCGAGTGGACGCCCGGGAAGAGTGCTTGGCCTTGGCATGGCTCTTGGCCCGCCGGGGCGCAGCCTCGACCGTCGGAGCCGCGCCAATCAGCGCGGCCAAAGCAACAATGGCGAGCAAGAACCTGTGCAGCGCGAGTGGCGCCGACACCGTTGGGCAGACAGGCCGCGCGGAGACAACGGGTGAGGGAAGCGAGCCGCAGACGCGAAGCGACGTCATCGGATGTTCGCGAATAATACCCTGTTTCAGGCTCGTTTCAAAAGTGCTTTTCGCGCGATCTTTTCTTGGAGGTATCCTCACGAAATCATGACTCGATTCCCGAATGCGTTCGATACGGCCCAGCGAAGCCAGCCTAGCACTACTGATTGAATTTCTCCCGTCGCCGTCGCTGCTGCGGGGCCCGTCCGCTTTCTCGCTTCTCGGTCAGATACGTCGAGTATCCTCCCTCGGCGCTCGTCGCGGCCGGGCCTCCTCGCGACGCGCCGGCTCGGTCCGAATTTCAATCAGTAGTGCTAGGCTGCTCGTCGCGCTGGTCGCTTTGGCGTCCGCCTGCATCGATCACATTGACGAGGAAACCAGTTCGGTTGGCCAATTGACCTCGGACTGCGTGGTGCCTGTGCCCGATGGTGTGCGAAGCTTGGGCGCGCCCGCGTCGCTCGAATACCCCGACGGCTCATTCTGGATCTGGCGCAGCCTGGAGCTGGCTGACGGGCAGATCGTCCCGAACGCCGCGGCTTTTGTCAGCGACGCAACCCAAGCGTGTGCTTCGGGTGTGACCTTGGGCCTCGATGCTGCGGGGGCGCCCGCGTCCTTGCTCGCGCTCACCCAGCAGGAGACAGAAGCGAACGCCGCGCGCAGCGACGGCCGACAGCTCGCGCTCGTTCCTTTCGGCGGGTTCGTGTATGCGGGCCTGGGGTACTTGTTCTACGACCACGCCTTGGTCGGGCCGGGAATCTTCGACGAAGAGTCGCAGGGCACGGGGCTGTGCGTGCGCGCCGACCAGGCGGTGACCTGCAATCGTGTCACGGTGAATGGCGACACGATCTTGTGGAAGCCAGACCAACGCATCTTGAACAGCGGCGGGCTTGTGGTCGACGACCGCGCCTTGGTCTATGGCTGCCGGCGCGTGGCCAGCTTCTCAACCCCGTGCACGGAATTGGCTCTTTGCCGAACGGGCGATTGGTATGTGGTTTCTGCCTGATCGGTCGAGCTACTCGGCGGGCGTAGGCCTGGACCTCCACGCCCGATACGTCCACTTCGCAAGAGTGCAGCCCTTCATTTCCGGCTACGCCGAGCAGCTTTGGGGCGACATGCTGCAGGAACGGCAATTCCCCGACGCTTACCGTGTGCGCGCGCTGGTCGGGGTCGCGCTGTTGTCCTCGCTGGGAGAGATTCTGATCTACGGCGCGGGCGACGTGGGGAATCGCTACGGCATTCGCGGCCTGACAGAAGAGGCAACCCTGGGACTCGGAGTCCGGCTGGCCCTGGCGTCGGGACCCAAGGCGGCTGGACGTTGAAAGGCGTGTCCGGGTTGACGGCCCGCGGGCAATGGTTCAGTCTCTCGCCCGTGAAAAAGCGACCATTTGGCAATTCGGGAATCAACGTCTCGGAAATTGGCCTGGGAACTTGGCAAGTGGGAGGGCGTTGGGGCGAGCCCTTCGACGCGGCCAATGCCGACCGCGTGCTCCAGCACGCCGTTGCAGGGGGCATCGACTTCATCGACACCGCCGACGTCTATTCGGATGGGGACAGCGAAAAAGCCGTGGGGCGTTTTGTTCGCTCCTGTGGCCAGCGCCTGTTCGTGGCCAGCAAGTGTGGCCGTCAGTTGTCACCACATGTGGACGAGGCGTACACGCCACAAGCCATGCGCACATTCGTCGAAGCCAGCCTCTCGCGTTTGCGACTGGAGTGCCTCGACCTGATCCAGCTGCATTGCCCGCCGATGACTGTGTACTACCGCCCCGAGATTTTCGAGGTTTTCGATCGCATGCGCGACGAGGGCAAGATCAAGCATCTCGGGGTGAGCGTGGAGAAGGTCGAGGAGGCCCTCAAAGCCATCGAGTTCGACAACGTGCGCAGCGTGCAGATCATCTACAACATGTTCCGACTGCGCCCGCGCGAACGGTTCCTCGCCGAGGCCGCGCGGCGAGGGGTCGCCGTCATCGTACGGGTGCCGCTGGCCAGCGGCCTGCTGACCGGGCAGTACAAGAGTTCGACGGCATTCGGCCCCGGCGATCACCGGCAGTTCAATCGCGAAGGCGCCGTGTTTGACAAGGGCGAGACGTTTTCAGGAGTCCCGTATGAAGTGGGATTGAAGGCAGTCGAACGTCTCAAGGCCTTGTTCCCCGGAACGCCTCTTCACCTGGCGGCTCTGCGCTTCGTGCTCGATACGCCGGGTGTGACCACGGTGATTCCCGGGGCCTCCCATCCCAATCAAGTCGACGCCAACCTGCAGGTCGAGACCATGGCTCCCTTGACGCCCGAACAGAACCGCGGAGTCGAACAGATCTACAACGATCTCATTCGCCGCCACGTTCACGCACTTTGGTAGGCGAGCGACCCTTGCCCTTGGTCTGGAAACCGATCTGCCGCTTGGGTTTGTCCGGCGCGGCCATCAGGCTTCGGACGGCGTCGAACAGGGCCACAATACGGGTGTCGTGAGTTGCGATCTTGCGCTCCAGCTCGTCCAGCTTGGCGGCGAGCTGGTGGTGCGAGGCCAGAAGGTGCCGGAGCCGCACGAACGCGCGCACGACCTGGATGCTCATTTCGACGGCCTTGGCCGAGTTCAGCACGGATGCGGCCATCAGGGCGCCGTGCTCGGTGAAGGCGGTGGGGAGCGTGCGCCGTCCTCCCCGGCGTTCGGGTTTTGAGGTCGCAAATTGCGACCTCAAAGTCTCGAACTCTTCGGGCGTGAGCTTGAAGGCGAAGTCAGCGGGGAATCGTCCGGTATTGCGCTTCACCTGTTCGTTCAGCCGCTTGGCTGACGCGCCATACAGGCCAGCCAGGTCCGAATCGAGGATCACCCTGCGCCCACGCAGAATGAGGATCGTTCGCTCCACACGCGCCAGCGGGACGAGGCTTTGTTCGGGACCGAAGCGGAGTGGTCGTCGCATGCCAGGTTATCGGCAGCCACGGGAAACAGTTGTGGACCGTCCGGCATCCGACCGCGGCCGTCGAGACTCGCTTGCATCCCCAATGCGCGCCGGCCGCCTGACGAAGGCACAAGGCTCCGGTGAATTGGGCGGCTAACACGGGTGTTTCCTTACGCAGTCCTGTACGCCGCTGAGGAACGCCACGTGCTCGTCGTCGCGGCGATGCATTGTCACCGGAAACCCGGCTATTGGCGCACCCGCGTGGCGCCAAAGCCGACCGGATAGCTACTTCCCGCGTGGTTGGAAAGGCGAGTCGAGACGGCAGCTTGATCCGGCCCCCTGACCCTCCTCACGCCGCCTCTGCGCTCCCTTCTCTCGGCATCGTCGCCGCCGCCGCCGCTCGCTCGGTCTCCAGATCCTCTGCGTGCGCCTTGCGGTGGTCGCGCGCTAGCAGTACGTAGATCGACGGCACAGCGAAAAGCGTGAAGAGCGTGCCGATCGACATTCCGCCCACCAGCACAATACCAATCGAATTGCGCGCCACTGCGCCCGGACCAGTGACCAGGGTCAGGGGAAAGAGGCCGGCAACGGTGGCTATTGTAGTCATAATGATCGGACGCAGCCTGGTCGCAGCTGCGGCCTTCACGGCGTCAATCTTGGACAGGCCGCACTCTTGTTGCACGTTGGCGAATTCGACGATCAGGATGCCGTTCTTTGACACCAGGCCGACCAGGGTCACCAATCCGACCTGGGAGTAGATGTTCAGTGTCACAGTCCATCCCGCAGTCAGCGGGAAGGTCATGCCGGGCGGGCCCTGGAATTTCAAGAAGGTGAAGATGAGCGCGCCGAACATGGCCAAAGGCGCTGACCCGGCCAGGATGACAAAGGGATCGCGGAAGGAATTGAATTGTGCGGCGAGGACCAAGAAAATGAGCACGAGGGCCAGGCCCATGGCCGGCAGGAACTTGCCACTCTCCTGGCGAAGCTGGCGCGATTCGCCGGTGTAGTCGATGCGATAGCCAGGGGGAAGAATCTTCGCCGCCTCGTCTTCCAGCACGCGCAACCCGTTCTCCAGCGAGCGCGACGGCACGCCCGAGATCTTGACGGCATTGAGCTGCTGAAAGCGATTGAGGGTGCGCGGCTCGATTCCCTTGCGGATCTCGGCCACTGCCCCCAGCGGCATGAGCTGTCCGTTGGGCCCAGTCACGTAGATGCGCTGCAAATCATCGGCCGTCAGTCGTCCGCTGCGCTCGACCTGCGCAATTACCTTGTACGCGCGGCCGTCAATGGTGAAACGGTTGACATAGTGCCCGCCAATCATCGCCGCCAAATCGCCGCCCACTTGTCCCAGGCTGATTCCCATTGAGGCTATTTTGTCGCGGTCGAGCACAATCTCGGCCTTGGCCTGATCGATCTTTACGTCACTGTCGGGTGGGAACGCGAATTGGCCGCTCTGAACGGCCGCCAGTTTGAGCCGGTCGGCAAAGCGCGTGATCTCCTGGTGATCGGCGGTCGAGGCGATGACGAACTCGATGGGCATCAGGCCCGCGCTGGGCAGGGCAGGGGGCAGGAACACCGGAGCCCGCACGCCCGCGATGTTGGCCAGCTTGAAGTTGGTCTCATTGGCGATGGCGAAGATCTGTCGACTGCGCTGGTCCCAGGGTTTGACCAACATGCCGCCAAAGCCCTGGAAGGGGAAGGTGATCTGAAAGGTGTTGTCGAACTCGGGCGTCTCCTTGAAAATGCGTGTCACCTCGGCGCGGAAGGGGTCGAGCTGCTCCAGTGTGGCGTTGGGTGGCACCAGCATCGCGCCGAACACCACGCCTTGGTCCTCATTGGGCGCAAGTTCTTTGGGCGAGAACATGTACAGGGGAACCACAGCTAGGGTGAGCATGAGCCACCCGACGTATACGGCGCCGCGGGCGCGCAGGGTAGCAGCCAGCATTCGGCCATAGACGCGCTTGAACCAATCGAAGCCGCTGTCGATGTGGCGCGGCAGCCAGCCCGGCTGGTAAACCGGATTGAGCAGCCTGGAACTCATCATGGGCGACAGGGTCAGGGCCACCACGCCCGAGATGAATACCGCCCCGGCCAAAGTGAAAGCGAACTCGCGAAACAGGGCTCCCGTGAGCCCGCCCTGGAACCCGATGGGCGCGTAAACCGCTGCCAGAGTAATGGTCATGGCAATGATCGGGCGCACCAACTCGCGCGCGCCAAGGAAGGCCGCCTCCAGTCGCGAGCGACCCTCGCGCACGTGGCGCTCGCAGTTCTCGACCACGACAATGGCGTCGTCCACCACCAGGCCGACAGAAAGCACAATGGCCAAGAGTGTGAGCAGGTTCACTGTGAACCCGAATACCTGCATCAGGAATACCGCGCCGATGAGCGACACCGGGATGGCGACCACGGGGACGAGGACTGTGCGCAGCGAGCCCAAGAAGAGGAAGATGACCACCATGACAATCAGCACCGTCTCGGCCAGGGTGGTGACCACCTCTTTGATGGCGCTCTTGATGTATTTGGTGGAATCGTAGGCCACGTTCACCATCATCCCGGTGGGCAGCTCCCTGCGGATCTGTTGCACTTCGCGGTTCACCCGGCCGATGACGTCGAGTGAGTTGGCGTTGGGCAAAACCCACACGCCCATGAACACCGCGCGCTGGCCGCTCATGCGCACGTCCTGTTCGTAGTTGTCGGCGCCCATCACGACGTCGGCGATGTCCTGCAGGCGGACGAGCGTGCCGTTCTGTTCGCGCACCACCAGCTTGCGGAATTCCTCGACGGTGCGCAGATCGGTCGAGGCCGTCAAGTTGAGCTGCACCAGCGCGCCCTTGGTCTGGCCCACGGCCGACAAGGCGTTGTTCGCCGCCAGGGCGTTGCGCACCTGCGCGGGGCTGACATTGAGCGCGGCCATGCGGTCGGGCTTGAGCCAGGCGCGGATGGCAAAGGTGCGGCCGCCCAGGATCTCGGCGCGCTGTACGCCCTCGATGGCGGTCAGGCGCGGCTGCGCGATGCGAATCAGATAGTCGGTCACCTGATTGTCTTGCAGAATGGCCGAGGCGAAGCTCAGGTACATTGCGGCGGTCTGGGCGTCGGAGGGCTGCAGGCTGATGGCCGGTATTTCGGATTCGGGAGGGAGATCCGCGCGTACCTGGTTCACGCGCGTGCTGACGTCGGCCAGGGCCTTGGCGCCATCGAAGTTGAGTTTGAGGCGCACACTGATCGTGGACAGGCCCTGCACGCTCTGCGATTCGATGTAGTCGATGCCGTCGGCAGCGGCGATGGCCTGCTCCAGCGGGGTGGTGACGAAGCCGCGCACCAGATCCGCGCTGGCGCCCACGTAGACCGTGGTGACCACGATGCTGGCTGCCTGTAACTTGGGGTACTGGCGCACGTTGAGCGAGCGCACGGCTTGCAGGCCTGCGATGATGATGATCAGGCTCACGACAACCGCGAGGATTGGCCTGCGGATGAAGAGATCAACGAACCGCATGGGCCCTCAGCGGTTTTCCAGGCGGGGCACGAGCTGCGGCTCGACCTTGACCGAGTTGTTGATCCTGACCGGCGCACCATTGCGCAGCTTGAAAGCGCCTTGCGCGACGATTTCCTGTCCCTGCTTCACGCCTTCGAGGATCTCCACGAAATCTCCGCGGGCCTCGCCGGTCTTCACAAACTGCTGGCGCGCGAGCAGAGCCGGCTTGCCGTCGGGGCCCGCGGCCACGGCGCCGTGGTCGTCAGTCCTTTCTTCGACAGCGAAGACTGAGTCGCCGAACGAGGCGTGAATCAGCGAGGTGGCCGCCACCAGGGTCACGTTGCGTTTCTCGGGCAGGACCACTGAGACGTTGACGAACATGCCGGGGCTGACCAGGCCGTCCATCTTGCGTACCGCGGCCCGCACTCGGCCGCTGCGGGTCATCGGGTCCAGCGTCGGATCAATGGCGGCGATGGTCGCCTCGGCGCGCGGACCGGGGAGGCCTTCATTGATTCGCACCACCATGCCCACCGCGATTTGCTTGAGCTGCTGCTGCGGCAACGTGAAATCGACGAAATTCGCGTCTGTGGACTGCAAGTCCGTGATCCCAGTCCCGGGGTTCAAGTATTGGCCCAGGTTGATGAGTCGGATGCCCAGCCGCCCGTCGAACGGGGCGCGCACGGTCTTGCGATCGATCTGCGCCTGCAAGGCTGCTGCGTTGGCGGTCGCGGATTGCATCGCGCTCTCGGCACTGTCGAGCTGCGCTTTTGGCACGGCGTTGTCCTTGAACAGTGCACGCGCCCGTTCGGCGGAGACGCGCGCCAGAGTGAGCTGGGCGTGCAGAGAGACCAACTGCGCACGTTCCACGCGGCTGTCGAGTTCGACCAGCACTTGCCCGTGGCGCACCGTCTGCCCCGACTGGAACTTGATTGCGCTGACCACACCCGCGGCGTCGTTGCTCACGGTCACGCCGCGCGCAGGGGCGATGGTGCCCACCGAGAAAAGCCTGTTCTCCCAGGTCTCCTGCATCGCCTTCCTGGTCCCCACCACCTCAGGTGGCGGACCCGCTGCTACAGCGGCGTGACCGTAGGCAATAAGCGATTTGATCTGAGCGACCTTCACACCCCCCAGCCCGCCCAGGAGGGCGAGCACCCCTGCCATGACCACGAAGTACCGCACGAACCTATGATGCCGCCCGCAGCGCAGGAGGCTCACAGTTCATGCGAGCGGCATTCTTGCCTGGGCAAAACGCGCAAGACTTGCCGGGATGCGATCACGGCACAGTGGCCGGGCCTTGACGATGCCGTCCCCTAACGCCTGCGAGGCGCAGCTCCCGGACGGCCACCGCGCGCCTCGTACGTGCGCCGCACAGGTGGGCCTTGCATGCGACGTTGGTAGAGCCCCGCTGGCTCCCTGTCGTAGTGGTTCCACCGACCGCCATCCCGATAGTTCCATCGACCGCCGTACCAGTACGTGGCCCGACCATCGAAGTACACAGGCTCAGTCGTCGCTATGTACGCGTCGGACGGGTAATCGCTGTACCCCATCTCGGGATATACGGCCCCTACTTCCAGGCCGCACCCAGCGGTGCCTAGAAGCGCAGCGCTCATGCCGACCATGCACGCCAACCGACGCAACATGCCTATCCGGCTGACTTGGCTCATTGTTCTCCTCCATTGCCAGAAGTATGGGTCGCGTGCTCACGCAGCCTCTGCGCAAATCTGGCGCGCTGGTCCGGCCTGAGCACGGGGCTCACCGCCTCTATGAAGCGCGCCAAGTGCGCCGCGCCCCAGCCAGCAAGGTGTGCGTTTGCCCCGTTCGCAGTGGTGAGCAGTCTTGCATCGAATTTTTCCCGGCGGAATGCCTCGCCGAATGCGCGGAGGTGCGCAGCGATCTCCTGCGGGTCGAGCCGCGGCACCGCCTTCATCCCCTCACCGAGGCCCGCACGGATCTTGTCTATTTGATCCTGCGTCAGGCCCAGATCAGTCGCGAGCATCTCGAGCAGACCACGCTCAGGATTCCTCGGATCTGTCTCCTCGGCATTGGCCTTCTGCCAGACTGCCCAGTGCGCCTCGACTTTGTCGACAAGCGCGGCTCGCTCGGGTGGCGTCAATACGGTGTGCAACTCGTTCAGTGCATCCGTGGACGCATCGTGCACCTTTGCAGCCGCGGCCGCCACCTGAGCGACTGCAGCATCCGCGCTCGCCCGGTCCAGATTATCCGCAGCAAGTCCGTCAGCCAGCACAGTTACCAGCTTTTGCTCCGCGGCTCGCGCCGGTTCCATTCGAGCATGCAGATCATTACGAACCTTCTCCACAGCCGTTCGCTGTTCGGGCGAGACGCCAAGCGTGTCGAGGCTCAGCGCGACCATGAGCGTCACTCCGCCGTGGTGGTGGTGGCGGTGATGCTCCATGAGACCAGCTGACACATCGTCGATGTCGGCGGCGCGTACGCCCGTAGCTGGAGGAGGGCTGCTTGCAGAAACCCCGCCACAGCCGACTGCTGCACAAGCACCAAAAAGCACCATCGCAGCAATGCGCATCTTCTGCAGGACTGAAGCCGTCAGACGTTCCATTTGTGCTCCTCACAAAGCCTAGACACAGTGAAAGAGATCACTTGCGACCGAGTCAAGCTGTGCCTAGGATTCACCATTCGTTGCTTGGATGCCTGGCTGGATGTTTGAGTGACTGAAATCTGTTGCCTTTCTGGCGGCTCGGATCAACCCATCCTTCTCGGGCCCTGCTTGGTCAGGCCTTGTCCCATCGAATTGACCGCCGCAGCCTCCATTCTGATTGAACCGGCCGGCCCGCTCGAACTGGCTGCAACGAAACTACCCACATTCACACGCGCTTGAATGTGGCACAAGAGATGCTGTGCCTGTCTCTGGATACGCAGGACCGCCCGCCACGCCATTTCATCCATTATCGGAGGGTTCCATCATGTCACATCACGGATCACACTTTTCTTCTCAAATGCAGCAGCCACACGGATCTTCGCCCGCCCCAGCCGCGCGGCACATTGATGTGAGGACTGCTTCCGATGCGGATATTGCCAAGCTGGCGTACGCAAAATATGAGGCTCGCGGCCGTGCCCATGGCCTTGACAAACAGGATTGGGCAGCAGCACGCCACGAACTGATCGGCTGATGAATCGCTTGAATGCAGTTGCGAGTCGATGT